>JAJDUM010000112.1 GCA_022826645.1 Candidatus Poribacteria bacterium
GATTTTGACGTGTCCGACTTTCGGGACAACCACACGAGCAAACTTACGACGCACATCACGAATCAGATTCACCGATAAGTGGCTAAAGGTCATTGACCGATAGCGCCCTTCACCTTTGAAGCGTGGGAAGCCCGGATCTTCACCTGCTTTGACTCGGCGAAAGAACGCTTGATAGGCTTTGTTCAAACGGCGCAGACAGTCTTGGAGAATATCACTGTGAAGTCCAGCAAACGCTGGCGATTCCTTTTTCAACTCAGGCAAAGCGTTCCCTTGCGTCGTCCACTTGACCGATTCGCCGGTGGTTTCGTATACATCTTTACGCCACGCAAGTGCTTGGTTATAAAGCATTCGTAGCAGCGCAAGCCACAAGGCAAAGGTTTTTCGCTGTTTGGTCGTAGGATACGCCCGATATTCATAAGTCTTTTTCATGGGATGTGGCTTTCTGGCTTTCATGTCCGTATCAGTGGAGATGGGAGACACCGCCTTGCGACGGTGCTGATACTCTCCCACGAAAACCATAAAAACTATACCAGTTTTCGCAATATTCTACAACAAGAAAGGACGGGATTTCCTCCCCACTCTAAAGAGATGGGGGCTCCATCCCGAAGATTTGATGAGAGGTAAATTTCTCGGTAAAAATTTGGCTTTCGTGATATAATAAACGGGCAAGGAGATTGAAACAGGATTTAAGGATTTTTAGGACTAAATGCTGCTTTGAGGTTAAGGAGAAATTTATGGCAAATCAACTCGCTATATCCGGTGGGACGCCTGTCCGTGACACAGAAAAAGACCCGTGGCCCATCTCACCCCTAAACGCCGTGGAAGAATGGGAATCGGAGATAGAACCGAGATTGCGCGAAGTCTATCTCAGTGCGACAGAAGGATTGGGCGGTCAAAAGATAGAAGAACTTAACGAAAAATACGCCGAATACAGCGGCACAAAATACGCTATGTTTATGCCGCACGGGACCGATGCGATCAGTGCCGCACTGGCTGGTGCGCTCGATCTGGACGGCTTCGGCGATGGCGGTGAGGTCATTATTCCCAACTACACCTTTGTCGCAACAGCAAGTGCTGCCCTCGACCGAAACTGCACAATTGCGTTTGTGGATATTGATCCGGACAACTTCACAATTGATCCCGCTGCTGTGGAAGCTGCGATTGACCCAAATCGGACACGGGCGATTCTGCCGGTGCACTTGGGCGGACACCCTGCAAATATGGAGGCTCTGCGACAGATCGCAGATCAGCATGGACTCGCAATAGTTGAAGATTGTGCACAGGCACACGGCGCAGCGTGTCAAGGGACAAAGGTAGGAGCACTCAGTGATGCCGGGGCTTTCAGTTTCCAATCGTCCAAAAACCTAACTTCGGGTGAAGGTGGGATGGTAACAACGGACGATAAAGACGTTCGAGACCGCGTCTACGCCTTTATGAATGTTGGACGGGCACCGGGCGGCGCACGATGGGAGTATCCCCGCCTCGGTTGGAACTACCGACCGTCGGAGTACCTTGCAGCACTACTCATTCCGCGTTTGGGTAGATTGGAACGACAAACCAAAACCCGAAATGCAAACGCTGCCTACCTCTCAACGGAACTGAAGCAGATTGAAGGGTTCACACCCCCGAAACTGAGTCCTTGGGTCACGCAACACGGTTACCATCTCTATTGTGCCAAGTACGACCCAGAAGGGTTCGGCGGGATGCCACGGAGTAAATTCCTCGAAGCACTGGGCGCGGAGGGAATCCCCTGCTCAAGCGGATACGGTGCGCCACTCTCACGGGAGGCTGGCATCGCACATGTCGCCAAAAAATACCCGCGCTTAATTCGCACCCTGCCCTCTCCCGTAGCAGAGCAGGTGTGCCAAGAAAGCGTATGGCTGTTCCAGAATCTACTCCTCGGATCACGTAAGGATATGGACTACATCGTTGAAGCAATTGCGAAAATTCAACGGGCATGGACGTAGGGATATCCATCCCCATGAACTCGACAAACCCTACACGGAGGAACGTATGAACTTAGAAACAGCAACACTCGCCGGTGGATGTTTCTGGTGTGTCGAAGCTATTTATCAAGACCTTCAAGGTGTACATGAGGTGATTTCCGGCTATTCAGGTGGTGTGGTCGAAAATCCTACCTATCAACAGGTTTGCAGCGAAACCACGGGCCACGCTGAAGTTGTGCAGATCTCCTTCGATCCTGAGGTTATCTCTTACGAAGACATATTGTACATATTCTGGCGCACCCACGATCCGACCACCTTGAATCGGCAAGGAGCCGATGTCGGAACCCAATACCGATCCGCGATTTTGTATCACAGTGAGGAACAGGGAAAGGTAGCACAAGAATCAAAGGAAGAGACCGATGCTTCGGGGTTATGGCAGGATCCTATCGTTACGGAAATTGAACCAGTAGGCGTTTTTTACCCGGCAGAGGAATATCACCAGAACTATTTCCGATTGAACCCCTATCAGCCATACTGCCAAATGGTCATTGATCCTAAAGTGCGGAAGTTTAGGAAAGCATTTCGCGATAAATTGAACACAAACTGATTAGGACGTGTTGACATTTTGATATTGCTACTGTGAGAAACATTAAACCAATGGAAAAGCTGCCAGAAACCGAGTTTCTTCTTGAAAACTCGGTTTCTTTTCTCCGTCAGTGAACCGATGTATGCGTCTCTGTTATCTGGCTACGATGAAATGTCAACAGAACCTAGCTCCCCAACCACTGCAAGGAGATTCGTCCCGATTAATTGGGATCTATGGTGAATTAGAGAAATAAGCAGACATTTATCAATATCCCGATCCTCACAGAGTTGCCAAAGTCCCCCTGATAAGGGGGATTTAGGGGGTTAGCTGTGTATTGGAAGTGTCTAACCAATTCTAAAACCTACCATAATTCTGCTTACTCCGAAGGAATGCTTCTCTTATCGTTACACGAAAGGAAAAAATAACCATGAGCACAGAAACTGTTCTCAATAACTATATTAATAACGAATGGCGTCGCTCCAGCACCAGCGAATATATAGATGTTACAAATCCAGCCACGGCAGAAGTTCTCGGAATGGTGCCCCTCTCCCCAAGTGCTGAGGTCGATCTGGCGGTACAGGCGGCAGCCGATGCGCTTGTCGAATGGCGACGCACACCGGCACCAGACCGTGTCCAATATCTCTTCAAGCTGAAAAGCCTGCTCGAAGAAAACTACGATGATATCTCCCGTACTATCACGCTGGAATGTGGTAAAACACTGGACGAAGCACGAGGTGAGATGCGTCGTGCCATTGAAAACGTTGAGGTCGCCTGCGGTATTTCGACGCTGATGCAGGGTTACAACCTCGAAGATATCGCCACCGGTATTGATGAGATCATGATTCGGCAGCCGGTGGGTGTCTGTGCTGCAATCGCTCCCTTTAACTTCCCCGCCATGATCACATCGTGGTTCATGCCGTACGCGATTGCCTGTGGTAACACGTATATCGTAAAGCCTTCGGAGAAGGTCCCGCTGACGATGCAAAAGATTTTTCAGCTCATCGAAAGCACAGGCCTGCCCAAAGGCGTCGTCAATCTGGTGAACGGTTCTGAGGCAACAGTGAACGCTATTCTGGACAATCCCACCATCAAGGCGGTCAGCTTTGTCGGCTCGACTGCTACCGCCAGATATGTCTACAGCCGAGCGACAGCCAACGGGAAACGCGCCCAATGCCAAGGCGGAGCAAAAAATCCAATTATCGTCCTACCGGATGCGGACCCGGAAATGACGCGCCACGCAACAGCCGAGAGCGCCTATGGGTGCGCAGGCCAGCGATGCTTGGCGGCTTCGCTGGCTGTTACCGTCGGTGAAGCGCGAGATTGGTTCATAGATGCAATGACCGATGCCGCGGAGACGCGAGCAGTTGGCTACGGACTAGAGGATGGCGTTGAGATGGGTCCTGTGATAACGCCTGAAAGCAAATCCCGAGTTGAGGGACTCATCCAGAAAGGACTGGATGAGGGCGCGAAGGCTTTGGTCGACGGACGCAATCCCCAAATCTCCGGATATGAGAATGGAAACTTCGTCCGACCGACACTCTTGAGCGATGTGAACCCATCAAGCGAAATCGCCAAGACAGAAATTTTCGGTCCCGTATTGAGCGCAATCCATGTGGACACGATTGACGATGCCATTTCACTGGTCAACGGCGGAAGTTATGGGAATATGGCGTGTCTATTCACCAGTAGCGGGGCAGCCGCACGGAAGTTCCGCTATGAGGCGGAGATCGGCAATATCGGAATTAACCTCGGCGTTGCGGCACCAATGGCGTTCTTCCCATTCAGCGGGTGGAAGGACAGTTTCTTCGGGGATATGCACGGGCAGGGCAAAGATGCAGTCGAATTCTTCACACAGAAGAAGGTGGTCGTGGAACGTTGGGCGTAATTGGGGGAAACGGCGAAACAAGAGAGGCCCCTTCGGTCTGAAAAATCTGATTAGTCTTTGGTCTCAAAGAGATCTAGTTGGGCATCTGTATCATCTCGGTAGAGGTCGTAATTCAAACTGCGATCGACAGGTCCTCCGTGCTGGTTAATGAGCTTTCGGACTTTATTGACGCAGCCGCGTATGTCGTTGCGAAGCTCGTCCGTGCCGAAACGCAGAACCAACCAGTCATTGGCTGTTAGGTAGGTATTTCTCCTCCTATCACGGCCTCTCGCAGCTTTGGTCGAATGGTAGGTATCGCCGTTGCATTCGATGTCAATCTTGGCTCCATCGCTACACTCAACAAAGAAATCCAGATCATAATTGGTATCACGTTCCCGGATTTCATACTGACGTTCCGCTTGAACCTCTGCAGCTTTTAACGCTCCCCACATCAAATCCTCGATCGGGCTGGTGTGGAAGAGATCGTTAATCTCCTGTGCCATCCTGAATTTTGCTAATGTCGTTCTGATGAAAGTAACACGCCTTAGGCGCTTGCTCGGAATCGACTGTGGCAAACGTTGTAGTGGGGAAATCTCCAATTTGTAATACGGAGTTTCTGCATTCTGGTGTCCCGGTTCATCAGGCAACAACTCGATCCGTGGTGCGGTACTTATCCGCTCAATTTCCGCGTAGTAGTTCACAGCATAGGCGTCCCTTTTGAAAACCACAGTCTGGTAGAATGCGAGGTATTGCATCTGTTCCAGTTCCGGAATAAGCCGATTCGCGCTTTTAACGGGAATGCGATACCAACGCTGCGTTCGTGCGATCTCCAAGTCCCGGTGATTGTTCATAATTGCAACAAGGACTTCGGGGACGGGATAATTTGAGGTAGTTGCCATCTTGCGGATTATCCTTTCTTGCAGGTCAGTTGCTCAAAATAATACCCACTTCTGTTCGGGTTGTAAAGGTGAAAGATGAAAAATCCAATGGAGCCAATCGACCTCCGAGAAAGCGCGCTGCTCGGTATCGAACATATTTGCCACAGCGTAGATCGCGAGCGCGACTGCCGCCCGTACTTCCGTTTCAACCTGATTTCGCCGCCCATCTGGTCTCAGCACGAAGCAGCCGATACACCACACACCGTCGGTCGGTTCCTGCACGCACTCAATGTGTGCCATGGGATGGTCGGTTTACCGGACGACACAGAACTGTTGGAGGGGCTGCGCAAACAGATTCTTGCCAGTTGCGACCACAGTGATGGCTTCGCTTGGGACGATATGGGCAGCGATTCCAGTCCACCCTTGGCTTACATGCACCATCAGCGCGAGGCGCTGCTCGCCTTAATCGCTGTATGGCGGATCTGGGGCGACCCGCAAGCCGAACAATATGCCAAAGCACTCGTTGCAGCGATGGAGAAGACAACCCGTGCCACCGGGACCTATCCGGGGAGATGCTTGGGACCAGAGGGCTGGCAGGATGAGAACATAGCAACGACAACTTCAGAGCGAGCAATCGGTGCCCTGATCGCCTACAGTCATACCTTCGACGATTCGCTTGGAATAGATTTGGCACTTCGTTTCGCTCGCCACGCCCTAGCAGTCAGTTTCAGGGAAAATGGAGAGTTGACCCCAGACTGTGGAACACATATCCACTCCATCACCGGAACGATCGCCTCGCTGGCAGAACTCGGATTGGTTACCGGAGAACGGGAGTTCACCACCCGGGCACGACTCATCTTTGATGTGGGTATGTTACCCTATCGCACCTCAACCGGTTGGGTTAAGGAAAGCGCGAACGCAAAATATGGTCGAGGCGAGGCGAACTGTACCTCAGATCTGATTGAGGCAGCATGTCTGCTCGGTGCATCGGGCTATACCTCCTATTTTGAAGATGCAGAACGGATGCTCTGCAACCACCTCCTCGCCTCTCAGATGGACGACCTATCATGGGTTACCGAAAACGAGGGGATGGCAAACACCGAAACACGGGCGTATGAAGGGCTGCGACGACGGGCACGTGGTGCCTTCTGTTTCGGTGAACCGAACGGCTTTCATTCCTACAACTCAGATCTGACCGGTGCCGCCTTACAAGGCATCGCGGCTGCTTGGGAACACATCATCACCTGCGAAGATAACGGCAACGTCCGTGTCAACCTGCTATTGTCCCGCGAGCACGAGGCGGTTAACGTCATCAGCAGCGGCACTAACCTCGTGGTCGAGGCAAAACGCCCCATCGAGATGTTGTCTATTCGCATTCCCCCTTGGTGCGAATCCCTTAGAGCAACGGTTGATGGAAATGTAATTCCGACAACCCGATACCACCTGAAGGTGGATCAAGTCCGTGAGGGTGCGCAGGTTCGAATGACCTTCAACCGACCGCAGTTTCTGACGCAGGAACGGGCTGTGGGATATGAGAACCCTTATCGGATTCAGTGGTCAGGAAACAGGGTGACTGCGATGGACGGTGCCGGGCAGCACATGGCATTGTACCCGGCATTGTACCCGGCGGACTGAAAATTACCTTGACCCGCCTTACAATCTTGCGTTATTCTACCTCCTAACGTCGGGTGATACGATATCGGGTGGTATTTTCTTTTTTGCGCCGATCGGGTACAGTGTCGTTCGGCTGAGATGTCTCGATCACGACTTACGCAATCTGAATGTTTGAACGCTTATATTAATGCCAAAAAATTCCCCATTATCACCCCGAAAACAGCTCTATTTCCTCACCGTCGTCCACACCGTCATCGATTCCTACGCGACCGTCTTACCACATTTACTCCCGCTGCTACTCAAAAAGCTCGCATCTCAGACCGCTGCTCGGAATAGCCTCGCAGGAATAATCATTTCGGTCTATAGCACCTTCAGCTCGCTGGGACAGATCTTCTTCGGCTGGGCATCAGATCGGTTTCAGACGATCCATTTCGTCACTTTTGGTGTCGCGTTCACCGCTATCGCGTTGAGCCTATTGGGGATCGCGCCTTCGCTTTTCTTGGTCCTCTTGCTACTGGGAATTGGCGGCTGCGGTGTTGCCGCCTTCCATCCGAAAGCTACCAGCCAAGCAGCAGCGCTCGCCAGAGGGGAAAGAGGTTTTGCCATATCAATATTCCTGACAGGGGGAAACATCGGGCGTGGCCTCGGTCCCTTACTCATCATGTACTTGGTGGTGTACCGCTACGGGTTAGAGTCGATGCCGTGGTGCATGTCCGCTGGCGTACTCGTTGCGCTGCTTATCCCAAAAGTTTTGAGGACACAGCCGCCGCCAGCAGTGAATGCACCATCTCAGGTAGTAGCAGCACCCACAAACGGCCCCGCAAAACGAAAGAATCTTTGGGAGGCAATTCGCCCTCACTGGCAACCTCTCCTTGTGCTATATCTACTCTCCGTCATACGCACGATAACGGGGATCGGACTGGAAAATTTTCTCTCGTTATACCTTGATGATTTGCAATACTCCAACCTCGCACGATCCGGAGTTATTGGACTGTTTATATTCGCCGGTTCGATGGGCATCATGGTAGGTGGATCGTTGTCCGATCGGATCAATTACTACGGCTTATTACTGTTCTCTTTTGTCGCTTCCCCTCCACTTCTATACCTCTCCCTGCATAGCACCGGGGGCACCTTTCTTGTTCTTCTCTTCTTGGGCAACTTTGTCCTTTCCAGTTCAACTACGATTAACATCGTTCTTGCCCAGCGATTACTCCCTGAACACGAAAATATTGCTTCCAGTTTCATGATGGGTGCAGCGTGGAGTATCGGCGGATTGGTGAGTATCCCGGTTGGCCTGCTTGGAGATCACTTTGGGTTAGCGAGGGTGTTGGACGGATTGGTGATGCTTCCATTGATAACCGTCGTGCTAGTTCCCCTGCTCAAACGGAAATAATGCTAAATAAATCTAACACCACCCTCCGGAATCGGCTTTATCTGTTGACGTTCGCCCATGCTGTTGTCGACACCTACGCTACCACCTTACCCCATCTCTTACCGCTCCTATTCAGAAAACTAGTATCGCAAACCACCTCTTGGAGTAGCCTCGCAGGGATGCTAATCGCTGTCTCTGGGGTCTTCAATTCTTTTAGTCAAGTCCTATTCGGTCAACTCGCAGACCGAGGGCGGACAGTACATTTCTTGATCCTCGGTGTTGCGATACCTTCGGTTTGCACCAGCTTGATGGGTGCTGCCCCATCACTTCTCCTCCTAATGCTATTACTAATAATCGGAGGCATGGGTGTAGCGGCATTCCATCCGCCGGCAGCCGTTCAGGCAGCAGCATTAGCCAAGCGAGGAAGAGGATTCGGTGTGTCACTGTTTATCACCGGTGGAAACGTAGGACAAGCAATTGGACCGTTCTGCATCATGATCCTGTTAAACCGCTATGGACTGGAGTGGTTGGTGTGGTGCATGATTCCAGGACTACTCGTCGCACTACTCGTCGCAAAAACCAATTCCCCTCGGACAACTAATGAAAAGATTGTGGCGACAACTCAAATCTCGCATACCGAATCAGAGAAAGCAACAGTCTGGATTGCCCTCCGCCCCCAACTTCGCCCGCTCATTGTATTATATCTAATCACTACCTTAAGAACAGTCACGACAGTCGGGGTGTTGAACTTCTTGTCACTACATCTTGATCAACAGAATTTTTCAAACATCGAGCGCTCGGCGGTGCTCTCCCTCTTTGTGTTTGCGGGTTCTATTGGCATCATTACCGGTGGTTCCCTTTCAGATAGGATCAATCGTTACACACTGTTGCGCTTCTCGTTGATCGTTGCGCCACCGATTCTATACGCCGCGTTACATAGTAGCGGCACACTCTTTTTAGTGCTGCTTCTCCTGGGAAATTTTACGCTCTCCACCTCAGTCACGGTCAATATCGTTTTGGCACAACAGCTGCTTCCTAAACACGAAAGTCTCGCTTCCAGCCTCGCAATGGGTGCCGCATGGGGAACCGCAGGGTTATTGAACTATCCGGTCGGTATGCTCGGTGATCGGGTCGGATTGCCGAGACTGTTAGATGGGCTGGTGATGCTACCGTTGGCGACCTCACTTCTGACGCTGTTTTTGAGGCGAGAGACAAAGTAGCGATAAAACACCCGTTGCTAACACTTAGGATCATTTAGTTTTACTGTAGGAGGGATCTCCGAATCCCGACATCTCACTGTATGCGTGATCTCCCGGTTGCGTCTTTTCAAACAAAATGGGTAATAAGCCGAAAACTGAATAGCCCTAGCTAACACTTGAGAACAATTCTGTGCTAAAATCTATACTAGCACCATCGATTATTGGAGGAGGCAAACATGCAAACCAAAGCGGTCTTCAAAAGGGCGAGACCCTATCAAGAAGACGAGATGAATTTGCCTGTAGAGAATCTGGAGGAAGCCATCCCTTTTTACGAAACAGTGATGGGATTTCAGACAGTTTCCAGAAGCGATACCCCTTGCAAGTCAACCGTTCTCGCAAGAGATGATATCCAGATTGGGTTGGCGGAGAACGGTGGGGACCCAACACAGGACGGATGTTTTTTTGAGGTCAATGATGTTGAGGCAACTTTCAATGAGTTGAAAGCCAACGGACTGGAAAGAGATGACGCCGAATACCGGGTCGATACATACGGTGAGAACTCTTTCCGCGTGTTCTTCATAATAGCACCGGATAAACTTTGCTACTGTATCGGTCAGCGAGTATGACTTCCCATTCCACACCAACCGGCATCTTCATCACAGGCACAGACACCGAGATCGGTAAAACCGTCGTGGCAGGCGGATTAGCGGCTGCATTCAAGGCCGCCGGTGTCAATGTTGGTGTCATGAAGCCGATCGCAAGTGGTGGCATTGAACATAAAGGACGGATTGTCTCGGAAGACGCGATCTTTCTCAAAAATGCCGCGCAGGTGGACGATGCTCTCGATCTGATTAATCCAATCTGCCTACGCCATCCGCTTGCCCCGTCTGTAGCTGCGGAAATCGAGGGAGCGTCAATTGATCTCCGACAAATAGACGACGTTTTCGCTCAGCTCTGTCAGAGACATGAGTTCATGGTTGTGGAAGGGGTCGGTGGGATCGCGGTGCCGATCCGTGACGATGCCCTCGTCGCGAATATGGCACAACGTTTTCAACTGCCGCTGATTGTCGTTGCCCGACCTAACTTAGGTACGATTAACCACACCGTGTTGACAGTTGAATTCGCCAGATCCTATAACCTTGAAATTTGTGGGATTGTGTTGAACGCCTCGCAGGAGGGATCGAAAGGGCTTGCTGAAGAAACCAATCCCAAAGAACTTGAACGACTCGCCCACCTACCGATTTTGGGAACTGTGCTCTTCGATGAACGACTGCAAGGTAACACGCCCGATCCGGACTTTTTAAGCCAGTTTATAGGCAATCATATTGATTGGAAGGGGTTAGTAGGGGCAAACGATTAACCCCTACAAAAGATTAGGGCTTACGCAGTTGAACGGTCAAAGCCTCCGTTCCGCCTGTCCCGATTTTATCGGGGAGAGTCTTTGACCTGTAATTCGGCGATTCATCGCCGATGCACATCGTTGCCAACGCCCGTTTCTTAATCCCGCCTGCCTGCTCTCGGCTTGTCGGAGTCCCGATTCATCGGGGATTTATCGGGGATAAATCGGGCAACTACAGTAGAGGGACCATCAAGGAGTCCATAGGGAAGTGCGTAAGCCCTACGATCTTTAACTCACGCGTGCATCACTCAGATCCTGCTACAGGTAGCCCAACGAAAAGCTGGCTGTCAATATCCGCAAGAGGATCAACTTCACCGCACGCTGCAGCACGGGCGAAAACGATGCCGGGCTGCTTGGCTCGCATCGCACGCGACAGAACGGTAAACCCTTTCGATTGACTGCTGTCACGTAATTCCCACGCAACACGTTGTAGTTCCAAGTTGAATCGAACAAGCCCTTCCCGTGATCCGACGCAGAGTGTGTAGAGCTCATCAGGCGTTAAGCCGTCACAATACCCGTTACGGATCACGATATCTCCCCCTCGGATATCTGGAACTGCCCCTCGCGCCCCAACAATGCAAGCAAGTCTATAAAGTCTGCTCGTAAAGGCGCGGCTTTTGACTGCGAGGATGTGCGGTCCTAAGTTGTTATCAGCAAAGTGTTCGTAAGCGGTAATCCATTCCATAAGTTCCTCCGCGTAAGTGTTCCACGCTGTTGCATCGTTGGGGTCTGTAGGAACGGGGGGACTACCATGGTCCCTACTAAGGAATGGACTCATGGAGGCTCCCGATCCCTTTGCAACTTCAAGTCCACGCTGCATCAGTCGTTCAGCGACTTCAATGGTGCGTTCAATGCCCTCGCGTTTGAGGAGGATCGTTAGCATATCTGCTAACGAGCGCTGCGTAACCAAACCCTCAGGGATAGCAATCTCCATCCCAACAATTTCTGTGAGTTCATCACATCCTTCGGGGGTGAGACTCAAACTTGCCAACCCCCATATCGCATCATGCCCCGGGACTAAGGCTGCACATATATTCGGATCCCGTTTGAGATGTCCAACGATAGACAGCTGCTCGCCGGCTTCCTGTTGACCCTCCACTGTAATGGGCAGAAAAATCGCCGCTTGGTCGCCGTCAAAGTCAGCGTTCATTAACTCACAGACAAAGGGATGAACACGGATGGCACGGTCTGGCTGGCGCACCGGATGGAATGCAACAAAGGAGGTAGGCGTAAACGCAGGAGCTCGATGTACAATCACCCACGAACGCGCCATAAGCTCATCAAGGAGGTGTGCTGCTCTCTGGCTTTTACCCTGTACCTCTTTGGTATCACCAAGTTCTTTTACAACCTGAGCCCCGAAGAGTGCCCATGCTATCTGCTCCGGAATGCCAACCTGATCAGGGCGTAACTCCGCATCTGGTACAATGACGCTGCGTCCGCTGAAAAGCGTCCGTGCCTGAAAGCGCATGTCTGCGGGATTTAGAAGTGCGTCGAAATATTCCGCAAGGCGTGTTTGGAGTTGTCGGAGAGTTTGGAGGGTTAGGCTTTCCGGTGCATCATTTGTAAACATCCGCTCTGCTCTGGTATTGACATCGGCAAGTGCACGATACTCGGAAATGTTCTCACATATACCAACTTCATCAATAGTTTGAGCATGTAGCCACGGATGGGGAACTGGCTGGGCAAGCTGGAGTGTATTCCCAACCGGACGTGCAAATCGGAAAGTCAACTTGTCATTGTCCAAGTTAGCTTGGATACCCCCCGCCGACAATCGCTCCCTGAGTTTGGCGTACATCGGTGCCGGTGGGCCCGCCTGCTCAACTGTTCCTACCGTAACACGATCGGAAAGCGTATCTGCGTCTACCTGTGTCGAAGCACGGGTATTGAAATGTTCCCGCAAAGTTTCAAATGCGGAAGCATTGCGTAGCGTATAGTATTCGAGTTCGCCAAGTCCTTGATGGTATATAGGTTCGTCATGGACAATCGGTTCAGATGCCTTGAGCTTATCCAGCGCGATGTGAACCGTCTTCCCCCAATAGACCCAACCAACCGTGCTCGACCGATTCAGTTGCTTACCGTTAGGTCCAGCAGTGAGCGTTTCCAGCCCATCTTCAGGCAGCCCCACCTCTTTGAGCCGCTCACGGAGCCGACCCGCACTGAACGCTTGAAATGGCGGTACGATAGCGACTTCCCCCTCCGCCCGCGCAATGCGACCCATGACCGCTTCACGAATCTGACCAAAGTTCATCCGTCCATGCAACGCACCAAAACTGAAAACAAGCTCCACCGGTGTACCATCGGCGAGATGAGGCATCTTATCGTCAGGTAATATGCGTGAAATGACCCCTTTCGTCCCGTGACGGTTACTGATCTTATCGCCCGGTTCAATAGCATAGGGAAAATTTAGACGTGCGGCACACGACTCGCTAATCACGATGCCATCCTCAACGGTATCCCCGCCCCAAGAGATAAAAGCGGTCAACAGATTACGTCCACACCAAAAGTCGGGGACATCGGGCTCGTAACCTGTCTGGACAAGTGCGGGCTCTGGGGAAGCAGCGACTCTTGCTACCCCCTTGGGACAGTTAACCGGAGCGGTCTCCGGAGCGGAAGGCGACAACCACTGACGCATCATGTTTGCACCCATGAGTGACCGCGGTGGATCGTTGTGTTCGAGAAAAGGGATCAGCGCTGCGGAAAGACCAAGCGTCGCTTCAGGGCTATCATCAACGATGACCAATTTTCCGTCGCGGATCTCCGCACCTCTCGCAATCGTCAGAATTTTGCCGACATTTGGTCCTTCTGGCGTTTCAAATGGGCACGTCCGTCCAAAGTGTTCAGCGGTAAACACCCGATTTCCCTGTGAAATCCGCACCCTACGCAGATGTGTATGCTTGTCGAGCCAGTTGGTATCGGAAAGTTTCTGAGCGGTGAATGTATCACCAAAAAACTCATCCACCCATCTATCAATCGGAAGCCATGAGCGGACAAGCGATGTATCCCATGCCAGATCCGGCGGTGCTTCCCTGATACGTGCTTTGAAGTAGTCGTACAACTGATCTCCCACACACTCAATCTTCGCCTGTTCCAAGTTCACGGTCGAGGCGATCGGCACGACAACATAGGGTTCACCGTCGAGCATGAACATGCCGTCTGCATCAGGCTGCGGAATGTCCGTGCATTCGACCTCAATATAACCCCCGGTTGACGCTATTACAACTCTGACCCGACAGGTGTACGCATCGGCTGACTCAAAATGATAACCGGCAAGCGGCACCCGGTCAGCGAGAAGTTCTGGCAGTCGCTCTTTCATCAATTCTTCAAAGGATTCCTTGTGCCAAAATGCAGTGATATTGTGTGACATGTTATTCTCCTATTTCCTTTGTATTGTGTCTCGCGTTTGTGTGAATTATAAAGTGTGAAACGCTATCGCTTGCTCACTCCTTCTCTTCTTCCCAATCGCTTGCGATTTCCTTCCATTCGCGGGCGAGATGCCTTATGGAGTAGTGTAAACGCGACTTCACGGTGCCCTCTGGAATGCCAAGCTCCATGGCAGCTTCCTGAAGCGCCATCTCCTTTTGATATATAAGGTGAAGCACCTCCCGTTTCTCTTGGGACAACCCATCAACAAGCTGCCAGAGCAGCTGGGACTGTTCAGCGCGCTCCACCATCACTTCGGGACCGTGCGACGAAGTATCAATCAGCCAATCTGGATCTGACGGACGTTCATCTTCATCCTCAAATTCGTCAGGCGGTGTTTCAAGGGGTTCCTGTCGCCGTCGCCGCACGGTGCGCAGATGGTTGAGGGCAAAGTTCGTTGCGATGCGGAAAAGCCAACCCTTGAACTCGCCTTGACCACTCCACTGTTCAGCGCGCGTCCAGACACGCAAAAACACCTCTTGAACCAGATCCTCAGCAGCACTTTCAGCCCGCACGATGCTAAGGATATGCTGGCGGACGGACGCACTATGTCGCGCAAAAAGCATCTCAAAGGCAGCAGCATCGCGCTCTACAATCTTGTAAATGAGGGTTTGGTCTGATTGCTCTATCATAAAAGGCTTCCACTGTGAATGACACCGCAGGAGAGATAAAAGTTCACTATCTGAATCAGGATACCCAAAATGTTAGAATTTTATCGGGATTCAAAGTAATTTGCGTGAAATTCTTCATCGAATCCTGATTAGGTTTTCGGATTTTGGGTGGCATGAGTCGATACAAATGTGATAAGATGCAGGTGTTACGCATCACGTTATATATTAGGTCAAAAACATGTCGAAAATAAGAATTGGTGTTATAGGATCTGGTGGCACTGGAACACGCCATGCAGAGAGATTTTCTGAAATGGAAACCGTCGAGGTTGTAGCAATCGCGTCGAGAAACGCTGAAACAGGGACCGCGCTTGCCGAAAAACATGGAGCGGAGTTTATCCCTGATTGGCAGGCGCTTGTCGAGCACGATAACCTAGACGGCGTCGTCATCTGCACCCACAACGACACCCACGCCGAGATCGCGCTCGCGGCACTCCGTTGTGATAAACATATCTTTATGGAATATCCGTTGGCACGGTCAATGGATGCGGGGGAAGCCGTAGTCGAAGTCGCAGAACGCAACCAACGGGTTCTCCGGATTAACCACTCCGAAACCGTGTCCAATTCACACCGAGCGGTTAAACAACACGCTCAGGAACTCGGAGATCTGTTGTTGACCACCTTTCTGCGCCTCACACCGGGACGAGGCGCGCGCCCAGAGATTTTGTTCAACCTGCCTGTCTCCGGTCCGCCAGCGCACTTTTTCATCTACCATATCTACCCAATTATCGATATCTTCGGAGGTGTCAGGTCGGTCGAAGGTTCTGCGGCCTACGAAGGTTTAACAAATCGGGGCAATTATAACCGATTTGTCAACACGGTCAACGTCGAGTTCAAGAACGGCGGGGTGGGGAGTTGGGTCTGGGCAGGAGGAGTTGAGATTCAGGATTCCGAACAGCACTCCCGTTATGTCCTGACCGACGGTACAATCAGCGATAGCGGTGGCAAGTGGCACCGTTCAACGAGAGCAGGGGTCGAGGAGATTTCCCCTGTTGATGCCCCAAACGTTTCACTTCAGGAACGGTGGATACAGGAGATCCAGACGCAAGAGACAAGTGTAGCGCATAGAGACGCAATAACCGCACTTGAAGCAATACGGGTGAGCCTGTCCGCTGAACAATCTATGCAAGAGAAACAACAAATTGTGTTGGAATAAAGAGAAGGTAAGGGCGCGGCTAATCCCCAAATCGGTGGAAGATGAAAGGAACTTTACATGCGGAATTCGTTATCAATGACAGTAGGGAGCGGCGACGGACAGATTAATGGCAGTGACGATCGCGTTATTCAGGCGGGCATCGACTACCTCGCCGCACTCGGAGGCGGAACGCTGAAACTCTTGCCCGGCACCTATCATCTTAACAACGCAATCTACTTACGAAGCAACATACGGATTGAAGGAAGCGGTGACGAAACAGTGCTGGTTAAAAACCCATCTGTGAGCACTCCCCTCGCTGTCGATTCAGATTGGTACGATTCAGATGTAATCCTGACCGAGGCCAACGGCTTTGAAGTGGGATACGGGGTTTGCCTGAGAGCAAAGACACCACATCACGGCGGGTCGAATGTCATTAAGCGCACGATCGTCGCAAAGGAGGGAAATCGCCTCTGGCTCGATAAATCCCTCGAAAAGAATTTCTGGGCAGACCACGAAGCACAAATCGCGACCCTGTTCCCGATTCTGAGCGGTGAACATATTTGCGATGTGGAGATCAGAGATCTCGTCCTCGACGGCAACCGATCTAACAATGGGCACCTCGATGGAAACTATGCCGGCTGCATCTTCATGCAGGACTGTGAACGGATACAGGTCCATAATGTCGAAGCGCGGAACTATAACGGTGATGGCATCTCATGGCAAATCTGCCACGACGTGACTGTAACGAATTGCCAGAGCCTAAACAACGCCGATTTGGGGTTGCATCCGGGATCCGGATCCCAACGCCCAATCATGCAGGATAACCACCTCGAAGGCAATCGGCTGGGACTTTTCTTCTGCTGGGGAGTGAAATACGGGGTCGCAGAGAACAACCAGATTCTCAATAACCGTCAATATGGCATCTCCGTAGGACATCGAGACACCGATAATATCATCCGACACAACCGTATCGAGGGCAGTGGGGAGGTCGGAATCACCTTCCGTAACGAACCAAACGAAGGGCGTAGTCCCCATCGAAATCTTGTTGAAAATAACCGGATTGCGAACAGTGGATCGGACACTGGCGGTATCGGTGTTAACATTCAGGGGGAAACCCAATCAATCACGCTTCGCCAAAATCAGATAACCGAAACGCGGGAGGATGGCGAACACATCGGCGTCCAGATCGGCGAGAAAACCTCCAACATCCTTCTCGAAAAGAACGAGTTTTCAGGATTGGCTGTGGAGGTCAGAGATCTGCGAAACGAATAGATGTTTTCCTCCCTATTTTATTGAGATTTGCGAATTCCTGCGACGCCTTTACGACGTTTGACAGGAAGTTAATAGTGTGATAAGGTACATCGTGAATGTTTGCATTTTAACGTGGCTATTTAGGTCATAATTAAGGAGAAGTTAAGGGTGTGTGGTATCGTCGGATTTTTAGATAAAACGCAAAATCGTAATACACCCGTGGGCAAGACTGTCCTCACAATGCTCACGGCACTGGGAGTGCGGGGACCGGATTCGGCGGGTGTGGCACTTTATAGTCCTCCAGAAAATGGGGCGTTCACGCTGCAGGTAAAATTGGGAGAACCCGATGGTGCAGCTGAAAGAGGAACTTCGATTGCAGAGGGGGTCAAGGCGTTCGGCTCCGTGCAAGAGGCGAAAACAACCGCTGAGTATCTACGGCTCGTCATTGATCTGCAAGGGGAAGCAAGAATATTAACGCAATTCATTGAGTCCTTAGATGAAGACATCGAAGTCGTTAGCATGGGGCGCGAACTTGAAATCGTCAAGCAGGTCGGCACACCACAAAATCTCGACGCTACCCACGGTGTCTCTACATTTCTGGGTACACACGGTATCGGCCACACCCGCCTTTCGACAGAGAGCCGTGTCGATCTAAGTCACTCGCAACCCTTCTGGGCACACAACCACCCCGACCTCGCCATCGTCCACAACGGACACATCACGAACTATCACAAGTTGCGCTGCATTTACGAACAACGTGGTGTCAGATTCTATACGGAAAACGACTCCGAAATCATCGGTGTCTACCTCGCGGACCAACTGTCCCAAGGACTGGGGTTCAAAGAAGCGTTAGATGCATCGCTTACCGATCTGGACGGCTCCTTCAGCTATCTCGCAGCAACAGAGAACTACATCGGATTTGCCAAAGACCCCTTCGCCTTCAAACCGCTACTCTTTACCGAAACAGATGATTATGTCGCGGTCGCAACCGAAGAGATCGCGATCCGGGCTGCCTTCGGGGACGACTCTGAGGTGCGCGAAGCACAAGCAAAGGATGTGAGTGTATGGCAAACACAACAGGAGGACCAATCCATATAAATGAATTTACAAATCAGTCTCAACCCACAGGAAATTCACGGGAATTGGCGTACAGGATATGCTTTAGATTTTCACACAGTATCAAGCCATCTCTTGCCGGATGGAACATATGATACAGAACGCACCGAAATTGGCGAATTGGTTTTTCAGGTGAAATATCGCAATGACCGGAGTAAGATTCAACCTATTGCAGAAATAGCGGCTAAATTCGTCAAAGAAGAATTTGCAGTTGATGGACACTTTGTCCTCCCTTACGTTAGCGCAATCATTCCTATGCCACCTTCAAATACAAGTCGGCCCTTTCAACCTGTTATCGAAATAGCGCAGAGGATGGGAGGTCTCCTGAATCGCCAAGTCCTCACTAACTATTTGATCAAAACCAGACAGACGAAATTGCTCAAAAATATTCCGTCCATAGAAAAACAGGCAGAAATCCAAGGGGCACTTGAAATTCGACATCAAGATTTGAAGGGACGCTGTGTTTTGTTATTTGACGATCTCTATGACTCAGGGGTAACCTTGACAGAAGCAACCAAGGCACTCTGTGAACAGGGGAGGGTGCATCGTGTGCTTGTCCTAACACTTACCCAAACAAGGACGAAAGAATGAAAATCGAAAGAGATTATTTCTGGTTTCGGCTTTTTAAGGCGCGCGGAATTGGCCCCAAGTCGCTGATTTCAATCGCAAAGATACTCGAAAAGGAAAACTGTCATCCTGAAATGTTGCCCCGGAGTCAAGGTGATCTCTCAATCCAATTTCCAGAACTATCAAAAATCCTTAATGGTAAAATCCGCGCAGAGGACAGTGATAAAGCATATACGGAATACGAGCAACTCAAAACACAAGGCATTGAATTTATCTACCCAAGGCATCCCGATTTTCCACCACATCTCCTTGAAATCGCGCCGATGCTGTTCATCAAGGGGCAACGAAAGCTTCTCACTTCGGATGGGGTTGCAATCGTAGGATCGCGGAATGTGTCAGATACAGGGATTCGTGTTGCACGGAAACTTGCCACTGAGCTTGCAAGTGTAGGGTTAAATGTGGTCTCTGGATACGCCAAAGGGGTGGACTCAGAAGCCCACTTGGGCGCGTTAGCTGCAGAAGGAACGACGATAATGGTGCTGCCTTATGGTATCAAGCAGCTGCGTCAGAAGAGCGCGTTTAGAGAATTTGATTGGCAGCGGGATGTGCTGGCGGTTTCGCAATTTGACCCGAATGTTAAATGGTTGGCTCGCAATGCAATGGGTCGGAATAAACTTGTTTGTGCGCTTTCCAAAGCGGTTGTCGTGATAGAATCAGGGCCTAAAAAAGATTCACAGGGTAAAATGAGTGGTACTTTCAATACCGCACAAACGGCTCTCGGCATGAATCTGCCTCTGTTTGTTCTTGATCCAGAGTGCTTTGATAGCCCCCCAAAAGGTAACAAGGATTTGATTGATCTGGGTGGTGAGTGCCTCGATCCGGATGGTGGTACAGAAGCAATTGTCAAATGTATTTCTGACGCAGCAGAACCGCCCTCTGTTGATGAGCAGGCCTCCTCCGAACAATTAGAGATACGTTTCTGAGAGTGTCTATTAGGAACCCGAGGCACAAGCAAAGGATGTAGTTATATGGCAGAGATAATCTGTGACGGTAAAACGACCCGCGACATCAATGCGGAAATCAAACGCCTCATCGCTAACGGTGAGACCGACATCTGTATGAAAAACCCCGTCGCCCGGCATAATCTGGGCGTAGCAATTCTACAGGCGGTGGAACTGACCTTTGACGGAAGTGTTGGTTACTACTGCGCAGGCATGGTCGACGGACCCACCGTTGAGATCAAAGGGAGCGCGGGATGGGGATTGGCGGAGTCGATGATGGGCGGCACCGTTACCGTCGAAGGGAATGTGGGCAACGGCGCAGCAGCTTCAATTCGAGGTGGAACAGTTGTTATTCGCAGCGATGCGGCTGCGCGGTTGGGCGTTTCGATGAAAGGTGGACTGATTATCGTCGGCGGTAACTGCGGCTATATGGCGGGTTTCATGGCGCAGCGAGGGACAATGATCGTCTGCGGAGATACGGGCGAAGCTTTTGCTGATTCGATGTATGAAGCAATTTGTTTCGTCGGCGGGGACATCGCTGAACTTGGCAACGACGCTGTGATTGAGGAACCGACCGCCGAAGATCTCACCTTCCTCGAATCCACCCTATCTCAACATCTCCCGTCCAAAGTTGGTAGTACGCAGACTCTCCTTCCCAATTTCAAGAAAGTCGTCTCCGGGCGCAAGCTGTGGAACTTCGACAAGGACGAGCGAGCAGTGTGGCGAGAGGCATTATGAATTTGCTGCTCAACCACGAACATGCGCTTATTGAGGATAGTAAATTGATTCATTATGCTCTTAATCCGCAACATGAACGTGGACAGCACAAAGCGCGAGTGCTTGAAAGCACACTAGGATTCAACCTATCGAACTGGACACAACTGTCGAACTGGACACAACTGAAGGAAGCAATTCTAGACGCGTTGTCCCATCACGAGGCAACATCAATCAGTGAGACAGCGTTTGGCAAAAAGTTTGAGGTGGTGTTGTCCATCACCGGCCTGAACGGACACACAGCAGACGTAATGACCGTTTGGCAGTTTGACCGCTTAGAGGATAGGACGTTTAGCAATGCACCACGCTTAGTTACAGTTTACATCCTCTAAATGGGGGTAAAAAAGATGACGAAGGCAAAATGATACGATACAGTCGTGCTGCTAGAAGCCATCAACGGTTTTCAGAAGGGTGAGAAGGGGGCGGCGGTGGAAGTCTATACGACACCTTATGAAGCCTACGACATTGAGATTGTCACCGACGAAGGAACGACGAAAGGTTTAATCGAAGCAGTGCTTCCCGAACAGATTGAGGTTGTGACTGATGTGCGCTTCTCCTCCATCCATATTGAGGATGACGGCTCCAGTGCCGCTATTCTATTCTCCGACAATACACAGGTAAAGGTGAAAGCAGAAGAACTTTACACAAAAAAAACATCTATACAAGACGTAAATTGAATCCGCAATTTCAAGAAAGTTGTCTCCGGGCGTAAGTCGTGGAACTTCGACAAGGACGAGCGAGCGATGTGGCGAGAGGCGTTATAATAAGAGAACCTTTTACCCCTGACAAGATCGGGATTCAGAGCAATATGCCAGACAAATCAGATTATCTCCGAACCAGTGGAACATTCACCCCTGATATAATTGAAGATATCCAAGTTAAGGCGGAACTCGGTCGATACCGTATCCGCGGATTTGGAACGTTGCGCGAACGGCGATGGGCAACGTTCGATGACCTGACCTTCATCCCGTGTACCCTCACCCGCATCCCGCTCGAAGGCTATCGGGAACGCTGTTCAGCCAAGACCCTTCTCGGCACCCGTTTCGCAGAGAAGCCAATTGAGCTTGAGGTTCCCATCATGATCACCGGGATGAGTTGGGGCGCGCTCTCCTACAACGCCAAGGTTGCGCTCGCAAAGGGTGCGAACATTGTCGGCTCCTCCAACACCACCGGCGACGGCGGGATGCTGATGGCGGAACGTGAGCACAGCCGGACACTAATCTACGAGGTATTACCATCCCGCTACGGTATCGACATCCATCACCTACAGATGGCGGATGGCATCGAGTTGACAATCGGACAGGGCGCGAAGCCGGGAACGGGCGGATTGTTGCTCGGCTCAAAGGTGTTAGATACAGTCGCGGAACAACGCGACCTACCCCTCGGCGTCGATCAGCGCAGCCCAGCACGGCACCCCGACTTCCTCGGTCCCGACGACATGATCATCAAAATCGAGGAATTGCGGGAAGCAACCGACTGGCAGGTGCCAATCTTCGTGAAGATGGGCGCAACGCGTGTGTTCGACGACGTGAAGTTGGCAGCCAAGGCGGGCGCCGATGTCATCGTCGTGGACGGGATGGAAGGCGGCACCGGTGCGTCCGCCGAAATCTGTCAGGAGCACACAGGGGTTCCGACGCTCGCCGCTGTATGTGAGGCACGCGCAGCACTCGAAGATCTCGGATTGTATGGCGAAGTGCAGCTTATTATTGCGGGCGGAATCCGACACGGTGTGGACGCGGCGAAGGCGATGGCACTCGGTGCGGATGCGGTATACATCGGCACAGCGGGGCTGATGGCACTCAACTGCAACAAACCCCTCCATGTCGAAGATTATCATGAACTCGGCACCGAGCCATACCACTGCCACCACTGTCACACAGGGCGCTGCCCCGTCGGGATCACGACACAGGACCCCGATCTGATGAAACGCCTCGACATCGACGAAGCCGCAGAGCGCGTTGCTAACCTGCTGCAAGCAATGACTTCAGAAATCCAGATCCTTGCGCGCGCGTGCGGCAAGGCAGACGTGCATGACCTCGACCCCGAAGACCTCCGGGCGTTGAACCTGGAAGCATCAATGATTTGCGGAATCCCGCTCGTCGGGACGAATCGCGTGTTTGGCGGCGGGCCGGGGTGGAAAGAACGAGAATAACGCTTACTTTACGAAAAAAAATTGAGTCTTCTCCAACGGCAATGAGAAAGGAGTCCTGATAATGACGTTAGACGAGGTTAAAACGTTAGTCGCAGAGAAGGGAATCGAGTTTTTCCTCTGCTCCTTTGTAGAAATGGCTGGAGCGCCAAAAGCAAAGGTCGTACCGACGACGCATATCGATGACATGGCAGAAGAGGGCGCTGGTTTCGCAGGGTTTGCGGCGGGTGAAATGGGACAGGGACCGCACGATCCGGATATGGCAAGCCTGCCTGACTTTAACTCACTCACAATCGTGCCGTGGCGCGAAAATGTGGCGTGGTTGGCAGGAAATGTGCATGTAGAAGATGAGCCATGGCCCTACTGCCCACGCACTATCTTGCAGCGGGGATTGGAGAACGCCAAACAAAAAGGTTACCTTTTCAACGTCGGCGTCGAGGCAGAGTTTATGCTGTTGAAACAAGGTGAGGACGGCAGTTACGCGCCGTGGGACTCGCTCGACACACTCGGTAAGCCCTGCTATGACCTGCGGGCACTCCACCGTAACCTCGATACAATGACCACCCTGATTAAGTACCTACAGGGGTTAGGCTGGGGACCATACGCCAACGACCATGAGGACGCTAACTGCCAGTTTGAACTCAACTGGCTCTATTCCGATGCGCTGACCACCGCAGATCGGCACACCTTCTTCAAGTGGATGGTCAAGACCGTCGCCGAAGAACAGGGACTGACAGCGACCTTCATGCCCAAGCCTTTTGCAAATTTAACCGGCAACGGCGCGCATCTTCACATGAGCTTATGGGACACGGAAAACCGGACGAATCACTTCCTCGACGAATCTGATGAAAACGGTTTGTCCCAACTCGCCTACTGGTTTATGGGTGGTATCCTTCACCACGCCAAAGCACTCGTTGCTGTCACCAATCCGCTTGTCAATAGCTACAAACGCTTGATCTCTGGCGCACCCCGCTCCGGCGCAACATGGGCACCCGTCTATATCACGTATGGCGGGAGCAACCGGACACAGATGATTCGCATCCCCGGTCCCGGACGGATTGAGAATCGTTCGGGCGACGGTGCAGCAAATCCGTACCTCGCCATGGCAGCAACACTCGCCGCCGGGCTTGACGGCATAGAAAACCAAATTGATCCCGGGGCGCGCAACGACGATAACCTCTACGAAATATCGTTGGACGAGCTCCAACGACGTGGCATTGACGTGCTACCAAGGACACTTAACCAAGCAATCGACTGCCTTGAAGAGGACGAGGTTATCCAGAGCGCACTTGGACCCGAATATGCCCCCTACTACATCGAAGTCAAGCGCGAAGAGTGGCGAAACTACCACCAAAGCATCAGCCAGTGGGAAACCGAAAATTACCTTGGACTCTACTAACGGGTAACGGAGGGTTATTGCACCCTGCACCCTAACCGGACATTTCAAACTAAGATTGATCTAATGCAACCAACGCCTTAAGGAGGCAATACAAAATATGTCAGAACAACTCACGTTGAAACAACGGATACACAACAGTGAACCTATTCACATCGGCGGCGCTCCCACAAGTGCCTCGAAAAGTGAACTCGAAGCTATTCTCGATCAAGACACTTACGATTTGATCGGGACCGATGCCCAACATTCAGCATTCAATGAAGAGAAACTCGTTTCATTTTGCGCCAACTTGGAAGAGCTGGGGATGCCCGTTCAGTTACGCATCAAACATACCCGAAACGCTTATCTCATTGGAAATATTCTCGACTTGGGTCCTCTGGCAATTTGCGTACCGCAGGTCGAAACAGAGGAAACTGTTGAAGAAGCAATCGACGCCTTCTACTACCCGCCAGTTGGAAAACGGAGTTGGGGTCCCAGTTCAGGGTACGGTTTCAAGCCAGAGATGGACCGCTTGGAATATGCCGAATGGTGGAATAACAACGGCATCCTCAGCCTGCAACTGGAATCCGTTGATGCAATCATCAATGCTCGAAAACTTGCCAAACCCGGCGTTGATATGCTCATGTTCGGCGCGAACGACTTAGGATTTAGCCTCGAAACATATCCAAATCCCCCATTCAAAACGGTTGAAGAGTGTTTCCAACATGTTGTGGAACAGATGGAGGGAACCCAAGTCAAAGTAGGGGTTGGTTACACACCCGGCGGACGGCTCTAAGTCAACATGCTTAAGATCCGTGAAGCACGAGTTCAGTGATAAAGAAAGGATTAGTCCTATGATCATCGTTGACACCCACTGTCATGCCGGACTGAACAAATATGAACCCATCGAAACCCTGCTTTACCACATGCAGCAATCCGGTGTCGATCGGGCGGTCTTGATACAGCATCAGGGAACTACCGACAATAGTTATCATGTTGAATGTTTGGGTGCCCATCCAGACCAACTTGCCTCGGCAATGATTGTAGAAAGCACCGACGACGGGGAGCGGATGCGTTACTGGGCTGATCAGGGGCTTGTGGGAATCCGTCTCAGCGCAAACTCGCGCGCGGAAGCAGCCGATCCACTCGTACAGTGGCGTACTGCTGCTGAACTCAACCTCGTTGTCAGCGCCCCCTCAAGTCCATCAACGCTCCTCAGCGATGAATTTGCTGAAGTTGTAAGCCTTTTTCCTGACCTCCAGATTGTTATCGAACACTTAGGGGGCGTGGGTACAGATGCGGTGCCGCCTTACGATGAGTTCAAACGCGCTCTCGCCTTGGCGAAACACCCGAACCTGACAATAAAACTACCGGGCTTTGGGGAATTCTGTAATCTACCCTACCCGTTCGAGGACGTTCCTCCATTTGCACGTATGGTTGTGGAAGCGTTTGGACCGCAACGGGTAATGTGGGGGAGTGACTTCCCACCGGTCAGCTCGAGGGAAGGATACCATCATTCGCTTCAGTTCCCGATTGACCACTTCTCCGATTTGAGCGAGGAAGAGCGGGAGTGGATTTTCGGACGCACCGCGCTCTCGGTGTGGCAATTTCCCGGTCCTTGAGGTTCAATCCACATCCTACGAATAGATATACTGCCAAAAAACTACCAAAAGACTGATTACAATGGAGATGATATCATGGCGAGCACAGCAAAAAATGAACTACCCCAACCGACAACCGATCTTAATCTGGCAAAGGCACACTTAGACGAGTTTGGCTATTGCCTACTCGCCAACGCGCTCAGTCCAAAGCAGGTCGAGGCGTTACGCACCCGACTGGTAGAGCAAGCAGCCGCAGAAAAGGAACAAGGGCTTGCCTATGAGGATGGCGGCACGGATAGGGACAGCGGTATCAATCAGCGGGTCTGGATGCTGATTAATAAGGGCAAAATTTTTCATGAACCGCTGCTCCACAAGGGTGTCCGCGAACTAATTGGGCATGTCCTCGGCGAGCAATATCTGTTGTCGTGCTATACCGCCAATATCGCCAAGCCGGGCGGCGTGGCGATGAATCTGCACACAGATCAGTGGTGGATGCCGCCACCGACCCGGCGCGAACGTTCCCCGCTTCCCGTAGGTTCAATTACGCGGGAACGTCGAGATGTCGACGCCGCCGGCCCTCCGTCAATGATTGCACCGGCCGTCGTTGTCAATGTCATGTGGATGCTAGTGGATTTCACTGCTGAAAACGGCGGCACCCGGATCGTGCCCCGAAGCCATCTGACGGGACGGCACCCGGATAAAGAATTGGACAAAAACGTTGAACCGATAGCTGCCGCAGGTCCCGCAGGTACAGCGATGGTGTTCGACGGTCGTATGTGGCACGGAACCGGTGCGAATGTGAGTGACGGACTCCGGCTAGGCGTGCTGTCAACATTCTGCGGTCCCCAATTCCGGACGCAAGAAAACTTGACCCTTGGCACATCAAAGGAGGTCTTGGAGACTGCGCCTCCGGACCTGTTGGCGTTGCTCGGCTTTAAGGTCTGGAACGCTTACGGCCGCGTCGAAAGCCCCGCCGTTGATTTTATATCACCTGACGAAACCTCTCTGGGGGAAATGCATCCGGAGTCATGATAAAGGCTAGCCTATCTTGCAAGGTGGGGCTACCTTGTTGGCTCCGCCTTGCCTACGGATCAAAGATCACAAAATCCTCTTTCCTCTGGAATACATCGGGAAATTTACCACTCTTCCTTTCCAACAGGCTCATCCCAGTCCAGTTCTTCGGCTTTATACTCTTGGGGTATCTTCGATACCAACTCCTTCAAATCATACTCGCCTCGCACTTTGGTCGCAGGTTCAACGATAATCCGCCCTTTTTAGACTGAGACATTCACTTCATCACCCACGTTTATTTGGGCTTCTTGGAGCAGAGCCTTCGTAAACCGAAGCCCTTGGCTATTTCCCTATTTCTGAATCTTACTCAACATAGTCAAACTCCTCAAAAGGATAAAATGTATATCCTAAGACAGCCCTTGATAAACCAAAAAGCAAGCATAAATGAAGAAAATCAATTCTATTTGGCACCCCCCGATTGTAATCTCCCGAGACGTTGTAACAGAAAGCTGAAGCAGTTGATATAGTTATTTTCTTTTTGACTTTTATGACTACCCTTACTGTGATTTTTCAAACTCACGAATCCTCAAATTGTACTCAGAACAGTTTTTACTACAGAATTTGCACTCAGGGCAGATCAGCATATCGCACTTATGGCAGTGCTCACAATCACCTAGAACCAACGGATCTTTGCCACACTTTGGACCTCCACAGTATGCAATCAGGGTTTTATCCCGCTCATTTTTCTCTCTGCCTCCTCTCAAGATATTCAATCCCGCAAGTCTAAACATCTTAAAACTTCGTATCAACTCAGGATCAGCATCCCATAACTTATCCAACGAAGCAATCAAGTTATAAATTGTCTTCAGGGGGTCATAGATGCCCAAAGGCATATTATAATCTCGATCTATATTTGAATCATAGACAAGCCTCTTGTATCCACTGGGACGATAACTGCTGTCTTCATTTGCGGAAACCATTTGAAGAAAATGCTTTAGTATACCCAAAAACAAATATGGCAGTGATAACCCATGCTCTTTGCGTCGATCAAGCACTGCTGATAGAAACGACCATTCCCAACTCGCTAAAACCTCCGAGCTCCAAAATTGTCCTATATCTATTCCTGCTGCCGTACAGATGGGAATTGGATTCAGATTGAATTCTTTCCACAGATCGTATTCAGGAACGGTTTGTTTAAGAATTTTACTAAGTTCAGTATCTCGCCGTTCATACAGAAATTCGGGGCAATCAAACATCCACGCCGGGAGGAAGTCTCCCCTCATACTTTGACGTTTCAGATTAATTGTGAGCAGATTAGGGGTTTCAAACTCATCTTTTATCTCAGTCAACTTGTTCTTATTTGTAAGCCCAAGAAATCGAATTGGTGTGTCTTGATTCATTGGACTTTCTGGATAAAGTATATTAGATATAGGAAGGTTGGGAGAAAGGACTCCAGCTATCATTACGTCTCGATTGTGATTGTTTCTATCCTGCTTAAAACTTGGAACACAATGCTCGACATAGCTGTCAGGATTCTGTTTTGAATGGCGCGAGTTTTTCACATCAAGAGAGAGTTCGTCGTTGATTTTCAGGTCGTACTTTCCCCAATCAGGACTCTCATCTGTGACCTGATGTATCGACACATCCTCGACATGGTGTCCATAACGTTGATAAAAGTCCATGACACATTTTTCGGCAGCACGTGCTGAGAGAAGGCGCTCTAACTCCTCTAACTCTTTGTCATCGTTTGCATTTTGTTTTGCTATTTCTATCAGAATCTCCTTGTTGAAATCATTCTCGCTTAACTGTTGTCGAATTACCCATCCCTTTGGTCCTTTGTACCATTCTTTCAGTGTAACAAGTTGTATGTCCCGTGGGTTTAAGTTTGGGCTGTTGATCGTCGCCTTTATTTCCGCACCCAGTACCTGTTTAGCTGCTTGAATAAATGGTTCCAAAGGGCGGCGACGAATCCTCTTTTCTTCTTCTTTTTGCTTTCTTAATTCAAGTTTTCTCTGTTTTTCCTCCAGATCCTTTTTGGCGCGTTCCCGTTTTTGATTCGCTAATTCAAGTTTTCTCTGTTTTTCGGATTCTCGTCGTTTTTGCTTTCTTAATTCAAGTGCTTTCTGTCTTTCCTCCAGATCCTTTTTGGCACGTTCACATTTTTGATTCGCTAGGAGCGTGGCGGATCGTCGTTGCGCCGCTAGCCCAAGGTAATGGTGACTAAAGTTCCTTGATAACTGTTCAAGCATTTCAAGGGCTTGATCTATCTGGTTCAATTTGATATAAGATTCCCCTATCCAGTACATAGATTTGGTAATGACATCATTCGGCCTTTTCGTCCGGGTTTGATTCGTTGAATCTTTCACTGAACCTAGGAAATTTGAGGGCTGTGATCTTTCATATTCAATTGAGGCTTGAAATTCTTCGATGGCTTTTGCATAGTTTCTGTCTTCATAGTATGCCTTGTTTGCCCGATAAAAATTCATATTGTCACTACGTAGAAACTCTAGATCTACCTCAAGAGACCTTACTAAGAAAGCACTGTTTTCTCCCGATGTCGTTTCTTCCGCCTCTTCTGAATCCTCCTGTGTTGCTTTATCATCTAGCATATCAATCATGTTAAATCTCCTTCAAATCGAGTTTATTCATCTATGGTCGACAAGCCAAGAAATCCTAGTTAACTCCTTAATTGATTGATGTATCAGTTTTTAAAAGTTTAGCGGTCCGTCAAGTGCTGTCGGGTCTCTCACCTGGTCGGACGATTTCAGTGAAAGCCATAGTTTGTCCTCAAGTGTAATGAAATTATTCTTCGCTCGATAGATCTAACTTTATCCAAACATCACTACTTAAGGAACTGGATTCTAATAGCGGTTTTCGCCATTTGGTTTGGCATATTCACGGAATCTTCTTACCAACTCGACACCCAACGCTCTCGATTCGGGACAGGTGGATGGACAGGGGTGCCGCCCTGTAAATGGGATTCGTAAATACCAAATCCAATCTCTGTCCCCAGCATCGTCGCCCGCAGATTGCTAACTCCCGGCGTCCCTGTGCTTATCGCCTCCACCAACTCACGAACTTTGCGCTCGGTGCCGCTCCACGGTGTCACCGGTTCAATCTCTATCGGGTCGTAAGCGCGATGGTTCTCCCCTTTTTTACGCACATACAAGGACTCGCCATCGTTCTGGATTCGGATAATGCCTTCCTCACAAACCAACTCATACTCTCGGTCTGCCCCGGTCGCTGCCGCATGAAGGGCTGTCCCGTTATCGAACTCCACATACGCTGACAGGATGGACGTATCGCGCACGAATCGCATATTGGAGGTATCCCCCTCGTCGGGATGCAGCTCGCCTAACGTCCCACGAATAGAAATCGGGTCGGGATCACCCAACAGATAGAGCAGCGTGTCGAGAAAATGTCCGCCAATGCTGTTTCCAGCGAATCCAATCACCGACCTAACCGCCCCTAACTCCCCGCTCTGCGCGATGTCACGCGCCTGCCGATAGATCGCCCAGTTCCGACGCATCGGTCCGAACTCAAGGAAAACACCGTTGCGCTCAAATGCCTCCTTGATGGCATCTGCCTCAATTAGCGAACAGCAGAGCGGTTTCTCGGCATACATCCCCTTGACACCATGTTCCGCCCCATAAATCATCGCCTCAGCGTGCTGCTCCGGGCGGGTCGTAATACTGAGAATGTCGGGTTTCTCTGCATCAATTAACTCACGATGATCCGCATAGCCTCGTGGCACGTTCCAGCGTTGTTGAAACGCCTTCCGCTTCTCCTCCATAATATCGCACGCGGCAACCATTTCCGTCTCCTCTACGACCGCATAACCCCCGGCATGACAATATGGCAACACCAAGCCGCCACGGTGGGATCCCTGCTCCCTTCTCGCTATCTGTTCGTCCTCAATGGTGTTCGCCATACGCCCACAACCGATGATACCAACCTTCAGCTTCATTACGGACCTCCTCCTGAAAAAAGATTTAGGGATTTACGTCAAGTTAACACCAAGATTTCGCACTGCTGCACACTGGGCCAAGGATCCGGTGTCTTAATGCCATCCAAGAGTAACAGGACGGTATTGAGCCCCTGTCGCAACGGCGGATCATCGAACACAAACCACTGTTGTCCCTGACTGTTTGTTATCGTCCAACTCGGCGTGAAGGGGAGCGACCTGCCATTGACTTCTAAGTGGATACGATCCAGTGAACCTTCAACGTCCTCTACACGAAGCCTAAGCTCGGTTTTCTCGATTCGTCCTTCAGCTTTCCCAGCATCAATATCGTCGTGAACGATAAGGCGCATAGCGTGTTCAGGACCTGCCCCTCTACCCATGAGTGCTAACTTCCGTGGCACCTGAGCGCGGTGATCCGCTCTTCCAACGCCGGCAGGAGACGGAAGGTAATAGCACCGGTTCCCCCGCTCCAGAGACGCAGGTTCCTTTAGAGCTTGCACGGTTTGGAGATGGTAATCATCATAGACGTTGAAATCATCGCTGTCGGCAGGACCGGCACGATGGGAGGGATAGTCGTAATTGAAAAGATGAACGCCCGCAGCACCCTCACGATACCCGTTCAGTGCGGTCGCCCTCAACACACTCGAAGGACTGCGCTCATAGCCCTCCTGCGGCGAAACGGTGTATGTTGCTCCGTCAAACCCTGTGAACACCAAAGTCCCGCTTCTCTCCGCAAAGGAGACAGCTTTGTCAATATCAATCTCGTGAACGCAGTAGCCCGGAGAACCCAATACGAGGATATCTGTAAGCCCTTCGCGTATCCAAGTTTCCGTATCTATTCCTGCCTCCAAATTCTCTCCAATGCCGACAGGGACCCGCACAATAAGCCTGAGTTCACGGTCTTTTGACACGCTGTGATGTTTGACAATTTCTCGCGCGTCTCGTATGAGTTGGGTCAGGGTTGGAATATTCTCAATAATCTCACCGGGGCGAAAGAAGGGCGGCGCGCGACTGAAATCCAACTCCAACCCATCAAAATCGTAGCGGGTTAGCGTTTCGTCAAATAGCCCGAGAAAACGTTCTCTTACCTCCGCTTCCGCGTAATTCCATCTCCAAGAAAAGGCCCAGTCCGCGCCATGCACGCCTACAGGAACGGGAGATCCGAGGAGCAGATCGGGGCTTTCCATTTTCTGTCGAGATCTACCATACCATCCGCGGGCTTCATCGCAGGCGTGGGCATCGTTCATACGGAAGGATGCGTAGATCGCCATATCGTGTTTTCTTGCACCCTCAATATAGATCTGCATGAGATCGTGACCGTCTTGGATGACCTTCGCAAAAAGCCCGTACAAACACTCATGGGCGTTCGCAGGCATTCTGCCATCTATCTCCTTCACAGGTCTGCCGTGGATGTGCAAAGGTTGGACATCTCGCAACGGATGACCATGGATGTCAGTGGGCAGGGGATCGGGGTTCCAATCCTCAATGTTGTCTCCCCATAGTTGACCATGCGGGCTTCCCCGCCAAGACAGATCATCGTCGATCCCGACGAGGACAGAGAGGGCATCCACGCCGGCAGCCGCGAGCGTGGGCATCATTTTGGTAATGTCCTCCGGCTCCCATCGGTCTTGGTAATTGATGATCCAGTGACCATCGGTGTTAAAAATGAGCTGCGGAGGTTTCCTCAGATCCATTTGAATCACTCCATGCGCAAAATTAGTACCATTTTATTCCACCGCCAATCCATGCAAGGCAGCGGGGTATCAAACCGATTATATAGCACATCGAAATTTTAAGCAATGCGTAAATCAGGGAACCTTAATCAAAATCAGTTGTTGCTTTTTCCAAAAGGCTCGTTTACAATAACTTGGCACACAATCGACAGGCATCAAAACGTTCAACCCCCTTTCCGCTTATGCTGAGTTGAGGAGATAGAACATGCCAACTCCGATGGAAGAATATCTGTTCGATCTACTCGGTTACACGGTTATCAAGCGAGCACTCGATCCCGACCATCTCCGCGCTATGAACGGCTTTCTTGACGCGCTACCGCCCCTGGAAATCGATCAGTGGTACGGCAATATCGATGTCCACACCTACAAAGGGATCGATGGGACGAATCTGCAAAATATCATCGAAGGCGGAGAGATTTTTGAACGGCTCATCGATCACCCAGCTTGGATCAATTTGGTTAGTCACTACATCGGTCCCCACGACCGCCCATTCATCAACGAAGGGTTCATCAACATACGGGGGCAGGGCGGATATATCGGCGTCCATTCTGGTGGTCATATGCCCGACAGCCGTAACCGTGCGGGTCGCAGCAAGGGAGAATGGTGTTGCTGCCTGCTGACGTTAATGGTGCCTTTGACCGATGTGGGTGTCGGCGATGGACCGACAGTCATAGTCCCCAGCAGCCATAAGTCAGACTTGCCGCACCCGATGCAGAAAGAGACCGCGGGCATCTCCGAAGGTTCCGGCGAAACGGTTGAAGGTGCGATGGAGGTCTACCTGAACGCTGGCGATGCTCTCCTGTTTAACGATTGTCTATGCCACGGCTCGGCGGAGCGAAAGAACCCCGGCGAGCGACGCATGATCATCTTCCGCTATCTCCCCTCGATGTACGCACACCGTTTTGCCTATGTCCCCTCCGAGGAGTTGCTGGCGCGACTCACACCAGAACAACGAGCAATTGTTCAACCTATCACCCCTCGCAGACCAACCACAAATTAAAAAAGGAGATCCGTCATGGATAAGAAAGAAATGACCAACGAGGAAAACTACCATTTCGACGTGACAGGTTATTTAATCGTCCCCGGCGTTCTGACTCCCGATCAGTTGAAGGCTTGCAACGAAGCGCTCGATCAACTGGAAACCGTTGACGGGGCATCCCCATCGTGCGCCTCTTCCTCCCCTGCCTTGCACTTCTTGCGTGACCATCCCGTGTTAGAGCAGTACTTGGAGGAAATCTGCGGCGAAAATTTTCAGCTAGATCGGTCACCACACCTAATTGCGGTGGATTCCGAACCGTCTGAAAATGGAAAGGTGACCCTATCAGGAGGCAGCGAATGGCAGGACTGGTCTCGCGCCTATCGTCAGCACAACGGATCTCGATTCTGTCAAGGCTTACGGGCGATATGGGCGTTGGCAGATGTGAACGAAGGCGATGGTGGATTGGTGGTGGTTCCAGCCAGTCATAACAGTTCAGTTGATGCGCCCCAAGATCTCGTGAGTGGGGACGACGATATGGGATTGGTTGTGCAGCCGGTTTTGCAGGCAGGCGATCTGTTGTTGTGCGTCGAATCCCTGATGTGGGGGACACATCCTTGGCAAGGGAAAGGATCCCAGCGTCTGTTAGAATGCGGTTATATCAGCGGCGACGTGCGCCCGTCCGCCGACTCTGAAATTACCGGCGAGGACGACACAATGCCTGAATGGACAGCGGAACTAACGCCGGTGCAGCGTGCCGTGCTGCATAACCCGAATCGAGACTATCCACCGCCTGTGGTGCACTCTGATGGTAAGACCGCTTCGCTGGCATCGGAACCCGGTATCCTTCACCCATCGATCTATAAACGAGATCCGGATTCGGGAATCGACGAGAAGGAATTTTTCCACTGGGATCTGTGCGGTCACCTCGTGCTACGGGGAGTGATGGATGCGGATTGGTTGGCAGCAGCTAACGAAGCGATTGATGCCAACGCAGACCAAATCTCCACGGGTGGTTCCGCAGCGGGAGACTCAAAACCGTTGGCGGGGACAGGAGTCGGCAGATCGTCAATGGGTAACCCGTGGCAACTGCCCGCACCCCACGGCGAACCTTTCCAAAGGATGATCGCCGATCCTGCTCTGATTCAACGCATGAACTGGATCATGGGCAGCGGGTTCGAATGTATGATGTGCAACGGGTTCTTGTCGGGGAAAGGATCATCCGGACATGCGCTGCACGCCAACGGCTTCCCATCAAAGGTGGGCAACCACTACCGCCAGCAAAATGGCCGCGTCTATAGCGAATACCTCAATGTTGCTTGGCAGCTGCGCGATGTCACCTCAGCGGACGGCGGCTTTGTCTGTGTACCGGGTAGCCACAAGACAAGCTATCCCATGCCCGACGGAATCCGGACGTGCGATAACGAGATGGGCATGGTGCGACATATAGAGATGAAGGCAGGCGATGTGCTCCTTTTCCTCGCCTCCGCCCAAACCCACGGAGCATACCCTTGGACAGGGGAAGAGAACCGTCGAATGATCTTCTTCCAGTATCGGTCCCGGAACTTGTATGCGCCCTAAAGGAGACAGGATTCATCCAAGCAAGCTCTCAGCAAGGAAAATTGGTTGAGTCGGGGAAATTTGTGCTGGAACAGGTCTCTAACTCGAAGACGTGAATTGTATGGTCGAGTTCCACGTTTCCTATATCACGCCGACCGATGCGCAACGACAATAAATCCAGTCAAGCCGCCGAGAAGAACCTGAAAGCCTGTTTGATAAAGCAAGATGGCGAAAGGTTGACAGAGGAAGACCAATCCAAGCACAATTCCGCCGATTGAGACACGCTCGACTAGCAATTTTCGCGGGGATACAATCGCGAGCACAATTATACCCGTCAAGATAAGGTGGAGTCCGCTGCTTTGTAAAACCGAACTAAAAGATTGGTAAAGCGCAACAAGTCCGGCTACCACGATAATCGCTGCTGCACTTTCAACAATCTTTTTGGCAGCGTCACTCCTCAAGCCTATTGTCATACCAAAAGCGATTGCGCTCGCAGCGAGTAGGTGAAAAGCAGAACCCCCTAAAATTGGAGGGATGGGCAAATAAAGAAATGAAAAACCGGCGACAAGCCCTAATCCAGCGATAACCTCGATAATTCGCTTTTCTGAAAAAGAAAGGGCGGATAAGATAGCGGAAATGATCAGCAGGGGCAAAGCAATACCCCGGACCAAAATTGAATACGGTTGAGAGAGAAAGGCCAAACCGACAATTAGTGATCCGACAGCGATAAGCTGATTACGACGTTGCTTTGTCATGGGTTAGGTGCAGACAGCCCCAGCATCGCGTATAGCCTGCCAGAAAGCTTCCTACGATCCCCTCGATTCTCGTCGTCCGAAGATGTTCCAAAACCCCTTACGGGAAGCAGCTTCAGCCTCTTCCCGCAGCTGAATCTGCTCTGCTAGTTCGCCATCCAATGCCTCCACCCTTTTTTGTAAATCCTTGATCAGGTGCTGCAATTGATCATTTTGCTCCTGTAACTCCTGATGCTTGCTTGTCAAACCTGCATTCTCATCCTGAACCAGCATCAGGTGCAACACCTGACTGGCAAGATTTTCAATAATATCGGAAGTCGGGATATTAAAAGCCAATTTGGTGATCAGCAGCGGCAGCCCCTCACGCGCTAAGAGCAAGGTCTGGGGTTGGGAGGGTGAGACGTTTGCATCTACTTCTTCTTCCGATACATCAAGGGTGGGCAGATAAGGGACGAGATCTTCATCACGGCGCTCAAGGGTTTGTCGAATAATGACCTCTTCCACGCCAATCATATTCGCAATTTCGGATAGAGTAAGCGGAGTTGACATGTTTTACGTTCTCTGACTTGGCCGTCAAATTGCTTTGTCGGACTGGGTTTTGTTCTGTTGCAACAAACGCAGCAGCTGCCAACTATAGTTCAAGGCTGAAATTACCGCAAACATCAGACCGACGCACAAAACATAAAAGGGATTAAATGGAGGGGTTAAGCCGCTATCCGCTAAAACATAGAGAACCAAGGCAGTTGCGAGGAAGAAGGTTGTGCACTTGCCCCACTTGTCAGATCGGGCAATGGTCTGTGTTCGATGGAAAAGAAAAATATTGGCAATTACAATCAAAACATCCCGAATAATCACAACAATAAATGCCCAGCGCGGGAAGCTGGAATTAGATAAAATAAGGGCGACAATCACCGCGCTGATTATTGCCTTATCAGCAATCGGATCCAAAATCTTGCCCAGATTGGTACGCTGATTCAGACGCCGTGCAAAATAACCGTCAAGCATGTCGGTCAGAATTGCCAACCCTCCTATCACCAAAGCCGCGAAGTGAGATCGACGGACAATGCTGTCAAAAAGGAATGGAGTCAATCCAAGCCGTATTATGGATAACAAGTTGCTGACATAAAAAAAATTTCGCACCGGAATTAGCGAACCAGATGTTTGAGGAGAGCGATTTGAAGCGACTTGGCGTTGCATCGTTGTCCTCGATTCCGAGAGCGGCGATGAAAAGAATCGCCGTCTAATTCAGAGAAGCCTTTTTCCACGGTGACATATTAGTGTCGTGCTTTTCAAAACTTCTTCGAGCGATCAGGCTTATTTTTAATCTTCGATTTTCTCGTTCAAGAAGCTCAATTTCCCGGTCCAAAAGCTGATGCACAGATAATGTCTCTAACAACTGCTGTTTGTCTGTCAAAGGAATCTGGAGCCGTGTTGCTATCTGATAAGATAAATGGTCAGGTACCGTCGGAATTTCATCGGCAACCTTCCACTGAGGAATCAATTTAGCTAACAACGATTCGTAGATTCGATATAATTGGATGGCTCGGACAGCGCGCATCTCAGAGTCTTCGAGTGGCTCTGTATCATCTTCCTCCAACATCTTAACTTGACCAACTAAATACGGTAGATCCCGCCGAGTCTTCATAATCTCAAAGCGATGCTGCCCCAGCGTTATCAGATTCATTCGACCATCTTCAAACCGATCAACTTCGATGATTTTGACAGCAGTCCCAACGAGATAGGGTTCGGCATCTTCACCCACTTCCGTCCCCTTCTTGATGAGAACGATACCGAAAAGCCGATCATTGTCCAAGCAATACTGGATCATCAATCGATATCTTTGTTCAAAAATGTGGAGCGGCAAGACGCCGCCCGGAAACAGGACTACCTCCAGCGGAAAGAGGGGCATTTCATCCTCAGCCAGTTCTTGGACTAAATCGGTCTGCATGCGATAACCCCCGATCGGATCGATGAACATAAAAGTTGCATGTTTTCGCTAGTTTCAAGTGTAGCACACGATACGATGAGTGTCAATAAAGAAATAGGGAAATCACCTACACGAGATTCAGAAAACGGAGAGATAAACCGCGATATCGTGCGTGACAAAGGAGCGGTGAGGCAGATGAAAGTTGCATCAAAAGACTTGCTACTACAGATTGCAAGAGACGCAATAACATGTCATCTTGAGGACAGGATACCCGCAAAGCTGCCAGGTTTGGATGCAGAACTATTACAAAAATCGGGCGCGTTCGTAACCTTACAGAAAGGGGACCAGTTGCGTGGATGTGTCGGTCAAATTACATCCGACAAGCCGTTATATGAAACCGTTGCACAAGCTGCGATTGCTGCGGCGACTCGTGACCCACGCTTCCATCAGGTGGATCTCTTGGAAATGCCAGAACTCACAATCGAGATTTCTGTCCTGACACCCCTACAGCCACTTGAACATCTTGAAGACTTGGAAATCGGCGTCCACGGGCTGTATATCAAGAACGATACATACAGCGACCTGCTACTGCCACAAGTCGCAACCGCGTACAACTGGGATCGCACCCAATTTCTTCAGCAGGTCTGCAAAAAAGCGCAACTGCCGAAGGAGGCATGGCAAGATTCAGAAACAGAGATATATCTATTCAGTGCACAGGTGTTTGAGGAGGGCGACTAACTTTTTAAGATACAATTTGCCGTACTACTCATTCTCACTGCTTTGCTTGATGCCTTTTCGGCGTGTATAGAACTTCGGAGTCTCCTGAAACTTATTGCGATAATAGGTGACAGTTCGCCGCGCAATTTTTGTGTCGTATTCCCGTTCAAGGATCGCTGCAAGCTCCGCATCACTGAACGGCTTCTCACGCTTGCCCGATCCCAATTCTTGCCGTTCCCGCACAGCGATTAAGCGATGAACAACTTCCCCTTTGCTCTGGCAAAAGAACTTGAGCGGTAGGAGACCTGTGGGCGTGTCAATATGTTTGTCCTGCAGAATACGGCTGACGGTGGATTCATGCTCGCCGGATTCCCTGGAGAGTTGAGCTTGGGTCAACGGTTTTAGATGTAATTCATCTCCACTGACGAAGTAACGATACTGATACTCATAGATAAACATAACAATCCGGAAAGTAAGGCTTTTACGCTGATTGATGAGCCGAAGTTGGTCGAGCATCTGTGCCGTTTCTTTATCAGTGTCCTGATCGTTAGGAATCTGGATCTGGTAGCGAGAATTATACTCGATTTCCGATGCGACCTGAATTTCAGCGCGGGGCGGATTGTTAAGCCGTTGTACCGTTGCCACTGTGTGGGACGATTGACTCGATGGCAAAGGCGTATCGACAACCGTAACCTGCGCCGAACTCGCAATCTGTACTCTATCTACGAGGTCACGAATCTCACGAACTACGCTTAGCGGAATCCCCAGTTCCTCACCAATATCCTCTGACTCAGCCCCCGCATCCATAAAATATTCCACAAACTCCGACTGCGTGATGTCGTATGCCTCTGTCAGCGTAGCGAGTTCTTCATAAGGTGCTGTCGATTCAAGCGGTATCTGTGCTGTCGGCGGCTCACGAAACTCTGGATCATCAAGACGCAGATGAAACCCCGGATTATCTTCGTAGCCCGCCCAAGATCGCTTGAGATGACGACAGTATTCAAGCGCGTGAAGAAGTCTTCCGCGGGGCACCCGATATTTGACCGCCAATTCCGCAATGTGCCGCCGTGCATCCTCCCGAAAAAAATCGCGTTGCCAATCGCCGCGTTCCTCAATCTCGAACTCCTGCATAAATTCCATAAACTGACGGTCTTGGAACTCTTCATACAGATGCCGTGGAATCCGCCCCTGAAAGCTGGTTTTTCGCACATGTCCTTCCTCAACCAAACGCTGAAAGGCTTGCTGCGATTCGACCTCCCGCACATATTCCTGAAATTCCTGCTCATTCTGTGTCAACAGGTCGAGATAGGCGTCAGGGGGCCGCACAGATCTTACAGTGGGCACAACTGAGATTTGCGGTTGGGGTCCGATAACACGCATACGCGCCTCCTCACTAAATGCTGCTCTGTGTATCAACACCTATAAGTTAGCAAGCCATTAAACAAACGTCAATTCAAAAACGCCCGATTACCGAAAACGGAAATCACACCAGCGACTATTCTACTATCAACTAAGGCTGGGGTCTGAACTTCTCTACCAAAGATCGATACAACGGCAAGAATAGCACAACCGCTGTGATAACAAGAATAATCAATGTGATAGGACGAGACCATAGAAACGAGAGGCTACTATCATTGATCAGCAGCGCGCGCCTGAGATTTTCTTCAAGCAGTCCCCCTAATACGAATCCAAGCAGCATCGGTGCCATCGGAAAATCGAGGAGTCGAAAAAAGAGAGCGCAAGCGGCAAACCCTACCATCAGATAGATATCAAAGTTATTGAAAGAGACCAAGTAGACACCGATGAGAGAAAAGAATAGGACAAACGGAACAAGAAACGGCTTCGGTACAGCAAGCAACCGCGCGATATAAGGAATCAGCGGCAGATTCAGAATCAACAGCACAATGTTTCCCAAATACATTGATACAATCACTGACCAGAACACTTCAGGGTTTTCTGCAAACAAACGTGGGCCCGGTTGGACCCCATAAGAAATTAGTGCGCCCAACATCACAGCGGTTGTCCCAGAACCCGGAATCCCCAAAGTAAGCAATGGCACAAACGAGCCGGTCGAAGCCGCATTATTCGCTGTCTCTGGTGCCGCGAGCCCTTTTAAGCTTCCCTTACCAAATTGGAGTTTTGCCCTCCCCTTTGCGAGTGCCTGTTCCATCCCGTAAGCTAAAAACGAGGCGATTGTCGCACCAGCACCCGGCAGCACGCCGATAAAGAAACCTAATACCGAGGATCTGCCCACACTCGGCGCAATTTCTCTGAATTCTTGCGTCGAAACTTTAAGGCTGCCAAACTTATCCTTGACAGCGGTTTGTGCAGCGTTAGATGTCTCCCCCGGCTTTAGCACTGAAATGAGGGCTTCGGAGAGCGCAAAGGTCGCCATAGCGAGTAGCAGAAAACTGATACCATCAATCAGATCCAGTTGTCCCAATGTGAAACGCTGAACTCCTGTCGAATCATCCGTCCCGACGGTAGACAACATCACACCCAAGACTGTCATCAGCGCAGCTTTCAGGAATTGACCCTTCCCCGCAAAAGCGGAGACAGCCGTGAGCCCCATGACCATCAGTGCAAAGTAATCGGCGGATTGGAAGCTCAACGAAACGACAGCGAGTGCCGGTGCTGCGAACAGCAGAAACATCGCGCCGATTGTTCCACCGGAAAATGATGAATATGCGGCGGTGGCGAGTGCCTTCCCCGCCTTCCCCACCTGTGCGAGGGGATAGCCATCGAAGGAGGTGGCGACGGTCGAAGCCTCGCCCGGCGTGTTCAGCAGGATTGAAGAGGTTGACCCACCAAAAACAGCCCCGTAATAGACACCCGCCATGAGAATCAATCCCGATGATGGCTCAAAACCGTAAGTTATTGGAATCATCAGAGCGATTGTGGAGATCGGACCCAATCCGGGCAACATGCCGATGAATGTGCCGGCAAAAACACCCAGAGACACCATCAGAATGTTGGTGAAGGTAAATGCGGTCGAGAGTCCCGTCATTATTCCCTCTAATACCATCGGTTTAACTCCAAGTCGTTAGGTTCTGTTAACATTTCTTCATCACAGACACATGGTCCTTCGTAGGGGTTGGGTTTCCCAACCCTTCGGTCACACATCAGAGCCGATGTTGAACTTCTGTGGATCAATTTTCCAAAATCGACGTTTCGAGATTAAGATATGAATCTCGATCTATGGACTCATACTCCAAGTTGTTACCATCGCGCTATCCAATGAACTGAAGGGATGTATCATCGGGAATTACTGAATTAATCCATCCCCAAGAAGTGCAACACACCGGGCTCAAGGTAGATCCTTAGCAGTTGCGTCAAGATGAACCAGAAACCAACAGTCACGCCGATTGACACCAGCAGCATCAACTTAATCCGCCGTTCTCCCATCGTCCAAAATCCACCCCAAAGAAAAAGGATAGTTGAGATTAGAAATCCAAGGGGTTTGAGGGTCAATCCATAACCGACCATCAGTAGAAAGAGGAATGCCGCACACCTCCAGTCCAACCCCTTAAAAGCATCTGAGAAAGAAGATTCATCCTCATCATCACGATCGATACGCCGGGGAGCAGGAAGAACTAATATCAGCAAGGATGCGACAATCCCCGTTGCGCTCAACGCTATCGGTAGACTCGAAGGGGTCACACCAGCGCCTTCAACTCCCGGTGCCTCTGGAATATTGAATGCCATTGCACCATAAACTATTGAAAGCGCAAGGATAACAAGTGCTCCCACCTTATCTCTTCTCATCAATCCCTCACCTTGTGCGTGATATCCCCTTCCACATAATCTCTATTACCACTATCAAAACTAAATAACAACATCATTCGAGAAACCCAAGCTCACGCATCAATCCACCGATGACCTTTTCCTGTCCTTCCAAAAAGGTGGAGAATTCCTTCCCCGGTTTGAAGAGGTCCTCCCAACCGTTACGCGATCGCACATTCTTCCAAGCCGGCGTTTCATACATCTTCTTAAGTACACCAACATAGCTCAAAACCTGCGCGTCAGACAGTCCCGGCGGACCGAAGAAGCCGCGCCAATTGACAAAAGTAGCGTCGTACCCCAGTTCTTTCAAAGTGGGAATATCGGGGATCGCTGCAGACCGCTGCGCCGCAGTAATAGCAAGGATACGGATTTGCCCAGACTGATGTTGTTCTAGTGCCTCCCCCAATCCGGTCGATAGGATCTCCGTTTCCCCAGAAAGCAGCCCCGCAAGCGCTTTACCACCGCCATCGTAGGGGATATATCGCACCGTTTTGGGATCCCCTCCCGCCGCCTTAAACGCCAGTGCGGCGACCAGGCCATCCATGCTGCGCCGACCCGACCCACCGCTAACTCTGAGTTGCCGAGGATTGGCACGAAAAGTCGCAACAACATCTTCCCAACGCTGAAATGCTGAATCACTACGGACAGCAAACACGCCATAGTCCGCGATCACAGCTGCAACAGGCGTCAGATCTCGGAAAGTGTGCGGAAACACCTTCTGCAAAGAGCGGATAAGGATTGGGGTCGAATTAACCAGCAATGTCCCCTGCTGACGTCGCGCCGTCTTGATTAGATATGCGATTCCCTTTCCGCCACTACCGCCAGACATATTCTGATACGATGCACGCTTGATGAGCTTCGATTTCGTTAAGGCTTCACCCACACCACGAGCGGTTCCATCCCAACCACCACCAGCACCCGCGGGGATAAGGAAATGTATTTTATCTAACTCCGTGTCAGCGTAAATCTGCCCGGCAAAGGCACACAAAACAGCCAGAAATACGCTAAGAATCAAAAACATTCTATAGGGTATATTCACTGAATTTTCCTTAACATTTCGGGATAACCATTTCATTGTATCGTCTCAACTATACAACTCCTTTATAGCATAGAAGGAAAACGTCAAAATTTCAAGCCCCTAATAGTGCCATGATGTTTATCCGTGTATCTGTACCGCTCCATCAACACCCTTTTTTGATTGATGGAAAATCCGGTGTCTGCTACAATCTGTGCGACCGGAACGGTTCCGAGCAGAGGTCCATATTTCAGCGCGAGCATTTCAAGGAGCAGAGATTATGATTGTAGTTACAGGAGCTGCGGGACGACTTGGTAGCCGTGTCGTCCAACGCCTCATCGGAAAGGGGTATGATGTACTGGGCACAGACCGTGTACCGCATAGCGAGTCGCCATCACCCTTTGTTCAGACAGATCTCTGCAACGCCGAGGAGGTGACGGAACTGTTGACAGGCGCAGAGGCGGTTATTCACATGGGGGCGATTCCGGGTCCCAGGAGTGATGCCCCACATGAAGTGTCTGAAAACAACGTTCAGAGCACATTCAATGTTCTTTGGGCAGCAGCGGACAAAAAACTCCGACGGGCGGTGTTCTCCTCCAGTGCCTTTGCCATGGGTTGGGCGCATGATCCGCACGCCTTTGTGCCGTTGTACCTACCCCTCGACGAGGAACATCCGATGATGCCCTTTGAACCTTACGGATTGTCGAAACAAATCGGTGAGTGTATCGGCGAGATGGTTGCCCGAAGTTCGACAACCTCTGTCGCAAGTCTCCGCTTCACGAATGTCGTTCCGCCAGAGCGACAAGCTGAATTTCCCTTATCCGCACCCACACCCGATAATCCAACCACACTGGTGATGTGGGCTTATGCCGATCCTCGCGATGTAGCGGATGCCCATGTACTGGCACTTGAGGCAGACCTGAAGGGGCACGAACCATTTTTGCTCGCTCAACCGACCACTCGATTCCTTGAGCCTACAACGGAACTGATTAAACAAAATTTCGGGGATCGTGTCGAGATTCGTGGAGAGCTTGAAGGAAATGCAAGTGTCATCAGTACAGAGAAGGCACAACGAATGCTCGGTTTCAAACCGAAATACAATTGGAAGATATCTATAGAGGAATAGCGCGATGAATGAGCACGAAAAATATCTTTTCGATCTCAACGGTTACATAGTTGTCGAGAATGTCCTAACCCCCGATGAAGTGGCGTTGTGCAATGAGGCGATAGATCATCATTCGGAGAGCATCCGTGAGCGGGTCGGGGAGCTTTCATTGTCGGGCGGGTCCGACGCATTGGAAGGAATCACCGGACGCGGTGATCTCGGCGGGATGTTGGGCTGGGAAAAACCGTGGTGCGAACCGTTCCGAGATATGCTTGCTCACCCGAAAATCGTGCCGTATCTTCACGGCATCTTGGGAAAAGGATTCCGAATGGACCACAATCCCGGCTTGATTACTATGCGTAAGGGAGCGGAAGGGCATGTGTTCCACGGCTCTTCGGGTCCAGGCTTCGACCCACACCAGTATTACATCTTCAAAGACGGGAGGATGCACTGCGGATTAACCGTGGTGGCGTGGCAACTCGCTGATGTCAATCCGGGAGATGGTGGACTCTGCTTAATTCCGGGGAGTCACAAGGGCAACTTTTCTTGCCCTCCTGAAATGAAACGCTATGAAATGTATCAAGAACACATTCGGCAGGTTACAGGCAAAGCCGGCGACGTTGTTATTTTTACGGAAGCCACTACACACGGAACACTGCCTTGGAAGGCAGACCATCAACGGCGTTCTCTGCTTTTCCGATACTCGCCGGGCAATTTGGCATACGCCAAAGGCTACTTCCCCAATTGGCCCCAGTCAATGCTTGAAGGGTTGACACCGGAACAGAGGGCGGTACTGGAACCACCTTACCATACACGGCTCGACCGTCCTGTTCTGGAAAACGCATAGCAACCTCCCCACTAAAAGTGCGACTATCCAACGAACTCGTCGTAAATCGCTTTGGAGACAGCAGCAAGGCCCGCATCTACACTCAGTCGATCGCCAGCCCTTATCTGTTTCGCCATAATCGCCACAGTGTATGGACCGGTGGGCGAAAACACAACGCCAACATCACACCGGACACTCTGGTAACTGCCTGTTTTGTGGGCAACCACCGTTCCAGAAGGGAGTGCGTGTGGAATAACCGTGCTCAACTGCTGGCGCTTGAGGATGTCCAGGACCGCCTCTCGTGACTGGGGTGAGAGGATATCGCCACTGTAGATTAACTCCAACAAACGACACATATCGTCAGGTGACGATACATCAGACTTGTCTTCGGAGAAACCATCGCCCTCTAACACAAACTCCCGGTTTTTCAGACGATCTGACGCTAACTGATAGGTATGGTCGGGGTTTTCCACCTCAAGTCCAGTAATACTGTAAAGCAATTCCCGGCACGGCATCGGAATATGGGTGTGATTCAACCCCAATCTCCGCATCGTGTCGTTAATATTATCCCCGCCAACCCGGTTGTAGAGTATATCGGTGGCGGTATTATCGCTGATGATAATCATGAGCATCGCCAAGTCGTGAACCGTCGGCTGAAGCCCAACCGACAACTCCTTGAGAACGCCAGACCCCGGCACCCGTAGGGCATCAGTCAGCTCAACGCGTTGGTTCACGTCAACGACACCCGCATCAACCTGTCGATACAATTCCACCAATAACGGCACTTTCAGCGTACTCGCTGTGAAGAATACCATGTCAGCGTTATGGCAAATACGCTCACCCGTCTCCAGATGTTTTGCAGCCACCCCGACAATCCCACCTGTCTGCGCCGCAAAATCTTGGATTGTAGCCATCACACCTGATTCAGCCATCTGACTCCTCCACTCATTCATCTCTTAGGGATACGGTGTTCCTTATCTAAAACCGTTCCAGTAGCAACTTGGTAATTGGATTGGGACGACTGTAGTACTTCCGTGTGGCTTCGTCCTTACTTTCCGAAAGTCGACGCGGGAAAATGGTATAATTGCTCAAGTAGCGATCTGTGGTACGACCACAATAGAGATGAATCGTCCGACGTTCCGCAGTGGTCTGACGGACATTGCCGGCGTGGAACATTATCGCGTTGAACAGGACAGCCGTGCCAGCGGCGCCGGTGATGTGATCCGCTTGCGCAAGATCGTAAGCCTCAAGCGACTGCTCTCTGGTATGCGCCGAACCGGGCAAAACGCTAAAGGTATGCGTCGTATCATCTACGTCGTTCAGGTAGAAGACAACGGATATGTATGGGGTGGAGTGGGGAATTTCACTCGCGCCAGTACCGACATCGCGGTGCCAACGGCAATTGGCGGGCCCATCGGGATTGGGGCGACGAATCCGTACCGAATGTTCTTCCGCACATAAATCGGGTCCCATAATTGCTTCCAGCAACGGCAACAATCGCGGTGGACGCATAGTAAAGTCAATTTCCGGGTGTGTAATTAGGAGATGGACATTGAGTTGGTAATGCCCATCTTCCCGCTCAAACCAATTCGCTGGATTTTCGACGAGATCTCGATCTATGATTTCATTGATGGTACGTACCTCGTCAGTCGATAAGGCATCAGGGACAACAACGTAATCGTGCTCCTGATAAAATTCCAATAGCTCTTTCATAGGACTGCTCCTTAATTGACGCGCAGCTACAACCTTCAATCACAACAAGGAAACGAAATGAATCAAGAACATATTAAACGTTGGCAGACAGAGTTTGAAACAGCGGATGCAGCGACAGTCCGACAAATGCTCGCTGAAGCGCCGGAACTCGTAAATGTGAAGGTGAACCACACATCACAGAATGGGAGAATAAGGCAGTGGGGACCGCTCTTTAGCGCAAGCATCAACCTCAAAAGCCTCAATAAAGTTAAAGCACTCGTAGAAGCAGGTGCGGACGTGAACAACAGCGACCTTGGTACGCATTGGCCCAGCACCGATTATGAGATTAATCGGTATCTCCTCAGTCACGGAACGGAGGTCAATCAGCCGTGCTATCTTGGGTTCCACGCTGTCGGCGTCGCCAACTTCGATTCCTTCCTGCTCATGATGGAAAATGGGCTGGATCCGAATTTCGCATGGCACTACAACGGCGAAACCTTGCTGCATGTCCAGTCCCGCCACGATGACGATATCCATCTCGCACAAGCCTATATCCTAATTAAAGCAGGCGCAGATGTCAATGCCCAAACACTGAGCGGACTTGGTGACGAACCCATAATGGATAACGAGCATTTTGTGCAATACGGCAAGGAAACACCGATACATTTCGCCGCACGGTTGGGCAACCTGCGGATGGTTCGGATGCTGCTCGACCACGGTGCTGACCCGTCGCTCAAAACAGTCAGCCGAATAAACGAACCGAAGCAGTTCGCCGGATGGACGGATGAAGTAACATCATTGGTCTGGCCCCTGCGTGAATTCAAGAGAGTTCTATTTCAACCCTATGGAGGGGAAACACCCCTCGATATGGCGTTGCGCGAGGGTAATGAGGGAATCGCCAATATACTCAAGTGATAAGGACAGATGAGATATAGAACCGAGTCCACGAACAAGACAAGCTAGCGTCCTGAGCCGTGTTGACGGAGGATTTCGACAATCTTGGTTCGACCAATTCGTACCTTTTTTCGATCCACTCTTATTTTTAACAATCCTGCGATAAACTCGGTAGTCTCCCAGTTCACCGCCGAGACATCAAGCGGGGTTTCGCCCCTGTAGTTCTCTGGGTTGATCTCCGCCCCCTTCTGAATCAGCAGTTCGGCAATTTCGGTGTGACCGAGAAACGCTGCACTGTGCAACGGCGTGCTGCCATCCCGACTCTTCGCATTGACCTCCGCCCCTTTTTCGATTAAAAATTGAGCGATCTCTGTATTGTCTCTAAGCACTGCCCACGACAAGGCAGTCACTCCAAATTCACTATCCTCGGCATTGATATCCACACCGTTCGCCAACCGCTCCTTGACCGCTCGGAGATCCCCGCTTCTGACAGCATCACACAGCGCATTACTGACACTTCTTGTGTTTGTCGCAGCACCATGTTGATGGAATAACTCAACAACTTTGGCTCTGCCAGTTTCTACCTTTTCCCTATCTATCCTTATCTTCATCAATCCAGCAATGAAGACAGTGGTCTCCCAATCTACCCTTGTAGCATCTAAAGGTGTACCACCATCCCCATTCCTAATATTGATATCTGCGCCATTCTCAAGCAGCAGTTCAGCCGCTTTATATTGACCGAGAAAAGCCGCGCTGTGCAACGGTGTACCACCATCCCGATTTCTCGCATTGACATCCGCACCCGCCTCAAGCAGCAGCGCAACAATTTCAGTGTGTCCGAACAACGCAGCCAACGATAAGGCTGTCGAACCGAATGTACTATCCCTGGCATTGATATCCACACCTTTAGCCAAGTGTCCCCTGATCGCCTTGCTGTTTCCGAATACAGCAGCACTCCAGATGTCGTTTCCGGGGGACTTTGCCTGTCTTTTCGACCAATCATCTCCCCTCGTAACGTACGGCTCGTCTGGGACCGCTCCCCACTCCGGCATTCCGTCCGCAATCTCCTCCATTATATCCGCACGACGTTCGCGGATAAATCTCCGTGTATCTTCCAGTGCCATTGCACGCGTATAAGTTTTTCGCTCCTCCTTACCTCTAAAGAAACGCTGTGCATCAATTAAGTGCGGTTCAACCATCGCATCGATTCGGTCAATTTCGACTAACAATTCCGCTTCATTCCAATGGTTTTCAAGAATGCTTATTAGCACCTCTGCGTAACGCCCTCGAGCAGATTTCTGTTGATAAAGTTTGTGAGCGAGCAAACCTCGGGTCTTTACAGAGATAGGTGCATCGGCTTTGTTATGGTGTTCGAGTTTGCTGTGCTTGACAAAGAGCGAATCAGCACCCCAAGGTAAGAAATGAAATTTGTCGGTTTCTGGATTGAGATAGATGAAAAAGTTGTTGTTGTTGCCGGAGTAGCCATCCCAAAAACCGAGCAGCCCCTCCACCGCCCAAAATGTGTAGAACGTATCGAGGGCAACTAACTCGCCGATTGCACCCTCAATGTTTTTATCCCTACTTTTGAGAACCTCAATAAGTTGCTGAATCTTCTCCCGTCCTGGTCCGTCCTTACCAATTTTGCGCTCGAAACTGCCTAACCATCCCTCATAAAAATCGACGTAGGGACCTTCGTACAACGTACCGTCGTCAGTACCGAAAGCACGTCTGAGAAACGACCTGCGAACCGTCTCCACATGCGAATAAACCCCAAGGTTTTTTTCATTGACCGTCACTCTCGCATACGCACAGCGTGGGGCAGGCGACCCAACAGCATTGAATAAGGCATATCCCATGAATTGACTCATCAAACTGACGTCCTGCTGGTTATTGTTGAAGGTCAGATTGGTCAAGCCCTCAATCCCAGCATTTTTGTCGGTGTGATTCAGCTTGATTTTGAGTGAAGGGCGCGTGGTACTTAGCGAACCCAGGAATCCTTTCTTGCGAAGCCCAACATTGGGAAATACCACGCCATCAATCGTTACGCTGGCATCAACGTAGGTGTAAGGTCCTTCAGGTGGGGCAACTTTGCGGCTCTCGTGCAATACCGAGTAGAAATCACGTGTCTGATAGCGAATCGTATCCCAATCCTCATCAGCGACGGTGATTTGTACATCCAGCACCCGGTCAGTCGGGAAGATGTCATCTAAAGTTAACTCTTCGGCTGACACACCGTTTAGGGCAACACAAAAGCAGAACACTGCTACTAATCCAATATTCAATGGCATCCGATTTAATTTCACTTTTTCGATCCTTTCTGAGAACACTTTCGTCCGCCATGTTGACGCAATCTATTCTACATTAGTTTAGCCAACTCGTGTGCAAAACATTATCGTTTTCCTAAAATAACGCAAGTTGTCCGTATCAAAGAGCAACCAAGTTTTTCACCTTTATAAAGTGGACCCCTTGTCGAGGCCAAAATGATGTAAAAATAAGTAAGATAATTGAGAGTTACCGACACTGATTTAGCCGAGATACACCTCAGCCGGTGTCGCATAATTGAGACTCTGGTGAAGTCGTTTTTGATTATAGAACCGGATGTAACGAGTTAATCCCTCGAAAAGGGCTTTTGCTGTAGGGTAGAGTTTTGGATAAACATCTTCATACTTGAGGCTTCGCCAAAATCGCTCAATGTAGATATTGTCAATAGCTCTGCCAACACTGTCCATGCTCATCGCACTGCCCGCCGCTTCGACCGCATCGGTGAAAGCATTGGCAGTAAACTGGACGCCTTGGTCGGTATTGAAGATAGTAGGAGTTGCCCCAGATAATGCACGATGTAAGGCGTCAAGACAGAACTGCCCCGATAGACTATTGGATACCTCCCAAGCAATGACGTACCGACTATACCAGTCGAGTATTGCCATTAGATACATAAACCCTTTATCCATCGGGATATAGGTAATGTCAGCCGACCAGACCTCATTGGCAGCGGTCACCTCATAGTCCCGTAATAGGTATGGGTAAATCCGATGCTCACTGTCAATTGCTGAGCGTTTGGGTTTAGGATAAATCGCTTCTATCCCCATCAAACGCATCAGTCGCTGGATGCGTTTGCGGTTCACACGGTAGCCACGCCGCATCAGATGGTGTGTCATTCGACGACTCCCATAGAAAGGGGTTTGCAGATACTGCTGATCTATCAGCCGCATCAGATGCAGGTTGTCTGCCGACTCTGTAGCCGGTTGATAGTAAAGCATTGACCGAGAAAGGCCAAGCAACTCACATTGACGACGGAGGCTCAGTTGCGGGTGATCGGGGTCAACGAGTGTCCGTTTCTGTTCTATCGCTTGAGGCAGCTTTTTTTTTCAACCAGTCTAATTCCATATTCAGCCGACCAATTTGCTCATACAGACGCGACTCTCTGTCATTTTGCTCACGTTGTCGCTTAGTCGGGTGGGTTGCGAAAATATCGCTCCCCTGTTCAAGCAACTGTTTCTTCCATTGGCTGATTTGGCTCGGATGCAATTGGTGGTCACTTGCCAATTGGCTGATCGTTTTGTCTGACTGGATGGCTTCAAGGGCAATACTGAACTTGAATTTCGCTGTATGACGAATCCGTTGGGTTGACATCTTCAATCCTCCATTTATACGGGACAGTTAGACCATATTTCTTACTTAACTCCTGGCCCGAATATTGGGGACCATTATATTATATCGTCGCATTTCGGGAGAATCAGTTAGATTTTTTTTAAACTGTGTTCCCCGTGTGTAGAAACGTGGTTTCTGATGTCCTGATAAATCGGAACTTCGCTTGCCTTCAATTTGCGGCTTATCAATTAGGGCGTGTTGACATTCTGCTTTCGCCGTTGCGAGAAACCCGAAATCAATAGGAAGGTTGCCAGAAACCGAGTTTTTTCTTCAAAACTCGGTTTCTTTTCTCCGCTTTCCCGGTCAGTGAACCGATTTATGTCTCTCTGTTATATGGTTACGATGAAATGTCAACAGAACCTAGCAACTTACGTTACATTGGTATAAAGATTCGATGATGCAGCACAGATCCACTAAGCCTTACAGATTCTGCTCATATTTGATAAAAATCGCTTTAATCTGTCTCTCTTCTTCGGTACTTGTGATGGTGATAGCGGCTATACTGCGCTTCTTTTTTTCCCGTTGTGTCTCCTCATTGTATGTGGTTGTTTCTCCTGTTTGTATCCGATCGAATCCGTGAACAACGATTCCATCGGCACCCTTCTCGCGTGCTTTCGCTTCCAGTTTCTTCTGTAAGTTTTCTACGCTGATACCCTCATTCGCTTGTGCAATAACATGTCCCATCACCCGATAATCTTCCCTTATATCCGCTTCTGAAAAGTAAAGATCCACATGGGTGGTAGGCGAGTAAGATTGCCCAATATAGTCAATCTTGGCGCAAGCGGCAACGAATAGGACAAATAATGCTAGGAACGAAACAGCATATCTAAACATGATAATCCTCCATGAAAGTGAATTTGGTGAGTTAATTGGTTCCGTAAACCCTTTAGCAAAGCCAGATCAAATCCGATGTCACGTTCACTGACTTTATCGACTACGAGCAATTTAGATACCACCGTGAGCTTAATCGCCTAAAAAAATAGTGCAAGAACTAAGTTTCCCGGCAAACCCGTTCTCCACGCAATTTTGTATCTGTTGTCAACATACGCCGTGATTCCAAACGGCATCTTCATTTATAAGGAAACTGTTGGAACTCTGCTACATCAGCGTTGCAAAAATGCTACAGATATCGCTTCAAGCCAACTTCTCCCTACGTTCCTAAGATCTCTTAGCTTCTGGCTGTTGGTTCTGTGGGATAAATCGCGACTGAGAAATTGATCCTACAGCGAGGCGTCGGGATTCGTAGATTCCTCCTACAAGGGCACTAAATTGCTCTGCCCTATACCCTAGGACTATTTATGGTGGATTAGACAAATAAGTGGACATTTGCCGACAACTTCGACCTTCGCGAAGTTTCTGAAGTCCCCCTGACAAGTTGAGCGTCAGCGAAATCCCGATAAATCGGGGGCGGGATTTAGGGGGTTGGTTGTGTATTGAAAGTGTATCAGTAATTCTAAAATCTACCATAGTTTTCCGTTTTTTGACTGATTTTGGCTGGTAGACGGGAGATTCCCTCCCACATCGTAGGCGGGGCAGCCCCGCCCGAACCCCTATTGACAGACTCATACTGAAATTGTAAAATGGTGATTCATACCATCCAATCACAAACATAGGTCCTATTGAATGCACACTATTCCCATCCCCGAACAAATCGCAACCAACAGCCGTCAAACAGCCGATGGCACTGTTTGGCTGAATGGATTACCCCAAGCCATTACCGACCTCAAGCAGCGATGGTCCCTGACCCTTAGTCCACCATTTGAAGCAGAAGCGAGTTGTTCTTGGGTCGCGCCCTGCATCCGGGGAGATGGCACCCCCGCCGTGCTAAAGATCGGCTTGCCCCACATGGAAGCAGAAAACGAAATTGACGGTCTACTTTTTTGGGAGGGCGATCCAGCTGTTTTTGTGTTAGAGGCAGCCCCCGAACTTAACGCGATGCTGCTTGAACGCTGCGAGCCCGGTACCACGTTACGAGAGCGCCCCGAGAATGAACAAGACCAGGTCATTGCAAAACTGTTGAAAAGATTGTGGCGGACGCTACCAGACACACATCCGTTCCGACCATTGTCAGAAATGATTGTCTCGTGGACCCAGGAAACGTTGGAAAAAGTGGATCGCCTGCCCGACACAGGACTCGCTAAGGAGGGATTGGATATCTATCAGACACTGCTAAACGATGCCACTTGCGATGTGCTGTTAGCAACTGACCTACACGCGGGGAATGTGCTTCGAGCGCAACGTGAACCGTGGCTTTTCATTGATCCCAAACCGTTTTACGGAGACCCAGCTTACGATGCGACCCAGCATCTGCTCAACTGTAAAGAACGACTACACTCGAAACCGACCAGTACAATCGGAAGATTTGCTGACCTACTCGGTGTGGATAGCGAACGCGTTCGGCTTTGGACCTTCGCTCGTCTGGCGTCAGCATCAACGGGGGATTGGCATAAATCGCAAGACCTCGCCCGAAGACTGATGTCATCGCATACTGAATAGAGTCAACTTTTATAGATAAGAACCCAGCGGATCTGCGGCGCTAAATTTCCCCTACAGAGAGAAAGGTTTGGAATGACAGATCAAACACCCGGACTCGACCAGAACCAACTGCACTTCTTCAAAACATTCGGCTATGTCGTTCTTCGGAAACTGCTGAAGCAAGCCGAACTGGATATTATTAGCCAAGAACACCGTGATGGGTTGGCAGCCGCATTTCCAGAAGAACCTTTCGATGGGACGCTGGGGCAATGGACGCGAATGATGAATGAGGAAACGCCCTTTTTCGCGTCGCTCAATGAGGATCGTCGCTTCCTCACCCCGGCGCAGCAGATCTGTGGTACGGCTGTCCTCGGTAACGGCACCGACGCCCATTTTAGCGTAGGCAACACCGACTGGCATAGCGATAGCAACTGGCAACCCGACTCAGAGGAGGTGCAGCTCGCCGTCAAGTACCACTTTCATCTCGACCCCGTGACAGCGGAAACCGGTGCCTTACGTTTTATTCCGGGATCACATCTATTGAAGGGTGCCGATCGGAAGATGTTTCAGGAGGCTTTAGACAAAGTGTCTGTTGAAGATGTGCCTTGCCAAGCCGTGCCGACGCAGCCGGGAGACGTTATTGCCTTCGATATCCGCACTTGGCACGCCTCGTTAGGTGGAATGCCCGGCCGGCGAGTCTGTAATGCAGAATACTTCCGAAACCCGGATACGACCGAGGGTATCGAACTCCTTCGGGAGATTGCGCGACTCCAAGCCGGTTCACGTAACGCGCACCAATTTACCTACCCCAAAAATTGGCTGGCGAATCCACACGAAAGCGCAGTGAGGCAATCATGGATCAATCGCTTGTTGGAAATCGACTTTCTTAATCAACCGGGTGTGGGGGAGCTATAATGGGTCAAACGGGACAGTAAAATAACCGCCATTGCCCGACCTAACGCACAACGGCTGCTTTTCGCAGATTCCACAAGACTATCTCAAGAAAGAATCAGAAAAAGTCAAAATAAACAGAATCTGCTACAACTGTTCTCTCACTTCACCAACCGCCAACCCGATGCGTCAGCGGCCACTGCGGTGTGCCCTTTATAGCGGTCGTATACGCTGTGCATCTCTTCGATCGTGTCGAAGTAACCCACGATGTGGGCAGCGCTAAAGGAATCTCCAGCTTTCACAGGCTTGCCGTGGATCTCCTCGATCATGACGATGATGTCCCCAGGTCTTTGGCTGCACCACGCCTCATAGACCACAGACGGTTCAAGCGTCAGACCCGCCAGCCAAGGACCATCCTCACCTGTTTCCTTGTCACGCAAGTGATATGCTCGAATGAAACGTTCCGGGGTTCTGTTCAGGTCGCGGCGATAGCCGAACTTCAGGTCTGGCGGGAACGGGGTGAAGAATTCACTGGACGGGATACGCACCCCGTTGGGACCGCTCAGATAACTGAGATACATCTCGCTGAACGTATCGCCCTTTTCATGCCGGACACAGCCCGGTGTGTCGTTGCGGAGAAACATCTCCGGCGAATCGTTGACGCTGTCGATTTTGTCCATTAAGACGAAGAACCGCTCACCTTGGGGAAATACGATCCGCTGTGTCCAGCGCGACCCGGCTTTGTGACCGGGCGCGGCGTATTCGTACTGATACGTGGTTGTGACCGCGATAAAATCTGTCCCGTGGATTACCTCCGGCTGAACCGGTTTCATTCTATGGCACAGTTGCGGACCTTCGACCATGCGCTTACGATGGCTGCTGCCGTGAGACATACGTGTGGAGTACTGCCGGTCCGGTTCCGTCTCGTTTTCATACCAAGAGTATCTACCGACACCGTGCCCGTCCGGGGCAACTATCTGATCGCCGTAGTCCTTGTCGCTGCCCGCCTCCATGAGCCAGTCGATGACCATCAAACCATCGCCAACCTCTCGGAAACCTGTGGCTTTATCGAGGAAGGATCCCTTTTCGATCCCAGTCATCCAGTGTTTAGGGTCCTTCTTGGGGATGACCGCCTCAAGTTTCTCGGTCTCGATTTTAATCGCGCAGTCACTCTCCCCTATGCTCCCCCACGCGGTATTTTGCATAGAATCTCTCCTTCTATGAATGCTGGTAAAGTGCTGCAATAACTATAAGTCCAGAAACACGCAGCGATGACATCCATCACACAATTTTCTTTCGGCAACAGTTATGCTTCATCCTGCTTCAGTTCTTTTAAGATACGTTCCACCACCCGCTTCCGTTGTCCCCGAATCGCAGGTTGTTCCAATTCATAGACCTCCGGCGAAATCAGATGTTTATGGGATTCAATCGGTAGTGCACGGTGGGACCCACAATCAATGTATCGGTTGAAAACAGTAAAACGGGGATATGTTTCTGTCCAGCGCCTTGCACCATGGTAGAGTGCTTCTGTGAAGATAACGCAGTCGCCAGCGTTAACAGGGACATTGATAACCGTGGGAGGACCGTCGTAAATACTCAAATCATCGGGAGGTTCAAAGTGGCGCTTATGGCTTCCGGGTAGGCAGACGAAACCGGTCCCCGGCGGCACATCAACCAATGATATACCCGCATTGAGGAAGCCGGCGTGGGGTTGGCATTCTTCCACCCCGTAATCCTGTCCGGAGGCATGGAAGGTAATGTCATCGGACGTTTTTTCGTTTTTCGTTAAAGCACAATCAACAAGACAGGGGGTTGTCCGCGTCAGCGCAATAATCACACGCATAATCTCGACATTAAGCACCAAGCGCTGGAATACGACATCGCCATACTGTACATGATTAATCCAGTGTGCAATCGTCGGTGAACGCGCGCCGGTGCGCGAAGTCGAAGTCAACGGTGACGGCAGCTCTTCCAGTGTCATGTTGTGCCACCGTTCTCCCAGTTCAATCATCCGCTGGATATCATCTGGAGGAACAACTTCGCGCAGGATAATAAATCCGTGGTGGTCGAAGAACCACTTTTCGTCAGATGTTAACATAGCACTCCTTGCAGCCCTTACAGGATGCCGAAATCTGCGGGATCAACCGCAAGTAATATTCATCTCAAAGGCGGGACTATTCGTGCATCCCGTTCAGCAGTTACTCTGCTTTCTCCGCGATGAGCCGAATGACTGCTGCTGTTCCTTTGTGCATCCCCTCATCAAGCTCCACGACAGTATCCTCATAATAGAGTATCCGCAACGACTTGAAGTGCTCCAAGAGTTCGTTGGGTTTTATGAGGTAGTCAGGGTTTCTTGGACCAAAGCGGCTGATTTCCCTGTATTTGAGGTGGTCGATTGAGAACTGCTCAAGGATAAACATACCACCCGGCTTGAGCGCCTGAATAACCTGTGGAAATATTGAAGGCTCATAGTAGTAGAAATTTGTGATTAGGTCAAACTGCCCCTCGCCCATATCATAGTCGGTCAAATCTGCGACGACGGCGTTGACTGTTGTATTTCTTTCCTCTGCCAGCCTGTTACATTTTTCAATAGCAACCTCGGAAATGTCTACACCTGTGACATCAAAATCGTTTTGGGCGAGATAAACCGCATTCCGTCCCTCACCCATAGCCAAGACGAGTGCTTTCCCTTTCATAAGCCCGTCAATTTTCTGCTTCAGAAAGGCAGCAGGGTCTTTGCCATAGATATACATATCTCGGTCGTAACGTTCATCCCAACGCGCTTTCACTGAATCAGATTCACCTCCATCCTGCGATAAAGCGATTGAATTTAACAAAAATAGTCCAATGGTCGTAAAAATAATTAGATATTTCATAGTTTCTCCTTGCGATGTTTGTCAAGTAATTCTTGAATAGGCTTGTATGGCATCTTCATTACCAATATCAGGGCATACCAATCGTCCCAAGCCTGCTGTCTTTGGTTAAGTTTTGACGAACCTCTACCCATTTGGTGTATACGACCTCTGCTTTTTCGGTATCGCCGGCCGCTGCTGCCACATTAAAATCTCTCACGTTCTGACCGTACCTTTCTCGCAGGTTTTTGCTAATATTCAATTGGAAATCTTCGCAAAGCTAATAATTTATAGATACAAAATCGGCATGACAAAGCAGCAACAGTTGTAAAAGGGGATAGGTCAAAATGACATATCATTGCCGCACAATAGTCAGATCTTGAACCGTGCCATAATGACATACGGTGCCCATGCAGCAAAGGATACAACTGTCCCCGAACCCTTCCCCTTATAATATAACTCACCGATCAAATTCTGCCGAAACCCTTGTCCTAACAGGGATTGAGCGATATTTCCTTTTTCTAATTGACATAAGAAACAGAGTTTGGCACAACGCTTGCGCTCTATAAGATCGTCTGAGTTACAACACTCACAAAACTAATCATAAATCGAAAAATTGGAGGAACCAAAAATGAGAAGCCTAGCTACGAGACCAATACAGGACCTTTTTAGCATTCACAATGAGATGAGTCGATTCTTCGACAACTGGCACAGACCCACACGTTATCGTGCAGAGGGTGAGAATTTGGATTGGATGCCGGTCGTTGATATCTTGGAAGCGAGTGAACACGTCGAAATCCGTGCCGAAATTCCAGGACTATCTGAAAAGGATGTCCAAGTCTCCGTGACAGATGATGTCCTCACACTCAAAGGCGAAAAAGCGCAGGAGCGCGAGGAAAACGACCAAAAGTATCATCGTGTTGAACGGAGTTACGGTCGTTTCCAACGGTCTTTCACATTGCCAGCGAACTTGGATCCTGAAGACATCAAAGCCAAATTTACGAATGGTGTCCTGACCGTAGCCATCCCAAAAGCAAAAGAGGTTCAACCCAAAGAAATTCAAATCAGTGTCGAATAATCACTCGGTTTGCAAAAAAGCGTTCTGCGCCTAAACGTAGGACGCTTTTTTCTGTCAAACACGCTGTACTTTTTTGAAACTTTCATTTCGATAACGGTGTGTTTTAAACCAGAAAAGGAGGGTTCAGCAATGTTTAAGTCAAATTCAACCAAATGGACAATTTCACTCGTAGTTATAGCATTAATAATCGCTGTCGGTATAACGATAAGCCCAGATAATCCGACATTTACCCCTCAGACTGCAATTGGCCAAACCAATGATAGTCTTAATCAGGACTTTGAATACTTAGAGCGGGCAAATCGTGCGTTCATCAAAGTGGTAAATCGTGCCAAACCCGCCGTTGTGCAGATTACAACCACCAGATCTGTTCCAACCCGACAGAATCGGTCCGATCCTTTTAGCGATGATTGGTTCGAGTTTTGGTTTGGTCCCCGGGACCGTGCAGAACCGGAAGAACAGGAAGAGGTACGCGGACTTGGATCCGGCGTTATCGTCAGCGAAGATGGCTACATCTTGACCAACAATCACGTTATTGAACGCGCAGAGGGTATTGCGGTAGTGTTACCGAACGGGCGTGAATATAAGGCAACCGTTGTTGGAAAAGATGCAGGGCGCCAAGGGACCGATCTTGCTGTTCTGAAGATTGATGGGAATGATTTACCCATTTTGCTTCTTGGTAACTCGGAGGACCTTGAAATCGGAGAGTGGGTGATTGCCATCGGAAGCCCATTCGGACTTGCCCAAACAGTAACACGCGGGATGGTCAGCGCAAAAGGACGCACCTCTCATGGTATTGACATCGCGTATACGGACTTCATCCAAACCGACGCCGCAATCAATCGCGGTAACAGCGGCGGTGCGCTCATTAATATCCGTGGTGAGTTAATTGGCATTAATACCGCAATCGCCACCGGGAGTGGATTCTCATACGGCAATGTGGGCGTTGGATTCGCCATCCCGACTAATCTCGCAAAGCGAGTCATGACCCAATTGATTGAGAAAGGGGAAGTTGAACGCGGCTGGTTGGGCGTTTCGCTTCAGCCTATCGACTACGACTTGGCAGAGAAGTTAAAACTTGAGGAACCGCGTGGCGCCCTGATTAGAGAGGCGTACAAAGGAACGCCAGCACACAAAGCCGGTATCCGTCGTGGGGATGTGATTGTCGAGTTTAATAAGATGACCATCCGTGATATGAATCATCTCATGCACGTTGTTGCCGAAACGGGCGTTGGCGAAACGGTGGAAGTCAAGGTCAGCCGCAAAGGGGCAGAAAAAGTTCTAAAGGTCAAGCTTGAAAAACGCACCCCAGAAGTGCTTGATCGGTTAGCTGGTAGGGGCGCCGATGAGGGGGATATAGGAGCGTTTGCAGACATCCAAGTGCAGAATTTGACCAATGAACTGGCAGCACGATATGGATATGAAGGCGAAAGCGGTGTGATCGTCGCTGCGGTTGAGCGACGCAGCCCCGCTGCAAGAGCAGGGATTGGTGTCGGCACCTTGATCCAAGAAATTGAAGATGTGGAGATCTCGAACCTGAAGGACTACCGCGAGCGGATCCAAGCGGTTAAAGATCAACCAAAGATTCTGCTATACATCAGGCTGCCGAACAATAGGGGCGCCGCATTCGTCACCCTAGAAAACCAGTCAGACTAAAAGAGACAGATGCAACCTGTTTCACAGACCAGAGAGGAGATGGATCCGCAAGGGTTCGTCTCCTCTTTTTTTATGGATACTGCTCGCTTATTCTATTTCAGTTGTCCCCTCTACATCGTAAAGGTAGCATTGACACGAATGAGTTTCTGTGAACGCGATTTCGTCAGGGTACGCCTCACTGCAATGCGGCATCACATCGGGGCAACGTGGATGAAAATGGCAGCCCTTCGGCGGGTTAATTGGGGACGGCACATCCCCTTCAAGTTGGATCTTTTCGATCCCTGTCTCTGGATCAATTTTGGGTACAGCCGATAATAGTGCACGGGTGTAAGGGTGCTTGGGCCCGTCAAAGATCTCTTCGGTAGTTCCTCGCTCAACAATTCGACCGAGATACATCACCACCACTTCGTCCGCGAGATACTCCACAACAGAGAGGTTGTGGGTGATAAACAGATAGGTCAGATCCAAGTCGTCCTGAAGTTCCTTGAGCAGGTTCAAAATCTGCGCTTGGACGGAAACGTCCAGCGCGCTTGTCGCCTCGTCACAAACGATAAATTCGGGTTCAACCGCCAAGCACCGCGCGATACCAATCCGTTGACGCTGCCCACCGGAGAACTCGTGAGGATAGCGATTGACCATGTCAGGCGACAATCCCACACGCTGCATCAGTTCGCGTACGCGGTCTTCTCGCTCGGACCGATTCTCTCCAATGCCGTGGGTTATCATCCCCTCCTGAATCGTCTGCCCGACCATCGCACGCGGATTCAAAGATGAGTACGGGTCTTGGAAGATGATCTGAAGTTTGCGTCGGTAGGGGTGGAGTTCAGATCTACTTAGCCCCGCAAGATTAACGTCATCGTAACGGATTTCTCCCTGAATCGGAACACCCAGCCGCAGAACCGCCTTGCCGAGTGTCGTTTTCCCACACCCCGACTCCCCAACAAGGGCAAGAGTTTTCCCTTTAGGAATGGTAAGACTGACCCCATCCACCGCATAGACATAGCCGACCGTCCGCTTGAGTATCCCCTTTACAATTGGAAAATGGACGCGCAGGCTGTCCACCTGAATCAACGGTTCGTCGGTGTTGTCAGGTTCGGGAATGGGAAACGGTGCCGCAGTAGTTGGGGTTGATATAGCAACCTCTGCCGTGCGGTCAGTGCGGTTAAAATCAGGGTTATAGAGATGACATGCGGTATGATGTTCCACATCTATTTCAATCAATGGTGGCAAAACGGTATCACAACCAGCCATGACCTGGGGACACCGATCAGCGAAACGACACCCGTCAGGATATCGCGTCGCTTGCGGAACACGTCCTTGGATGGTTTGCAAGGTATCGCCCCGCTTTTGACGTGAGGGAAGCGAGTCGAGCAGTTTGATCGTGTAGGGATGGCGGGGATTGTGGTAAAGCGTATTCCAATCGCTGGTTTCGACAATCTTTCCGGCGTACATGACGGCGACACGATCCGCCATCTCAGAGACAACGCCAAGGTCATGGGTGATCAGCAGCACCGCCATGCCGAACTCACGTTGGAGATCCTTAATCAGATCAAGAATCTGCGCCTGAATCGTAACGTCCAATGCAGTTGTCGGCTCATCTGCAATCAGCAAGCCGGGTCGACACGACAGCGCAATCGCTATCATGACACGCTGCCTCATGCCGCCTGACAGTTGGTGGGGGTATTCGTCAAAACGCCGTGCTGGTTCAGGAATGCCGACCAGATCCAACATCTCAATAGCAGCGTTTTTCGCAGCATCGCCACCTATCTTCTGATGCTGCTGAATCGCTTCCAAGATCTGATTCCCAACCGTAAACACAGGATTGAGGCTCGTCATCGGCTCTTGGAAGATCATCGCAATCTCGTTACCGCGAATCTTACGCTTTTCCACCTCTGGCAACCGGGTGATCTCTCTGCCCTTATAATGAATCTCCCCGCCGGCAATAAATCCTGCTGGTTGCGGCACAAGTTGACTTATTGATAACGCTGTCACACTCTTGCCGCAGCCGGATTCACCAACAATCGCAAAAATTTCGTTATGCTGAATCTCAAAGGACACACCATCAACAGCACGCGCAAGTCCCGACGTGTCGGGATTCCGAGAATCGGCAGCTTCCGCAGTGCGAAAGTAGGTCTTGAGGTTGTCAACGCGCAATAGGGGGTCAGGGTGTTTCACCTTTTACTCCGATAAATAGCCATCGTGCAATTTGGGCTACTAAACAGACACCCGGCAAACCGCCCCGGATCCCGCATCGCAGTACAAGAAGCATCCATCCCAGCGCGTCATGCCGTGCGGCTCTGGATGTGGTTCGGGAATTTCGATCTTGTCAATGGTCGAACCATCTTTGAGATTCATGCGATAGAAGGCGCGGTGATTTGTCTCAACACACCAGAGATCGTCCCCTTCCCACGCGATACCGTGCGGACGGACCCCGGGGGCTGGGAAAGAATGCAGGACAGCAAGATCGTTTTCTGGATCTAATTGATAAACGGTCGCTGAAGGAGGCACCGCCATCCACAACTTGCCATCGCGCCACTCCAATCCGTGCGCACCTGACTTCTCGGCACCTGCTGTCGGATAGGAAGCAAGAGTCTCCCCAGTTGCTGGATCAACTTTTAGAATTACCGGACCATCGGCTTCTATGCGCGTCGGCACAAACGTTGATGCGAGCCAAAGGTTCGTGCCATCCACCGTAACACCGCTCCCATGTTCAGAATCTGTGTCGATAGCCCGTATAGTTTCCCCTTCGTAGGAGACGAGGAGCGCTTGGTTTGAGACCTGATCCAGAAACCAGATCCCTTCCTCTGTGGCTTGCATACCGTTTGGTTGGGGTCCCGGAAAGTCAAACATCTTTTCTATCTTAACTGCCATAATGAATTCTCCTTTATTTGGTTGAGAGATTTCTTGCAAACATCTGAAAACAAGGAACTAACCTGATCGGTTTGGAGTGTCCCATTAATTCCAAGATCTACTATAATTTGAGCCACTAATTTCCCGCTTTAAGTGCACGATCTAGGACCTCATCCACATGATCAACAAATATGAACTCAAGCCCTTCTTTAGCATCATCGGGCACCTCAACGAGATCTTTCTGGTTGCGTTCGGGAAGGATAACAGTCTTAATCCCCGCCTGCTTGGCGGCGAGGGTTTTCTCCTTCAAACCACCAATCGGTAGCACACGGCCTCGCAACGTAATTTCGCCGGTCATCGCAACACCAGGGATAACGCTGTGCCTCGTCGCCAGAGAAGCGAGCGCTGTGGCAATTGTAATACCGGCGGAAGGACCATCTTTCGGACTTGCCCCCGCTGGCACATGAACGTGGATGTCATGCTTTTGGAAGAAACTGGGATCGAAATGTAACGCCTCCGATTGGGACTTGACATAACTCAGCGCCGCTTGGGCAGATTCCTGCATCACATCGCCGAGTTGACCTGTGAGAAGTAACTTCCCCTCACCAGCCATGCTCGTTGCCTCAATGAACAGAATTTCACCCCCATAAGCAGTAGCGGACATACCGGTTACAACACCAATCTCCTCCTTCCGTTCAGCAAGTTCAGAGAAGAATTTGGTTGGTCCCAGATAGTCCGGCACATCGTCAACCGTCACACGGGTTGGCTTCTCCCGCCCCTCGGCGATCTGGCGAGCCACCTTTCGGCAAATTGTTCCCATCTCACGTTCAAGGTTTCGGACACCCGCCTCACGGGTGTATTTGTCGATTACCTGATGAAGTGCATCATCCGCAATCGAGAGTGTATCCTCTCCAATCCCGTGCGATTCAAGTTGGCGCGGGATGAGATACTGCTTGGCAATCATCAGTTTCTCGTTGGCGGTATAACCGGGAAGTTCAAGAATTTCGAGGCGGTCAAGCAAAGCCGGGGGAATAGTGTGTAGCTGATTAGCGGTAGTAATAAACATCACCTTCGAGAGGTCGAAGGGCACCTCAAGGTAGTTGTCCACAAAGTCAAAATTCTGCTCCGGATCGAGCACCTCAAGCAGGGCAGCAGCGGGATCACCACGGAAATCCGAGCCGAGTTTGTCAACCTCGTCCAACATAAAAATCGGGTTATTGGATTCCACTTGGCGTAAGCTCTTTACAATACGCCCCGGCATTGAGCCAATGTAGGTCCGTCGATGTCCTCGAATCTCTGCCTCGTCGTGAACCCCACCTAGCGAAATCCGCACAAACTTTCGCTCCATCGCCCTGGCGATTGATGCCCCCAACGAGGTTTTCCCGACCCCCGGTGGTCCCACAAAGCAGAGGATCGGTCCCTTCATATCTTCTTTGAGCATCCGCACCGCAAGGTATTCCAGAATCCGGTCTTTGACCTTTTCCAAGTCATAGTGATCCTCATCCAGAACCTGCTTCGCATGAGCGATATCGAGCCTATCCTGTGTGTTGGCATCCCAAGGAAGGTTAATAAGCCAATCAAGGTAATTTCGTGAAACGGTTGACTCTGGCGAAGCTGAGTGCATTTTGGAGAGGCGATTGAGTTCTTTTTCCGCGACAGCGTGCACTTTTTCAGGCATGTTTGCCTTTTCAATCTGCTCGCGCATCTCCTCAACCTCCAGCAACAGATCGTCGGTCTCACCAAGCTCCTTTTGGATCGCTTTCATCTGTTCACGGAGAAAGTATTCACGTTGACCTTGGTTAATCACGCCTTGAGCATCGGACTGTATCTTGGTTTCCAATTCAAGCAGATCGAGTTCTTTAGTGAGAGAAGTAATTAACTGAGTCAATCGATCTGTGGGGGAGAGAGTTTCTAAGAGGATCTGTTTATCTTCAGGTTTGAGATCGAGCGTCGCAGCGATATAATCTGCCAGTCGCCCCGGTTCCTCAATATTGTCTGCAATAATGCTGAACTCTTCCTGATATCGTGATGATAACTCCACAATCTTCTCAAATAACGAGGTAGCACTACGCATCAAGGCTTCTACTTCAACAGTCGTTTCTTCCTCCTGCTCTTCAATGATCCGCACACGCCCTTTGATAAATGGATCCGTCTGTGTAATCTCTTCAATTTCAACCCTTGCGCGTCCCTGTGCAAGGAATAAAACGTTCTCATCCTCTTTGCGACACTTGATAATATGAATCTGCGTTCCAACCGCGTTGAAATCTTCAACCGTCAGATCCGCTGCGTCCTCAGCCGATCGGAGCTTAAAGATACAGAGCAGCCGTGACCCGTCAATGAGTGCTTCGTCGACAGCCGATGTAATGCTCTCTCCCGATAACACAACGTGATGCGGCGGAAACGGAGGCACCGGCGGCATATACGGAAAAATAACCAGATCGCCCGGAACAGGAATAATTGGCAGTTCTTTCGGCTCTTCCACGTTACTCTCCTGTTTGTCTTTATCCTTCGCCATCATCAAGCTCCTTTCGCCCCGGAGTTTCAGGGGAAACAATCTCTAACCCTTGCTTCGATTCGACAACAATCTCCTTGGGCTCATTTACCGGTGCCTTTGGAATACGGATCTCAAGAAAGCCATTTGCATAACTTGCAACCGGCTCCACATCCTCCGCGAAGATATTCGGTAGGACGATCGATCGCTCAAAGGGACCGTAGTTCAATTCAGCTTGATGGTAGTGCTCCTTCTTCAGAGCAGTCCGATCTTGTCGATACCCTTTGAGGGTTAAGACATTTCGATTCAGTTGGACTTTGAGGTCTTCGCTCGGTTCTATGCCTGCGATTTCAATCTTAACAACAAAACTATCGACCGTCTCATAAATGTCCATCGGTGGTCGCCAATGCGCCGTCTCATTTGTTAAATCCTGGGACGGTTCCTTAAAATCATCGAAAAGACGGTCAATCTCTTCCTGCATTTGAAAGAAATGATCAATGAGTCGATTCGGGTTTGACTTCACCTGCTTATCCTCCTTTCATCAATTGTAATCGACCACAAGTGTATTACTTGAACGTTGCGCCCTGATTGGGATGTGGGGTGAATAACGCCAGACCTTATCCTATACGGTGATAACCATGCCCATCACCCGTGATTTTATATAAGGCATCTGCCGCCCAGAAGTGGATGTCGCCATCTGAATCTTCCAGCACCGTCCTGAGAACCGGTATAGCTTTTTGGCTCCTCGCTTCGCCAAGCGCTTTAAGGATGTCGATCCGCAACTTCTTTTCCGACTGACTCGCTTGCAGAGTTCTCAGTTTTTCAGACAGCGCAGCCACGGCAGCATCATCTCCAATTTTCCCAAGAGCAAGTGCCGCATCCTGACGGAGTGCTATAACATTAGCATCATTGTTCAGTGTCTCTGCAATAGCTGCCACAACAGAAGGGTCACCCAGATCTCCTAGTCCCTGTGTCGCCCAACGTCGCACATCAGCGTTGGCTTCGCCATCACCCAGCATCTTTTTCACAAGATCGTCCTTGAATTCGCTGAGATTGCCTTCACCAACACCGAGCGCCGTGTGTTGACGGATTTGCACGGTTGGACTAGCGAGCAGCTCTCTGACCCTCGGTATAACGTCTGGAGCATCAGTTTTTGCGAGGGCATTCGCCGCATATGCCTTGACGGGCCACTCTTCCAGCGGGTCTTCAATTCGCTGAATCATCTTTGGGGCAACAAACGCAGGCAGCAGGAACGGTTTTGTCGCTATGACAAAGTTTTCCCAACCCCAATTGTGTTTCGGAATTTTCTTGCCGTCTTTGTCCACTATCGCAATGCCATATTCCGATTCGTCAACGAGCCGTCTTCCAAACGCTTCGGCAGCACGTTGATCCTTAATGTTGGCAAGTGCTATGGCGGCTTTTGTGCGAGCGGAAAGTTTCACAAGTGCGTCCGTACGGACATCCATTTCCAAGTTTTGATCCTCAAGGATTTCAATTAGCTTCGGCACGGCTCTTGTGCTCTTCAACACGCCAAGTCCTGTAACCGCATTCGTGAAGATAGCCCCTTTTTCCGTATCGGTCTCCAAAATGTCAAGGAGTACCGTCTCCGCTTTTTCGCCCCCAATCAACCCAAGTGCGGTCACACAAGCCGCTTTTACTACTTTATCCTCCAGAGGTGCGTAAAACATTTCAATAAGTTTATCGACCGCCCGAGCTTCTCTGATGGCACCTAACGCAGCAACAGCTTGTGTTCGGACTTCAATATGCTTATCATCCAGAGCAGCAAGGAGTGACGGGGCTGCGCCTTCATCAAGCAGCGTACCCAGCGCTGTTGCTGCACTCGCACGGATCGATTTGTACTCACTTGTGTCCCCAAGAATATCGGTCAATACTTCAAGAGATTTCCGATCTTTGCTGAGTCCAAGCCCAAGCACAGCCTCCTTGCGGATAACGTAGTTGGGATGTTCCAACTCAGCAGTCATTGCATCCACAGGTGAATTATCGTTTTCCTCAAGCCTCCCTAGCACAAACACCAATTGCCATCGCGTCCAGTCGTCCTCCACAGATTTGAGTGCATCTATTATAGATTCCGCTGTCACCGCTCTGCCGAGTTTGGTTAAGGACGTGATTACTTCAGTCTGAACAGATAAGACCTCCTGCTTCTCTTCAAACGTCCCCCAACCCTTTTTCAGGACATCAACCAGTCCATCATCGGCAAGTTCAGCCGGCAACTCCCGTAGCGCAATGGCTGCCTGCTTGCGCGCTCCCTCAAATTTATCCTTCTTGAGCGTGGTTAGCAAAGGATTTACTACTTTGTCCCCCTTAATTTTCCCCAAGGCAACCGCAGCCTCCTGACGCACAATTCCTTGCTTGTCGTCCCTGAGTGCTTGAATTAAGGGATCAACGACCAACTGACCACCAACCTCTCCTAAAGCAAAGGCGGCACTCTTACGCACAGCAGCGCGCTCGTCCCCTTTGAGCGAATCAATCAACGGTTGTACAACCGCGTCCCCTTTAATTTTGCCGAGTGAAAGCGCAACTTCACTGCGAACAAGGCTCGGAATTGGCTTAAGCTCACCCCACGTTCGATAATCAGGGGGCGCGTATTCCCCTGTCCACTCAACCCCCAAGTTGGCAATCGCTTCCTGCAATCTTGCGAGGGTGTTGTACTCCCGTTTCAGGTGTCTTTGAAAGTCTTTAATATCTTCATAGCGTGTCCCCAAAACCCACACAAGCGCCGGAACTGATTCCGGTGCCTTGATTTCGCCCAACGCGGCTACGGCACCCTTGCGGAGGACAGGACTGGTTTCATCGCTTAACATTAAGAGCAGCATCGGTTGCACCGCTTGGGCAGCCGCCAGTCTCGTCAAAGCAGACAGTGCAGCACTCCGCACAGTCTCACGCCCCCGTTTATCCATCGCCATTGTAATCAATTCCTGAATCGCTTCATCGGTACTGATCTGGATCTGACCCAATGCAGTAGCAGCGTTGGCAGCGGTTGTATCATCCAGCTTCAACCCCTGAATCAGTGCATCGCGCGCGCTGTTATCCGTACCACGCCCCCTCAAGACACTAAGCGTCTTGGCAGCTGCCGCCCTAACATCCTTTCGGGGATCGGTCATCAATGCCTCGCTGAGACCATCCACTGACCGCAAGTCAGCGATACCGGCGAGCACCTCTGCGCTTCGAATCCTGACATTATCCCTTCGATCTTTCAAGGCATTGACGAGCCCCGGCACTGCTACCCCCTTCATCGCCTGCAATGCAGCCCCTGCACTCCCACGGAGGTCATCGTTATCAAGCAGGCTAATTAGTCGGGAAATTGCTTCTTCAGCTTTCAATGCACCAAGCGCTTGTGCTGCAGCAGCTTGCGTGTTAATACGATGATTTTTACGCCGAGTTGTGTCGATATACGCGTTTGCAAGGTATTGGTACTCCGACGTCAGTTGGAGAAACTCATCTGAATTCTCGTCTGGAAGGACATTCTGGGCGCCGGAGTCGAGCACCTCAATGAGAGGCTCAATAGACGAATTACCTATTTCCGTCAGCGCATTGATTGATGCAGTTCTCACATTTACGTCGAGGTCTGCCAACAGGTGAATCAGTGAGGGAAGCGCTTCCTCTGCTTTGAGTTGACCAATCAATTTTGCTGCATGCATCCGCACCTGCCCAGCATTAGTCTGCGTTGCTAACTTGAGGGCTGGTACAATTGGCTCTTCCCTAAGCCGTTCCAAAGCAACAATCACATTGTACAGCACATACGGAGATTCGTTCTTGTTTTTCAGGATTGATTCAAATGTGGGGATGAGTTTCGGGTCGTTCAAATCCCCCAAATGCCTGACAGCTCCCTTTCTAATATCAGCGTCCGGGTGCTGCGTCGCACTGATCAGCAGATTCGAAACCGTCGGGGTATTGCCGAGGTTTTTAATTAGCGTCATCGCCGCACCACTGTCCCTCGAATCGAAGCATTTCTCAGCTTCCAAGAGTCCTACGATCGCAGCGGAATCGGACTGATTAACCAACTCTGAAGGGAGATTAGCACTTTTTTCAGTGGCTGCAGCAAGTGAAGTTGCAAGGAGACCCGCAATTGAATTTCTGGATCGGATGAGTCGCTCCAACCGATCGAGATCGTCAGAGTCCGGATCTTCCTGCGTCTCTAATGTTTTTATATCCTTGTTCAGTGGCTGTAAGTACTCAACGACCCTTTGGACAGTGTCATGCCAAGCAGGCATGTCAGTACTCCACCCCGAAGCGCTGTGTAGCCGAAGTAATGCTCGTAAAGACCGCGTTTCCGGAAGATCAGGTGCAGTCTCTATCGCACCCTGAGCGGCAGCGTAATCCGCCTTTGCAATTGCTGCTCGCGCTTCAAGAATATTTCTATCTTCCTTCTCGGCACAGCCGGTGAGGATGCTGATTATCAGCACAAAACCGATAAACAGAACTAATTTTTGCTTCATTTTTTATCTCCCTTTTTTTATGTAGTGCGAAAAACGTAAAACATAAAGCGTAAGTTCTAGGCATTTGACTAATTTAATTCCCCGCGATGACTAACTTCGTCAGGTCAGCAAGCGGGTACACCTTTTGCGCGATAGCGTTCAGCAGGGCAAGCCGATTGGAGCGGATGGCATTATCTTCCGCCATGACCATTACATCATCGAAAAACTGGTCGATCACGGGCTGAAGTTCACCAAGCTGGGTAAGAAGTTCTTCATAGTCACGTTTCTGCACAGATATGCTTAGCTCCGTCTCCGCAGTTTCCACAACTCTCCCTAACTGCTTTTCAGCCTCGTCCTGAAAAAGATTGGGCTGGATCTCTGTTGGGGGTTGGTCTGGCAAAATTCTCAGAACGCGATTCAGTGCTGGATATATCCTGTCAAAGTCCGGTTGCTCACGGAAGGTCTTAAGAACCGCCGCTCGCTCCAGAATATCAATCACATCCACCTCGTCTGTTGCGAGGATCGCATCAATAAGGTCTGGCGCGTAGGTAAGATCTGGCAGATAACTCTCCCCTTGCAGAAGTACCTCCATCCGACCTTTGATAAAATCAAGCACAGCGGTCTTTGTATCTTCGACGAAATCGACCTGATATAGTTCAATCGCCTTCTCAATAACAGCAGTTAATGCAAGGCGGTGATTGCGCTCGTGCAGGATGCGTATCGTTCCGATTGCATGCCGCCTGAGTGAATACGGATCTTGAGAACCTGTTGGTCGCTCATCAATACCAAAATATCCAACGATGGTGTCGATTTTGTCCGCAAGTGCAACGATTGTCCCGACGTCGGTACGCGGGATGGGAGCGTCAGCGGCAATAGGCTGATAGTGTTCTTCAATCGCCACAGCTACGGCGTTGGATTCACCGGAATTTTCGGCGTAATACTTCCCGATAATCCCTTGCAGCGATGGAAATTCAATCACCATCTGCGTCGTCAAATCCGCCTTGCAAAGCGAGGCCGCTCGAATGACACTGTCTTTCACGCTCTCGTCAACGCCGATCTGCCCTGCAATGAATGTAGCAAGCACCTTCAATCGAGTGATTTTGTCGTGCAGTGAGCCGAGTTTTACCTGAAAAACAACGTTGTGCAGTCGATCTACCTTATCCGCAAGTGAGGTCTTCTGATCTTCGTTATAGAAGAATGCCGCATCATTGAGTCGAGCATGTAAAACCCGCTCGTTGCCGTGACGTACGCCGTCAAGATTGCCATCTGTCCCGTTGGAAATTGTTATAAACTGTGCCGCCAATTTTTCATCAGACTGCCACATCGGAAAGTAGCGTTGCTGTGTCTTCATGGGGGTGATCAAAACTTCGGTCGGCAGCGCAAGATGAGATTCACTGAAACCACCCACAACTGCTTGGGGATGTTCGACAAGGAAATTGACGGTATCCAGCAACTCTGGATCAATCACCGTTAAACACCCTTCGGCTTTAAGAATCCCCGTAACTTGGTTCTCAATCTCCTGCCGTCGTGTCTCTGGATCCACAGTCACGTTGACCCTTTGTAGACTCTCAATATAGTCTTCAAGCGAAGCTGAGGAAAGTTCAACCGGCTCCGGGTTCAACGAACGGTGTCCGTACGTCTGCCTTCCCGAACACAAAGTATCCAGTTGGAAATCAACCACCCCATCCCCTAGCAAGGCGACCAACCACCGTATGGGACGTGCAAACCTCAGATTATCCCAGCGCATCGTTTTGGGGAAATTTAAAGATTGAATCCACTCAGGGATCTCTGTTTTCAGCAGGTCATGCACAGATTGACCCTTTTCGAGCTTATCTGCGGCAACATATTCTCCACGCGGTGTCTCAACGATTTTCAGATCTTCGATGTTGATCCCTTGTGTATTTGCAAAACCGAGCACCGCCTTAGTAGGATTCCCGTCCGCATCGTACGCAACACGTTTCGGAGGACCAACCACCTCAGTGACCTGATCCGGCTGCAAGCCCGCTAATCCCTTGATCCATAAGGTTAGACGGCGTGGGGTTGCCAGCGTCCGGATATCTTCAAACGGAAGCCGAGCATTCTCAAGAGATTGAACAGCAACCGCACGAAGCTGGTCCAAGGCTGGTGAAATATAGCCCGCCGGGATCTCTTCCGTTCCAATCTCTAAGAGGAAATCTACAGGCGCTTCGCTTCCAGATTGTGCTTCAGCCCGCTTCTCAGGTCCTGATTGAGAGTCTAAAACCTTTTCTTCATCCACACCTTCCGCTGTCTTGGGTTTCCAGCGACCCAACAGTGGATGCCCCATCTCCTCACGTTGCACGGCATAAGCACGCGCGGTCCGTTGTGCGAGACGGCGGACGCGCTCAATGTAGCCGACACGCTCCGTTACGCTGATGACACCGCGAGCATCGAGGACATTAAACGTGTGCGAGCATTTCAGGACATAATCTGTCGCCGGTAGTACTAAACCGGATTCAACACAGGCTGACGCTTCCTTTTCGTAAGCGTCAAAGAGGCTAAACAACGTCTCAACGTCCGCACTCTCAAACTGGTATTTAGAGTACTCTACCTCGCTCTGGTGGTGTACATCTCCGTAGACCAGTTGATCGTTCCATTTGATGTCAAAGAAGCTGCCGACATCCTGCAGATACAGCGCGATCCGTTCCAGTCCGTATGTCAATTCAGCGCAAATCGGGTCTAACTCGATGCCTCCCATCTGTTGGAAATAGGTGAACTGTGTCACTTCGGCACCGTTCCACCAGACCTCCCAGCCAAGTCCAGAGCCGCCCAATGTCGGTGCTTCCCAATCATCCTCAACAAAACGGAAGTCATTGCGGCGGGAATCAATTCCCAAATGCTGTAGGCTTTCCAAATAGAGCGGCAGCACGTCTGTTGGCGCAGGTTTAAGAATCACCTGATATTGGTAATACGCTCCAAGCCGAAACGGATTTTCACCATACCGACCATCGGCAGGACGGCGTGAAGGTTCGACATAAGCGACCTGCCACGGTTCCGGTCCGAGGCAGCGCAAAAACGTGGCGGGATTAAACGTTCCCGCACCAACCTCAACATCAGTCGGTTGCTGAATGGTACATCCGTAATCCGCCCAAAACCTCTCCAAAGCAAGTATTATTTCTTGAAAAGTCATCCTTATGATTCCTTACAGAATTGTTTTCTACATCTTGTTTACTTCACTAATACTACAAATCGTCGTGAGTCTCCGCCTATTCCACCGGGACCTCGCTTAGGCGCAACCTGTTAATTTTGCTCATATACCATCACGCCAACCCGCTCAATATGCCTCATCACGTCAGGATCACTGATGTCGTGAAAAATGGATAAATCAATCTTGTAAGGCAGAAACAGGTCATCTAGATCATTGGCAATTTTGCAGAGTACGTTTAGCGTCAAATCAGCCCCACCACGAAGGGTTAGGTCAATATCAGAACCGTTTTTGTAGGCACCTTTGGCGCGTGAGCCATACAAAACCGCTTTTTCTACCTGTGGGTAGTGGGCGAAGACAGCGCGTATCTTTGGGAGGACAGATTCGGGTAAGCCATTCTCCGAGCGGGGTCGAGAACAAGATTTCATGTTGATTCCTCCCGTTTCAACCTCACCACAAAATACCTTTTCCCCACTTCACACGTTCAGATTATCAATAAATTCACGGCTCTTCAAAGTGCGCTCAGTATGATAGGAGATAAAATTTGAAAGAACAAACTTGAGTTCCCTATGGTTGAGATTGGAGGCACGAAAACGGTGTAGATAAGAAAATTCGAATTTTTGTAACTGCTTCATCAGTTCGCAACTCCCACGTGAGATCGGTCTCGCTGTTGTGTCTTTCCCCTCACAATCGGTACAGAGCAAGCCGCCAAGGTTTGGACTGAAATGCACCGTAGCACCGCCGAACATCTCCGCACAAGCGACGCACCGCGAAAGTTGAGGCGCGTAGCCCGCCAGCCCCAAAAATTGGAGTTCAAAAGCGCGCGCTAACAGCGGGATATCCTCAATCTGAGCCAATGCCTCCAATGCCCCCTGCAGCAGATGAAAAACGCTTTGGTCTGCTAACTGCCCCGCTAACTCCGTGGCATCAATCAATTCTGCCAAATAACAGCCATAAGCGGTCCGATCAAAGTCCGCTTTGATTAAGTCAAAAGTGTCAATCGGGTCAAAATCATCGATCCTATGGAGATCTTTATTCGGATATTCAAAGAATACAAGGTTACCGTAGTTGAGGAGTTCAAGGCCGCCGCCGAAGCGGCTCTTGGGTCTCCTACTACCGTGTGCCACTGCGCTGACTTTGCCAAACTCAATGGTGTAGAACCGGATAATCTTATGCACTTCACCAAGTGGATGTGAGCGAATGACAATCGCCTGTGTTTTTTGAGTTGGCATTCCATCTCCATAATAAAATGGGACAATAGCGCGGACAACAAGCCCAATCTTTTAGGATTGGATAGTTGACCGTTCCATTGTCCCATGGAAGTGGCATACTTCCGGTAAATATCGGGGCGAGAGGATTTGAACCTCCGACCTCGTGCTCCCGAAGCACGCGCGCTAACCGGACTGCGCTACGCCCCGTCATTATTACTCTATAATTCTTTGATGGATTAACTACCTACTTCTCATACATCGGGTGAGAGGATTTGAACCTCCGACCTTTCCGATCCATCGGAACGCGCTAACCGGACTGCGCTACGCCCCGATTACGACAAAACGGCGTGTGATTTTATCATACACCCCAGCATCTGTCAAGCCTGCTCTTCTATTTTTCCGCCGTATCTTCCAACCGCTGAACCCGGATCCGATGGATACGCCGTTCATCCACTTCTAATATCGTGAATGTCAGCCCTTGATAAGAGAATTGACTACCCTGTTCGGGAACTTTTCCCAGATGATCGAAAACGAATCCGCCAATCGTGTCTGCGCTCTCCGATTCAAGTTGTACATCGAGCTGCTCACTCAGGTCGATAAGACTCATCCGTGCATCAACCGAATAGTTACCTTCGGTAAGAGCAATGAGTTCCTCTTGCTCATCAAAATCGTACTCATCCTGGATTTCTCCAACAATCTCCTCAATAATGTCCTCAAGCGTTACAATGCCCGCCGTACCGCCGTACTCATCAACCACGATTGCCATGTGCTGCATGTTTGTCCGCAATTCTTGGAACAGATCCGATATTTTCTTGCTCTCTGGCGTGAAAAGGGGAAGTCGATCCGCGGCAATAGATTTCAAGTCGAGGGGCTGGTCTTTTGCCCAACCATCTAACAGATCCTTGACATGGAGGAGACCAATAATGCGGTCAATCTGCTCCTCATATACGGGAATGCGCGAGTGCCGAGATTCAATCGCAGTTTGAAGCACAATCTCCTTTGGGGAAGAGACATCAAGGCAGGTCACATCCGTTCGGGGAACCATAATCTCGCGGACAACCTTATCGGGGAGGTCAAGGATGCGTGAGATCATTTCTCGCTCCTCCTCCTCCAAGATGTCTTGACTGCTACCAACGTTTTCCAATGCTTCAAGGTCTTCCGGCGAGACACTGCTATCCTGTTCCGTCCGGGCTTTGCCGCCTAAGACTCGAACGCCAAGATAGCTTAACAGCGTCAACGGTTTGATGAGAGGATATAAAACCCAATAAACTGCGTGCACAAAGCGGAGGGCAGAGATTGTTGAGTTTTCAGAGCTGCCTTGTACATAATTTTTCGGGATGAGCTCCGTCACTACAACAATGAGAAGGATCGCAAGGAGGGCACCAATTATCCGATCTCTCAGAGAATCGAAATCGAACAAGGAGAGCAGCAAAATGACAATACAAACAATTAATACACTCTTGGCGACGATAATCGTTGCGGAAGATCTCTGTGGATGGCGCAGTAGAGAGGTTAAAATTTCGTGCTGTGGCCCCCCAGTCTCCGCGATATTCAGTATTTCGCTCCGGCTAAGCCGGTTGATAAGTACCTCCACGACAGAGAACAACACCGCGAAGATTGAAAAAACAACCAAACTAACCAGCTTAATTATGTCTATATCGTCCAAACGTGGGATTACACCCCCAAGGTACAACTTATCAACCAGAGTTCGCGAAAAATCAGAACCTAATTTACTCCATACTCTATTAGGTGGGAAAAATTAGGTATTAATCGAACGAAGCAGCGTCTCCTGTTTCTCGAACATGATTTCCGCTTCTTCTGGGGTTTGGTGATCATAACCGAGAAGATGAAGCGTACCGTGTACACTCAATATGGCAAGCTCAATATCCAGTGAATGCCCATGTACAGCCGATTGACGCTGGGCTGTTGGAACGGATATAACCAAATCGCCAAGCAGTTGAGGATTCAAATCCGCACCGACACCTTCTCGCATCGCAAAGGCAAGCACATCAGTGGGTCCATCAATGTGGCGATATTGGTGATTAAGCACCTGGATCTCGGCATCATCCGTTAGAAGAATGCTCACTTCACAATCAGCAGAATCGTGAGCCTTTAGCGTGGTCAACGTCGCATTATAAACAATCGCTTCATCAAAATCAATATTTTGATATTTGTTGTTAATGAATACCATCGGCAGTCGCCGTTACAACAGACGGTTAATCCTATTTTCAGGTCAAAGCTAAATGCTATTGGTTTTTCTCAACCTTTGGGCATCGCGCTCCTCGTACGCTTCTACGATTTGCTGTACAAGTTCGTGTCGGACAACATCCTCTTTTGAAAAATGGATGAATGCGATACCATCAACATCTGACAACACCGACTGTGCATCAACAAGCCCCGACTTTGTATCGGTCGGCAAGTCTGTTTGCGTTATGTCCCCCGTGACAACGGCTCTGGAATCAAATCCGAGTCGCGTGAGAAACATCTTCATCTGCTCAATAGTTGCATTTTGTGCTTCATCAAGAACGACGAACGAGTTATTCAACGTCCGTCCGCGCATGAAGGCGATCGGAGCCACCTCAATCACATTACGTTCAACATAACGCTCAAGAGACTCAGGAGGTACCATATCGTAGAGCGCGTCGTATAAAGGACGGAGATACGGGTTAATTTTCGCTTCAATATCGCCGGGTAAAAAACCGAGCCTTTCGCCCGCTTCGACTGCGGGTCGAGTTAGGATGATTCGACTGACCTGACCGCTTTTCAAGGCAGAAACTGCCATCGCCATCGCGAGATACGTTTTTCCAGTTCCAGCAGGACCGATGCCAAAAACAAGATCATGAGATTTGATTGCAGCTACATAGCGTTTTTGGGTAGGGGTCTTCGGTCGCACAACACCGCGCTTGGAAAAGACAGAGATCGTTTCATTGGTCGGCTTTTCCAGCTGGACGGGTGTATCCCCTTTGGAAGTGCGAATCGCGTACTTGACATCATTCGCATTGATGGGTTGGCCACTCCGGATGAGATGGAGTAACGACTCAAACGTTTTCGTCACGCATTTAACATCATCGAAATTATCGCCGGTGATCTCCAAGCCTTCGCTCTTTAATAGCACCTTGACGTTAAAACGTGATTCAACAATGTTCAGAAAGACATCAGATTGCCCAAAAAGGACCTGCGCTTCTGTGGTGCTTTGTATCGGTATTTTTAAGGATTCTTGATTCTGCAATACGCTATTATTCCTGTTTATGGGTGGGTGTAGCCACTGTCGCCTCTATCAGAAACTAACGTCACCCCTAATTTTACCAGAATTTTTCTGGGTTTCCAAGTAAATTTTACGTTATCGTCACCCAAGCCGCTATACCGATCGAAAAATTTCAGTTGTTCAGGACTTGCGCAGCCAACCGTAGGCGGGGCATCTTGCCCCGCACCACCTATGCTGAAATGGGTTAGTCTGTAGGCGGGGCATCTTGCTCCGTCCTGAAATGCGGAAGTCCTATTGTTTATGTACATGCAATACATCCCAAAGTTGCAGAATCAACCTACCAATTAGTATACGACCCATCGTCCCTTTGGTAACCGGAAGGCGGCCCTGAAGTCGGCGGTGCGTCGTTGACGAGCGCGTCTTCATTGAACTCAAGACCAAGTCCGGGACCCTCAGGTGGAAGTAAATAGCCGTCAGCAAATGGCATCTGAACCGGAAAGAGGTCGGTCAGACTCGTCATAGGTGGACGCGGTAGTTCTTGCACCCCAACCAGAGCCGACGCTAAACAGAGATGAAGACAGGCTGCCGTTGAAACAGGACCGAGCGGATTGTGCGGAACAATGTGGATGTAGTGCGTCTCACACCACCCCGTGATTTTCCGAGCTTCCGTTAAACCCCCGGCGATGCAGAGATCAACTCGACAATAATCTATTAAGTCCTCTTCGATCACTTCCCGAAAACTCCATTTACTGTCAAACTGTTCGCCCACCGCTATCGGGAGTGATGTATTTTGTCGAACCAACCTCAGGCTGGCAGGATTTTCGCTGCGGAGCGGGTCTTCAATAAAGAACGGGCGATATTGCTCAACCCCTTTACAGAACTCAATACTTGCAGGTGGATCTAATCGGGTGTGGACATCCACCAAAATCTCGACATCATCACCAAGTGCTTCTCTGACCGCCTTTACCTGCTCAATTCCGAATCGCACTGCTCGTGCCGGCTCAAACCGATCGCCGCCCTCCGGGTCACATAGTCCCCATCGAACAAACTTCCACCCTGCTTCGTAGGTCTCCCGGCAGCTCTGGACGAGCGATTCAATACTATTAGGATCGCCGTTGTGGGGATAGCAAACTACCTTATCGCGTGTCCTTCCGCCCAACAGTTCGTATACCGGTACGCCCAACGCCTTACCCTTAATGTCCCACAACGCAATGTCTACCGCACTCACCGCCGCAGATTGAATCACGCCACCAGGAAAGAAACCGCCGCGAAACATCCGCTGCCATAAATACTCAATACGAAACGGGTCTTGACCGAGTAGCGTGGATTCTGACGAATGGATAACCTCCGCCATTGCGCGTCCCCTTCGGCGCAAGCCCCCTTCGCCAATGCCGTAAATACCCTCGTCCGTCTCAACCTTCACAAAAAAATTCCCGGTTGATGCAATAAACGGTTTAACCGCCGTAATCTTCATTCACAACCTCCAGCTAAGTATTACTCAATATGGTTTTCACGTTTCACCTTCTGTCTCTTGATTATTACCCACGTTATACATCCTCCGACGGTGAAAGCACATTATCCTGACAGTAGACTGGACGGAAGAGTGTGGAACGTTTGAACGGCATCTCATCGAGGTGTTTCGGATGGGGTTCCCACTTATGCCATTTGTTGCCGACGACATTGTAGCAGTTGAAAATAGCAACCCGATCCACCGTATCGTCCTCCCACCGTGCGCCGGTGTGAGTAATCGCTTCCGTGAAAAACAGCACTGATCCCGCCGGGCAAGAGTAATCATCCCACAGCGGACAATCCCGATCCTGCACCGATTTTGGCGGAGGGAAAGCGCCCTTGTGGCTTCCCGTTAAGAACAGCGTACCGCCGCTGCGTTCCTTGACAGGGTTTAGTTCCCACACAACCCGAGTCAATCCACTATGTGCCTTATCGTGGTGCATATGATACGTATGCGAGTTTCCCGGAAAATTCAATATGCCCCGCCCACCGTGAGGACTGAAGTTGTCATGCCCCTTGGGCCGAATCGTTAGGAACGTCCCCTCCATGCGAAAACCGTAACACTCCTCGCCCGAATAACCTGTCGCGACAAATTCGTTCATGAAGCCGAGGACAAGCGGATGGTCAGTCAACTTTTCGAGAGGTCCACCGATGGATGAGCGATGATGTTCAGGGATGGATTCCGGGGACTTTTTCAGACGGTAGCAAAAATCTCGCATCTCAGCGACTTCGTCGTCGGTCAATACACCGGGGATAGCTATCCACCCCCGTGTGTCAAAGATGAATTTCTGATCTTCGGTGAACTCTACTGCCGGTTTCTCGTCGGCGTTTGTCGTGGGTATAGACATACACGTATCTCCTAATGTTGGGGATATTCGTTCTCAGAGTTTGGCTGCTACCTTTCGGGTTACCCAAGTGACCTTCATCGGTGCACAGGAGTCTATACAAGGACCTGAAAAAAAACATTGCTCAAATTGCGTACCGTTTGCTCATTATAGCCAAACTCCCACTTTTCGACAAGAGGTTTTTGGGGAGTGGATAGTTTTTGTATGGATGCGCCTTTGAGTATGTGATAACATAATTTCAAAACGACTCCTATAAGATGAACAATCCCCACAAAAAACCAGATAAACATGAAGACATTACTAATTCTACGCCATGCAAAGTCAAGCTGGAAAGATTCCTCCCTAACGGATCATGATCGTCCGCTCAACAAACGTGGCAAACAGGACGCGCCGCGAATGGGAAAGCTTTTACTGCAGCAAGGCTTGACACCGGACAGGATAATTAGTTCAACCGCCAAGCGGGCGCGAAAAACTGCCACGGCAGTCGCCAAAGCGTGTCAGCGTGAGGATAAGGTCGAATTGACACCGGAATTCTATCATGCGGGACCAGGATCATACCTCGCCGTTTTGCAGAACGTATCAGACCATGACGAGCGGGTACTGGTAGTCGGACATAATCCGGGGATGGAGGCACTGGTTGCTCACTTGACAGGCAGAATGGAGACAATGCCGACAGCGGCACTTGCCCATGTCGCCCTGCCCATCGACCAGTGGACGGAATTGGATTATGAGGTGCACGGGCAGTTGTTGCATTTGTGGCGCCCAAAAGAAATCAACTCAGAATAACAGTCCCACCCACAGGTTCGGAACCTATGCGCAATTACGTCGGAATGATTACCTGAATATGCCAAAGTTCCATCAATCATAAATTGGAAAAATAACAAACGGAGGAATTCGCACATGACAACATTTGATCCGATGAAAGGTGTTTTTGGTCTACTTCCCACACCCTACACAGAGGACTTAGAAATCCATACCACAGATCTACAGACTTCCGCTAACTTCTGCTGTGAGTCGGGGCAGCACGGAATTGTGTGGCCCGTCATGGTGGGGGAGTTCTACTTCCTCGGCGAGGAGGAACGCATCCGCAATTTGGATGCTGTTCTCGAAACAGTCAATGGCAGATTGCCATTAGTTTTTGGATGCTCTGGTATATCCGTACCGCAGACACTGCTCTACGCAAGGGCTGCCCAGCAGGCAGGGGTGGATTCGATCATCGCCATGGCACCAGCACGAACTAACGCGGCGACAGCGATAGATATGTTCAAGCGGCTTGGAGAGGTTTTTGATGGACCGATTATGGTGCAGAACGCTGATAGTTACGCACCGTTGACCGGGGAACAGATTGTTCAACTCGCAGAAGATGTCCCACAAATTGAATATGTCAAAGAGGAAAGACAACCCGGACCGCAGCACATTGGTGAAGTCAAGGAATTAGCTGGGGATCGGATCAAGACCATCTTCGGAGGCACTGCCGGTAAGGTACTTCCAGCGGAGATGACACGTGGTGCCGACGGTTGTATGCCCGCTTGCGAATTTGGCGATTTGCTGGCAAAGATTATGGAACTCTGGTGGGCAGGCGATGAAACCGGTGCACGGGAACTACACACCCGCCTGCTGCCTCTGATTAACTTAGAAAATCATCAGTTTGTCCGCTATATTCTCAAACGTCGAGGGGTCTTAACCTCTATGGTGGAACGGGCACCTGCGCCCCATGAACTGGATGCTGAGGATAAGCGGGAAATCTCCGTCCTGTTGAAAGCGATCGAAAACGATGTTGAATCTTACCCTTTCGGTGCGGAATAAAGAATCTGTAGGTAAACTGTTCCACGATTTTGAGGAGCCTTCGTCAGAATGCATATCATCACACGCGACCGTATTGTCTACAGCTTCAACCGCGATTATCGTCCTGTGCAGCAAGTTGATCCGGGAGATAAAATCCGCTTCGAGACTTACGATGCGCGCACCGGCACGATTCTGAATGAGAGCGATCTCCTCGATCAACCCCATCCACGCGGTCTAAACCCTGCGACGGGCCCTGTCTTTGTGCGTGGCGCCGAACCGGGGGATACTCTCTGCGTTGAGATTCAAGCTATCCAACTCGCGTCTCAAGGTTTTATCGGGATTAAAGCCGGTACGGGAAACTTGGGGCATCTTGCAGAACATTACGTGACCAAAATAGTCCGCATCGAAGGAGATACAGCTCACTTTGATGATAGAATCCGTTTTCCGATTCGTCCGATGATTGGTGTCATCGGCACTGCGCCTGCTGACGAAGCCGTGCCGACGCTCTACCCCGGTCCCCACGGCGGTAACATGGACCATCAAGATGTGAAAGTCGGATCGCGCGTTTATCTGCCGGTATTTGTGGAAGGTGCCCTGTTTGGACTTGGCGACGTTCATGCTGCCATGGGCGATGGGGAAATCTCGATGCTTGGGATAGAAATCTCTGCGGAAGTTACCGTGGGGTTAGAACTGATCAAAGGCAAGTCAATCAACCGTCCGTGGATTGAAACAGCGAATGCATGGATAACCACAGGCGATGCCCCAAAGCTGGTTGACGCTATCACAATCGCTTGTGAGGAGATGGCAAGCCTGCTTCAGCGTAAACTTGAAATTTCATTCGAGGAAGCCTATCTGCTCATGAGCGCGACCGGTGACGTACGGATTGGTCAAGTCTGCAATCCGAACAACTTCCCCGCCACAATCCGAGTCGTCTTTCCCAAGATAAACCCAACCTGATCGTCTGCTCTATACCTAGAAGCTCATACCACCCTTTAGTGTAGGGAACGCAGATCTGCGTTCCTTGCGGAAACTCTTAGACTTGGGTTACTCTATATCCACACCTAACGATTCGGCGAGCGCTTCTAACCTATCCCAGAGTGCATCAGCGATGGGAATACCGTCACGTCCGCGGGTCGCTTCCGCCTGTGCCTCAAGATCGCCGGGGAGTATCACCTCATCGAAACCGGGCGCCGGTGGCACGGACCTGATCTGATCTCCCAACTCTCCTATTCGCGTCGAGTAGTCCGTCAACGACTGAAACAGATCCGCCTTCATCACCATCATGGTAACACCGGAGTGCCGAAAGATGACACCGCCCCGCTTTTCTTCGTTAGAAAAGGCATCCGCCCCAGACAGGATCCGTCCAAAGAACTCCACTGCCAACATCAAGGCATACCCCTTGTGCCCACCGAATGGGAGTAACGAACCGCCCTCCAGATAATCCATCGGATTCGTGGAAGGATTTCCATCTTTGTCAACAATGCTGCCCGGTGGCAGCTGTGCGTTTCTGTCTCGCGCTGTGAGAACTTTACTCCCAGCAACGACCGTTGTAGCATAATCGATGACTATGGGAGGACCATCACCAACAGGAAAACCCATACCAATCGGGTTCGTGCTCAGAACCGGTTGCCGCCCACCGAAGGGGACAGCGACCGGCTGTTCTGCGCCGAACCCACCTGCCCAGATTATCGACAGCAGTCCGTTCGCGGCTGCGATTTCAGCGTACTCGCCCAGACGCCCGATATGATTTATCTGAACAGCACTTACGACCGCTACGTTGTGGCTTTTAGCTTTCTCTATTGCGACTTCCATCGCATACTTGGCTGTCACATGCCCAAAGGTCCAGTTGCCCGCTATTAGTGCACTTGTCATATCCTCCTCGCGGATTTCGGGCCAAGCGGTGGGGACAATTTCACCATCTTGAATCTTCTCGACGTAGCTCGGCAGATGCAGAATGCCGTGCGTATCAACACCACGCAAAGTTGATAAAACCAACGCCTCCGCAACGCGATTGGCATTACGCTCATCGGTTCCCGCGGCGAGCAGTGCCTCACGGATGAATTTGTTAAGTTCAGCAGTTGTCTTTATAACCATTATTAAGATTCTCCTCAGGATAGTGCGAATTACGTTAGATTTAGGTCAGTAGCCAAGGTAAGTTTTCGTAGTTTTCGTGTGGATTGTCCACGCAGTTGCATATTGATTTACGTCATAACTATAACATGTATCCGCGGCGCAATCAATCAGATTTGGAGATGTCTTACCGCGGGGAGAAACGTGCGTAAAGCCTCTTGACGTAGTGAATTAGGCTGTGCTAGGATACGCAAAGCAATAATTCGGGTTTGGAAACCCAACCCCTACGAAGGACGATGCCTCTGTGCGTCGTCCCTGATTATCTGGTTGTGATGAAACGTCAACAGAACCTGTAGGTCGAGATTCACATCTCGACACAAAACCGTCGATTTGCTAAAATCGACCTACAGAAATGATACAATTTATAGGGATTAAGGGTTGTCGATTTGAATATGCTGGCTACTAGCAACTTGGATTAAGCTCAGTAAATCATCAGATAACAAGGAGGCATTCATCTTGGCTAAAAAATTTAGAGTGGGTATTATTGCAAGCGGCCGTATTGCACGTGCACACGGTCAAGGTTGGACCGAATGTAATCGTACTGAAATCGTTGCGATCGCCGATTCTCATCCCGAAGCATTGGCAAGTTATGCGGAGGATTTTAACGTTAAAAGTCAGTATCTCGACTATCGGGAGATGATGGAAAAGGAGGATCTGGACATCGTCAGCGTCTGCTCATGGAATCCACAACACGCTGAGATGACGATTGCGGCAGCGGTTCACAAACCCCAAGTGATACTCTGTGAGAAACCGATGGCTTGCTCGCTGGGAGAGGCCGAAGCAATGATGATCGCCTGTGAACGCAATGATGTTAAATTTGCGATCGGTCATCAACGCCGTTTCTATTCTTCGTGGCAGGAAGCGAGACGACTCCTTGAGGACGGTGCTATCGGCGAACCACGACGACTCTGGTCCTCGGTAAGAGCAGGGATGTTGAACACAGGAACCCACTGTGTTGATTTCCAACTCTTTGTCTTAGGAAATCCGCAGGTCGAGTGGGTCATGGGGTCTGTGGAACGCAAAACCGACCACTACCTCTTTGGGCATCGGGTTGAAGATCGCTGCTGCGGACTGATCGGGTATCCCAACGATGTGGAAGGTGTCATTGAGAATGAGGTCCCCATCAGTGGTGGACTCTATCAAGTCGGTGCTACCCTATACGGCAGCGACGGTATGATGGATGTTAACGATAACAGCCTGAAGTATATGACCCCGAAAAAGGCGGGCTGGCAGGTGTTTGAGCCGACTGAAAAAAACCGAACTGGGTATGGCAGTGCATTCACCAGTCAGGCGTATGCGATTTGTGACTGGATCGACGGCAAGATTGATGACTATCCGGGACAGGCGAAGTACGGAAAGGCTGCGCTGGAGATTATGATGGCGGTCTACGAATCAGCCCGTATGCACGAGCGGGTGCGACTGCCACTTGAGACCCGTGCCAACCCATTGGATGTGGCGGTGGAAACCGGTGTTATTCCTGTTGAACGTCCCGGTCAATGGGACGAACGCTCTTTCTTGGTACGCGGCGAATCAATGACCTGGATCAAATAAGCTATAAGGTGCCGTATGACCAATTTGGAGGTGCAAATCGCCACCCTCCCGCCCAACGATGACAGAACGATTGAACAGGTCGCAGCGTTACTGATTGAAGGATTCAAAGCACACGCGCCACACGCTTGGCCCAACAGACCAGCTGCTTTGGAGGAGGTGCAAGAATCCCTTGGAGAAGATCGGATCACTCGTATCGCTGTTGACGATAAGGGCGAAATCGTAGGCTGGATCGGTGGATTAAGCCACTACGATGGAAACGTCTGGGAAATCCATCCATTGGTTGTTAAAACGAGTCAACAAGGGCGTGGGATCGGGCGACAGCTTGTGCGCGATTTTGAGGACATTGTCCGCAAACGAGGGGGCTTGACAATTTGGGTCGGGGCTGATGATGAGGACAACATGACAACCCTTGCAGGGGTTGATCTCTACCCCAACCTCCTCCACCATCTGGCGCGAATTAGAAATTTGCGCCGCCATCCTTATGAGTTTTATCAGAAACTCGGTTTTGTCATTGCAGGTGTGATACCCGATGCTAACGGACGTGGAAAGCCGGATATCTTTCTTGCAAAACGAGTTGGTGAATAAACTGGTCAATCTAGCCTAGGCACAAATTTATAGGATTCAACAATATTTGCAAATGCATCCGTAAGGAGAATCTTCCAATGCAGCAACTTATCCTGATCGGCGATTCGATTCGCATGGGCTATCAAGACGATGTTATTCGTGAACTTGCCAACCTTGCTGACGTTTGGGCACCGGCGCAGAACGGCGGGAATAGCGCGAATATCCTTCAACATCTCGACGAGTGGATTATCTCTCGGTCACCCGATGTCGTTCATATCAACTGCGGGCTGCACGATTTGAGAAAAGATTTCGACACCGGCGAGCCAGCCATCTCGATTAATCAGTACGAATCCAATCTCCGCGCTTTGCTCAAACGTATTTTGGCGGAAACCAACTGTACTGTCATCTGGGCGATGACTACGCCTGTCAACGAAATCTGGCATCATAAGCGGAAGGGATTTGATCGACTGGAAGCCGATGTCGCAGCGTATAATGTTGCCGCTTGCAAGGTCGCAGACGATTTGGATATCCCGATTAACGACCTCTTCCGCGTCATCACGGATGCAGGACGGGACAGCTATCTGACACCGGATGGCGTCCATTTTACCCCCGAAGGCAGTGCGTTGCTCGGCAAAGCCGTCGCCGAATTTGTCAAGCCATATCTCACAGCACCGGATTAAACTCGACAACGAGGGAATAGCATGGACAAAGATACAATCCGAGTCGCATCGATCGCAATGCACAGCACTATGGGCGATCCGTCCGCTAACTTGGGGCGCGTAGCGGAATGGGCGCACAAAGCGCACGCACAAGGCGCAGCCTTTGGGATTTTCCCGGAGGAGTGTATTACCGGGTCAATGAATAAATCTGATCTAACGTTTGAGGAAGCGCGGAAAATTGCGACAGGAGCAGCAGAAGAGTCAGTACCATTCCTCGAATCTCTCTGCCGCAAATTACAGATGACACTTGTCGTTGGTACGATTGAACCGTTCGGTGAGCAACTCCGTAACAGCGCACTTATCATCGGACCTGAAGGATATCTGGCAACCTTCTCAAAACTTCATCTGCCGAATCCGAATGAACGGGAATGGTTTGTGCCCGGCGATACCTTTCCGGTAGTCGCCTCGCAGGGGTGGACGTTTGGGGTAGGAATCTGCTACGATCTGCGTTTCCCCGAACTTTTTCGGAGCGCGGCGCAGAACGGGGCAGAACTCTTTTTCATCCCTGTTGGCGGCAGTGGGGCAAACGAGAAAATTTCTGCTGATGGGAATCAGAGCGAGCAAGCTGAGTTGCACAAGCAGTTAGCGATGCAACTGCTACCAGCGCGTGCAGTTGATAATGCCCTTCATATCTTCTATGCGAATCAGTCGGGACACAGCGGCAATGCCTGGTTTCCCGGGCTATGCTTAGCGATAGACCCAAACGGACAGCTGGTCGATGAGTACCTCCCAGATGAAGGGATGATCGTCACGGAAGTCAAAAGGGAGATGGCTGATAGGGCAAGGGCTTCTGCGAGCTGTACCGTTGATGAGGCAAGACCCACGGTCTACGAGGCAGCTCAACTGGTCAAAGGAGAGTAGCTTACCCATCCTCCTGCGATCTCTGTCCAATGAATATAGATGAAAATCGCTTTGGGAATACGGCACATGCGGAACGGGATTTCCATCAACTATTTCCTCTGAATTATGGGCAGGTGATCCTCAATGAAGATCGGTTTGTCTTGCCAGTGTACTGCCGTAGTTTCTGACTATCGAATTTCTCGCGCCTTACGGTCAAGATGCCAGATCCCTAGCATCCCAAGTAGCGCGAGGTCTGTGAATAGTAGTGGTGCAAATAGGGGAGGTCCGTAGATCAATTTATCCCTCATGCTCAATTCAGCACTTTGCAAATCAACCGATAGGTGCAGATAAAATCCGAAAACACCGACGAGCCCGTTTACCATCAAAATGGCGACACAGACTTTAAGAAACGACAAATTGATCGGCTGTAGGATACCCATCATCAAAAAACCGACACCGATCGCGCTGGTAAATATCGGAATCCACTCACTCCGGTTGAAGAACCCATTCTGTGCGTGGTCACAAAGTGAAAGCACAAAATTACCGAAAAATCCACCTAGCGCCATGAACACAATCCATTTTCCCCACTCGATTGATTCTCCATGAACCATACGGTTCATGATCAAGAGCAGACCTAATCCGCAAAAAGCGAGTGGCGCGACAAAGGGCGCGGTATAAACAAGACTTTTGATAGTAAAGTCAGCGAAAAATTGGCTATTAAGATGAAATAGCAGCCCTCCGATGCCAATGCCGACTGAGCTCCAGCCAACGCCCAATCCGCCCAGATACCACAGGCCGCTACTCCCGATCAACTGTATCAAAAACAGGAACAGTGAGGCGATGATCGAAAATAGAAATGGAATCCACTCACCCCAATGGGCAAAGGCGTTGACCGAGTGAGCAATGAACACATCAAAGGCAAGAAATGCCAGATTCGCCGTCACAAAAAGTTCAAGAGTGAGCGCGTATTTGTGAAACCACTTACTTTTTTGCACGGTTTTCTCGGAGTTGAGCCGCTATCTCTTTCATTTCGGTCATCTTCAACAGGAGTTCGTAATTTCCATGCCACTGCACGAAGTCCGTACCGCCCATGAAAGCCCCATGTTTTGCTGTTCGCCCATAGTAATGCCATAGGTCAAAGAAGAGAAACTCAATCGCTTCATCAAAGGGTGCTGGTGTCAGTAACCCTTCCTTTCGGAGTGATACCATCAGCTTTTCTGCTTCGGCAATTTTGACATTGGTGGCTTGAACAACCCCCTCGGCTTCCTGATAGTATCTGTCTACGTGCGGCTGAGTATGGCACTTCAAACAGGTTTCTTTCATCGCATCTTGTCCTCGCTGATACGTCGGACGCTTATCGGAGACAGCGGCAAAAAGCCAATACGAAAGACGCTCGGTTGTATCGTGCGTTACCTTCAAGCCTTCCAAGCCGCTCATGTGGCAGGTAGCACAGGTCGGTATGGACATATCCGCCGTGGTGAGTTTTTTGGGGTCTGCTTTGAGATTCAGATCGTGTTTCTGAGCGTTGTAAAGCACACCGTGCTTTGATTCATGATAGATCTCAATTTGTGAATGGTCGGGACCCATGTGGCATTGCCCACACGTTTCTGGTTCACGGGCAAGTGCGATTGATGTGGCGTGTCGTGCGTGACAAGCGGTGCATGTTCCGATAGATCCATCTGCGTTCGGTTTACCAATGTCGTGGCAACCGAGGCAACCGACATCGGTCGCGCTTTGCCCTTCTTTGGAGGCGAGTTGATTCGGAGCGCGATCGACTGCGCCTTTGTGATAGGTCTCGGCGAATGCAATCTGCTCATCCGTGAAACCTTGTTTACCCAAGACCGCCGCCCAAGCAGGCGCGGCATGACGACTCCTGATAAACTGGTCATATTCGGTCGCATGGCACTGACTACAGTTTTTCGATGTGAGATGTTTAGCGATCATAAACCCACGATGTGCTTGTTTTTCTTGACCTTCTAATGCACCGTGGCAGTCAAGACAGGTAATCCCTTGTACCGCGTGACGACTGCGCTCAAATTGATGCACAACCGCTGATGTTTCCTTACGATGGCACGTCGCACACTTACCCGTGCTCCTAACAAACTCAGCTTTCGGTTGCTCCGTTTCTTGAGCCGGTCGTTTGGCATTGAAAATCAGCGCAGCGATAATCAGGCTACTGCCTATAAAAATGGCGATAAATACAGATTTGAATGTTATATCCTCCACCCCCTCGAATCACGGCTCATTTGCGTCAATCTTTTCTGATAAAACACGCCCAACGTCGGCGAACAACGATTTATAATAGATGTGATGTGCATCTTCATATTCAAGATTATCTGATCTGCACTGTGTTACTATAACCTAAGTTGCTAGTCATTGAAAATCCATCAGAACCTGTAGGTCGAGATTCACATCTCGACACAAAACCGTCGATTTTGGAAAATCAACCTACAAAAATGATACAATTGGCACAGGGATTCGGGGCTATTGATTTGACCAAATTTCCGAGGGCAGTACACATCTTCATCGTCCCTGATGTCATTATTTACTAATTTATGTCCGTTTTCAATAACCCATTTTTTAATGGCTTTCATACATGATTGATCAGCCTCTACATCGTATTTATGGTGAATTCTATAAATAGACACTTTTGCCCCTTGGTTTCGATCCCGATTTATCGGGGCCGGTAGGTGCGGTTTCCAACCGCACCGGTTTGGAGTGTCTCATTAATTGTAAGGTCCACCATAGTATTCCGCTCGTAGTCACAGATTGCCCAATCTGTGATCGCCCGCGGCGTAGACACGCTCGATTTGATCAAAATCTTGACTTCCGACTCAAACAAGGAGAAACCGAGAACTATGGTGGATTCTAAAAATAAATGGACATTAATAGTAGTAGGCACACTCCGTGTGCCGTAACTCCGCGAACCCCGATCTATTAGGGCTCGTTCATAGTGTCCAAATAATTCTAAGATCTACCATAAATCTTAGACATGACCAAAACCTTCAAGGCTCATGTTAAGAAATAGTGCAAAGAAACCGAGTTTTTCGGAAAAACTCGGTTTCTCCAAGCTGCTCTGCACCTTCTTTTTACATGAACCACCTTCAAAATGTGCATTTATGTCTGCTTAAGATGCTTTCCATATAATCTGTCTTATATGTAATAATTTTTGCCCTGCACGTTTTCTTATTCATTCTGTCGGAGTTGATCTGCTTTTTCCAAGTCCTTTTGCGCGCGGTCAGAAGCCCCCATTACCTTAAACATTGTCCCGCGCACGAGATACCCAACGAAATTACTAGGATTGAGTCGTATTGCTTCATCGTAATCTGCCTTGGCAGAGAAAAAATAACTACTTTTCAAACCCCTCCTGCTAGTGGAAATGCAAGCTTTAGCAAAATAAGCTGTCCCGCGATTCATATAATTAAACCACAAATCTTGAATTTCAGCATCATTGCTTAGTAATATCGCTTGAGTGTAATCAATAATTGAACTGTTATCATTGCCTTTTTTCCCGTGAGCTTCCCCACGTTTCCTATAAGCATAAGCAGCAGTAGGATCCCGTTCGATTGCTTTGGTTAAGTAAATAATAGCACAATCATAATCCTCTTTTTTTAGGCAATCTTCCCCACTAGACACAAGAGAATTCCACTGGGTTTCGGCTTCAATTCGCGTTTCATATTCTTCAAGCAACTGTAACGCTGCCCCACTTGAGCAATCTTTGAGAAATTCGACAATTATCTCTTCAGCGAGCCCCTCATCAAGTCTGTTTTCTTTATATAGGAAGCGTTGAATAAGAGGAAGAAATTGATTTAGTGAAGCGGGGTAAACATAGAGGTGGCCCAACAACTGAAAGACTGCATTGTTCCTTTTCTCTAGGTCGTCTGATCTTAACAGGGGTTCCAGATAGTCGCAAAATTTAACATTGAGCCGCTCTAATTGATCGGCGGTTCGCATATCAGGTTTTCTCTTAACCGCTTCTATAATCGTCTGCAGGTTGGTACTTTCTTCTTTTCCTTTCAAACGCGAGTGGCAATTTCCACAAAGCGTGATGCCGTTGTCAATGTCGGTGGCTAGGTCAGGATATTTTTCTAACGGTTTAATGTGGTGTACATGGGAATTACCATGCTCCTCACATACACGACAAGCACCTCCATCACGCCGTAAGACCTCTCGTCTCCACTGTCGATGTTCCGGTGTGTTGCGATTGTTTTGCATATTGATTACCCATTTCGTAGGAGATTCAGTTCGACTTCGATTGGAAATGTTTGATAATTAAGGTTACCGGACATTAAGCCTTTGTATGTAATCCTTCTAGTGCTTGCTGCACACGATTATAAAGGTCATGGGCTTCGCGATTATTCGGATCAAGCATTATGGCTTTGTTAGCTGCATCAATGGCATCATCAAACTTGTGTATCATAAAGTAATACTCACCTTGCTTCACGTAGTTACTAGCTTCATATGGTGAATATTGTATTATTTCAGTAAGTGCCTTAATCGCACCTTTTACCTGATTTCGTCGAACTTCGGGAGTTATACTTTCGTCTGGAGGTTGTTCCATAAAGTACTCTTCTACCCACAATAGCTCCATCGCTTTCCGTTTGTCGGGCAAATGCTTATGTCTAATATATCCGTGCAAGTCGTTGTAAATAGTTTGGACAGATTTACCCAACCTTTTCGAGATAATTAATAACCACTGTTTTAGGTGCTTCGGGATACAAATGGGAATTACATCGCCGGAATCAATAAAGCCGTTGGGAGGTTGGGCAAATATACTACTCTGAGCTTTAACGCGATTTTGTGGCTGATTAGGTTTTTTGATTTGGTATTTTTCGATCGTCTTTTCGGTTTGTTCTAATAATAGAACTCTACCGGGCTTGTCATAAAATCCGTTGCAGGCAAAGAAGATGGCTGTATAGTAATCAGTCGTAAAGTCTATTAGGTTAGTTTCACCACCGTAGTGTTGAAGTTCACACAAGAGGTCAAAATCTTGCTTGTTCTTCTCATTAGGATATTGCCTCACGGATGTCAGAACGTATTTTTGGACATCCTCCATAGTGAGTCTTCCTGAATCCAATGATGTTTGCCACTCGCGATAGAGGGTTGAGGAGGTTTTTTCATAGCATTCAGGCTCACCTCGGTATATGTAGTTGCCATCAGCTGATTTTTCCTCTATTTCACGGATTTTATTTCTAATTTCGCGTTGAATATCTGCGTCCATATTATCCTCCTGTCAGCGGTGGTTGGGAGAGCTAGGGTTCACCTGTTCCCAATCACGATGCTGTTTTGTCAGTTTCTGGCACAGAGTTTATCAACTAGCAACTTGGGTCAATGTACCTAGAACGCCCTGGAGCGTTTGGCTTCCTTGGCTTTCTCCTCATCTACAAAGGCGAGCAGAATCAGACCTACAATAAAGAAAACCATTAGCGAAATGATAGCTAATCGTGGCGTTCCAGTAATTTGGCGTATGATGGCAAACACCAAGGGACCCCAAATCGCTGAGAACTTGCTAAAAACGGAATAGAACCCGTAAAACTCAGCAGAGGCTTCTTTGGGAATCATCGCCCCGTAAAAAGAACGGCTGAGTGCCTGAGAACCGCCCAGCACAATCCCCACAACGACACCCAAGATGAAAAATTCCGTAACGGTGTGTAGAAAATAGACATAGGTGACAACCCCGCTCCAACGGCTCAATTCGTAGGTGTTGTGTCCCCAATCCGTTGGGTGCTGCGCCGTAACCAATCTCTCTGCTCGACCACGCGGGGAAACGTCACCTATTCAAATGTCTCAAACTCACCATCTCGCACAATCAACATAATCGGATCATACACCGGATCGCCCACCGCATCGAAGGAGAAGCTACCCAACACGGTATCAAAATTCTCCGTCTCAGCGAGCGCATCACGGATAGCGTCCGATTCAATCGACCCAGCATTGGAGATTGCATGACTCAAGAGGTAGACCGAAGTATAAGCCAAAGCACTGAACAGGTTCGGCTCGGATTCATATTTTGCACGGAAGTTGCGGACAAACGCCTTGTTCTTGGGTATCTCCGCCTCAATTGACCATGAGGTAAACGTAATTGTGCCTTCGGCGGCATCGCCCGCCTCCTGCACCTCTGTGGAGCTGAGCAATGGTGCAATTATGGGAATGTCTGTGCCGATGCCGATCTGACGTGCTTGAATCATAATGTCCGGCATATCCAACGGTTGTGCCGAGACGAAGATAGCATCGGGGTTTAACGCTTTGATGCGTGTGAGCTGCTCAGTGTAATCGCCGGCGCGGAGCAGGGACGTTTCCGTGCTCAAGACCTCGACACCGATTGCATCAAGCGATTCGGCAAAGAGTGAGTCAGCACTCGTTGAGTAAACATCATCGCTCGTGACAAGTTTGGCAACGCGCTGATACCTCAACCGTTCATGGGTGAGCCTGACGCCGCGGGGGATTATCTTGTCTACCGGCTGGTTAACGCGGAAAACATAATCCCCTATCGCGCTCAGTCCCTGCGCCGCGGACGATGGACCTATTGCCACCAGTCGGTTTGTTTCGGCTACGGGGAACGCCATTTCCACTTGGGTCGAACTGGCGGGCCCCAGAATAGCCACAACCCTATCTTCATGAATTAACTTGTTGTAGGCTGAAAGGGCTCCTTCTATCGTGCTTTGGTCGTCCTCAACGATGAATCGAAGACGGGGCGGCGCAAGTTGTGTCGCGTTGATTTCGTCGCGCGCCATCAAAAATCCGTTGAGGTAGCGTTGTATAGTTGGATCGTCCGGCCCCTCCACGTACTTTCCGGAAAAGGGCAAAACGATCCCGATGAGAATCTCGTCGGGAATCCGCCCTGGTATCTCTCTATCAGAGAGGATCGAAGTCAATTCATCACAGGCAGAAAGTCCTGCAACGAGAAGCACAAAAACAGTTAATGTCGTGATTTTCCTTATGTAGTTCATGCGGGTATTAAATTTCCTTCCGTAATTTGATAATTTGCCATGACACGCACAACCAGCTAACCGTAGGATGAAATTTCGATTCCCGTCCCCCGATTAACTAAAGTGCTAACGTTAGCCTCCTTTGACCACTCCTAATGTTAAAACATTGAGATTCTTATGATAGACTGACTTCCGATTGGATCGGGATGCTATCTTTCCCGATAAATCGGGACTTTTACCTCTCTGTGTATCCCACAGTGAGTGTTCTTATTATACTTTTTTACCATTACTTGTGCACGAGAATTATCAGATCAAAGCCTAAAGACTTCGGCTTGAATCAATTGAAAAATGTAAAGAGAGATAAAGCTAATTGAATTTATCCAACAGGAGATTAATAAGCGTCTAGAACGCCCCGGAGCGTTTGGCTTCCTTGGCTTTCTCTTCATCCACAAACGCGAGCAGAATCAACCCCACAATAAAGAAAACAATCAATGAAATGATGGCTAATCGTGGCGTTCCGGTAATTTGCCGTATGATGGCAAACACCAAGGGACCCCAAATCGCTGAGAACTTGCTAAAAACGGAATAGAACCCGTAAAACTCAGCAGAGGCTTCTTTGGGAATCATCGCCCCGTAAAAAGAACGGCTGAGTGCCTGCGAGCCACCGAGCACAATCCCCACAACGACACCCAAGATGAAAAATTCCGTAACGGTATGTAGAAAATAGGCGTAGGTGACAACCCCGCTCCAGAGGAGTAACGCTAACATCAAAGCCCGTTTCGCCCCGATCTTACCGGCGATCCTGCCGAATAGTAAGGCACCGCCGGCAGCGATAATCTGAATCATCAGCAACGTAACCATCAAGACCGTCGCAGAAAATTTCAATTCTTCAGTCCCATAAATCGTTGCCATACTGATAACGGTCTGAACACCATCGTTATAGATCATGAAAGCGATTAAAAATAGCAGTAGGTGCTTGAAGCGTCGAACCTTTCTAATGGTTGCGAGAGTTCGCGTTATCCCAATAGCGGTATAGGCGACAATCTTCGGACGTGATTGGTACTTTTCTGGCATCGCCTCTATCGCCCCCGCCTCTTTCAGTTTTTTGAGCGTAAAAAGTGTAAAACTCGCCCACCATAAACCTGCCATTCCTAGTCCAATGCGGGCTGCGAGCCCTTGACCAATCCCGATGCTTCCGCCGCCGGCGACCAATCCTAACGTAATGGCAAATTGCAATCCACCACCAATGTAGCCATAGGAAAACCCTTTGCTGGAGACCCAGTCCATTTTATCTTCAGAGGCAATTTGGGGCAGAAAGGCATCATAAAAGACATTCGCCGCCACATATCCAATCTGTGCGATCAGAAATAGGATAGCGGTTCGCCATACATCTCCAGAATGGCAAAAATAGAGGAGCGTTGCGCTGATGCTGCCCATGTAAGCAAATGTGATCAGGAACTTTTTCTTAGATGAAGAGAAATCCGATATGGCACCGAGAACCGGGGCAAACAGAAACACGAACATCGCCGAGGCACTGATCAGATAACCCCAGAGCGCGTCTGCGCTGACAACGGTATTCCCGATCTGGACACCCGCTTTGCCCACAATCCCCGTGGCGAAATAGATCGGCAATACCCCCGCCACCACTGTGGTCACATAGGCGGAATTTGCCCAGTCATACATGCACCAGCCGAAGATTTGGGGACCGCCTGAAGCATTGTCCGGATTGTTTTTCTCCATCTGTGTCATCCGTTAGTTCCTTTTATATGTTATATGTGGTTGTTTTTCTCGGAAAAAGGGATTTCAGCCAATCGCCAATTAGGAAGGGAGAGTAGACGACGCAGAAAAAGACAAAAGCCACACCGTCTAAAATGGGTATATACCAAGGCCAAGGCGCAAAGAAGAAGGGAGACTTCGTATGCGGTGGCTCACAAATGAACATGTAGTTAGATGTCAACAATAAGTTGACGCCCGCGATAACCACCACATAGAGGTTGACAAGCAGGAACGAACGCAATAGCCCCTTGAAAGTGGGGCGCATTCTCAGTCCCCACGTCGCAAACAGTACACTGACAACAATGCCATCATGCGCAATAAAATACTGGAAAAAACGGTAGTTCGGAAAATCAACCCAAAGTTGAGGCGTGATAATAGCATTTAATGCGCCGACGATCCCCCAGAAATAACTGACTTCATAAAGGGTCTGATTCCGACGTAATAATGCAAACGCCACGATAAAGACTACAACGCCACAGATGTGGAGAGGCAGATAGCTTTGCAGAAACACACCGAGCGATTGCACCGTTGCCGCACGATAAATCCAATGTCCAACTTCATTGACGATTAATATCGCGCTCAAAAGGTAGCAAACCACATTCGTCACTACCGATGAATCCACTTTTCTCACCAGCACCGATAGTGCAATGGGCAGCACAATTGTCAGTACCAGCACGACGATATGAGAAACACCAAGGAATTGAAATTCGGAGGTTGGCACGGCTGCTCACCCCTCGATCGCCCATCTACGAAGCTCGGTCCAACGCTCGGTATCCGATGTCACTCCGAAAGTGGGCTCGATCAAAGTGGATCTCCGCCACCCCACGATACGCACCTTCAATCGCAGATCTGATGTCAGGAGCGAGCGCGGTCACACCGAGTACCCGACCACCTCCCGTGGCGATGTCTCCGTTTTTCATCTGAGTTCCTGCATGAAAGACCGTCACACCTTCCACTGCGTTGGCTCGATCTAGTCCGCTAATTAATTTGCCCGTTTCGTAAGGGTCAGGATACCCACCTGACGCCATCACCACACACGTTGCGGCTTCGGACTTCCACTTGCATTCAACCCTGTCCAAAGTTCCATCAATGCAGGCAGCCAGCATCGGCACGAGGTCGCTCTCCATGCGGGTTAGCAATACCTGCGCTTCTGGGTCACCAAGCCGGCAGTTAAACTCGATCACTTTGGGTCCCGTGTCAGTAATCATCAATCCGACATACAAAATGCCCTTGAAGGTGCGCCCCTCAGACGCCATTGCGCTGATAGCTGGGCGCACAATCGTATCCATAACCTGCTCGCTGAGTTCAGGTGTCATCACCGGTGCCGGTGAGTACGCCCCCATACCCCCGGTATTTTTTCCAAGATCGCCATCCAGCGACATTTTGTGGTCCTGCGAGCTTACAAAAGGGAGAGTGTGCGTACCATCCGTTAAGACGGTGAAAGAAGCTTCTTCACCGAATAAAGCCTCTTCGATCACCACCTTGTCCCCAGCACTTCCGAAATTCCGATCGACCATGATTTCCTGAACTGCTTTAACAGCAGCATCAAGCGTTAGTCCCGGAATTACACCTTTCCCCGCAGCCAACCCATCCGCTTTGACAAAGACCGGCGCGCTAATCTCTTCAAGATAAGCGATTACCGCATCCGCATCTTCAAATGTGCGATATGCAGCGGTAGGGATACCATTCTCTGCCATCAAGCGTTTTGCGAAATCCTTGCTCGCTTCAAGGATCGCGGCTTTCTGGTCCGGTCCAAACGCTCGGAGTCCCCGTGTTTGAAAGACATCCACAATGCCTTTTGCCAATGGATCTTCGGGACCAACTACCGTTAGATCAATCTTTTCCGTTTCTGCAAAGTCCGCAAGCTCTGAAAAGTCGCCCTCTAAGGGAATTGATTGACAGTCAGCGATTTGGGCGATACCCGGATTCCCCGGCACACAGTACACCTTTTCAACAAGCGGACTTTGCACAATCTTCCAGACAAACGTGTGCTCTCTAGCACCACTCCCAATAACTAAAATTCTCATCGAGTTCTCCTTGATCTAGGGCGAAAGACTTGGTTAATTGTCTGAATCGCGGATTAAAGGATTACATGGATTCAAATGCAATCAGTTCCCTCGTGCTTCAATCGAGAATTTGAACCCTAATCCATGCAGTATTTTACCCATCGTGTTTAGTTGAGGATTGCCATTTTCCGAAAGGGCTTTATAAAGCCCTTCACGGGTTAAGCTGACGCGCTCGGCTAATTTAGACATGCCGCCTTGCGCCTCTGCGACATCCCTCACTGCAAGCAAAAATGCTTCTATATCCTCGTTTTTCTCGTAATCTTCAAGTGCAACAGAAAGATATATCTTTGCGTCTTCTGGATCGAGTAGTTGCTCAATATGATAGTCTTTGAAGTTTCTATAGTTACTCATTCTCTATCTCCCTTGAATTATGTTCTCTCCAGTCTGCTTTTGCTCGTTCTATGTCTCGACTTTGCGAAGATTTATCACCTCCTCGCAATAGCAAAATAGCATCATCTCCGATTTTGGCAAAGTAGATTCGGTAGCCCGCACCAGACTGCAACCGAAATTCAAACACACCCCCACCTACTGATCAATAATCACCTAAATTTTCGGTTTCTTCAATTCGCCTCAAGCGACTTCGGATTCTAGCAACCGTCACTTTATCCCTAATATCAGAAAGCCATTCATTGACATACTCTCCGCCCTAAAGAACAGAGATTGTTTTGTCCTTCGGGGACGGTAATTGCGCTATCAACAAGGACAGGACACCGAAGTGCCGCTTACATCCTCTCCTTCGCGGGTTGATGCCCCAACCCTGTAGATATTCATTGCAGCGTTACGGTCACGGTCATGGGTGGTCCCGCAGTCTTGACATTCCCACGACCTATCTCGCAGGTTCAACGTTTCATTGACTGCACCGCAAGCCGAGCAGGTCTTACTGGAGGGATACCACTTGTCAATGAAAACGAGTTTGACACCCTTTTTCGATGCGATGTATTTCAACTTAGCAACGAAATCAGCAAAGCCGAAATCGCTAACCTTGCGTCCCCACAAGGCTTTCATGCCCTGTAGGTTCAAATCCTCAAGGCGTATCTCATCGTATGCATCGGTGAGCAGGTGTGCAAGTTGCCAGTGGAAGTCCTCACGTTGGTTCGCTACCTTGCGGTGTCTCCGCGCCAAGTCCAGCCGTGCCCGTTGCCAATTCTTTGAACCTTTCCGTTTTCGGGAGTGACTACGACTCGCTCGTTTGATTGCGTTGAGGCTGCGTTTGAAAAACAGGGGCGATTCTATATCGTGTCCGTTATGACCGGTGAGATACCGCTTTAGACCGAAATCAAACCCCGCGATTTTACCCGTCGTGAGCCGATTCAAGTCAGGTTCTACATAGTCAGTTAAGATTGTGATATAGACATCACCAAGAGCGTCCCGTTTGATCGTGCAACGCTTGGGCTTGCCAAACACATCACGGGACTTGAAATAGGAGTAGATACGCTTTCCTATTTTGATGCGATTACCGGGTAGCAGTGTCCACCCGGCTTGAAGTAGGGTAAAGGATTTATACTTACGACGTGGCTTGAAACGGGGACGCCCCCATGCTTTACCTTGCTCCCGCGCTTCAAACATCGCTTTGTAGCCTTTGTCAACTCGTACTACAACATCCTGTATCGCTTGACTCGGTAACTGATTCCAATGGGCAAAACGAGGCAATCGCTTCAGTTTAGAGATATGATTGATCAACCGAAACTTGCTGATATGCTTGCCATAGATCGCATAGTAACGACGTCCCGATGAATCGGGATGATTCCACACCCAAGCGTGTCCATCTATGGTCTTGTGCAATTCACGATTGCCGTGATTAGAATACAACTTGAACTTGTAGGTTTTCATCAAAGGGATTCGGCTTTCTGGTTTGTATACCCATGCGATTGGGGGTGAGAGGCACCACCAAGCGGTGGCGTCGCAGCCCCTCACGAAAGCCAACAGAAGTATAGCATGTTTCGCCTACAATTTCAACCTTTTTTAACTAACTAACGAGGCTTGCCCTTCTGTATCCCCGCCTTAAAAGACGGGGTTTTAGAACGGAAAATTTTGATAAAAAATGGTCACGCCACATCTTGCCCCAGTGCAGCTCGGTAATCCTTCACCGATTGCTCAAGCCCGACATAAAGAGCGTGTGCCATCAGGTGATGGCCAATCGAAACCTCAAGTAAACCACGGAGATTTCTCATACGCGGCAGATTTTCCAAATTGAGATCATGCCCGGCATTGATGCCGAGATCTAAGTTGACCGCCTTTTCAGCAGCTTTAACGAGCAAACCAAATTCGTGTGCGATCTCCTGCTCCGTTTTTGCCCACGCATAAGGTGCAGTATAGAATTCAACCCGATCCGCGCCCACTTCCTTTGCTAATTCGACTTGATGCAGGTTTGTGCCGCTAAATAGGCTTACACGGATGCCAGCATCTTTGAGCCGTTGAATAACCGGTTTGAGCCCCTCACCTTCTGCCGTCAGATCCCAACCATGGTCGCTTGTCACCTCACCCGGCGTGACGGGAACAAGTGTGCATTGGTCCGGCTGCACCTCCATCACCATATCCAACAGATCAGGTCGGGGATCGCCCTCAATGTTATATTCGACTGTAACCATCTCAGCAATTTCGTAGACATCGTGAGGCTTGATGTGTCGTTGATCTTCCCGCGGGTGCACCGTGATCCCCTGTGCACCGGAATTGATGCAGGTCCGTACCGCTTGAATGACATTCGGAACATCTTCGCCTCTGGAATTTCTTAGCGTTGCAACCTTATTGACGTTCACACTCAGGTTAATCATTATCTTCTCCCTCTATCATCATGTTTTAAGGTTCTCATTATGCAAATTTGAGGTGGGATTGTCAACCATAATTGTTTGGACTGGTGTTAAGGAAATTTACTTGACATGAACACTTATGTGATGTATTATAACAAGTCTATCTGCCATAATTTTCAACGAATGTAGTGTCCTCGAAGTAAGGGTAACAGATTCCCACTAAATGATTTTCCTTCCTGAACCTTCATCTCATCGAAATGTTTCAGCAAGTAATCATTAGGTCTCGCACGATTGGAAGGACATTCTCCTATGTCTGCCGATCCACTCTGAAAAAGTGTTTTCATCGATCCAGGGATATATAGTCAGGACACTATCTTAAAGTAAAAGAAGATCAACGATAAAGTAAACAAGAATCGCAGCAAGAGTAACAAAGAGATACGGATTCTCGGAACGAAGTAGAATAGGAAAGGCTGACATGAAAGGAAAGATTGGTATTCCGAAAAAGCAAGGACTTTATAACCCCGCCTACGAACATGATGCCTGTGGTATCGGTTTTGTCGTCAACATCAATGGTAAAAAATCGAATACGCTCGTACGTCAAGCACTGGATGCGCTGGTTTGCCTTGACCATCGGGGTGCTCGCGGTGCCGAAGAAAATACCGGCGACGGAGCCGGGATCCTGATGCAAGTCCCGCACAACTTCCTTCAGCACGCCTGCAAAGATGTAGGAATTGATCTGCCGGATCCAAAACACTACGGCATTGGCATGGTGTTTTTCACCAAGACCGAGAACGGTGAACTCCTTCAACGCTGCAAGCAGAAATTAGAAGAAATCGTTACTGAAGAAGGCCAGGCAGTTTTAGGCTGGCGCGAAGTTCCCACCGACAATTCCTATCTGGGACCGATCTCCCGCTCCTCCGAGCCTGCGGTATGGCAGATTTTTATCGGTAGAAATCCCAATATCGAAGATGACCTCGCCTTTGAGCGTAAGTTGTATGTAATTCGGAAGCGTGCCTCCAATATTATCCGATACGGCGGGATGGATGAGGACTTCTACATTCCGAGCCTATCTAACCGGACTATCGTCTATAAGGGGATGCTCACACCGATGCAGGTCCCCGAGTTCTACCCCGAACTGAAAGATTCTCGGATGGACGCATCGATTGTCCTGCTCCATTCCCGATTTTCGACGAACACTTTCCCAAGCTGGGCACGGTCTCACCCATACCGATACATGATCCATAACGGCGAAATCAATACCGTGCGCGGGAACCAGAACTGGATGAAAACCCGTCAGGCGATGTTAGCATCCGAGCTGTTCGGTGATGACCTACCGAAACTTTTCCCCATCCTTGACGAGGACGGAAGTGATACCGCCATCTTCGATAACTGTCTGGAGTTTCTCGCACTCTCTGGTAGATCATTACCCCACTCCGTGATGATGATGATTCCAGAGCCGTGGGAAAACCACGAGACCATGAGTCCTGAGAAGCGCGCATTTTATGAATACCACAGCTGTTTAATGGAGCCATGGGATGGTCCTGCATCCATCGCTTTTACCGATGGCACGGTTGTCGGTGCTTCCCTAGACCGAAACGGTTTCCGCCCTTCCCGTTACTACATCACAACAGATGACATGCTCGTGTTGGCTTCGGAAACCGGAGTGCTAGATATACCCGCTGAACGAGTTGCCTATAAAGGGCGCCTCCAACCAGGTCGGATCCTTCTGATTGATACGGAGGAAGGACGCATCATCAGTGATGATGAAGCTAAGGATGAAATTGCCGTTGAACACCCGTATGGTCAGTGGCTAAACGAACATCTCACTTCGCTGAAAGACCTACCGACGGTTGAACCGAAAGCACCTGAGAAGGACCACGAGAAAATACTGCAACGCCAACAGGCATTTGGATATACATTTGAGGATCAGCGTATCTTCCTTGGACCTATGTCGAAAATCGGTCGTGATCCCGTCGGTTCAATGGGGAATGACGCCTCTTTGGCAGTACTTTCTAATCGTCCGCAGCTGCTTTACAACTACTTCAAACAGCTATTCGCACAAGTCACCAATCCCCCGCTGGATCCGCTCAAGGAAGAGATTATCACTTCGTCCGAAACAACGATAGGTCCTGAACGCAATCTGCTCGTGCCAGAGCCAGAGAGCTGCCGTCAGATTCACCTTGACACGCCAGTTATTTCAGATGAGGAGTTAGAGCAGTTGCGCCGGGTCAATCTGCCCGGGATCAAATCTACTACCCTGACAATCCTGTTCAACGTCGCCAATGGAGAACGCGGGCTTGAAACAGCGATGGAGGAACTCTTTAAAGCTGCCGATCGCGCGATTGAAGATGGGCATACTATTATCATCTTGTCTGACCGCGGCGTTAATGAAAAATCTGCACCTATCCCCGCGCTGCTGGCTGTTGCGGGTCTCCACCATCATCTAATCCGGTGTGGCACACGCACGAAAGTCGGCATTGCGCTTGAATCGGGTGAACCCCGCGAGGTGCATCACTTCTGCCTACTGACCGGTTACGGCGTCCAAGCAGTTAATCCTTACATGGCGTTTGAAAGCCTTGCGGACATGATCGCCGAAGGGCAACTGACGGATATTGAGTATCAAGATGCAGTCAAGGGATTTATCAAATCAGCGACCAAAGGTGTGGTTAAGGTCATGGCAAAAATGGGGATTTCAACCATTAAGTCATACCGAGGCGCGCAAATCTTTGAGGCTATCGGCATCAAACAAGAGGTTGTTGACCGGTACTTCACTTGGACAGAGACTCGCGTGGAAGGAATTGGACTTGATGTTATCGCTCACGAAGCTCTGATGCGCCATCGCGCAGCTTTCCCAGAAATTCCTGTTGATAACCGTACCCTCGATGCCGGCGGACATTTCCAATGGCGACAAGATGGTGAATATCACCTGTTCAATCCAGCCACGGTTCATAAGCTGCAGCTGGCTGCCCGAACCAACAACTACGAGGTTTATAAGGACTACGCAAAGCTGATTAATGACTATTCTCGGAACATGGCGACGCTACGCGGACTCCTGGACATGAAGTTTCCCAACGAACCGATCCCGATTGACGAAGTAGAATCGGTTGAGGCAATCTGCAAACGTTTCAAAAGCGGTGCCATGTCTTACGGCTCCATTAGCAAGGAAGCACACGAAGCGTTAGCAATCGCAATGAACCGTATCGGTGGAAAGAGCAATACCGGTGAGGGGGGCGAGGATCCGGCGCGGTATTTCCTCGAACCCAACGGCGATTCCAAGAATAGTGCTATTAAACAGGTCGCCTCCGGCAGATTCGGCGTCACCAGTAACTACTTAGTGAATGCGCAGGAACTTCAAATCAAAATGGCGCAAGGTGCCAAGCCCGGTGAAGGCGGTGAGCTGCCCGGCAGGAAAGTCTATCCGTGGATCGCTACGGTGCGTCACTCGACACCGGGAGTTGAACTGATTTCACCACCACCGCACCACGACATCTATTCCATTGAAGATCTCGCCCAACTCATCCACGATCTGAAAAACTCGAACCACCACGCACGGATTAACGTTAAGTTGGTATCCGAAGTTGGTGTCGGTACTATCGCCGCCGGTGTGGCAAAAGGACACGCAGATGTCGTGTTAATCAGCGGATTGGATGGCGGCACCGGTGCTTCGCCACAGACCAGCATCAAGCACGCTGGTCTGCCTTGGGAACTTGGAGTGGCAGAGACCCATCAGACCCTTGTGCTGAACAATTTGCGTTCTCGTATTATCGTGGAAACGGACGGCCAACTTAAAACTGGCCGAGATGTTATTGTCGCCGCGCTGCTGGGGGCCGAAGAGTTCGGTTTTGCGACCACAGCACTGGTAACGCTCGGCTGTATTATGATGCGTGTCTGCCATTTGGATACCTGTCCGGTGGGTGTAGCAACGCAAAATCCAGAGCTGCGCAAGAAATTTATGGGTGACCCTTCCCATGTCGTGAATTTCATGCATTTCATCGCACAGGATATGCGTGAAATCATGGCGCAGCTGGGAATTCGCACGGTTAACGAACTAATCGGTCGCACCGACCTACTTGAACCGCAAAAGGCGGTTGAACACTGGAAAGCAAAGGGGATTGATCTGTCGCCGATTCTCTACCAACCTCAAGTGGGACAGGAGATTGGTCGCTACTGTCAAATTGACCAAGACCACGGTTTGGACAAAGCTCTGGACAACGAAGTTCTGTTAGACTTTTGTGAACCTGCCTTACAGGACGGGACAAAAGTTACAGGGTCTTTTCCGATCAAGAATACCAATCGAGTTGTCGGTACAATCATGGGCAGCGAACTGACCCGTCGAAATGGACCCGAGGGACTGCCTGAAGATACCATCGATATTCATTTTGAAGGGTCGGCGGGGCAATCCTTTGGTGCGTTTACGCCGCCAGGTGTCACGTTCCGCCTTGAAGGTGATGCGAATGACTACTTCGGCAAAGGACTCTGCGGCAGCAAACTAATTGTTTATCCACCCAAAGAATCTATATTCAAGTCTGAAGAGAACATCATTATTGGCAACGTCGCTTTTTATGGGGCAACCAATGGTGAAGCCTATATCCGTGGAATGGCGGGCGAACGGTTCTGTGTCCGGAACAGCGGGGTCCGTGCGGTCGTCGAGGCCGTCGGTGACCATGGCTGTGAATATATGACAGGCGGCAGGGTCGTTGTTCTCGGTAAAACGGGACGAAACTTCGCGGGTGGGATGTCCGGTGGAATTGCCTATGTACTTGACCGCGATGGCGATTTTCATATTCACTGTAATCAAGAACAATGCGACCTTGAACGCTTGGAGGATCCGGTGGAGATCATGGAGGTTAAGGGGATGATTCAGAAGCATACCGAGTATACCGGAAGCGAACTTGCGCTGCAAATTTTGGAGGACTGGGAAAATACGATCCCCCAATTCGTCAAGGTCATGCCGCAAGATTACAAAAGAATTCTTAATGCACTTGAAGAGGCAGAATCAGAAGGGTTTGAGGGAGATGACGCTTGGCTAGAAGCGTTTCGGCGCGGTGTTGCCGCTGAGGCAGCAGCTTAAAATGAGATCTTCCGACCAGTTTGAATGGGACGAAAAGAAGAACCAAGAGAATTTCAGGAATCATAAGATTCGCTTCGAGGAAGCCAAAGCCATTTTTGATCGCTCTGTGTGGACTCGCATTGATGGTCGAAACAATTATGGTGAGTTGAGGGAAATCTCGGTTGGTGATATTGGCAATTTCGTCCTAGTCACGGTTGTTCACACAGACCGAAATGGTCGAACACGCATCATATCTGCCCGAAAAGCGACACGGAGAGAAAGGACAGCATATTATGACCATCTCGCAAGAACGGCTACGTGAAATTGCATCAATTCCTGACGAGGAGATTAATACGAAAGACATCCCTGAGCTAGACGCTGACTTCTGGGAAAATGCAACACTGTCTTTCAAAGGAAAGCCAATTAACGAATTGACGCCTCAAGAAAAAAAAGAGTTCATAGAATATCGCAACCGTATCATGGCACAATCGCTTGGGCTTAATCAGGAAACCATCCTTGTGGACGAAGATATTACAGCGTGGTTCAAAACACAAGGAGTCGATTATCACGCTCGCATCAATGCGGTACTAAGAGATTATGTCGAGGCACATCGCTAACGTCCGATACCTTACGTTTTAATACAGCAGGACTTACGCACTTCGATTGTAGTTGCCCGCCTGTCCCGATAAGTCGGGGATTCATCGGGCGTTGGGAACGGTGTCCAGCGGCGATGAATCCCCGAACTACAGGACTTTAGCCGTTTGGCTGCGTAAGTCCTATACATACTCGGTTGCTCATCAAAAAGCAAAGCAGCAAACGGATCCTCAACATATTCAAGAAACGCCAGCAGAAGGATTAGAAAGCGACAATTGAGGAGATAGCATGGCAAAACCAACCGGATTTATGGAGTATGACAGAGAACTTCCGCCCGATCGTTCACCATTAGAGCGTATCAAAGACTGGAACGAATTTCACGAACATTTTACTGTAGAAAAACTTCAGACGCAAGGGGCACGTTGCATGGATTGTGGCATCCCGTTCTGTCATACGGGGATGCGACTGCCGGAAACTAGTCCCGCTGCATCGGGATGTCCAATCAACAACCTGATCCCTGAGTGGAATGACCTCATCTATCGTGGTCTATGGAAAGAGGCGTTAGAGCGGCTACATAAAACCAATAACTTCCCTGAGTTCACCGGTCGGGTATGTCCGGCACCTTGCGAGGGTGCCTGCGTTCTGGGCATGATTGAACCACCCGTCACAATCAAAAATATTGAGGTTTCTATCATTGATAAAGGCTGGGAGGAAGGTTGGGTCGTTCCTGAACCGCCCGCTAAGCGTACCGGTAAAAGTGTTGCGGTCGTGGGATCTGGTCCCGCGGGCCTCTCGTGCGCTGCACAGCTTAACAGGGCAGGGCATTTGGTCACGGTCTACGAGCGTGCGGATCGTGTCGGCGGGTTATTGATGTATGGCATCCCAAACATGAAATTGGATAAAAAAAGAGTCGTCCAACGCCGAATCGATCTGATGGAAGCGGAAGGGGTTACCTTCACCACCAACACCGAAATCGGTAAAGATATCTCGGCACAAGAACTAGTTGATACGTTCGATGCAGTCGTCCTCTGTGGCGGTGCCACCAAGCCTCGGGATCTCCCTGTCGAAGGTAGAGATCTCGAAGGCATCCATTTTGCCGTACCATTCCTGCACGCGAATACCAAGAGTCTCCTCGATTCTAATCACGAGGATGGAAACTATATCTCCGCCAAAGACAAACACGTTATCGTCATCGGTGGCGGCGATACGGGCACCGACTGTGTGGGAACCTCCATGCGCCACGGGTGCAAAAGTCTCACGCAGTTTGAAATCCTCGAACGTCCACCTGATGAACGCGCACCCAATAACCCATGGCCCGAGTATCCGCGCGTTTACGAACTCGACTATGGGCAGGAAGAAGCCGATGCCAAATTTGGCGCTGATCCGCGCATCTACCTCATCAACACCATGAAGTTCGTCAGCGACGAAAAGGGGCATGTAAAAGAACTTCATACCGCCGAGGTTGAATGGGTTCCGGGGAACGACGGCCGTCCTTTTCCCAAGCCGATCGAAGGAACCGAGAAGGTCTGGCCCGCTGATTTAGTGCTGTTAGCCATGGGATTCCTCGGTCCCGAAGACACTATTTTGGAGGAGCTCAACGTCGAACGCGATGAACGGTCTAACGTCAAAGCGGAAGAGGAAAAATACGCGACCAGTATCCCCGGTGTATTTGCCGCTGGCGACATGCGGCGTGGGCAGAGTCTAGTCGTCTGGGCGTTCAAAGAGGGACGCGGTGCCGCCCGTGAAGCAGATCGATACCTGATGGGAGCAACAAATTTGCCGTGAGATTCTCCATTTGAATCGGACAAATATGGATTGATCTATCAAGGTGAACGAGCAAGGTGACTCAACTATGACTGCTGGTCCTCTCATTGGAGGAAAACCGATGCAAGCAACACCGACTACTTGGGAAGAACTAAAAGAAAAGAAAATTACCCTTGCGGACTATCTGCTGATGCCCGAACTCAATCATCCGTATGAAATCATTGATGGAGAAATGATGCCTTCCCCGGCTCCAATACCCGCCCATCAAATAATAGGTGCGAATGTTTTTACCTCACTAAACCAGTATGTAAGGGCAAAAGAATTGGGCGTAGTTCTTTTCGCACCGGTTGATATTATCCTCCAACGTGACCCGTTACGGACGCGCCAACCTGATGTGTTGTTTATCCATAAAGACAAACTGCCCGGTACCAGTCTTGATGACCTTGAAGGACTGCAACTTCTTGAGATTACCCCGGATTTGGTCGTCGAAGTGCTTTCACCCTCGGACACAAAAAAGGTGCTAACCGGAAAATTGACAGATTACCAACGGATCGGTGTCAAAGAGTGTTGGCTGGTCAGTCGGGAAACCCGCTCGGTTGAAGTCTTGCGCCTATCAGCGAAGAAATCCGAGCGAGCAGGTCTCTATGGTCTCGGCGAAACCGTCCGTAGCGAAACACTTATAGATTTCCAAATGGGCGTGGAGGCAATATTTGGTTGATACTCATGAGATCTAGCCCATCTCCACCTGACGCAAATAATCTGAAATCTGTCGATACGCAGTGTTAAGCCGCTGCATTAGCTCAAGGCTCCCACCTTTATCCGGATGATAGCTTAACGCAAGCTGACGATAGCGTTCCCTCAACGCATTCAGATCAGTCGGATAGGTTAAGCCAAAGAACTGAAAACTATCTTGCAGTGCATCAGGCATATTTAATAGTCGATGTCTCCTTCCACCCTGATCCCTCCGTTCACCCCTCCGTTGGCAAATCCCTTCCAGATACTTATCTAACCGAACCGTAGACATTAGCCGAATCTCATCCACCTCAAAGAACAGTTCTCCAACACATCTGGCATGAATCTCTGTTGGCGTCCAAGCGGTTGTCCGGGTGAGTATATCTTTAACATCTTCAATCTGTTCACGTCTATCCTGAGAAATCGTCTGCTTGTAGTAATCTTGAACGAGGCTTTGGTAAAACTCCCATTTGGGAGACTGTAGACCGATTGATGCCCAATTTCGTAACCGATAGCCGATGAAGGCGTCGAGTACTTCACGGGCAGCGTACGCAGCAATCTCGACCTGAATCAGTTCCTGATCGGCCATATCAAACCCTTGAAAGACAGAGAAATCTAACCTGCGTCGATAGAAATCGCTTAACATCTCCAAGTCACAATCAGCGAGCAACGGCATAGGCGGTTTGATGAAACCGTTCTCCCATGTGCAGAGCTGCTGCCGAAATTGTTGGACAGCCCGAAAAGAAACTTTGGACGCCACATTCTCTGCACAGTCACTAAAAACAACACGCAATCGATCTGAGATGAAAGCCAATTCATCAACAAACAAATATTGTTTAACCATTCGCGCAACCACCCAATAGAAAGGTAACTAAAGTATACTGTCTTTCGCCCCTTTTTTCCAGTACCCGTGATGGAGGTTTAAGTTGCTGAACCGTCTTTAGCACAACAGTGTAACATCGGCGGCAGCATTCTCCTTTTCCATCTGATAAATCTTAGAATAATCCATCTCCCAATCTACTAATACTGTTTCCTTGTTTTATCTTGACTTTATAGGGATGCCTTTGCTACAATAGCATAGATTGAACGAACGATTAGCTGTCCTTGCCACTTGAGATAATAGGTATGCCGCAAATACGCCTCTTGGCTTTGTCCAATCAAGCGGTTTGAGAATTATAAATTGTCGATGCCTTCCTCATTTTTTGGCCAAGTCCCTTTCTCCCTACGAGTCGTAATTGCGATGATCTGTAGTCAGATACAGTATTTGCTAGTTAAGCATCAAGGAAATCTTTCCTTCACTATAGAAATGAATGCCCCAGAGACATACAAAAATAGAATCCCAACGCTGTATATTATTCAAGTAGGCAACTCGAGCGAAGCGTCACTCCTGCCACAGCACCCCACACTCCCACTTCTGATAAGCCCTCAACGAAGGAGATCTTAATGGCACAGAAGATAGCAGCCATGCGACAGATGTTTTCAGAACTCCCTGAAACTTCAATTTACAGCCCAGTAACGGAGGCGTTGCAAACCGCAGGGCAATTAGCTGAACAGGACATCGCAAATGTCCTCAAAGCGTTTAGCACAATGCCTCAGTCGACGAAGGTCTTCGCAAATCCGGTTTTACATCGCGCAAGAGTTGATTGTGATGGTGCAGATATAACACTGGATATCCGAAGTTTTGGTATCCGCGGCGTAATTCAAGAAAGTGAAATTGTTGCCAGCGGCCCCGCACCCGCGTATGTGATCTTTGTTGGCTTGTTCGGAAGAAGACCCGGAAAGGACCAGAACGGCTTCGATGAAGAGGGAGTGCTCAGGGAACTGATTAATCGCAAGTTTTACCAAGTCAGAAGGGGGATCAGGGAAGATATTTCGGGCTGCCGGACATTAATTGAGCAGATTGCCAACTTTATTCAGATATTCCCAGAGTTGGGACCGGAACTCGCCATTCAGCATTTTTCGACGCTGAGAAAAGCAAACCGAGCGAAAAACCGCATTCCAGAGCGGGGATTGAACGACGAAAGGCGTGAGGGCCGCCTTCTACTTCAAATGATTGGCACACACATGGAAAACGTAGCCGTGGGTGCGATGTCCGCTTATATGCGTGGCTTATTGGACAGGAACCCCAATTTAACTTCCGAACAACTCGTTCATCAAACAGATGCGCTTATCACCGACGAAGCAAGTGCGGGTAAAACAGCGTTCCAGACCTGTTATAGTCTTCTGCTCGGGCACCGTGCCAATGAAGTAGAGAGTAAAGCCATGGAACGGATGGGAATCATACAAACCCATCACGGATCGGCAGGATCCAACATGGTTGCTCGATATATGACAACGCTACATACTCCTTCTGTTTCTGACTTCTTGACCGCCGCTCACATGAACCTTGACGGCGATCGCCATTTCGGCGCGATTCACGATATGACGCACTTTATCAATGCACTTGAGCAACTCGCCCCGGAAAAACGTGAGGAAGCCATCCGGAACGAAGTGCTAGGTGGTGGGATACCGACGTTTGGTCACCCAGAAATCGCTGCCGCTGGCAGAGTCGACGAAATCCAGCAAGATCCGAGACCCGCAATTTACATCGAACCTGTCCTGCAAGCAATAGACAGCGGAGCTCTCACGCTTGACGACAAACAAAAGCAGCGGCTCGGTATGATTCAACGTATCTACCAAATAGCGTTTGTTGAAGGCGTAATTAAGCCGGGACGAGAACAGGATCCGCCGCTTCGTTTGACTCCAAACACAGATTTTGGTGGCTGGGCGGTTCAAGAGGCGTTGGGTATCCACGAGTTGGATCGAACGCTGCTCACCTATATCTTCAGAGGGTTTGGCTGGATGATGGATGTACGGGAACAGTTGCAAGACCGTCACATTATTCGCCCAGTCATCCCCCCCGATCCCCAGATAATCCCCACAGATAGCAGTGATTCAACGATACCGGATATAGTCATTTCAACCCATAATCGACTGGTTCAGGGGGATGCCTTTTCCGCGCATTGAGCGAGCGATGGCACATAGGAACTTACACACGATTTCCCAAAACCTGAACCCAAGAGTTCACTAGTAGTCAGGTTCATCTAACCCTCGCAATGGAATCCTTCCCATGCGATCTGAGCCGCTGTTATTTCAGAAAGGAGTCCAGAGTGGTCAATTCAGAAGCAATTGAGACCGCAAAAGAACATTTCGGAAACGTTTTGCAACAACAGCTTGAGAGGGTCGAGAGACTCAAACAAGCACCAGATTGGACAGATTATAGCTCTATTTCGCCTATCATTGTTGGAATGCTCGGCGGCGATGGTATTGGTCCAACAATCAGTGCTGAAACCCAGCGTGTACTTGAATATCTCCTACGCGATCCGGTCGGTAGTGGAAGGGTTGAGTTTCGGGTCGTCGAGGGGCTTACCATCGAAAATCGTGCCGCAAAGATGCAGTCGATACCGGACGATGTGCTTGAAGATATTAAGAAATGCCACGTAACGCTAAAGGGACCGACGCACACACCCGAACAAGGGGATGGGTGGCCCAATATAGAGAGTGCGAACGTCTCCATGCGTAAGGCGCTCGACCTATTCGCCAATGTCCGTCCGGTGCGCGTTCCTGCTGAAAACATTGATTGGACCTTCTTCCGCGAAAACACCGAAGATATGTACGCGCTCGGGAGCCAAGGTATCAATGTCACCGACGATCTGGGCATAGATTTTCGCGTTATCACCAGCCAAGGATCAGAGCGGATTATCGAGGCAGCCTTTGCCCACGCAAAACGCACCGGTAGAACTAAAGTAACAGTCGTCACAAAAGCAAATATCGTCAAAACGACCGACGGCAAATTTCTCGACTTTGGTCGCCAGATCGCGCAACGGTATCCGGATATAGAGTGGGATAGCTGGTACATCGACATCATGACCGCAGCACTGATAAATCCAGCGCGTCAACAGGATTTTCAGGTGCTTGTGCTACCCAACCTCTATGGTGATATCTTGACTGATGAGGCAGCCCAAATTCAGGGCGGTGTTGGAACCGCTGGCAGTGCAAATATCGGCAAACAGTCTGCCATGTTCGAGGCGATTCACGGGAGTGCCCCACGAATGGTGCAAGAGGGAAGGGCACAGTACGCCGATCCAAGTTCTCTCATCCGCGCAGGTGCCATGATGCTCGAACATATCGGATTCGATGAACTCGGCCAAAAACTGCATAAAGCCCTCGACATCTGCGGACAGTACGAGCGCAAGGTCGTTATGACCGGACGTAACACAGGTGCGACCAGTGAGGCATTCGGAGACTACATCATGGAAACCGTTGAGGATGCCAGTGTTGAGGCGCGGTGGGAAGAATACGTGAACGCAGAAGCGTGATTGGGATAAACAGTTTTGGCTCATGTTAAGAAAGCGTGCAACAGAGACCGATTTTTTGTAGGGGTTGGGTTACCCAACCCTGGTCTCGATTTATCGGACCCGTCTACGGGCGGGGAGACCCCGCCCCTACGATTTCGCTTCGCATTTTGCCACAGTTTTTTACGCATTACGTATTACGCATTATTTTTTTGAAAACACAGAGCAATCAGCAGTAACTTATTATTACAATGTTTCACTGCTAATCTCTCATAGGAAAAACGAATGGCTCGAAAAAAAATTAGTGTAATTGGTGCTGGGAACGTCGGTGCAACCGCCGCGCTGTTCATCGCACAAAAGCAGCTTGGCGATGTCGTGATGGTTGATATCATTGATGGCGTCCCACAAGGCAAAAGTTTGGATATGGCACAGGCATCGCCCGTTGAAATGTTCGATGCAAGTGTCACAGGTTCAACAGGTTACGAAGAGACAGCGGGATCCGACGTGGTGATCATCACTTCCGGATCGCCTCGTAAGCCCGGAATGACCCGCGAAGACCTATTGCAAACCAACGCGAACATCGTTGGCAGCGTCACCGAAAATGTTGTGAAACACTCGCCAGATTGCATTATCGTGATGTTGACCAATCCGCTGGACATCATGACCTACCACGCGTGGAAGGTTTCTGGATTCCCGTCCAATCGAGTGGTTGGACAGGCGGGTGTGCTCGATTCAGCGCGTTTCCGTTACTTTATCTCCCTTGAACTGGGTGTGTCTGTTGAGGACATCAGCGCCCTCGTGATGGGCGGGCACGGAGATACAATGGTGCCCCTGCCGCGTTATACCACTGTCGGCGGAATCCCAATCCCGCAACTCATTTCTGCGGGGCGAATCGAGGAATTGGCACAGCGCACAAGGGATGGCGGTGCGGAAGTGGTTGACCTGTTGAAGACAAGCGGTTACTATGCAGCAGGTGCCTCGCTTGCTCAGATGGCAGATGCAATTATCCGTGACAAAAAACGGCTTATCCCCTGCGCAGCACACCTGACCGGACAGTTCGGTATCAATGACCTATATATTGGTGTTCCGATCAAATTGGGAGCGGACGGCGTAGAGGGGATTATCGAGGTCGAACTGACCGACGATGAAATCCAAGCATTGCAAACATCGGCTCAGACGTATCGGGAAGGAATTGAGTTATTGGGGTACTAACACCAAACACTCACGCTGAAAGATTCGCGTAATTCATATTAAAGAATTGTGCAATAGAAACCAAGTTTTTGCCAAAAACTTGGTTTCGCTTTGTGCCTTGTACTCTAGTGATCAGCATTCGTGCGTTGAGATATAAATCTCAATCTATAGGGGAATTGCATCTGTTATAGAAATTAGACAATTAACCAATTTGAACCACGGATTAACCGATGTCGTAGCGTAGATTTCCTAATCTGCGTGCAGGCGCGCAACCACAGGTTGGGAACCTATGGCTACGATAGGAAATTGGAGGCGATTTTTCACAGTTCATGGGCGTAAATCTTACACAACATTTACATGCGATAGCCCTATCTCAATCTACAGATCCAGTTGACCGATCAACGCACAACAGAGATTCTATAGAATTTTTGTAAAAAGTGTTAAATTTTGTTAAATTTTGCGTGCCATTTTGACAAATTGACCCCATCTGATACGCCTCAAGATACCTTCGGACGGTGATGAGTCGCTCAATAATTCCCGCGCTTACCAAATTGGCGATACCAAGGTGTCAACACGCCCTAATGAACTCCCTCTTTTTTACGAGAGTTAGCGTGTTAGAATTGTATTCAAGTTTGTCAACCCAAAGGAGAGTAAATTGAAAATCGCATATTTCGATTGCTTCTCAGGCATCAGTGGAGACATGGTACTCGGCGCTTTGGTCGACGTAGGGCTCGATCCAGACGCCCTGAATACAGAGTTGGCAAAGTTGAAACTTGACGAATTTACTCTCCGTTTCGAGAAAACCACGAAACACAGCATCAGCGGCACACGGGCAGTCGTGGAAACAGATGACTCGACTGGAGATTCGCACGACCACAACAATTCCCCGGAGGCACATCACCATCACCCCCACGATCATGACCACGGTCACGAACACAACCACGAGCACCATGATCATCCGCACACGCATGGCCCAAGCCGCCATCTATCCGATATTTTTGCTGTTCTGGACAATAGCGATCTTGAGGAAGTAATCGTTGATCGCGCAAAACGGATCTTTGATCGACTGGCAGCGGCGGAAGCAAAGGTTCACAACACATCCAAAGACCAGGTGCACCTACACGAAGTCAGCGGCATCGATGCGATTGTGGACATTGTCGGAGCCGTCGTTGGGCTACACCTCCTAGAGATCAACGAAATCCACGCCTCTCCGCTTTCACTCGGCGGCGGCTTCGTCCGGTGCGCTCATGGACTCATGCCTGTCCCCGCACCGGGGACGATGGAGCTGCTGTGCGGAGTACCCGTCCGACAGACCGAAATCCGAAAAGAGCTAGTGACCCCCACCGGCGCAGCCATTATCACGACGCTCGCAGATGGATTCGGTACAATGCCAGAGATGACGATTGACCAAATCGGCTACGGCGCCGGCACACGCAACCTTGAGGAGCAACCCAATCTCCTACGGCTATGTGTCGGTAAAAAAAAACTACCGAGCGTGATCAGGTCTGCGTAATTGAAACCAACCTCGACGATATGTCGCCTGAGATCGCGGGCTACCTGATGGAGCAACTCTTTGAGCGAGGAGCCCTCGACGTTTTCATGACGCCGATTTTCATGAAGAAGGGTCGTCCAGCGACAAAACTGAGTGTCCTTTGTACACCGTCCCTCCATGATACCCTAAGTGAAATGCTTCTTGTAGAAACAACCACGTTTGGTGTCAGATCCTACACCGTTGAACGATTAAAACTCACCCGTGATTTTGTCGATATCCAAACGCGATGGGGAACTGTTCGTGCGAAGTGCGGGTACTTGGAGGATCAGTTAATTAAAACAGCCCCCGAATACGAAGATTGTAAACGCCTTGCCGAGAAACACGGTATCCCGCTCAGGGAGATCTATGAAGAAGCAATCCGGCAGATGGGCGAATGAGCGAATTTCTGACCTAAGAGTGTCCGGGCCTACCTATTGAAACTCACCTTTCTATTCACTTCGTTCTATGGTATACTAAATTGATAAGGAATGGAGATCTCCGGCCCGCAACTATTTATGAGGTGATTTAATGGACACACGAGACCTGACAGAGGAGCAGATTCATGATCTCGGTATTGAAGCACTTTTGATTAAACTTGGCCCTGCTGGAACGATCCGTTTTCTCCATCAGTATGACACGGGTAATGGCAATTACTCCGTTGATCGGCATCAACGACTTACCATCCCAGATGTCGAGACGCTTGCAAACCAGATTCAACAAGCACGCGAGTTGGAGAGTCCGGCGAGACTCTACTTTGAATCCGTTCAGAATGTCCATCGTGCAGCCCAAGAGTTTCAAAGGCTGCAGAATGCGTGTCTCCATTGAAAAAGACGATTATAAGAAATCCATCGCAGACTTTGATAAAGCAAACGGCCTATAAATCGTCAGAAAGTGCACGAAACAATGAACTGGAAAAACAAAACCATTTTCATCGGGGATAACCTCCACATCATGCGGGGGATGAATAGTGAGAGCGTCGATCTCATCTATCTTGATCCGCCGTTCAATTCCAACCGCAACTATTCTGCTCCCATCGGCAGCCGAGCCGCCGGTGCCGCTTTCAAAGACACGTGGACCCTCAACGACATTGATATCGCCGAACACGGCGAACTTGCCGAGCAAGCCCCATCCCTGCACACCATAATACAAGCCGCGAGAGAAGCGCATGGGAAAGGGATGCAAAGCTACCTCATCATGATGTCCACCCGCCTACTAGAGATGGAACGTATCCTGAAAGACACAGGCAGCATCTATCTACACTGTGATCCAACAGCGAGCCATTACCTGAAGTTAGTTATGGATAGTATATTTGGTAAGGGCAACTTTCGGAATGAGATCGCGTGGCATTATTCAGGATGGAACGCTCGACTAAGCAAATCATTTTCGAGCCGTCATGACGTTATCCTGTTCTATGGAAAGTCAAATAAGCAGCAATTCAATTCTTATGCCGTGGACTGGGAATCGGAAGAAGAGTATATCCGTGTGAGAAGGCAAAAAGTGCATGTTGACGACACAGGAAGAAAATATGTATTGTCTGACGGAGGGGGTGGGACAAGGGTAAGAAGATACCTTGAAGAAGCGATGGCATACGGTAAGCCGGTTGATGATGTGTGGGATATTCCTAAATTAAACAATTCATCAAAAGAGCATCTTGGTTATCCGACTCAAAAACCTCTTGCCCTTCTTGAACGTATCATCAAAGCCGGTAGTAGCCGCGGCGATGTTGTGTTTGATCCATTCTGCGGGTGCGCCACGACACTGGTGGAGGCAGACCGGCTGCAGCGGTCGTGGGTAGGGATTGACATCTCACCGAAGGCAGCGGAGTTGATTGTTACGCGCATTAGGGATGATCAGGGAGGGTTGTTACAGCAGATTACCGCACGGGACGATTACCCACAGCGCACCGATATGAACGATATACCGCCTGCCCGAACGCATAAGCACACACTGTATGGACTACAGGAGGGGATATGTGGAGGTTGCGAGATTCACTTCCCGTTTCGGAATCTGACCATTGATCACAAGATTCCGCGCAGTAAGGGAGGGACGGATCACTTTGAGAATTTGTGGTTGTTGTGTGGGGCGTGCAATTCAGCGAAGGGAACGGGGACAGTTGCGGAGCTGCGGGTAAAACTCGGTCAGAATTAGAGGATTTTCAGAAAGGGGTAGGTATCCCCAAATCCTGAAAATCCTACCCGTCCGTCAATGAGGAGCAGAACAAATCATGAACACACAAAATCAAAACGACTATCTCAACGGATTATCCAAAATAACCCACGATATAGCAAAAAAATCTGCTAGCGGTGACTACATCTACCGTGGCGAACCTAAATACTATGAGAAAATATCCTCAACCCTCTACCGCCGCTATCCGGCAGAATTTGATTCAGGGAAATTCAATCTAGAGGGTGCCCAAGAGGAAATTCTGAAAGAGGCGAGAAACTACATCCACGAACCCGAAAAAAAGGACTTTGAAATCTTAACCGAACTTCAACACTACGGCAGTAAAACCAACCTTATAGACTTTACCACCGACTACTACATAGCCCTCTTCTTCGCTTGCGACGGTTTTCATGAAAAAGATAGTAGGATTGTCTTGTTACAAAAAAACAAAGAGATAACCAAAAAATACCAAATCGAAAAACCTCAACATCTACAAAAACGCATTATGGCCCAGAAGAGTATATTTGTCCGGCCTCCAAAAGGCTTTATTGACCCCAACGACGTAATTACTATTCCTATTCCAGCGAACCTAAAACAGTGGATACTAATTCATCTGCGAAATTTCCAAGATATATCCACCCAGACCATCTACAACGACTTACATGGATTTATCAGACATAGCAATTTGCGCTCGTTAAGCGAAGCAAGGTTCCCCTTTGTTTGGGTAAAAGGGACTGAACAAAATCCGCCTAAAAGCAAGACTGCTGAAGAAGAGCAAAATGAGCTTCAAGATATGATTAAGGCGTATACTACACAAATACAACACTCACCGTATGACGATACACTCTACGTAGATCAAGGCATGTGTTACTTACGGATACAAGAGTTTGATCGTGCCATTGAAACTTTTAGTAAAGCCATATTACTAAGACCTGTTCGTACCACTGCCTATTTTTGGCGCGGGGAAGCTTACTTTGTTATAGGCAATTATGACCGTGCCATCTCCGACTATGACAAAGTGATAGAATGGAATCCTGATTTTGCCGGCACCTATAACAATCGTGGTGAGGCTTACTATCACAAAGGTGATTATGATCGCGCCATCGTAGACTACACCAAAGCCATCGAACTAAATCCTGATCCTGCCGCAACCTATGTGCTTCGCGGACAGGCCTACCTGAAAAAAGACGATAAAGAACGCGCCGAGGCGGACTTTGCCAAAGCAAGACAGCTCGGATACACACAATAATATTCATGATGCGTGCCGCTATTTGGCGGGCGATCATTAAGGGGCGTGCAGTGCATTGCGCTGTACGGGCGGGGTTTCTCTGTTCCCTACGAAAAATGAGTTTTTTATTTTAATCGAATTAGTATGGAATTGAAACCAAACATCGCCTATCTTGAGTCAACAGAACTAGCTAGTAGGTCAAGATTCATATCTCAACACCCAAATGTCGATTTTGCAAAATCAACCGACAGCAGGGCAACCACAAATTGCTTTGAATCCCGATCCATCTTGGGATTGCCCCTACAGAAACTGGCCAAATGTAGGGGCAGGTCTTGTGCCTGCTCAAACTATTTTTGGAATGGAACTGGGGTTCAATTTGTCAAATGCCAACACGCCCTAATTATCAGAACCACCAAAACTCTCAAAAACACCCGCCACCGATGAATACTGCGCGAACTTGACGATGACGCCCAACAAAATGAGCGGCACTGCAATTAGCGCAATAAGTATGAGAATCCCCCAGATCCACGTCTTCTTACCCCGGTCCGTTTTAGCGATCTCTGCCAGCCTCGAAATGAGCACACCCGCCCCGATCATCACGACCATAACAAAACCTAAGACCAACGGGATCATCGTTCTCCCTTTCTAAACAAAGCGACAACCTTATGCTTCCACTCGATGCGGCTTGAGGATCAAATCATCGTATTCCGCCGGATCGACAAACGCTTCCACAATCACAGGCGCGTTCATCCCAAATGCCTTGATCAGTGCGGACCGATACGTCTCTTCATCCGTTGCAACAAGGACGGGAACACCAAAATAGGTGTGGGCGGGACTATAAGTGTCATCAAAAAGCCGTGTGCCGTATTGAGGAAAACCCTTCCGTTCCTGCTTAATCTTGATCAACTGGAGATTCTGATCTGTCAACACCACAAAAACGACGGGGGCACCTAAATTGATAGCGGTTGCCATCTCTCCTGCCATCATCAAGAACCCACCATCGCCGGTCACGCAGGCAACCTGCCGATCTGGACAGCACAGTTTGGCAGCGATCGCCGACGGAATCCCAAACCCCATCGATGATCCTCCGTTTGTCATGATCTGATTGCCCCAACGATATGTTTTCCAAAGCTGCCCGATGAGGTGGGTGTGCGCCCCAACATCGCACGTCATAATTCCATCGTCAGGAAGCACCTCCCGCAAGATGTTCAAGGCATGGTGCGGCGAGAAATTTGGGGTGTCAGGTGAGAGGTTCGCAAACAATCTTTTTTTCCGATTTTCGAGTTCCTCAAGGCACCAATCGTAACCAAACTGTGGAAAGCACAGCATCGCTTCAAGTGTTTCACGGATATCACCGATAACCTCATAGACCTCATAACTGGAATCAATATCGGCAGGGACGGTATCAATATGAATGATCGAGGTATTTGGCAGCCACTCCTCGTAATTCAATTCCACAACATCGTAACCAATCGCAATAACTAAATCAGCTTCGCCATGTGTCTGCGCCACCTGATCCGAGAGTGCGTGGAACAGGACACCTGCGTAGTACGGGCTTTCTTCAGAGACCATCCCCTTCGCCATCGGTGTGAGGATAACGGGGATGCCCCGCTTCTCCACGAATTGATTCACGACTGTTTCAACGTCCGCACGCGTCGCACTCAAACCCAATGCAATAATTGGTTTTCTGGCGGATCTCATCAACCGCTCCACCCGCTGTATGGATTCAGTGGTAGACGCAGCAACTTGGCGTTGATGACCGGTTGTATCGCTGACAACACGCTCACAATCCGGGACGGGCATCTCTCCAAGTTCCGACGGGATGCCGAGATGGACAGGACCCGGAACCTCTTGACAGGCAATATCGACCGCTTTAATCACCGTTTCCGACAGATTGTCAGCGGAAAGTTCCACAGTCCATTTCGAGATCGGTTCAAACAGCGCCTGATGATCGATTTTCATTTGAGTCATCCGCGTCCGCATCGCGGTTGGGACCTGTGATGTCAAAGCAAGCACCGGAGAGCGATCTAACAGCGCGTTTGCGATTCCTGTACTCAGATTCGTCGCACCGGGACCGAAAGTACCGTAACAGACCCCCGGTTTACCGGTCAGTCGTGCACAAACATCAGCCATAAATCCCGCAGATGCCTCGTTGCTAACCAACACAAACTCCACATTGCTCCGACGCATCGCCTCCATAAACGGTGTCCAAGGACCGCTTGGGATGCCAAAAATGTATCGGATACCGAAATCATCCAACATCTGAATGAACGCTTCCGCGAATGTCTTCAACGCTGCCAATCTCCTTCCCTTCATCCTTTTTTCCTATCCTATCATACTGTTACCAAAACGTCAACGAATTAACACCATTTTTGATTGCACGGCGGCGGTCATGCGTGGTATCATAACGACGATCGGGTGACAAAAAATGGAGGGGAAAGATGCGTTTTGAGAATCGGGTCGCTTTTGTAACAGGCGGCGGCGGTCCGCTTGGAATTGGCAGGGCAGCGTGTCTGGCATTTGCACGCGAAGGTGCAGCGGTCGTCGTTGCAGGTGGACGGAACGCAGACGCGGTTGCCGCAGAGATCCAAAACGAAGGCGGTCGGGCTATCGCTACACCGTTGGATGTGACCGCTCCTGAACAGGTGCAAGCGGCTGTCGACACCACCGTTGAAACATTTGGGCGATTGGACATCTTGTTCAACAATGCCGGTATCTTGGGCAGAAGCACGTTATTTGAGGTAACCGCTGAAACCTTTGATCGCGTCATGGCTGTCAACGTAAAAGGGTGTCTGTTGTGTGCTCAGGCAGCATCAAAAGCAATGCGCGAACAGGGGATTCGTGGACGCATCATCAACAACTCGTCGATCTATGCGGAAGAATCGCACGAAGGCGCTCTCAGTTACTGTGTCAGCAAAGCAGCCTTGAATCGACTCACCCGTAGCCTTGCCCTTGAACTGCGTCCCTATGGAATCACCGTTAATGCAATTGCCCCCGGCGGCGGTGCACCCACAGGCATCAATTCCCCACAGAATTTGCCACAGGATAATTCCTTGCCAGACCTTCTTCCTGCCCCAGCCGATGCACCTCCGCTGGATCGACGTGCAACAGTATGGGACTATATCGGTGCAGTACTATTCCTTGCATCGGATGAAGCAGCTTATATAAGTGGCGATATTATGACAATCGATGGCGGCGCGGTTGCCCGCCGATGAACGTTGGTTAGCCACATAGGAACCGGCGCGAAAAAACGAAAAACTATCCGTGATTGAATTCATTAAAACTAACTGGCTGTTGCTTTTACTAATTTTCCCTATAATCATCATCGTTACGACATTTGCGACCCTTGCCAGTATTTCGATGCTGCTTATCTCTTTACCGTCGGACTACTTCACTCGGAAGAAACGGGTGAGCCGCATAAAGAACCCCGTTTTACGTCTATTTCTGTGGGTCGTGAAAAATGTGGTCGGCACAGTTTTTTTGATTGCCGGATTCGTCATGTTATTTACGCCAGGACCGGGCATTCTGAGTCTACTTGTCGGCGTCATCCTTTGCGATTTCCCCGGTAAGCGAAGGGTAGAACGTAAGATTATTGCGCGCCCATCCGTGCTATCCATGATAAATCGAATTCGAGTGCGATATAACCGTCCGTTGATCGTGCTGGATGATTAACCAAGAATTTATATTTTTTGCCGAAAAAAGACTTGACAGTTTTTTCAAAATGTGAAATAATAATCTTTCGGAAAATTAGAACTCGCCGGATAAAGCAAAGTGGGCTGAAAGTGAGCCCATTCTTTTTTGGTCTAAGCATGTGAAACATTTCACAACCTATATTCAATAACCTTATTTTCCGCTAAAAACACCACACAGCTCAAAAATGTTGACTGATTACTTACCCATACTGTTGTTACTCATTTTTGCCATCGGTTTTGCGGCAGTGAACCTTGCCCTGACCCACCTGATCGGACCAAAGAAATCAACGCAAGCCAAACTCTCCGTGTACGAATCTGGCGTTCAGCCAGTCGGAGACACCCGTCAAAGAATTTCTATCCGCTTTGGTCTCATTGCGATGCTCTTTATCATTTTTGATATTGAGGTCGTTTTCCTCTATCCGTGGGCAATCGTTTTTAAGAAATTCACAGAGAATAGCGGCTACTTCATCCTCATCGAAATGCTGGTCTTTATCGGTATTCTCTTTTTAGGCTATATCTACGCTTGGAAGAAAGGCGGTCTATCGTGGGATTAGAAAGTCAACTTGGAGACAATATATTCACCACCACCATTGATAAGTTTGTGAATTGGGGCAGAAAAAATTCACTCTGGCCAATGCCATTCGGCACTGCTTGTTGTGCGATTGAAATGATGGCAACCTTAGCATCAAAGTTCGATCTCTCACGCTTTGGCGCAGAAGCGATTCGATTCTCGCCTCGCCAATCGGACCTGTTAATTGTTTCGGGACGCATCTCGATTAAAATGATGCCGGTCCTAAAGAAAATCTATGATCAGATGCCCGACCCGAAATGGGTCATCTCAATGGGGGCATGCGCCTCGACAGGTGGTGTTTTTGACACCTACACTTTAGTACAAGGCGTGGATGGATTCATTCCCGTTGACATCTACCTCCCCGGCTGTCCACCGCGTCCTGAAGACCTCATCGACGCTGTGATACAGATTCAACGCATCGTGGAACAAGAGAGCATCTCACCAAAAAGGCAGCCCGGAGCAATCGCCAGTTAGTTACGAATCGCCCTCGATATCCGACCTAAAGGACGAAACGCAATGAGCGAAGAGCACGAGGAAACTACCGAAGCACAGCAACCGCTCGTGATTCAAAAAGTTCAAGAACAATATCCCGATGCAATTCTTGACATCTCCGATGCACGAGGCGAACTGACAATCATAGTGCGCAAAGAGGGCATCTATGAGCTGATGGAGTTCTTAAAAAATGATTCAGAACTCACATACAACTTCCTTGCTGACGTCACAGCAGTTGATTACTCCTTGATGGAAGATGTCTTGATGAAATACGATTATGCACGGTTCGTGGTGGTTTATCATCTGCTTTCGACAGAGAAGAAAGAACGCTTGCGCGTTAAGGTTCCAGTCCATGAAAAAGAACTTAGTATTCCATCAATGACATCTATCTGGAAGGTAGCAAATTGGCTAGAGCGAGAAGCATACGACATGTTCGGGATCACCTTTGAGAACCATCCAGACCTGCGCCGAATCCTAATGCCCGATGATTATGAAGGACACCCGCTTCGTAAGGATTACCCGTTGCGTGGTCGTGGTGAACGCGAGACCTTTAACTTTGAAGAGCAGAATGTATAGTGGACTTTAGGATTACGCTTCACTGGAGAACTTCACCGGAGAAAAAGTGATGCACACAGATTCAAATCGAGTTCCTGGCGAACCGATGACGTTAAACTTCGGTCCCCAGCATCCCGCGACCCACGGCACACTTAGAATTGTCGTAGAACTTGATGGCGAAACCGTCCTGAAAGCGACACCCCACCTCGGTTATCTGCATACTGGCTTCGAGAAGCTCGGAGAGCACCAGGACTACAATCAGTTCATTGTTGTGACTGACCGGATGAACTATCTTTCGCCGTTGTCTAACAACTTCGGTTATGTACTCGCTGTGGAAAAGCTACTCGATATCCAAGTCCCAGAGCGTTGCGAATACATCCGCGTGATCCTTGCCGAACTCTCCCGTATCGCAGATCATATGGTCTGGCTCGGTATGGGAGCACTAGACCTCGGCGCATTCACAGTGATGCTATACGGCTTTGAAGAACGGGAAAAATTGTACAGCATCTTCGAGAAAACCACTGGGGCCCGCTTGACCACCAGCTATACCCGTGTTGGAGGGTTGATGAGAGACATCTACGACGGTTTCGAGGAAGATGTCCGGGCGTTCCTGAACAGTTTTCCGAAAGCCCTAAAGGAGGTTCACGCACTGTTAACACGAAATCGGATTTGGATGGATCGTACCAAAGGTGTCGGGGCAGTGTCAGCCGAAGACGCAATTGATTACGGGTTCACAGGCCCATGCCTGCGTGCCTCCGGAGTGGATTGGGATTTGCGAAAAGCCGAGCCATACTCCTCCTATGAGGACTTTGATTTTGACGTTCCAGTGGGTGCCAACGGCGATGCGTATGACCGCTATCTCGTGCGAATGGAAGAGATGATTCAGAGTGGTCGAATTGTTCAGCAGGCATTAGATAACCTTCCCGACGGCCCGATCAATGTAGATGACTATAAGATTAGCCTTCCGACGAAAGAGGATGCCTACGGGAATATCGAAGGATTAATCCACCATTTCAAGATTATCATGGATGGACACGGCGTCCAGCCCCCTGCGGGTGAGGTCTACGGTGCCACCGAGTCCCCGAACGGCGAACTTGGATTTTATATTGTCAGTGACGGCAGCGGTAAAGCGTATCGAATCCGCATTCGTCCACCCAGTTTTATACACTTCCAAGCAGTACCTCACATGATTGAAGGTGGTATGGTATCAGACATCGTCGCCGTATTGGGTAGCCTAAATATTATCGCAGGAGAACTGGACCGATAGCATTAACGTTTAATGTGGGGAATCCCTGTGTGCCAAACCTCAACCTTGTCGGCAAAACAGAGGGACCCACTCCACAACGAGATGATTCGGTATCTATCGGGAGCCGTTCAATGGAAACCCATCGTAGCTCGGGGTGAAGGCATGAGACGGTTGACCTTTTTTTTATTATGCTGGCTGTGGCTTATTTTCGGAACTGTTTTTGCCCAACAAAACCTAATAACTGGGACAGTCCAAGGTCATGTCATCGATACCTCGACAACACACCTTCCAATTGAAAGTGTCCGAGTTGTTCTCGTCGCCGCTGACGGATCCGAGACTGTAACAGAAACAGACAACAATGGCAGATTCGAGATAGTCGGTTTGGCTCCCGGTCATCATCTGCTGAGCTGCTATAAAGACGGGTACTGGGATGTCGTCGGCAAAACAGTTACAGTTATTGCCGGTGGTAATCACGATGTGTCGCTAAGAACAGCCGAACGTGCAAAAACGGGAGCAGTTCGTGGTAATGTTGTTGATACCTCAACGGCACAGCTCCCAATCAAAGATGTCCGAGTTGTTCTTCTCGCAGCCAGCGGACTCAAAACTGAAGGGGAAACAGCCAGTAATGGTGAATTTAAGATAGTCGGTTTGGTCCCCGGTCGTTACCTACTGAGTTGTTACAAAAAGGGATATGGTGATCGTGTTGACAAACCAGTCACGGTCATAGCCGGTGGCGAGCACTACGTGCCGATCAAAATGTCCGCGAAAGAGCCTCCTTGGTTGCTACTTATCTCTTTAGGCGTCGCTGCTGTTTTGATTGTTGGCATAGCAATTGTTGTGGGGCTGCGCGATAGGACCTCAGACTAACGGAGAATGTGGTGTCCACTCTCCGCAAATAATACAGAATATAGACACCTTAACTGACGCAGCGTAGTTACTTCTTCTCAGAAGGAATGAGCAGATGTCCAATCAACTTATTCAAATAGAAACGCCATTCCAGTTTTCAGAGGAAAATCAGCAGGAATTTGATCGGCTGATTCAACGATATCCGGTGAAGGAAGCCGCAATGCTTCCCACATTGCATCTAGCACAAAAACAGGCAGGTTACATCAGTCCTGCCGTGATGGAGCATGTTGCTGAACTCTTGGAATTGCCGGTCATGAAGGTTAAAGATGTGGTAACATTCTACCCAATGTTCTTCGAGGAACCTGTTGGAAAATATGTTATCCGCGTCTGCTACACACTCCCGTGTGCGTTGAGAGATTGTAAATTGGTGCTGGAACACATCAAACAGAAATTCGATATCGATGTTGCTTCCGAAACAGACTTGGCAAAAGGAACCACGCCAGATGGGAAATTTACCTTACTGAAATCAGAGTGTCTTGCATCTTGCGATGTCGCGCCCGTCGTAATGGTTAACGATGATTTGTATAAGAACCTTACTCCGGAAAAGATGGATGAGATTTTGGACGGCTTAGAGTAGAAGCAAAAGGTTGGTAACGACTTATGGTTCAAGAAAGACGCATTCTCTACGAACATCTCGATGTACCAGACATCAATACATTTGATGTATTCCGTCAGTACGATGGATATAAACGCTTTGAGAAGGCAATCAAGGAATATCAACCCGACGATATTTGCGATATGGTGACGAAGTCCGGGCTTAAAGGGCGCGGAGGCGCAGGGTTTTCAACCGGGCTGAAGTGGAGCTTTGTGCCCAGAGACATTGAACCCCGATACCTGTGCTGCAACGCCGATGAAAGTGAGCCGGGGACGTTTAGTAATCGCTATGTTCTGGAGAGGAATCCGCATCTATTAATTGAAGGCATCCTAATCTGTTGTTATGCCATGGGGATTAGCACCGCGTACGTCTACATCCGTGGAGAATTCACGCTCGGCAAGCGTATGTTGGATGCCGCTATTGAAGAAGCATATCAGCAAGGCTATCTCGGAGAAAATATCCAAGGAAGTGGCTTTGATCTGGACATCTATTCCCATCCGGGAGCAGGCGCATACATCTGCGGTGAAGAGACCGGACTGATTGAATCCCTTGAAGGAAAACGTGGGCAACCGCGCGTGAAACCACCCTTCCCCGCAGTTGAAGGGCTGTTCCATAAACCAACAGTTGTGCAGAATGTAGAAACACTCTGTAACCTGCCTTTCCTGATGGGGCAAGGGGTCGAATGGTATACCAGCATCGGACGCACCTATGGGGATACCCGGTTTGATCCACCACAATCAGATCCAAACACAGGGACAAAACTCTATTGTATTAGTGGGGATGTAAACGAGCCGGGTGTCTATGAACTCGATCTCGGTTTGACCGCCGAGGAGTTAATCGAAGTTGCTGGTGGCGTCAAGGGTGAGCGCGTAAAAGCCGTCATTCCCGGTGGCAGTTCTGCCCCGATTTTGACGCACTATGAATTGGAATGTCGCCTCGATTTCACCTCATTAACGCTCTGGAAGTCGATGCTCGGGTCTGGTGGCATAATCGTCATGAACGAAACACGGAATATTGTCGATTGTCTCCTCAATATCATGAAGTTCTACGCACATGAGTCATGTGGGCAGTGTACACCGTGCCGTTGGGGAACACCTTGGGTGCGCGATATTGTCCAACGAATCGCTGATGGCGAGGGACGGCAAACGACGATGCAGCGACCTAAGTTCGGCATTGCAGAGGGCGGCAGATGGGGTGACACCGGTGAGATGGAAGAGGTTTACGAAGACCTTGATCTGCTCGAGAGCGTTGCGAACAATATCGCAAATGTAGACACCATGACGTGGAACACTATCTGCGTCTTTGGGATCGCTGTCTCTTGGCCCGCTGTGAGTTATCTGCGGAAATTCCGTCCTGAGTTCGAGGCTGCAATTCGCGAAGGCAAACTGGTAACATTACCGGTAGAAGAAGCGACGGTGCCGCCGGAAGAAAATTACGCTTATCAGCAACGGATAGTTCCACGCCTGTTTGAAGCACCGACATAAGAGGCCGGTTTTTCCCTGCACCAACCCTTTTTCTTCTATGTGTCGCTTCTATCTTTCAAAACCAAACAATTTTCAAGAATTCAAAACCAGATAACGCTGAGAACTGACTTGACAGAAACACGCAATGTAAGAATGTACTACCACACGCTACACGCTGCATAATGAGGACATCATGGCATTCATTAAACTGAACGACCTTGAGGTTGAAGTCGAAGATGGAACTAATATTATCGAGGCTGCGAGACAGCACGGCATTGAAGTGCCGCACTACTGTTACCATCCGGGGTTGACCCGTCCCGCAAACTGCCGTATGTGCCTTGTGGAGCCCCATGTCTTCTTTCCGCCTGCGGGCAAGGTTGTTCCAGACCGTCAACTTGCCACCGGATGCACAACCACGGTGCGTACCGCACCGCCAGATCGAAAACTGGATGGGAAATATGACTTTATTGTGCGGACCGACTCGCCGCGTGTAAAGAAAGCACGAGAGGATATCCTTGAGTTTCTGCTCGTTCACCACCCACTTGACTGCCCTGTCTGTGACCAGGCGGGTGAGTGTGACCTCCAAGATTTCAGCTATAATCATGGCAGTGGCAAGAGCCGATACCTTGAGGTAAAGAACGTCCCCCCGAAAAAAGACCTCGGTCCTGATGTGCTGCTCTATTCGACTCGATGTATCGTCTGTACCCGTTGCATCCGTTTCTGCGATGAGGTTGCAGGCACCGGAGAACTTGGACTGATTCATCGAGGGTCGCACGACGAAATCGATATTCCACGCGATCATGATGAGAATCCGCTCCGGCTGCTCGATAATAAACTCGCTGGCAATGTCGTGGATATATGCCCCGTTGGCGCACTGATCAGCAAGGATTTCCTGTTTAAGTCCCGGCCATGGTTTATGAAACAGGTCAATAGTGTCTGTCCGGGGTGCAGCGTCGGCTGTAACATTACCGTTGACTATAAAGAAGATGGACTCTATCGAATTAAGCCACGTTTCCACGAAGATATCAATCAACACTGGATGTGTGATGATGGTCGGCTCGGCTACCACTACGTTAACAGCGAAGATCGACTCAAGGTTCCGATGAAACGAGTCGATGGTGAACTCGTGCCAACCTCGTGGGCGGACGCGCTAAATCTTATTGTGGAGCAATTCTCTGAGACCGCTCCAGAATCCATCGCTATCATCGGTTCTGCCCAAGGCACCAATGAGGAAAACTATCTGCTGGGCAAGTTGGCGGGTGAAATCCTGAAAACAGAGTCGATTGGTCTGTTTGGACGCGAGCCGGGTGAGGAACACAAATTCCCACAATTTACCATTGATGCCGACAAAAACCCGAACACGCGCGGCGCACGGGATATGCTCAAGCTTGGAGACGATGCTGCTTTAACAGGAGACGCGCTGTGGAGTGGGGTAGCAGATGCCAAAGCGGTGTATCTCGTAAATGGAGCACCCGAACGCCCGCTTGACGACATGGCGAAGCAAGCGTTGGAAGCGGTCGATTTTCTAGTCGTTCAGGACATCTTTGAATCTGATGTGGCACAATTGGCTGATGTGGTACTCCCGGGCGTCACTTTTGCGGAGAAGGATGGCACCTTCACCAATGCCAAGGGATGGGTGCAACGGATACATAGAGCTGTAGACCCGCCCGGAGAAGCGAGGGTTGATTGGGAAATTATCCAACAATTAGCCAACCGATTGGGCGGTGAGATGAATTATCATTTTGCCGGTGAAATTGCGCTGGACATCGCGGAAAATATGCCTGATTATCAAAACGCTACGCACCAAAAGATTGAGGATGGTGGAGTCAATCTCGTTAGTGAAGATAGCTGATAATATCCATGGTGAAAGATTATTCTGAGAAGACTTGAGGATTGCATCTTGGAACAGATTCGGAGAGCTTGTTGAGGATCTTCAAATGCAAATAGAAATTACAGAACAGAAGCTCTACGAGATTGTGAAACAGGTTGTTTCAGAAGTAATAGATGATAGACTTGAAAAACTGAAGGATGAAATACGCTTGGCTGCACTGTACGCTGAGTTCGCTGATGAAGACCGAAAACTCGCCGACGAAGGGTTGTCAGATTATAACGAAGGATTGACAAAAGAGGACACTTTATGACTGTTAAGCGCGGCGAAATCTGGCTTGCATAGCGGAGAATAAGATGAAATTAGACTCAAGACAAATCTCAGAAATTGGTAATTATTTCAAAGATAAGCCTGTGCTGAGGGCATACCTTTTTGGATCATGCGCTAGGGATGAAGCTGATGATAAGAGTGATATAGATATTTTGATTGAATTAGATTATGCGAAACCGATTGGTTTAGAATTTGTACAAATGCAGCTCGATTTGCAAGACATGCTAAACAGACAAGTGGATTTGCTTTCGCAAAAAGCCATCCCAAAACACATTCAGCCTTACATTGAACAAGACAGAGTGTTAGTCTATGCGAGGGGATCTGGGTGATCGGGCGAGACTTCAACATATACTAGATGCAATTTTTGAAATTGAATCTTACACCCATCAGGTTAGCTTTGATGATTTTGTGGTAAACTCAATGATGCGTTTTGCTTCAATAAAGCAACTCGAAATCATTGGTGAAGCTGCTAATTCTCTCACAGATGAGTTCAAGCGAAGATTCTCTAACATAGAATGGCGAACGATTATAGGATTGAGGAATATTTTAGTCCACCACTATTTTGGAATTGATGAAAGTGTAGTTTGGGGAATTATTCAGAAAGATATTCCAGAACTGAAAGTGAAAGTTGTAGAAATTTTGGAGAGCCTTGAAAACAACGTTGTCTAAGTATCCAGATAGGGAGGGATATGGACCTACCACTTCACGTTTTAATCATTAGCTCACTCATCAAAATTGTCGTCGTCGTTCATATACTGCTCATCGGTGTTATGGGAATGATCCTTGCCGAGCGGAAAGTGAGTGGATGGATTCAAGACCGACACGGGCCCAACCGCGTTGGACCTTGGGGAATTTTGCAGCCAATCGCTGACGGCATCAAATTTTTGCTAAAAGAGGACCTAGTCCCAGACCACGTGGATAAACCGGTCTACCTACTCGCACCCGCGATTATTCTGGTGCCTGCCCTCGTTACCTGTGGGGTTGTCCCCTTCGGTAGCTCGATAACAGTTTCAGGCTACGAAATTCCACTTCAAATCGCCGACATTAATATCGGGGTTCTGTATATTCTGGCAATTACCTCCTTGGGGGTCTACGGTGTCGTGCTTGGTGCATGGGCGTCCAACAACAAGTACTCTCTACTCGGTGGCTTACGTTCCTCTGCACAGATGATTAGCTACGAACTGACACTGGGGCTTTCACTTATCGGCGTTCTTATCCTTTCAAGCTCATTAAGCCTTCGGGAAATCGCAATCCAACAAGGAAGCTATCCTTGGACATGGAACTTCCTTATCCATTTTCCTGCCTTTCTTGCTTTTACCACCGCCGCCTTCGCAGAAACGAACCGTCTTCCCTTTGATCTCGCTGAAGCAGAACAGGAACTTGTCGGCGGATACCACACCGAATATAGCAGCATGAAATTCGCTATGTATTTTATGGCAGAGTATATGCACATGATTGTCGGTTCGGCGGTAGCAGTCACCCTATTCTTCGGCGGTTGGCAGTTCTTGGGGTTGGAAACCGTCGGCGGACCATTCTGGAGCGGTCTAATTTCAGTCGGAATCTTCTTCGTCAAAACAGCATTTTTCCTCTTTGTCTTTATCTGGGTCAGATGGACACTGCCCCGATTCCGGTATGATCAACTCATGAATCTTGGCTGGAAATTTCTACTGCCCATTACCCTCACATCAATCGTTGTGACAGCCACAGTTTGGGCGTTCACACAATCGAAGGTGTTAGTCGGCGTATTAAATGTTGTCGCTGCCTGTATCGTGGTTGCAATTGTCGCAACCACATTGGTGATGACGCGCGAACCCGAACCTGTTGAGGATAGAGGTATCCTGAGTTTCACCAAAGAATCTTCATCTTAAAAACTACCGCAGGCTGTAATCAGTCTTCCGGCTTATAAAGGAACACATGGCTGAACAGATTCTTTTTATTATTTTTGGAATACTCGCTGTTGGGTCTGCGATATGCGTCATCGCATTTAAGAATCCGATCCACAGTGCACTGGCGTTGGTTCTAACTTTCTTTTCATTGGCAGGACTATTTATCTCCTTGGGAGCGTACTTTGTCGCCGCCGTTCAGGTAATTGTCTATGCCGGCGCGATTATGGTGCTATTCCTGTTTGTGATTATGTTGCTCAATTTGGGGAGCCTTCAAGCAGCACGGCAAATCAACAAGGCGAAAGTGTTCGCCGTTATTGTGGGAATTATATTGGCAGCAGAAGCTATCTACATCGGAATCAAAGTGTATGACGGCACTGCTGTTTCCCCTTCTCAGGGAGGAAGCGAAGCTGTTGGCGCAGCAATCACTACAGAACAACTGAACCAGATCGCCACGCTTGAATCTACCTACCAACTTGACCGTGCAGAGATCAATAGTACCTACGTGCCAAAAATCGCCGAACAAAAAAACACAGTCGAAACACTCACCGCAAGTGAGGCAAATCAACTCATCGAAAAGCTTCAGGGAGAGATGGGCAAACCTGACCGTATTGGGACGGTACTCTTTACCAAGTTCTTATTGCCCTTTGAGGTAACATCGCTTATATTGCTTGCAGCTTTAATCGGCGTTATTGTACTCGTTAAACGTGAAGATCCAGATACAGCTGCCTAATGGCAAACTGGGGACTGAAATATGGCTTTGCAATACTATCTCATTTTAAGCGCGCTGCTCTTTACTATCGGGGTAATCGGTGTCCTCATCCGAAGAAATGCAATCATTATCTTTATGTGTATCGAACTGATGCTTAATGCGGCAAACCTCGCTTTCGTCGCAATCGGTCGAGAGTTGGGAGACGCGTCAGGACAGATCTTCGTGTTCTTCGTCATGACGGTCGCTGCCGCCGAAGTAGCCATTGGACTTGCTATTATCGTGAGCGTTTTCAGACACCGTGAAACAATTAACATCGATGAAATCAACTCGATGAAGGGATAGGCACATCTGAAATGTCGAAAGACCTAATAACTTTACTTCTAATCTCGCCACTGATTGGATTTCTAATCAACGGGTTGTTCGGGAAGTGGCTGAAAAATGTAAGTGGTTGGATCGCGTCTCTTGCGGTGCTAATACCATTCGTTATCAGTGCATTCGTCGTATTTCCTGCTGTCCGCGGCGGTGGAGAACTCAAGGCAACGCTCTACGAATGGATCCCAATCGAATCTCTTAATATCGGCTTTCACGTTGATGCACTGACTACGGTGATGCTCCTCGTCATCACAGGGGTCGGCTTCCTCATCCATATCTACTCGATCGGCTACATGAACCATGATTCGGGGAGAGCGCGCTACTTTGCCTATCTCAACCTGTTTGTATTCGCAATGTTAATCCTCGTTCTGGGGAACAATTATCTGATGATGTTCATCGGTTGGGAAGGCGTTGGACTCTGTTCGTATCTACTAATCGGTTTCTGGTTCGAGAGAAAATCCGCCACCGACGCTGGCAAGAAAGCGTTCATTGTCAACCGAATCGGTGATTTTGGATTTCTGCTTGGGATGTTCACCCTGTTTGCAGCGTTTGGCACGCTGAATTTTGACCAGATTTTTGGACTTGCCGAAACCAACACCTATGAACAGGTTTTCGGGGCAAGCACACTCATCGTTGCGACTCTGCTTCTCTTCGTCGGCGCAGTGGGCAAATCCGCACAAATCCCTCTCTACGTCTGGCTACCCGACGCAATGGAGGGTCCCACACCTGTTAGTGCGTTGATCCATGCCGCCACGATGGTTACGGCCGGTGTTTATATGGTCGCGCGCTCATCAATCCTATTTAATCTCGCCCACACAGGTGTTGTTGTCGCTTGGGTCGGCGTTCTCACTGCCCTATTTGCCGCAACAATGGCATTAGCCGCAAATGATATCAAACGCGTCTTGGCATATTCTACTGTAAGTCAACTCGGTTATATGTTTGTGGGCGTAGGGGTTGGTGCCTATGCCTCTGGAATTTTCCACCTGATGACGCACGCCTTCTTCAAAGGGTTGATGTTCCTCACAGCTGGCAGCGTGATGCACGCTCTGTCAGATGAACTCGATATGCGGAAGATGGGCGGACTGAGATCAAAACTACCGATTACCTATTGGACATTCCTCATCGGTGCCCTTGCAATTGCGGGGTTCCCACTCTTGAGCGGCTTCTGGAGTAAAGATGAAATCCTGCACAACGCATGGGATAGTGGACATCAAATAATTTTCGGGCTTGGGCTGCTGACGGCGTTTTTAACAGCGTTCTATATGTTCCGCCTGATCTTCGTAGTCTTTCACGGCGAGTCACGAGTTGATCCGGAGGTTGAATCGCATCTCCACGAATCCCCACCAGTGATGTGGATTCCACTTGTGTTGTTAGCAATTCCATCTCTAATTATCGGTGCAATCGTCGGCTGGGGCGGAGAGCACAGTGCGATTCATAATTTCTTGAAAGGTGTAACAGGATTCGTCGCCCATCACGGAAAAGCAGAGCACAGTAATCCGGTTCCTTTTATGATCATCTCATCAATTGTTGGCATCGCAGGTATTCTGGTAGCATGGTTCATATATCGCAGCAAAGCACCCGTCGATGAACCAACGAACCCACTGCACAAACTTCTTGCTAACAAATATTACGTCGACGAAATCTATAACGCGGTTATTGTCCAGCCGATACGGGGCGTATCTCACTACCTATTCTGGAAGATCATGGATGTCGGCATCATTGACGGCCTTGTGAACCTAACCGCATTTATTATCCGCGGAATTGGCGGCTCGATCCGCCGCCTCCAGACGGGTGTAGTCCAAGCCTACGTTGTGTCGATGGTCATCGGCATCATCATTTTCTTGGGATATTATCTCTTTATTCGGTAAGGGGGTTGATATCATGGACAAGAGCACTGGAAAACTCGAAAAAATTGTGCCAGTCAACATGCGAGAATTTGATGCGAAAAGCGATGAGGTCTATGAGAAATTGAAGTCTGAATTGGAAGACAAATATTACGGGCTTATCGTCGCCATCGAGCCATACAGTGGCGATTATTTTGTCGGTAAAAATGTTATTGAGGCTGGCGACAAGGGGAAACAAAAGTATCCTGATAAACTCTTTTATTTTGTTCGCCCGGGTTTTAGAGCAGTACACCGAGATCGGGGAAGGGTGTCGGTTTGATACGCGGCTATTTTGATGATGTAGGGCAGCCGCGGATTGCAGTATCTATATTTGGCAACCGTGGGGAATTAACGATTGATGCAGTGATCGATACAGGATTTGATGGTTCTTTGTGCCTTCCCTTGTCGCTCGCAATTCCATTAGGACTCGAATTACATGGACGTATCAATTACGAACTTGCCGATGGGACGATCAAACGAGAACTGACATTTGAGGCAACTATTCGTTTGGGCGAAGCAATTAATCGGGCGGAAATCTCCCTTACAGAATCCGAGGACGCATTACTCGGAAGCGAACTCTTAGATGGCTATGTTTTAGAAATTGACTACGGCAATCGGACGGTTGAAATTAGAGAATCACCTATGAATAGCGAAGCGTAAGCACCTTTACGTTTAACGCATTATACTTCGGAGGCTATACTTGCTACTTTCCGCAGTTATCTTTTTACCATTACTCGGCGCAATCTTAATAGCACTTGCGAGGCACATCTTAGGTGAATCAGGGCTTAAATGGATTGCCCTGATTATTACACTGCTCACTTTCGCTGTGTCGCTATCCCTCTACACAGGGTTCAACGCAGATACGCATGAGATGCAGTTTAAGGAGGAGCGGACCTGGATTGAGGGGCTTGGTATAAGCTACCACCTCGGTATTGACGGCATCTCGCTCTGGCTGGTTCTGTTGACCACTTTTCTCACGCCGCTTTGTGTTCTGGCAGCATGGAATTCAATAGAAAAAGGTGCCAGCGGATTCATGATTTCCTTGCTCATGCTCGAAACGGCAATGCTCGGTGTGTTTTGTGCGTTAGACCTCTTCCTCTTTTTTGTGTTCTGGGAGGTGATGCTTATCCCAATGTATCTGCTAATTGGTATCTGGGGTGGACGCCGGCGCATCTATGCAACCATCAAGTTCGTGCTGTACACAATGGCGGGTAGCGCGTTGATGCTCGTCGGGATTTTATATCTCTATTTCCAAAACGACAACAGTTTTGACCTCATGACATTGTACGGCAGAACACTATCACATCAGAATCTGCTATTCTTGGCGTTTTTCATCGCCTTCGCCATCAAAGTACCGCTTTTCCCGTTCCACACATGGCTTCCTGATGCACACGTTGAAGCACCCACGGTTGGCAGTGTGATCCTCGCTGGGGTACTGCTCAAAATGGGAACATACGGTATCGTGCGCTTCTGTATGCCACTCTTCCCGGAGGGTGTCGCGGCGTATACACCACTTATCGTAACCCTGTCTGTGATTGGTATAATTTACGGCGCATTGGTCGCAATGGTGCAGCCAGACCTAAAAAAACTGGTCGCCTATTCGAGTGTGAGTCATTTGGGGTTTGTTGTGCTTGGACTTTTCGCCCTGAACCATCATGGAGTACAGGGCGGTATCCTCCAAATGATAAATCATGGGTTAAGCACCGGCGCCCTCTTCCTACTTGTTGGAATGATTTATGAACGCCGACATACCCGTATGATTGCCGACTTTGGGGGACTGTCGAAACAGATGCCAATCTTCGCCGTATTCTTTATGATCGTTACGCTTTCATCAATCGGTTTGCCCGGCTTGAACGGATTTGTAGGCGAGTTTATGATTCTGCTCGGCGGCTTCATGTCCGATTCATTTTCTAAAGTGTATGCCATTATCGCTGCCACCAGTGTTATTTTGGCAGCGGTGTATATGCTCTGGATGTTCCAGCGCGTCATGTTTGGCAAACTCGATAACCCGAAAAATCAAACCCTGACCGATTTGAGTCTGCGCGAAATCGTTGTACTGGTTCCAATAGTGGTGTTCATCGTTTGGATTGGCGTTTATCCCAAACCATTCCTGAGCCGGATGGAAAAGTCGGTCGATCAGGTGTTAAAACAGAGTAGATCCACGGCAGCAGTAAAGGCAGCTACTCCCACAATTGTACTGGACACTACAACACGAGAGGCAAAAAAGATTGACGAATAAACACCCATTTTTTCTGTTGGCACTCCTCGGTGTCATTGCACTTCTCCTTTTTCCGATAACTGGTTTTGCAGCAGCCGCCGCAGGCGATGATGGACACGACGACCATGCCGGTCACCACGGTGTTGATGGAGCACAATTACCCCTCTGGACCATCATTCCGTTTGTTGGGATGCTGCTCTCTATTGCAATTGTCCCGCTAATTAACTTCCATTTCTGGGAACATAACTACGGGAAATTCTCGTTAGCGTGGATTGCCATTTTCTCCGTTCCCTTCCTTATCGCCTACAAAGCTGATGGTTGGTATGAAATCGTCCATATCGTCCTGCTCGATTATGTCCCCTTCATTATTTTATTAGCTGCACTTTTCACATGTGCAGGCGGAATTTGTCTGAAAGGTTCGTTGCGAGGTTCCCCCGTTGTAAATACTGTGTTGATTGCAATAGGAACCGCCTTGGCAAGTTGGATGGGAACAACGGGAGCAGCAATGTTGCTGATTCGTCCGATACTCCGGGCTAATGAATGGCGCAAGCATCGTGTTCATGTTGTTGTTTTCTTCATATTCCTCGTAGCCAATATCGGCGGCTCACTCACACCATTAGGCGATCCACCGCTGTTTCTCGGATTCCTCAAAGGAATTGACTTCTTCTGGACAATGGCACTGTTACCCGCAATGTTGCCGGTAGCAATTTTACTCCTGATCATATTCTTTATTTTCGACACGTTCCTGTTCAAGAAAGAAGGCGAACCGCCGGACGATGGAGAAAAAGAGCCGCTCCGCCTTGAAGGTGTTTGGAACTTTGTGCTGGTTGCCGGTATCATCGGTGCAATCTTGTGGTCCAAATCACTCGCCGATGGTCCTTTCAAAGATCATTCGGTTGCAGAGAAAATGGCACCACAAATCCAAGTCGCAGAAGATAAGATGGCTACCACAAAGGAAAAACTCGAAACGTATGTCAAGGAACGCGAAAATGACACAACAGTAAAATTTGACAAATCCAATCACGAATACTATGAATTGCGCGGAAACCACCTACATGCTCGGGCTGAAGTCAATCGCTTGCGTGCCCAAAAGTCACACGATGAAAATCGCGGTATCTCGATCTTCGGCGTAACTGTCCCCTACTTTAACTTAGTGCGAGATGGCTTGCTGATCTTAATCGCATTCATCAGTCTACTGTACACGCCAATGTATACCGTTTCACCAAGACACGATAGCGAGCACGAACATGATCACTCAGAACACGAGCATCATGACCACGAACATCACGCGCCTGACCCGAGTCTGTTGGAAACAAATGTCCGTGCGGCGAACGGTTTTACATGGGGGCCAATCCTTGAGGTCGCCAAACTCTTTATCGGTATTTTCATCTGTATGATTCCAGCCCTGAAGATTCTGCAAGCGGGTATTGACGGAAGTCTCAGCACTGTCGTACTCGCCGTTCAGACAACAACCAACGATCCAGTCAATGCCATGTATTTCTGGTTGACAGGCGTACTCTCAAGTTTCCTAGACAACGCCCCGACTTACGTTGTCTTTTTCAACACAGCGGGCGGAGATCCAACCTCGCTCATGGGGCCCATGGCGCAAACACTGCTGGCAATCAGCTGTGGTGCCGTGTTCATGGGAGCTAACACCTATATCGGCAACGCACCAAACTTTATGGTCAAGGCAATCGCCGAGGAAAACGGCATCAGGATGCCAAGCTTCTTCGGATACATGGTTTGGTCAGTAGCAATTTTAGTTCCCGTGTTTGTAATCGTAACGTTTGTGTTCTTTGTGTAAGGATGGACTTACCCGTTCATCTAAGATCGGAGGCCGTGAATGACAATTAACTGGCAATTGCTGATGCCCGAATTGATCATTATTCTGACCTTTATCATCGTTGCAATTTTTGATCTGTTCAATTCGATTCAAAAGACGTTTACCGCTTGGCTCACAATTGTTGGCTGTGCCATCGCCCTATATGTTTCGGTCGATATGCTGCAAACTGGTACGGAAGGCACAGAATTTAGCAACATGATCCAAGTGGATAAATATTCCCTCTTCTTCAATGTCATATTCCTCGTCTCAACAATCTTGGTCGTTCTCATTTCAATGAACTACTTGGGACGCACGGATAGACGCCAGGGGGAGTATTACCTATTAATCCTTTTGGCAACCTTGGGCATGATGTTAATGGCGTCCGGCAATGAGTTAATTGTTGTCTTCCTCGGCTTAGAGTTGATGTCGCTTTCGCTTTACGTCCTAGCCGGTTACTTCCAGCGGAGCATGGCGTCGAGCGAAGCCGGAATGAAATACCTGCTGCTTGGCGCATTTGCTAGCGGATTCTTCCTATACGGCATCGCGCTGATTTACGGAGGTGCCGGCACAACGAGTATTCCTAAGATCGCTTCGGCTATAACTGTCAACGCAACGTCACCGCTGCTATTATCCGGTATGTTCTTGCTTGTTGTGGGATTCGGCTTCAAGGTGGCGCTCGTACCATTTCACCAGTGGGCACCCGATGTCTACGAAGGTGCTCCCACTTCAATCGCCGCGTTTATCTCGGCTGGCCCGAAAGCCGCGGGATTTGCTGCGTTCCTGAGAATCTTTTTGGAAGCACTACAGAACATCCAGTCCGAATGGATCGTCGTTGTCACAATCCTCGCCGCACTCACGATGACCGTTGGCAACCTGGTTGCCATTGCCCAACGAAATATTAAGCGCATGCTCGCTTATTCCAGCATCGCCCATGCCGGATATGTCTTGGTCGGTCTGGCAGCAGCAAACAAAGACGGAATCTCCAGTGCGATGTTTTACCTGCTTGTCTACTGCATCATGAATATAGGAGCATTCGGAGCGGTGATCCTCGCGAGGACAGAAGATGGCGAAAGTCTCATGATTTCTGATTATGCCGGACTGGGGTTCAAAAAACCGCTGCTCGCGCTGTTCATGACACTAATGTTGCTATCTCTCGCTGGGTTCTCACCAACAGCGGGCTTCGTCGGTAAATTCTACATTTTCCGATCTGCTGTCGAATCGGGACAGATCTGGCTTGTTATTATCGGTGCAATCAACACGGCGATTTCTGCGTTCTACTATCTCCGGGTTGTTGTGGCGATGTATATGAGAGAACCGGAAGCGGAACTCGATTTTCACCCTTATCCAGGGCTACTCATCGTTGCGTTGACCCTCGCAGCGATAGGTGTCGTCCTGATTGGTATTCTGCCATCATACTTCCTGAGCCCGGCCCAAATTAGCACGTTCTTATAGGGACACGGTAAATTGACAATGGCGAAGTTAATACGGGGTAGCGACTGGAATAGTATGGATCTGGCTTCAATTGGCATCACCCTTGTGCTGGCAATTGGAATAGGATCCGGGTTAGGCTGGTGGATCGGTGGAAAACTGGGCAACCAAACAATCGGCTTAATTGTCGGCTTTATCATCGGAACGGCGGCAGGATTTATCGAAATGTTTCGCGCTGTCTCTCGCTGGAATAAGCGTATGGAACACCAAGAAGCTGCAAAAGAGTCGGAAGAGGATTCGTAAAGTGGCTGCTCGCGTTCCCTTTGAAATAGATGACCGATTTTTACTGCAAGTCTACCGGCTAACAACCGTTCTTGCCCTCATCACAATGCCAATCCTTTGGGCGGTGTACGGTCTGCCAGCCGGTTTGAGTTTTGCTATCGGCAGTCTCTTGAGTTTGAGCGCGATTTTGTCATTAGAGTTTATTATCCGTCGCATGGTTAAGCCCGGCAGTTCGCCAGGGACAAAGCGTTGGCTGGGATTCATCGCGTTAGGAAAGTACACGATCATCTTTGTTGGATTTTATCTCCTGACGAAAGCAAACTGGCTGAATGTTTATGCCCTTGCAGCCGGAATTGGATTGGTGCAAGTTGTGATTATCCTCAAAGCAGTTGTAATGATGATAGGTATTCTATCAAAAAATAATTCAACAGGAACTAAATGAAGAAGACATTTTACACACTATTTTCTATTGTACTGCTATCGCTGCTCGCTTGTAGCGTCGGTTGGGCAGCTGAAGACGCACATCGCTCGTGGTTAAGCCCAATATCAAAAATTCTCCCAGATAATATAGTTCCAGAGCCACAACGTTGGCATCAACCGGATTTAATTCCCAACGCATACTTTATCGTACTGGTTATTGCGCTGCTTTTCATCCTCGCAACACGCAAAATTAATCGACTTCCTCAAGGCAAAGGGCAAACACTGCTCGAGTTGTTCGTGGGCGGATTAATCGATTTCTTCGGCGGAATTTTGGGAGAACATGGGAAGAAATATGTCCCATTCGTCGGATCCTTCTTCATCTTTATTCTATTCTTAAACTATCTTGGCCTCATACCCGGTTTTCAATCTCCAACAGCAGATTTGAACACCACACTTGCGCTCGGAATCAGCGCAGTAATCGGGGTTCATATCATTGCGATTAAAGAAAATGGGCTGGTTGGCTACCTGAAGCACTTTATCGGCGATCCACCGTGGCTGGGACCTTTGATGTTTCCGCTACACATCATCGGTGAAATCGCGCGTGCAGGGTCTCTGGCAATTCGACTTTTCGGAAATATCTTCGGTGAGGAATCCGTTATTATTAACCTAACCCTTTTAGGGCTTGCAATTCCGGCAATCGCTGGGCTTATCCCATGGATGCCAGTTCAGGTGCCAATGCTGTTTTTCGGGCTATTTGGTGGGTTTCTGCAAGCACTCGTTTTCTCAATTCTCACATCAATCTACATTGTTACGTTCCTAGAACATGATGAGGAACATGGTGCGGAGGCACATCATTGATTGATGAGCGATTATTATCGCTCGTTGAATATTGTTTTTAGTTTCCTAATCCCAGTTTCGGGATCAAAATTAAAGGAGGTTTTTCATGATTTATCTCGCAGTTTTGGCTTTCGGAACGGCACTCGGTCTGCCGATTGCTGTGATTTTTGCATCCACCGCACAAGCAAGGGCAACCAGTACCGCTCTTGAAGGTATCGCGCGGCAACCTGAAGCAGCACCTCGCATTCAGACAGCAATGATCATCGGTTTAGCACTTATCGAATCGCTCGTGATCTACTCGCTGCTAATCTTTTTCCTGCTTATGGGAAAACTCCCAGAGGGACAGATGCTTCAAAGCATGATTGAGGCTGATGCTCAGAAACAGGTCCAGACCAGTCATGAATAAGACGTGAAACGTGAAGCGTAAAACGTGATTTTACTGACGTTCTGCGTTTTACGTTTCACACGCACTACCTTTCTTAGACTATATACGATACTCTAACTTCAAGAAAAATATAATGACAAAATTAACGTGGCTCCTTCTACTGATTATTATCAATGTAACATTAATTGTCCCGACAAGTGGATTCGCTGCAGAGGCAAGTGCTGAGAAACAGGGAATTTTGGCACAGATTGGCATCGATTTTCAGACAATTATCCTTCAAGCCCTCGGCTTTCTTGTTGTACTACTCGTGCTCTGGAAATTCGTCTTCGGACGCATCGGCGGCCTATTAGAAGAACGACAACAGGAAATCACATCGCGAATGGAGAAATTGGAGGCGGACCAAAGCGAATTGGATCGATTGAATGACGAAACCCGTCAACGACTCAACGAAATTGAAGCGGAAGGGCAGACGAAAATCCAAGCTGCCATTGACGAGGGAAATGCCGAACGGCAGCGGATTCTTGATCAAGCGCGTCAGGAAGCGAGTGCTGAACTTGACCGGGCACGTGCCGAGATTCAACGCGAAAAGGACGAAGCCATCCTCGAACTACGAGGTACTGTTGCAGAGATTGCGATTGACGCTGCAAGCAAAATCATCGATCAAACCCTCGATGCGGAGAAACATCAGCACATTATCGATGAGTCCATCAGCCGCCTTCCTACACAGAATGTCTAATATAAAATGAGAGAAACTCGAATTGCTAAACCCTACGCACAAGCCTTGTATAGTGCAGCGACGGAACAGGATATTTTGGATCGCATTGTTGCAGATGTTAATCAGGTCCTCCAATTGACACAAGAATCGGAGGATTTCGATCAGTTTCTAACTAACCCCATTCTGTCACCACAGTTCAAGAGCGAGATGTTTCAACAACTCCTGTCCGAAACTGTTCATCCACTTATGCTCAATTTTCTGCTCTTGCTGGCACTGAAACAACGGGAGAGAGCCTTAGTTCCAATCTTACAGAGGTTCCTAGAGATTGTCGATTTGCAGGCAGGTCGTGTTGTCGCGCAGGTAACATCTGCGGCCCCGTTCACTGAAGCACAAAAAACTAACCTCTCTCAGCAATTGAGTAACTATTCGGGGGCGGAGGTGCGCCTTGAACTGAGCGAAGATGCCGAGATTCAAGGAGGCGTCATTGTGCGCTTAGGGGACACCGTGTTTGATGGAAGTATCGCATCGCAGCTGCAACGAATGAGAACATTACTTGCAAGGGGATAAGGGAGAATATAATTTATGGCAAGAGAAGTTAGACCCGACGAAGTATCAAATATTCTAAAACAGCAACTACTACAATATAGCCAGCAGGTCGACGTATACGACTCCGGAACCGTGCTCGAAGTTGGAGACGGTATTGCTCGCGTCCACGGCCTTGCCAACGTCATGGCGAGTGAAATGATTGAATTTCCAAACGGCGTCGCCGGTATGGCATTTAACCTTGAAGAGGACAATGTCGGTTGTGTACTCTTTGGTGAAGATAAGCTAATCCATGAAGGAGATCTCGCCAAGCGGACGAACAGATTGCTCGAAGTACCGGTCGGTGAAGCACTGCTTGGCCGCGTTGTGAACGCCCTTGGACAACCTATTGACGGTAAAGGAGAAATTCAGACCGAACATACCCTACCTGTTGAGCAGAAAGGATTGGGCATTGTGCAACGCCAGCCGGTGAGCGAACCACTCTATACCGGCTTGAAGGCGATTGACAGTATGACGCCAATCGGGCGCGGACAGCGGGAGCTTATCATCGGCGACCGTCAAACGGGTAAAACGGCTATTCCGATTGACACCATCATCAATCAGAAAAATACCGATGTTTTCTGTATCTATGTAGCGGTCGGGCAGAAGGGTTCAACGGTGGCGCAGGTTGTGAATACCCTAGAACAGTACGGCGCAATGGATTACACGGTCGTCGTTTCTGCACCGGCAAGCGAGCCGTCACCACTCCAATATCTTGCACCTTACACAGGAACCTCGATGGGAGAATACTTCCGTGATCGGGGGCAACACGCGCTGGTTATTTACGATGATCTGACCAAACATGCGTGGGCGTATCGTCAGATGTCGCTGCTCTCACGGCGTCCGCCGGGACGTGAAGCGTATCCGGGCGATGTTTTTTATCTCCACTCCAGACTGTTGGAACGTGCAGCAAAACTCAGTGATGAATTAGGCGGCGGTTCATTGACCTCTCTCCCGATTATCGAAATTTTTGAAGGCGACCTTACAACCTATATTCCGACCAACGTGATTTCGATCACTGATGGGCAGATCTACCTGACATCGGAACTCTTCAACCAAGGCGTTCGCCCGGCGATTGATGTCGGCACCTCAGTATCCCGTGTTGGTGGGGACGCACAAACGCGCGCAATGAAATCAGATGAAGTCGCAGGTACGCTGAAACTCGACCTAGCCAGTTTCCGAGAGGTTGCCGCTTTCGCACAGTTCGGATCTGATCTGGATGCTTCTACGCAAGCCCAACTCCGGCGTGGAGAACAGCTCGTTGAATTGCTGAAACAACCCCAATACGAGCCAATGCCCGTTGAAAAACAGATTGCATCAATTTTCTGTGGATCGAACGGATATCTGGACGACCTTGAGACAAGTGACGTCGCTCGATTTGAATCCGAATTCTTAGCATACATGGACAGAAACCACCAAGACATCCTCAAGACAATCGTTGATACCGGAGAACTTAGCGACGAACTGATTGAACAACTCCGCACTGCCGTGCAGAGTTTTAAGGAGGGGTTCAAACCTGAAGAATAATACGTGATGCGTAATACGTAATACCAAAAACTATGAATTACGAGGATTGGGAACGGGAAGTACCTGAACCAATTACAGGTGATGTGCTATGGAAAATGAAGGTCTATCGGTTGGCTCTGTTTGCCGTAAATCTCGGTTGGCACGATATAACAAAGTTGGCTCAAGATCGACGCACCGTTTCTTTATCAGATCAACTTTACAGATTACTCGGTTCAATCAGTGCTAATATCGCTGAAGGATACAGTCGAAGTAGCAATAAAGACCGCGTTCGCTTCTACGAATATGCGCTTGGTTCTGCTAGAGAAAGCCGGGATTGGTACTATAAAGGGAGCCACATTTTAAGTGAGTCTGTTATTTCTCATCGCCTAAACTTGATAACAGAGATTATTCGATTATTGCTCGTGATGGTTTCAGATCAACGAAAGCCAGATTTGAGAGAAGAAGTCGAGGTATATACAGTAGATGCAGCAGATGTAGAATCACATTCACTCGTGTAAAGAGGGCTCATGTCACGTACTCCTTACGTATTACGCATTACTCATTAGAGGTTTACAATGGCAACATTACGTGAAATTAGACGGCGTATCACAAGTATTGAGAATATCGCGCAGGTAACAGACGCGATGCGAGTGGTCGCTGCGGCGAGATTGCGTCGAGCGCAGGAAAATATCTTAGCCACCCGCCCCTTCGCCGATAAATTCAATACAATTCTGGGGCATCTGATTTCCCAGATTGAGAACCCCTCCCATCCTTTACTGGAATCACGCGATCTTAAGCGTGTTTGCCTAATCTCAGTCTCTGCAGACCGGGGGCTATGTGGTAGTTTTAATAGCAATGTAATCCGAACAACAACGCAGCGGGCAGAACATTACCAAGAGCAGGGCGCGGAAGTGATGATCGTCTGTGTCGGCAGACGCACACGAGACCATTTCGCACGACGAGATTATAACGTTATCGCTGAATATGTGAATATTTTTAGGCAACTCGCATTTGAAAACGCTGTCGAAATTGTGGAGGAGTTTGAGCACCTGTATCGCGACAAGCGGGTTGATAGGGTGGAAGTGATTTATAACGATTTCAAATCCGCGATTCTACAAGAAGTTTTGGTCGAACAATTGCTACCACTTACCCCTGAAGTGCCAACCGGCGATGAACTTTTCCTCGATTACCTATATGAGCCAGAACAAGAGGCGATCTTCCAATCTGTATTGGCAAAACACCTGAATATGCAGATGTGGAAGGTGCTGTTGGACTCCAACGCCGCAGAGCAAGCAGCACGGATGGCAGCGATGGAAAACGCAACACGCAACGCTAATGAGCTTATAGATGATTTAATTCTTCAGCGTAACCGCGCCCGCCAGACCCAGATTACCACAGAGATTTCTGAGATTGTGAGCGGTGCAGCGGCTTTGGAGGGTTAACAGAAGCACCCTCAATGCAAGGAGAGGCAGCGAGCTATGAGCATGCAGAAACCCATTATCATTGATCAAGCAGAACTCGCTTGGGAAGGGTGGGAGGACACCGACCTTGCCGCCAAGAGTGAGATTCGTTGGAAGCTGCTGATTACCGGAGAAAGAACACCGAGCAGCGGACTCGTTATGGGTGTAGCGGAGCTCCCGCCTGACACCCGGCTACCTCTTCACCACCACGAGCCTGTGGAAACCTATTACGTCGTTAGTGGCAACGGTCACATGGTAATTGACGATCACGAAGCGGAGATCGGACCGGGTTCAGCGATCTATATCCCGTCCAACGCGAAACATGCTGTCCGCTGTACCGGCACCGAACCGTTGGTTTTCGTGTTCTCCTTTGCGTGCGACCGCTTCGACCAAATAGTTTATCATTTCGATGAGTAGAGGTCGTTCGCAGCGGGTGTAATTGGAGGTGCAAACATGCCCTACAACGTCAGTAGGCAGATTCAAGAAGCCATGGAACGGGGCGATTTTAAGGACCTGCCCGGTAAGGGGAAGCCCCAGCAACGCGATGATAATCCTTACATCCCGCCAGCAGTTCGCACGGTTAATCAGATGTTGAAGGATAACGGCTTCGCGCCGCGTTGGATCGAAGTGAATAAAGAAATTCGCGCCGAAACCGAGAACGCGGAAAAATTAATCGAGAATCTTAAAGGACGGCGAAACCGTTTGGAAGCACAACTCCGGGCGCAACCGCTGAAGCGTGACGCGATTCGATCGGTCTTTGAACTGGAGCGCACGCGGGCATTGGAAGCCTACACCGTTCAGTTACAACAGCTCAACAGGAAAATCCAGCAATGGAATCTCATGATACCCCTGCGCGATAAACAATACCCACTGCATAACCTCAAGACAGCGATAGCTGATTTTCACAAGAAATGCCCTAGTCTGTAATTTTACTATAACAAAACCGTAAAACCCAAAGAATATGCGAGCCAAAAGGCTTAGCTTAACCGTTAATTTACTTTGTACTAAAGGAGACTAACCGATGCAATTCAAATTAGGAAGAATGTTTCTAGTAGTTCTGATAGGGCTAGTTACTCTAGTCGGCTGTGAAGTGGGCAGAGATATGATGACAGACATGGTGCCATCCACAGATGCCGGGATGACTGATATGATGGACCTGATGCCATCTACAGATACTGCGGTAATTGATCTGATAGACATAATGCCATCTGCGGATACCGGGATGGCTGATATGGGAGCGGTTCCGGTGAAGTTAGTGTGGTTAGTCGACTATCCGGTTGGCGGGAAAGTCGACTATATTGCATGGATTGCAACTGTTGCACCGACACTACAAGCCCCCGAAGAGCTCAAACGGGTAGCCTCCTATGATAATTTTTATGGTGAGAACCCGCATCGACTCGTGGAGTTTGAGTTTGATAGCTATGTGGATGCGGCGACATATCTGAGCCGTCCCGATGTCGCTGCGGTTTTTGAGGCACTTCCAGATCACAGCAGTGAGGTAAGTACGCATGTATTTGTCCGACGCTCTGATTACTCAAAAAACGAGGAGGCCACCCGGCAGATTAAAGCTGTTACCTTAGTTGATTACCCGCTCGGTGGAAAAGACGCGTATCTGCAATGGATTGTGTCTATCGCACCAGCACTGCAAGCACCCGAAGAGGTGAAACGGATAGCATCTTACGACAACCTTCACGGTGCGTCTCCACACCGGTTCGTTGAGTTTGAGTTTGATAGTATCGAAGAAACCCATTCGTATCTAGAACGGGAGGAGGTACGGGCTGTTAACGCTGAGATTCCGAACCGAGCAAGCCGCCTGAAGGTACTTACGTTTGAGTTGCGTTCAGATTACGTCAACGAATAATCGCTGAGATTCGCGCTGGCTCCTTGAGCGGTCCCATAGGGCTCAGGGAGCCGCGCCTCCACTCACATTAAAAAATCCAAAACTCATCATAAGATTCAACGTCGTTGAGACGTTCCTAAAAAGATAACATCACCAATTATAATCCAACGAGCATTTGGGACAGTCCTATTAACTAGATGATATTGGCGGTATAGATAATTGATGGAAAGAGAGAAAAATCATGAACGAAGGTAAAGTTTTAGAAATCGTTGGTGCACGCGTTGACCTCGATTTCTCGGAAGGAAAATTGCCCGACATTCTCAACGCAATCGAAGTTCAGCGCGAGGATGGAACGACCTTGGTGCTTGAAGTCCAACAGCACTTGGGTGAAAGCCGAGTCCGCGCCATTGCGATGGACACAACCGATGGTCTGGTGCGCGGTACACGCGCTATTGATCGCAATGAACCGATCTCGGTGCCTGTGGGCGATGCCGTGCTTGGCCGTGTGTTCGACGTTACCGGACAACCGATTGATGAAGCGGGTGAGGTCGAAGCACAACAGCGGTATCCCATCCATCGCCATCCACCACCTCCAGACGAATTGAGTACCGTTTCAGAGATGTTAGAAACCGGAATTAAGGTGATTGACCTCATTCAACCGGTCGCAAGAGGTGGAAAGGTCGGGTTTCTTGGTGGTGCAGGCGTTGGAAAAACGGTATTGGTCGCTGAACTGATCTATAATATTGCCACCCAACACGGCGGTTATTCCGTTTTCTGCGGAATCGGGGAACGGACCCGCGAAGGAAATCAGTTCTGGTTGGAGATGGACGAGTACGGCGTAATCGATAAAACCGCTATGGTCTTTGGACAGATGAACGAGCCGCCGGGTGCCCGGTTACGCGTTGGACTCGCCGGACTATCCATGGCAGAATACTTCCGCGATGAAGGCGGACAGGATGTGTTGATTTTTATCGACAATGTTTTCCGCTTCACCCTCGCAGGCGGTGAGGTTTCCGCACTTCTGGGGCGTATGCCTTCCGCAGTGGGATACCAGCCAACCCTCGCTACAGAGATGGGTGAATTACAAGAACGGATCACATCAACGCAACACGGCTCGATTACCTCATTCCAGGCAGTCTATGTCCCGGCTGACGACTATACAGACCCAGCCGTTGTCGCTGTTTTTGGACATCTCGACGCTGTGACGCGTCTTGAACGGTCAATTCAGCAGATGGGACGCTTCCCTGCTGTCGATCCTCTGACCTCAACCTCCCGTATCTTGAACCCCGACGTTATCGGTCAGGAACATTACGATACAACTCGTCAGGTAAAGGCAGTGCTTCAGGAGTATGAGAGTTTGAAGGATATTATCGCGATTTTGGGCGTGGACGAACTCTCAGACGATCAAAGGTTGACGGTTTCAAGGGCGAGGAAGCTAGAGAAGTATCTAACGCAGCCGATGTTTGTTGCACAACGCTTTACCGGCAAACCGGGTAAATACGTTAGGATTGCGGATACCGTTGAGGGCTGTCAAGCAATTCTCAGAGGAGACTGCGACGAAATTCCTGAACAAGCACTCGCGTACATCGGTACGATCGACGAAGCGTTTGAACAAGCAAAATCCGAAGAATTACGAGAAGCCGCGGATTAACCCAGTCACATAACTATGCTCGAAAAAAGATTACATCTCGAAATCCGAACGCCCGAACAACTGATCTATGAGGGCGATGTTACCAGCGTGAAAGCCCCCGGTGAAATGGGATCGTTTGAGATCCTCGCCGGACATCTCCCCTTTCTGACCGTGCTGGAGACAGGCGAAATTCGCGTCCGCGAAACTGATACGCCCCAATCCATCGCGACCAGTGGAGGTGTCTTTGAGGTATTGCGCACCGGTGTCACTGTGTTAGCAGATACCGCCGAGTGGGCGTATGAAATTGATGTTGAGCGTGCAGAAGCAGCCCGTCAACGTGCACAGGAACTTCTTGCCTCACGCGATCCAAATATTAACCGTGGGCGCGCAGAAGCCGCGTTGGCTCGTGCTGTGAACCGGCTACGGATAGCGGGACAGCAGTAGCTCTATCACCTGACATTTAATTGACGAAAGGGGAAACAGCGGAATTACTTGCTGTTTCCCCTTTTTTACTTTGGAGAAGGAATACATGACACCAGTAGGCAAACTTCAGTATTTTCGATCCAAAATTGATGATCAGCTACAACCCTGTGCCGTATGTTCAACCGATACAAATGACGAACCGAAACCCTTAATCGTGGAGGTAAGCCCCGGCGCATTGGGAAATCTACCCGGTGCAGTTGAGTTGACCGAACAGATCGCAGGCATCGCTGCGAAGCACAATCAACCTTGTGTTGTCCTCAGACCAACGGGACGGGGCTCCGGTTCCGTTTATCAGAACTACGGCGAAATCGATGTCTTGGAGGCTATCGAACATGTTGTTGCAAACTACAACATCGACCAAGACCGCATTACAATCACCGGCAGTTCGATGGGCGGAGCCGCAACCTGGTATCTGATCTCGCACTATCCAGATCTCTTCGCGGGTGCCGCGCCATTTTGCGGTTATTGCGACTACCGACTGTGGGAAAAACCGGGGGGACTTACGTTCCACATGCACGAATGGGAAACGCCCTCTTGGCGCTCGAGATCCGCTGCATTTCTGATCGAAAATCTCACCCATACACCTGTTTGGATAATCCACGGCGAATGGGATCGGGGGGTCGGCGGCGGTGTTCCAGTTGAGCATTCCAGACGGATGGCACAGCTTATAGACGAGCGGGGCTATACACACAAATATACAGAGATTCCTGAAACAGGCCATGGATGCCGCCTACCCGATATATGGGAAGAAGTCATCCTTTGGCTGCTGAAACAGCAGAAGCAGCGATCCCCGAATCATGTCTCTTTGGCAACCTACAATCTGCGCCATAATCAATCCTACTGGATCACGCTAAACCAACTGGCACACTACGGTAAGCGCGGACTAATCAATGCGCGTTTTGTCAAGAACGACAGCCTCATCGTCAATACGGAGAATATCCGCACCTTCTCCCTTGGACCAGTTCAGAAGAACGAAGGGGTTAACGTAACAATTGATGGTCAGACGTTCGAACCGATGAACCTAAGCCATCAGAAACAATTCCAACGAAATCATAAAGGCGTATGGGCGCATGGCAATTTTGATCTCTCCCATGAGAAGCATCACCGGGCATCAGGTCCCATCAGTGATCTATTCTTCGAGGGGCTGATCCTTGTGCCTGGAACAGTTGGAACAGAGGAAGAGACGTTTTTTAATAAATGGATCGCTGACAACGCAGCCGGATACTACCGCAGCCGAAATGGAGGGGTGCATCGCGGCGGCATCATGGGAGATAATGCTGTCGAACTCCCTATCAGCCGTGATCTTGAACTCACCGAAGACCTCCTGCAAATGAACAACTTGCTCCTATACGGTGGCCATGATTCGAACGCCATTCTATCGCGATTTAGAGACAAGCTACCGCTTACGATCGAGGGCAAAACAATCCATCTGTCCAATAAATCGTACACGGCAGATGGGGCGGCGGTTTTCGCCGTATTTCCTCATCCCGAAAATTCAGAGCGCTATGTCGCAGTGCACACCGGAGTCACACCGGATGCAATATGTTGGGGCAGCCATCTTGATATGCAACTCCTGCCCGATTACATGGTCTATTCCGGAGGCCAACTCCTCGATTGGGGCTTCTGGGGGAATGACTGGAAATCTCAATAACAGTCAACCCCTCGAGCAGCGCCACCGCTGTGCAAGGGTAGTCTATACCCACAATCTATCAAACCATTTCCACTATCAGCGAAAACCGATTCTGCGAGAATCGATTTGGTACTCCCACAGTCAAGTCAGATAAATTACAACTCTACAGAAGATTCTCGCCACATACCCACACTAATCAAGTAACAGCTTTTTTCTTGACACTTGATATATCGGTTAGTATACTACCAATTAGCGCCACTGAACTTAAACGTTTAATCTTTTCTCTAAGATGGGCGACTCAAACCGTGAAAAAGCTATCCTTTTGGACACTAATCATACTGATTGCAGCCAGCTATAGCTTCGCGCGTATTATAGACCCAAAGACAGGTGCTGAGTTCAGATATAGAGCAAAACTGGTAGAAGTTGCTCCAGTAGTTGATGGCTTCCTCGATGATCCAGCATGGGACGATGCTATATCTGCCGCCCTAGACCATGATGTCAAAGAGGATCGACGCTGGGGCGAATCCAGCGACTTCAAAGGCACTTTTGCTGCCGTATGGCGCAACGCTTCCCTCTACATAGCTATTGAACTGACCGACGATCAAATTGAAACTGCTCACGAAAAACTCTCAAAGCAAGATCGTCTAGAGATCTATCTCGATATAGGACATTCAGGCCAGCAGAGCGATCTATACCGTTATACACTTCCCGTTGGACAAGACGTTATGGCTGCTGGTAATCAAGGGCTGTTAGTTAATTGGGGGAACGGAGGGCAATCCGTCGAATTGAGCTTTGACCTGATGCAGACACCGAGAAAAGAGGATGCTATCAGCTTCGGCATTTACTATTACGACGTAGATGATGATCGCTTGAACCACAAACTTCGTTGGGGTCCAACCGGGCAAACCGAACCGGAAGACGCGCTTGCAGACTTGATATTTACAGCCAATATAAAGCTAAACGCAAACCAGAAAGCGATACAATGGGGGCGTATCAAACAACTCTATTAATCATCGGTACTACATTTATGCCCCAAGACTCAAGCGCACGGAGTTCGCAGTGTTTATCATCGGTAAAGTATTAGAGCTAATAGGAATGTCGCTTCTGGGAGCGGGGTTATACGTCGGGTGTGTCAACCCCTACGGTTTCACCGAAGGTGCTGCTATGGGGGCGGAGGTCGCCTCCCTTGCGTTAGGAATCTTAATATTCTTTATAGGCAGAACGATAGAGAAACGCTAATTGTGCCCAGATGACCCACTTGGCTCTATGAGAATGTAACTGAAATCAATAAGTTGTTTTGGTACTTACACATACCTGAGCATCGAGCGCATCCCCTCGGTGCTTTTTTGATGTTTATATTCAGTGGAGGAAAAATTAGGATGGCATTTAATATCAAAAAGCGTGGAAAATTAACCTATTACTACCAAGGCGATCATCCGGTGTTGTCCCCCTTAGTCACCGAAACGTTACCCGACGGAGATCTGAAAATCTATTTTTCAGGTCTAACAGGAGGATATTCGGCGAAAGGCGTCCTGAACCTCGATGAACTGGTTTCGATGGATCCAGAGCGGGAGATCCCGCTGGTATTCAAAAGCTGGGAATCGTGGTTGATAGAAGCAGGTATTTGCGATTCTCTAAAAAACGTAGATTTCATTGAAGTCCACGCCTTCGGTTGTCAACCCAAAACCCCAAATCCGCTTGTTGACCCTGCAGGTTATGCAGCAGAGCAGGAACGACTGCGCAAAGCCTATGCACAAGCATATAGCAACTTTTTCCGTGACTACCTACCAGAAAACGGTGTGCCCGCTCGGTTCACGGTCCATGTCGTCGATGTTCCAGACACAGCAGCTTCCTATGAGTTCTACGGAACTGCACTCTTACAGAAAGAGCTACAAAAGGATTCTGGATCAATAGATTCGTGAGGCTCGAGAGGCAGCATGTTTTCCCTGCGAGGTTGCAACAGAATGAAACGTCTGAAACCTCTCCTCCCCTTCATCTGCATTGCATCAATCGTACTGATTGGCTGCGGCGAAAAACACGAAAAACGCGAAATCCCCACCGAATTTGAGGAACTCAACGAGTGGCGCACACTCCCCCAAGCCAATTTCGCGATTCCGCCTTACGCCCGCTACCTTGAGGGAATCAAAATCTGCCTAGATCCAGGGCACGGTGGACAGGCTTATCTGCCGAACTACAAGCGCGGACCAACTGGGCTTCGAGAGGCAGAGGCGAACCTACGAGTGGCGCTACATCTGCGCGATTTCCTAACGCAGGCAGGCGCGATTGTCTTCATGACGCGCACCGATGATTCCTTCGTCAGCATCCCGGACCGCAGTGAAATTGCTAATAAGAACGCTGTTAATTTTTTCATCTCCATCCATCATAATTCGTTCAGTGACCCCGAAACCAATTACACCTCCACATGGTATCATCAAGACGCGGACGATTCTCGTGCCAGTTTAGATCTCGCCCGGTATGTACAGCAAAGCGTTGCCGACGCACTACGTCTGCCACAATTTCCACCAACAGGGCTCTACTCGGATCAATTGGTAATTCCTTCAGGGTTCGGTGTACTACGTCAGACGAAACGCCCTGCCATTTTATGTGAAGCGTCGTTTTACTCTAACCCCGAAGAAGAGCAACGCTTGAAAAAGGAGTCATACAATAAGCGCGAGGCTTACGGCTACTTTGTCGGTATTGCCCGTTACGCTGCAGCGGGGTTTCCAAAGGGGGTTCTGCTGAATCCACTATCAGAATCCTCCATCGAAACGAAGAATCCGCGCATCAAGATTCGTGTGGCAGATGGCTTGCATGAGCGCGGTGCGTGGATGCTCAAGAGACAACAGATATTCTCCGATTCCATCCGCGTTAAACTCGACGGTGCTGTCGTTCCCCACCAATATCTCCGCGCTGAAGATCTCATTGTGATTACCCCGCCAAACCCACTCTCCAACGGCGTACACTTTGTCGAAACCAATCTTGTCAATTACTACGGGAATCACAGTCCGCCTAACGATCAGTGGTTCAAAGTTGCTCCACCCGCCGCAAAACTCAAACTTCACGCATGGACGGAAACCCTTCCTTCCGGTAGCGGGAGCTATGTCGGCATCACCGTCACCGCTCTGGACAAGGACGGTTTGCCAATCGCAGATGACGAACTGATTCATGCTCAGACATCACTTGGGCGACTTGCTGAGACCGAACAGCCTTCACAGAACGGAGAAGTACGATTTTACCTATACACAGACGCGACGCAGCCGCAGTTAGGTCGCGCACAGGTGAAAGTTGGTTACAAAAAAAAATCGGAGACCATTACCATCCGCTTTGAGAAAACTCGCGACGGGATTGTTCAGGGCAGTGTCCACGACAGTTCTGGAAGTACCATTCCAGATGCAGCCGTGCAGCTACTAGGAAAAAAGGACAGAACGACAATAACCAACCCAGATGGACACTTTTTTTTCGATAACGTTTTACCGGGGGACACAACCCTTAATGTTTCAAAAGCTGGTTACTACAATCTCTGGCTGGAGACCAACGCAACCTCAAACAGCGTGCAGGTCCTCCAGCCCCAATTACATCCGATTGCGAACGGTACACTTATTGGGAAAGTATTCGTCCTCGACGCACGCCACGGCGGGTCAGAACGAGGAACACCAGTCATCGATTCTGTTGCCCCCGCAGATCTTAACCTCGCCGTCGTCAAAGCACTTCGGGAGATGCTAGAAATTGCCGGGGCAAGTGTTTACCTTGTGCGAGAGAAAGATGAGAAGATCCCTGTCCCGAAACGAGTCAAGACAATCAACGCTGTGAAACATGACGGATACTATCTTCGAATTGATCACGGTGCCTGGGCCGAAGGCGAGCCGTCGATAATTGCGACAGGCTATCCGGGCAACCAAGTCGCGGAAAACTATCTTAAATCGATACTTGAAAGAACTAACACGGCGCTTTTTCAGACACCCATTGAGACGTTTGGAGACGAAGAATCGCCGGAGATTCGGTCAACTAACAAAATTGCACTCGCGCTCGAGATCCGTTCTATCAATCACCCACATATCCATGAATCCGTGGGCGCACCCGCACTGATTGCACAGGAGGCGTACGCAATCTTTTTGGGGACGTGGAAATTTCTGCAAAACGCTCAATTGGTTGATAAGGGACTCAACCCGGCCCCCACAGGTGAAGTCTCACCTCAAAAAGGAGTTGAAATTCGTGTTATTGATGCGGTTTCACAGCAACCGATCAGCGACGCAAGAGTCGCATTAGATGACACCTTCCCGTTAGTAACAAATCAAGCTGGAAAAGCCATTTTCCACGGGGTCCAGTCGCGGAGCTATCGCATTGTAATTGAGGCTGCAGGGTATGCACATCAAGCAATCGAATCAGACCTATTGGACTCAGGATCCGTGTTAGTAGAAATGAGGAAGAAAGGGAATCGGTAAAACAACAAATTAGGCAAGACGGAATCATAGTCCCTAACGTCTTTTCTGATTGAAAGCCACGTAAGGGGATGATAAGATGGAACTCGCCATGAAAAATGTGTTAGTTGTCGACGATGACGAGAAAATTTGCTGGGCTTTCGAGCAATTTCTGACAGACGAAGGCCACCGACCAATTATCGCCAACAATGCCGAAGAGGGCTTACGAAAGGTCCAGTCGGAAACGCCCGATATTATTCTGCTTGATGTACGCCTGCCCGGTATGAATGGGCTTGAAGCATTGAAGCAGATCAAAGCAGTTCAGTCAGAGGCAATTGTGATCGTGATGACGGCGTATGACAATGTAGAAACGACCATCCAAGCTATGCAGTTGCACGCCTTCGATTTCATCCCTAAACCAATTGATCTGGATCAGGTGAAAGCGATCATCGAGCGCGCGACACAGATGCAAGTTGAACGCAGTAAAATGCCTTCTTCCGAACTCCCCTCGGCAGAGGTTGAATTGCCACAGGGACATCGTTTGATCGGGAAAAGTCCACAGATGCAGGAGATTTATAAGCTAATCGGGATGATAGCGAACAATACCGTTACCGTGCTGATAGAGGGTGAAAGTGGAACAGGAAAAGAGTTAATCGCACAGTCAATCCATTCTAATAGCTCACGCAAGGATAAACCCTTTGTCCCCGTCAACTGCGGTGCACTCCCCGACGACCTCCTTGAAAGTGAACTTTTCGGCTATGAAGCGGGCGCATTTACAGGGGCAAACGCCAAAGGCAAGCCCGGCAGGTTTGAACTCGCAGATGGTGGCACACTGTTTCTTGATGAGATCAGTAATATGAGCCCGGTGCTACAGGTAAAACTGCAACGGGCTTTGCAGGAGCAAGAGATTGAAAGGTTGGGCGGCACCCGTCCTTTGAAAGTGGATGTCCGTATCATCGCTGCGACAAATCAAGACCTCGCTGAAGAGGTCCGATTGGGCCAGTTCCGTGAAGATCTATACTATCGCTTCAACCTGCTCTCAATTAACCTCCCACCCTTGCGCGAACGGACCACGGATATCCCGCTGTTGATCCATCACTTTCTGCAGACAGTCAGCCTCGAACTTGAGCAGAATGTTCGAGGGGTTTCGCCAGGGTGTTTAGAACTTCTGCAGCGATACGATTGGCCCGGAAATGTGAGGGAGCTAGAGAACACTGTTAAAAGCGCGGCAGTCCTTTCACGAACAGATGTTATCCTACCAGAACACCTTCCACCAGAAATTCTGAATTACAAAGGGACACGTCAATCAACACAATCACGTCTTGAAACAGTTCTTGAATCCGTATTGAAGGAAACCGTCAGAGACGCTGTTATGCAGGCACGTGACGGGCTCTACGACGAAGCTATTGATGCCATTGATCATGCGTTAATTAAGTGCGTCCTTGACGAAGTCGAAGGCAACCAGACGAAATCAGCAAAACTCTTGGGGATCAGCCGTACAACGTTATTGCAAAAAATAAAGAAATTGGGAATCGAAGTGAGCGCATGAACAGATGGCTGACACCTTTGATTACATTTGTATTCCCTGCAAAGTGTCGACGCTGTGAGACACCAATGGGTATTGGTCAGGTGCACTACCTTTGTGATGCCTGTTGGGAACAGATTGAATTTCTCAAGCCTCCTTGGTGTCAGATCTGTGGGCTGCCAAGATGGAGTGCCACTTGTGCAGGTTGTCGTGAACAACCCCCGTTATTTGGGAAACTTCGTGCGATTGCTTTTTACGAACCCACCCTGCGTGAAGCCATCCATCTGATGAAATATGAGAAAAAACAGGTCATCTCAAAGCATCTGGTTCAATTGCTGCAAGCGCACCTTCCTGCAGATTTAGCCTCCACAGACTACGATTTCCTGCTGCCAGTTCCCCTTCATGCGAACCGTTTCCGTCAGCGGGGATTTAACCAAGCCGAGCAAATTGCCCAAGGCGTTGCTAAGACTTCGGGAGTGCCCGTCCGTACTGATATCCTTGTCCGTATCAGGGACACTGTCCCACTGAGCAGTCTGCACTCTCGCGAAGAACGGAGGGAAAGTATTGCCGGTGCTTTTGAAGTCCAATCGCTGGATTCAATTCAGAATCGGAAGATCTTACTGATCGATGATATTTTCACCACGGGAACAACGATTAATGAAGCCCTTAAGGTTCTACAGGTTGCTAACCCTAACTGCGTTGATGTCCTGACACTAACCCGCACAAGACCATCTGTGTAAAAAATATAAGTCAAAAAAAGGACGTAAAACTAGAATGCAAGAAGTTCATTTACCGGTAAAAAAGTATCAAACTATCACAATCATTGCTGCTGTGGTGGGATTTCTGTTAGGAATGTTAATTCCTGCCTTCGCTTTTGGTAAGGGGCACTGGTCATGCCCGTTCGGGCAGGGGATGGTACGGGTCGGTGTGTTTGTGCTGCTGACAGGTATTCTGGGATCGCTCCTTACCGGTAATGTGGCCGCTCTTCTTGTGATCCTCATCGCGAGGTTGCGCCGATCATCACCTAAGCCAAAGTAATCTTCAATCTGTACCCAAGAACCAAAGAGAGGAACCGAACCATCATAAGCCGCTACAATGAAGCAGATTGACCACCGTCAATGGTGATTACGCTTCCGGTTATATAGCGGGACGCATCAGAAGCAAGCAGCATCAATGCCCCGTCAAGGTCTTCAACCTGTCCCAATCGGCGTTGGGGAATGCGTTTAATCAGGCGTTGCCCAGCTTGCGTCGCGAAGAATTGACGGTTCATATCGGTTTCAATATAACCGGGGGCGACAGCGTTCACACGTATCCCATGCGGCGCCAATTCAACAGCCATCGCTCGCGTCAGGTTGATAATGCCACCCTTAGAAGCACAGTATCCCGGTAATTGTGAAGTGCCACGTTCTCCAAGCACAGACGCAATATTGATAATGCTCCCGCCCCGTTCACAGTGAACCATCCGTCGTGCGACCTCCTGCGCCATCAGCCAAACCCCCTTGAGATTCGTGTCAAGCACGGAGTCCCAATCCTCCTCGGCGTGTTCAAGTATCGGCTTAGTTACAGCAATACCGGCGTTGTTGACAAGGATATCAATGGGTCCGAGTGCACTCTCCGCCGTTTCGACGCACCTCCTAACGCTCTCTCCATTGGTAACATCAACCCGGACTGAAACGGCATAGCCGCCGAACCCCTCAATCTCCTTGACAGCCTCATTGAGCTGCTCAATGCCACGGGCAGCCAGAACTACCCGCGCTCCCGTTTGCGCCAGTGTTAAGGCAAAATGATGTCCCAGCCCCCGCGACGCGCCGGTTACGATTGCACACTGACCGGTGAGGTCAAACACAGACGGGTTCTTCTCTCCGTCCATCCCTCGGTTCCTCCCTTTCGCTCGGTTTCACTTCGCGGATCACCCTATCACGCACGTTCCTCTATCCCCGCCGCTTGCTTAGCTAAAGATTTGCACCGTTCTAAATCATACTCTCGATAAATGGTGATCTTTTGCGCTTCAAGCGAGCCTTCGGCATGGATGGCAAGCAGTTCGTTGTAACCACCAAAATCAGAAGCGGTCAGGTCCCGAATCAGGTTCACCAGTTTGAGACGGTCCAACGTTGGCACCTCCGCCACCCCGCCAAGGTACTTTTCGATATAATCTCCCGTTTCAGGGTTTGTGACATCTTCTTCCGACGGTCCAGTGACCACAAGTCCCCCAGCGATATCCTGAACGTAACTGACCATCTGATGGTAGTTACTGGCAAAGTAAAACTTAGCGACGTTGGTGATAATCGAATTGGGAATCGCCACCCCATCAATCTCCGTACAATCGACAGCAGCCGCTTTACTTAGCGCACGAACCGTCTCGGCGTAGTTAATCAAGTGCATCAACTTCTCCCGAACATGGCTTGCGCGACTGATGCCGTTGTGTTCCGCGATTAATGCCGCAGCACCGGTTAGGAGGTCACACAGCGGCGGTTTGTAAGACACAGCAGTAAATCGGTGGAATTGGACGAAGGTAGTAGCCAATCCACCCGCGAAGTCCCACTCTCCACTCATAAAAACCCGTTCCTTCGGAACAAAAACGTCGTCAAAAATTGTCAGACTTTCGATCATCCGGTGATTGGAACTGACAGGGTTATGAAACTCACTGGACGATGAAGCACCAAAGGGGCTAACAATCATTTTCAAGCCAGGGGTATTGGCGGGAACAGCGAAGGCGAGGGCGTAATCTTTATCCTGCTCTGTCAAATTTCGCGTTGGCAACACGATGATCTCATCCACATAGGGAGCGCAGGTGGTATGCGCTTTCGCACCCCGAACCACTATCCCATCTTCCCGTTCTTCAACCACACGCACATAGTAGTCCGGATGCGCCTGCTCGGACGGATTTAGACTTCGATCACCCTTCACATCAGTCTGGGCAACCGCCATACTGAGGTCTTCCCCCTGACAACGCTGGTGATACGCCTCGACCCGCTTGAGGTAGTCTGTACCGTACTGCGCATCAATCCGCTTGGCAACCAAAGAGAGGGCAAAGAGTGCATCGGTTCCAATCTCCTTGATTAGCAACACCACCCCGCTGCCAAGCCGAGTGCTGGTTTCGATCATCTCACGCCGTTTTAGCAGGTCATCTGTATTGGCAGGGCTTACAAAATACCGGCTGATCGGTTCGCCTGTCTCAGGAATCTTGACGGTCATCAAATCCCGATACTTCGCATCTTCAGCGAGTGCAAAATCGAGCGAGGCGTGTTCCGCCCCAATCCCTAAATCTGGATCGCGGGTGACATCTTCCACGCGATCTCCCTTAAAGAACAGGGTGCGACCATCGTTCAGGCTCGCCTTGTACTCCTCCGCCGATCGGACTCCCATATTCTACCTCCATCCCAACCCCCACGCCTTGGACGCGAGTTATATCCCCAAGCTCTCGTTAATTTCCCGCTGATAATCATCGACCTGTTCGGCAAGCATATCCTCGATAGTAACAATACGTCCAATTTCACCGGATTCCAGTATCCCGTAAGAGACCGCTACAGATCGCGTCCCCTGTGCAGCGTCTACCTCGACCGGATGCTCACCCCCTATCGCCTGTGCAAAGTCCCCATATTCGATAGCGATAATCTTCCGATCTATTTCAGGGAACGGAAATTCGTAACGCCACAACCGATCCTCGCCCCACAAATCTGATGTCACGGCATCAAGCCGAAAGTCAGGAACATGCTCCAATATTCTCCCATCATCAATAGGGGATTCGCCATCAATATGTAGTGTGATATTCCCCCCGCTGCGATCCCCCGGCAAACTCATCGATCCACCAGAGCCGTAAATCTGTCGTGACCACACACCCTGACCACGACCGGCGTGATCTTCGATATACTGCCCCACCGCGCCGTTTTTGAAAGTCAGCGTTGCGTAAGCAGCATCCTCGGCAGTCGCTTCAAATTCGGCGGGCATCTTTACCTGCCAGCGACCGTAGACGCCGCCGGGATTTGATCCCGCCTCGCCACCGCCTGCTGCGGGGTTCTTGCGGATCGGTTCATGGAGTCTCGTGTTTGCATACACCGTCTCAATATCGCCCAGAAGGTATTCCATCATATCCGAGTGGTGAACACCAACATCAAGCAGTATCCCACTTTGATCTTTTTGGTGACGCCATACAGAGATTAACATCCGGTCACCGCCGCCAATAGCGTGGTGGATGAGAAAGCGCGGCGTACCAATGATACCTGCGTCCAGCAGCGCTTTCGCCAAACGATTGACAGGGTCCCGTCGATAATTCTCCGCTACACTTAAAATTGCATCGGACCCCTCCGCTGCACGCGCAATAAGGTTGCATGCACGGACGGTCAAACCCATCGGCTTCTCAACCATCGTATGCCAACCCCGCTCCAACGTCTCAACGGCAACCGTGTGGTGGTATCGTGGCGTTGTCGTCACGTCAACCGCTTCAACATTAACCGCTGCCAGCCCATCCAGATCCTCAACAACGGTTGGACGTGTCCCAAAATGTGTTGCCGCTTGGTCGGCAAGGGATTCGGCGTTGTCACGTACCGGATCACATGCCCCAACGAGTTCAAACCGTTCCCACCCCACACGATGCAGCTCTGCAAGCCCATACAAGTGACGATGCCCCATACCCCCACAGCCAACAATGGCTAACCGAATCTTTTCACTCACTATTTTCCTCCCTGTCGAGTAGTGCCTGAAGCATATCTGATGAAATAGCTATATCACGCGGATTCCCCATGACGGTCCTAAGTTCCGACGATTCAAAACTGAAATGTTGAGTGGCAATTCCTACGACCTCACCCTTGCTATTCAACACAGGTCCTCCACTGCTTTCGGGAGGAATTTGGGCGGTAAGTTCATCCCATTGGAAGTGAACCTCTTTACCTCCGGATTCGTGGGCATTGGGGACGTTCATGCATGTTGTATACATAATCTCGTAACTATTGTTGCCTAGGTGATATTGCACAAACTTATTTCCTGATTCTGGAGGTTCTCCCAAAGCATAAACATAGGATTCACGCGGAGATGCACCAAAGCCCCCAGTCGTAAGAGAAAGTGGTTTCACACTAGGAGCTGTGACTTTGAGTAGCGCCACATTATGTTCCTCGCTACGAAAGACCTCTTTGACTTCGTATGTTGTCTCCCCGCCAACTAATTTTACACGACAGTTGAGGACACCTTCTATAACGTGAAGACTAGTAGCAATCAGGCCAGGACGGACGAAAAATCCACTGCCAATAATTTTAAGTTCCTCGCCTGTAGCATCCGTCATAATTAAGTGGACTGTAGCATCTAAAGCATTTTTGACAGCCCGTGGGGTGTTTTGACCAGCCGACTTTAAGGCGCAACCCATAAGCGCTAACAACAACGTGACTGCCAAAGCTAGTGTCCCAATAGCATTTAAAACTCTACTGCACTTTGCTTCGTTAATTTGCACGGTTTTTACCCTTTCGGTTGTCTCGCAACAAATTTGTGGCATTTATAGAACAACCGCTAAACACATTTTGATATGATAAAACGAAGGGGCGCCACTGTCAACCAAAAACAGATGCCCGTTGGAATCGACAATTGCCTTGCATTGCAACTTAGGTTTCTGATAGAATTTATGAATTAAATTGAACCGACCTAACCAAGAAAGTGTGTTGCAATGAAACGTGTGTGTGTATTTTGCGGATCAAGCAGGGGAAGGAAGCCGGCGTATGCCAAAGCCGCAAGACAGCTAGGCAAAACCTTAGCAAGTAGAAACCTTGGGCTTGTCTACGGCGGTACAAATGTCGGCACAATGGGTGAGCTTGCCAACGCTGCCCTTGAAGGCGGCGGTGAAGTTATTGGCGTTGTACCTAGGATATTCGCCAAAAGGAAAATTTCCCGAACCGCGCTTTCTGATCTGCGAGTTGTTGACTCGATGCACGAGCGAAAAGAACTGATGGCGGAACTATCGGACGCTTTCATCGCGCTCCCCGGCGGACTCGGCACAATCGACGAACTCTTTGAGATGGTAACGTGGGCACAACTGGGTCTACACCGAAAACCGTGCGGACTTCTGAATGTATGCCAGTATTACAGGGAGTTAGCGAATTTCCTGGATTATGCGGCTTCGGAGGGATTTATCAGGACACCCCACCGCTCACTGATACTGGTTGACGAACAGCCAGACGTGTTGCTCAAGAAGTTCGACGAGTTTCTGAGCAGTTGAACCACTCATACATAAAAGCTACTTGGGATCAAAGATGTCGCAAGAACAGAGAAATAGCACGACTCCATCGAATGAACCTACGGCTCTAACTCAGCATGAATCAGGTGAGGTTCCTGTTCTTTTATCAATTGAGGAACGTATTAGCCAAGCGGATAATCCTGAAGATGCTATGGGCTGGGCCCGGCTGCGTGAGGTAATCAACGGACAAAATGAGGAATCAAAAAATCAGGAACACCGACGTTTCTTGGAAAAAGCGCAGGTATGGTATAAGATGGGATTTTCCATTATTGCTTTTGTTGTGGGTATAGGACTACTTATTGGTGGCTTAACTCTGCCAGGAATTTTCATATCAGGGGCGGGTCTTTTCGGGGTCGCCCCGGACTATGTGAAGGCGTTTTTAAGAATTTTCAGAGAAAAAGATAAAGGAGGAGAAAATGCGGAAGAATAGAACAGTGTATAGTCTAGCAGTTGGTGGTTTTCTCACTCTGCTTACAGCCGGTTTGCTTTTCCTAGTCGCACAAGATAGCATAGCATCCGAAGTCGATCAGGTATTGGTACTTATTGCAGGGATGACCACAATTGCTGCGTTGACAGCATTTCAACAATCTGTAGAGAATAGTACGGCATCTTCTTTTGTTCATATCTCCTTTAATGAGCTTAACGTGAGCCGGATTCTCTCTGAAGGGCCTAAAGCAACTGATTCGTCTCCTGTTGACAGAGAGGGGAGAGCAGAACCGTGGGATTTAAGTCTAGGGCAGCTGGTTGGCTCAGACAACTCGTTGGCATTGGCAAAACTGCGGATGGAACTTGAACGGGAACTCAGACACATCGCTTACAATCACCAGACAGATATTAGTTCTCGTCCGTTAGGAGTTACAGGAATCGCCCGAGAACTTGTGTCTCGAGAAATTTTACCCCCTACTTGGCTTGGAGCGTTGAAAGAGATTACATCTGTTTGCAACCACGCAGTTCATGGAACAGAAGTTCCTGACAATATTGCCGCCTCTGTTGTGAGAGTTGGTAGCCAACTGCTTGAACAACTCCGTTCCGTGCGAAACAACGGAGGCACATCATGAAAGCTGCTGTCTTTGAAGAAACTGGAAAATTAAGCGTACAGGATAAGCCTGTCCCTTCACTCAATTCAGGTGATGTCCTAATTAAAGTAGATCTGTGCGGTATCTGTGCATCCGATTTGGCAGCACTTAACGGGGATATTACCGACTACTCGCCACCTGTCGTGATGGGACATGAACTCGCCGGGATTGTCGTTGAAAGCCGACACCCCGACGTGAAAGTCGGCGAGAAGGTGACAGTGAATCCGATTCTCTCCTGCGGGGACTGCGATTACTGCCGGGCAGACCTTGATAAGTACTGTTCAAACATTGAGGGAATCGGACATGACATTGACGGCGGATATGCTGAATACCTCCGGATGCCGAAGCACGGAATTGACACAGGCAAACTCATAACCGTGCCAGATACCATCGCGCCAGAAGAACTGATCTTTCTGGAGCCGCTAGGCTGCTGTATCAATGCGATGTGTGAAACAATCCTTGATAGAAGCGTCGCTATCCTCGGCGCAGGTCCTATCGGCTTGATGTTGACCCAACTGTCGAAAAAAGCGGAATTACAGACATTCCTTTTTGAACCACTCGCACATCGGCGCACCGCAGCAGACGAAGTCGGCGTGGACGCCACATTCGATATTACATCGGAACAGATAGAAACATTCATTGAGAAGACTGACGGCGGCGTGGATACTGTGATCTCTGCGACGGTCAATAATCAGCGCGCGATCGATCTCGCCTTCAAGCTCGTGCGGCGAGGTGGCTGTGTGAATTTCTTCGGACTCGCGCCGGGCGGACAGGAGCTGCGAATCAACCTCGAGCATTTCCATTACATGGGGCACAAACTAATGGCGTCATGGGCATTCTCGCGCTGGAGTTTGGACGAATCCCGTCAGATGCTTATTGATGACGAAATTAAACTCAAGCCTCTACTTACGGATCGATTCCCAATTGACGGAGCCGTTGAGGGGTTTGAAAATGCTCGGAAGCAAGGCGGCGTGAAAAGCGTTCTGGTCGGTGAGTAAATGCACGAAATCGTATAAGGTATAAAAAATCGATTCACCTTCAAGGATAGAATGCGGGAACACAATCAAACTGCTAGTATTGAGCCTGCACTAAATCTGAAATCCGTTATCTTTATTTAATGAGTAAAAGTGTATGCCGGTCAATGCTGATAAACCCCATCTATGGAAAAATGATGTCACGGCGTCAGTAGACCTCTACAATGATTGGTTCATGCGTTCTGCGCCAAAAACATATCAGGAGGTACGGAAAGAGACAACCAAGCGTGTACAAGAAACAATTCAATTAACGAAGAATCTCACCCTTTTGAATTCGGAGATTTTAAGGGCGCATCCATCGATACTTCCAACTTTGCGGATGTGTACTGCTCCACCAATAGCAAGAGATCGGTTAGTAGGTTTGGCTTATGTGAGTAAACACTTGGTTCTCTCAATGGAACAGGGCAAGATTCCACCTCGCATAAGCGAAGAAAAACTAATTGAGGGGTTGCTATCCATAGCCGAAATTTTGGTTAAGCTGCTTGATTACGACATTCTTCCTTGGCTAGAAAGGAAGACAGCTCCTACAGATCCAGAACAACATCGGGCGGCTACTATTGTGGCGGATCGGTTGTGTGGAACTGTTTCTGATCCGATTATCCGTAACGCCCAAGAACAAAGACAACTTGCCTTGATTGCAGCGCATTTGAAGAAACGTAACTATACCGAGCAGCTCTGCAAGCTTGGGATCTCCTTCAGAGATCTACCACCCGGCACGCTTGCTTTTCGTTTCAATGTACTAGCTGGCAGAGATAGAACCGTCAATGTACCTGTTGATGTTGTCGTTCAGCCACATGGGCGTCATTCAGGTGATTTGCCAATTTTGATTGAAGCCAAATCCGCCGGCGATTTTACTAATACGAACAAACGACGAAAAGAAGAGGCAACCAAAGTCAATCAATTACGTGCACGTTACGGAGAAGACCTCCAATTTATTCTGTTTCTCTGTGGATATTTTGATGCTGGTTATCTAGGCTACGAAGCAGCTGAGGGAATAGACTGGATTTGGGAACACCGAATTGAAGATATGGAGTTACTTGGAATATGAAAATGAAAGCACTCCAACAGATCGAATCTGACCGGCAGAATGCACAGACAAGGCTAGATAGTCTAAAAAGTGCCTCTGAACGCAACAAAATGGGACAATACGCTACCCCTTTCTCCCTTGCACACGAAATTGTTGAATTTGTCAGAGATACATATTTTACCGAAACAGATCAGATTCGTTTCCTAGATCCGGCTGTGGGCACAGGAGTTTTTTTTTCGGCAATGCTTCATGCTTTCCCGAAAACGCGAATTGAAAATGCGGTTGGAATTGAACTTGACTCACAAATTACTTCAATCACTAAAAATTTATGGACAGCATGGGGACTGGACGTAGTTAAAGCAGATTTTGCACAATTACCTTTTCCAACCTCCCCTATGTTTAATTTGCATCTTGTCAATCCCCCTTATGTTCGACATCATCACCTCGATCCAGAGACAAAGCAGAATCTTCAAAAAAAAATCAAAGCCGCAGTCGGGCTCAACTTGAACGGCTTGGCGGGTCTGTACTGTTATTTTCTTTTGATAGCCCATCAATGGCTAGCCCAAGATGGGTTTGGCGTCTGGCTTATCCCTTCTGAGTTTATGGATGTCAAGTATGGAAAAGTTGTCAAACGCTATTTAATAGAACAGGTTTCCTTGCGGCATATACACCGTTTTGATGCAGAAGCACTGCAATTTGACGATGCCCTTGTTTCTTCAACCGTGCTAGTTTTTCAAAATCGTAAGCCCGAACAAGAAGGTGAGGTAACTTTTTCCCTAGGCGATACCCTGAAGGCTCCGCGCACCTGTGCACGCATTTGTCAACGGCAGTTAGCACAGGTAAGCAAGTGGACCTCGCTTCCAAGTAAATCAATGCAGTATGCTGCGCGTGATGTTCATCAATTAAACAGAACAACAACGATTGGGGACCTTTTTGAAATCCGTCGGGGATTAGCAACCGGCGCGAATCCATTTTTTATTTTATGCCGTGATGTTGCTGGTGATAAGGGTTTGCCCGAACAATTTCTACGGCCAATTTTGCCAAGTCCAAGATATCTGAAGAGTGAAAAAATATTCGCTGACCGTGACGGCTTCCCACTCGTTCAGCCATCTTTGGTATTGTTAGATTGTGATTTGGATGAGAGCGAGGTCGAAGCTTACCCGCCCCTAAAGGCTTACCTCGATTGGGGTAAGTCCCAAGGGTTTGCTGACCGGTACATCGCCCGCCATCGACGGCCATGGTTTAAACAGGAAAATCGACCAGCAGCTCCTATTTTATGCAGCTATATGTCTCGCACCAAGTCAGGTAATTCTGGGCTACGATTTTTTCAAAATTATTCGCAAGCAACTAGCTCAAATGTGTATCTAATGCTTTATCCGAATCAAGAGGTACAGCAGGCTTGCAAAAACAACGTGGACCTCCTCGCTCAGTTGTTCAATTTGCTGAAGCAAGCTAAGGATGAATATCTGCTTTATGAGGGACGAACTTATGGGGGCGGACTTAACAAGATCGAACCCAAAGAACTCGCGCGAGTACCACTACCTGACGATCCACTACTACTACAAATTGCCGCCACGTCCAAGCAACTGTTCTTACTTGAAAGCGACCCGCCATGAATACATTAAAAGCCTACCTTGAATTAATCCGCTATCCCCTCTTCGCCATCCCGATTGCCGCGACGTTACCCGGCGCACTGATCGCTTCAGAGGGACAGTGGAATTGGCGGGTTGGGCTAACTTTGGTAATCGCACTGCTTGGCTACTTCGCGGGCATGATGAAAAACGACTACTTTCATCGCGAGCAGGATGCCCTTGTAAATCCCGACCGCCCGCTCCCGTCGCACCGACTCACACCTCGGCAAGTCCTGATCACGGCAAGTACGACCTACATCATCTGCGTCATCTTGGGATTCACGCTCCACATTAAAGCAGGGCTTCTGGTGGTTGCCCTCGTGATGATTTCCCATTCATATAACGCCTTCTTCAAGGAACGTGGAATATTGGGAAGCATTAGCCTTCCGCTCGGTATCGGTCTGCTTAACGTGTTTGGCGCGCTCGCTGTAAGCGGGGCGGTGCCACGTTTGGTCTGGTATGCGTTTGCCGCTACGACGCTCTACGATTGTGGGACCCATATCATAACAACCTTCAAGGATATTGAACGGGATGAAAAACTCAGCATCACCACCACGCCCCTGCAACTGGGCATTAAACCAGCCCTCGCTTGTGCCGCAGCATCGACCCTACTCTCCTTCATTGTCGCGGTGCTGCCCTACTGGCTTGAAGGGATCAGCTGGCACTATACCCTATGGGTTGTCCTTGCGCTGCTCGCGACGAGCATTACCCGTCTGCCCCTTTACCTAAATCCGACCGAGAAAAACGGTTATCGCGCACTAAAGGGCTCAATGGTGGGTGCCATCATGTTTTTCCCCTGTCTCATCGGTGGCCAGATCTCCTTGTGGCGTTCCGCGCTTGTGATTTTGCCGTTGCTTCTTGTAACGTTGACCTTGTTAGAAGTGACGAAGCGGGAAGTGTAATACTACATTGTCAGATAAATGTAGCATAAACTGTATAAGGTTTCAGAACATAACTCGGTAATTCTCTATCTTCCCAAGCCCGGTAGGTGCGGTTTGTAACCGCACCGGACATCGCAATGAAGGTGCTTATCATAATTTATATGACAGAGCAATACATTATGCATTGTATTTGATGGAATTGACAATAGACATGCAAAATCCAGCAATACTGGAGAAACCAATGGAAACTGATAACCCAAAACTCAAGAGGAAATTATTTCACCTTGATGTCCTTATTGAAAAACAGACAGACTGTTATACCGCTCACTGTTTGCAATTGGATTTGATCACTGATGGTGATACAAAGGCAGAAGCGGAAGCGATGATTGTTGATGCAATCTCTGAGCAAATTACTTTTGCGATTGAAAACAACTTGATGGACCATCTTTTTCAACCCGCTCCTCCGGCAGAGTGGCGAAAACTTTTATATAGCAATTAAACATAAACAAGTTGAGGATTAAAACCTATGACCGATATTCCAAAAACATATGCACCGCACGACATCGAAGAAAAATGGTACAAATTCTGGCGGGACAAGGATTATTTCCACGCTGCTGACACCTCCGATAAGCCTCCCTACTCGGTCGTAATCCCGCCGCCCAATATCACGGGAAGCCTACATATCGGGCACGCGCTCGATAACGCCTTACAGGATGTGCTAATCCGCTGGAGACGGATGCAAGGGTACAATGCGCTCTGGATGCCGGGGACAGACCATGCGGGAATCGTCACGGAAATCATCATGGAGAAGCAGCTCGCCGCGTGGGGGACAAGTCGTGAAGAACTCGGACGCGAAAAGTTCATCGAACGGATGTGGAACTGGAAAGATGAGTCTCGCGGGACAATCATCGATCAACTGGAACAACTCGGCTGCTCCTGCGATTGGGAGCGCGAACGATTCACAATGGATGAAGGACTCTCCAAAGCGGTCCGCACCGCGTTTGTTCAACTCTACAACGATGGTTTGATCTATCGCGGAGAATACATGGTCAACTGGTGTCCAAACTGCCAAACAGCAGTTTCCGACCTCGAAGTCGAGCCGGTTGAGATTGATGGAAACTTTTACCACATCAACTACCCGATAAAGGATTCAGACGCACTTGTTGAGATTGCGACAACGCGCCCGGAAACGATGCTCGGCGACACGGCAGTTGCTGTCCATCCAGAAGACACACGCTATCAGCACCTCATCGGCAAAACGGCGGTCTTACCGATCCTTGAACGCGAACTCCCTATCATCGCAGATGAGTATGTCGATCTGGAATTTGGCACAGGAGCATTGAAAGTCACACCCGCCCACGATCCAAACGACTATGAAATCGGTCAACGGCACGAACTTGAGCAGGTCAACATCCTCAACCCGGATGGGAGTTTGAACGAAAATGCGGGCACGAAGTACCAAGGTATGGATCGATTTGAGTGTCGTAAGGTGTTGGTCGAAGATCTGCGCGAACAGGAATATCTAATCAGGATTGTACCGCACCCCCATGCAGTCGGACATCATGATCGGTGCAATCAGATTATCGAACCCTACATCTCGCCGCAGTGGTATCTGAACGTCAAACCGCTCGCGGAACGCTCACTCGAAGCCGCCAGACGTGGCGATGTGGTATTTCTTCCGGAGCGTGAAACCAAACGGTTTTACCAATGGATGGAAAATATTGAACCGTGGCCCATCTCTCGGCAACGCTGGTGGGGTCATCAACTCCCAATCTGGCACTGCGACGCTTGCGAAGAACTCACAGTAGCAGTAACCCCTCCCTCCCAATGCGCTCACTGTAACTCTAAGGAGATTTGGCAGGATGAGGAGGTGCTCGATACATGGTTCAGCTCTGGACTGTGGCCCTTCTCGACGATGGGTTGGCCCGATGAGACAGAAGCCCTCAAGACCTTCTACCCAACCTCTGTCCTCGTAACGGGTTGGGACATCCTCTTCTTTTGGGTGGCTCGGATGATTATGCTCGGGCTCCAGTGTATGGACGAAGTGCCGTTCCGGCATGTCTACCTCCACGCACTGGTTGCCGATGAGCATGGACAGAAGCAGAGCAAGTCAAAAGGTAACGCCATCGACCCGGTGCCAACCATCCACGAGTACGGTGCCGATGCGTTCCGCTTCGCGCTCGTGTTCTCCGCTGCACCGAACCCATATATCGCCTTGGCGGAATCCCAAATCGAGGCAGGGAAACGGTTCGCCAACAAAATCTGGAACGCATCTCGCCTGTTACTGATGCACCTCGATGACTTTCAGCCCGGCCAACCGACGGATCTTACCCTGTGTGATCGGTGGATTCGCAGCCGCTTTAACACAACTGTGGAAACGGTGACAACCTGCCTTGAGGAGTTCCGGTTTAACGATGCAGCGCACACACTCTACGAATTTCTCTGGCACGAGTTCTGCGATTGGTATGTTGAACTCATCAAGCAACGCCTCTACTATACCGACGATCCGACGGCGAAGCATACCGCACAAGCGGTTGCCTCTGAAATTCTCGAAGGCACAATGCGGATGCTGCACCCAATTATGCCGTTCATCACAGAAGAGATCTGGCAGCGCCTTCCCCACGAGGGCGAGAGCATCATGACCGCCCCTTGGCCCCAGCCACAAGCAGCTGAGACAGATCCAAAGGCGGAAGAGGCGATGCAGACAATCATGGACGTTATTGACGGTATCCGTAGCGTCCGCGGTGAGATGAATGTGCCACCCTCCAGCGAAGTTGAAATCCGTATTCAAGCTCCAAATCCGGAAACAGCTGAACTTCTCACCGAACATCTGGAGGAATATTTGCCAGCGTTCACGCGCTTCTCACAGATCTCTATCGCTGAACATCAGGAGAAGCCTGCTGCCGCCGCTGTAGCAGTGATTAGCGACAATGTGATCTACATCCCGCTTGCGGGAATTATCGATATTGAAAAAGAGACAGATCGTTTGCAGAAGCGGTTGAACAAGGTACTCAAAGAACTTACCGGTGCCCAAAAAACGCTGGACAATCCAAATTTCGTTGACCGCGCGCCGGAAGCCGTTGTTCAACAGAAACGCACCCGGCTCGCAGAACTTGAATCAGAACAAGAGAAACTCGCAACGAATCTGGAGATGTTAGGCTGAGGCAACCGGAAGGGGTTAAGATTGTCCGTTACAAAGCTAAACATTGTCGTGGTAGGCGCAGGGATTGTTGGCGCATCCATAGCCTATCATCTGTCGCGTTCCAAAGATGTTGCCGTGACCGTACTCGAGCGGGATGAACCGGGCGCTGGAGCATCGGGACACTCCTTTGCTTGGCTGAATTCCTTCGGCAAAGATCCCGTAAGCTACCACCATTTCAACCGCCGATCAATGGACATCTGGGATCGATTCGCTCGGAGACTGGAGGGAGATCTCGACCTCCATTGGGGCGGCGAACTGCGATGGGAATACACGCCGGAACGCGCTGGGGCATTGCGTCAACGCATCGTGCAACTACAAGCATGGGGATATCCCATCCGGGTCATTCCGAGCGATCAACTCCGGGAACTTGAGCCCGGTCTCTCCCCCGGTCCCGTGCTGACCGCCTCCTTTTCGGAAATTGATGGGCGTGTAGACCCGCGCAGAGTGATTGAAGCCTGTCTACAGCGTGCGTGTGAGGCGGGAGCCGCTGTGCATACCCATACCCCAGTCACCGCACTATGCCTCGATGGTCGTGGAAAAATAGAGGCGGTCAGTACCTCTAACGGTGAGATCAGCTGTGATGTAGTCGTGCTGGCGAACGGAACCGCCACAACGGAACTCGCCGCGACAGCCGGCGTTCACATCCCGCAACAGCACAGTCCCGGTGTAGTGATTCGCACCGATCCACAGCCGCCGGTACTCAAGAATGTCTCGGTGCTTCACCTACCACCCATCGACGAAGATCGACATGAAATCCACCTGCGCCAATCTGCCGATGGAACGCTTTACATCGGTCAAGGCTCACAGGAGAGTGTAGACCGCGACGACTCCCAAGCACACGCAGATGCCCTGTTGAATCGTGCTGCCCATTACCTACCAGCCCTCGCCGGTGCACGAGCAATTCCAACGCCGGTGGGCTACCGTCCGATGCCAATTGATGAGTTACCGGTCATAGGATTTTGTGATGCAGCACCGGATCTATACATCGCTTTAATGCACAGTGGAGTCACATTAGCACCCCTCGTGGGAGAATTAGCAACGCTGGAAATTGTTGATAACGCCCGCGTCGAAATGCTTGCCCCCTACCGTCCAGAGCGATTCAGGTTCGCTAATTGAATCTACACTAATATAACCTAAGTTGCTAGGACGTGTTGACATTTTGTTTTTGCTACCGCGAGAAACGCTAAATCAATGGAAAAGATGCCAGAAACCGAGTTTTTTCTTCAAAACTCGGTTTCTTTTCTCGGCTTTCCCGGTCAGAACCTGTAGGTCGAGATTCACATCTCGACACCAAACCGTCCATTTTGGAAAATCGACCTACAAAAATGATACAATTGGCACAGGGATTATGGATTATTGGTTTGAATATGCTGGCTACTAGCAACTTGCGTTAATATAACCATCAGAATCCTTTTCGTGCAGATTCGCGTAGATTCGTGGATTCAGAACTGAGTAGTAAGAAAATAGAATGTTTCAGCAGCCTCCGCCACATCGCTGACAGTTTGCTTCATTGACCATAAAAAATCATCACACTGAAAGAGGCTTAGATATGATTCAAGTGAAGGAACAGCTCGAACAATGCTTGGATAAATTTCGCGCGGACACCCTAACGGAGCAAGATCTACAACAGGTGTTGGCTAACATCACAGCGGCAAAACCCCAACGCCTGTTATATCTTCAAGCCGCAAATACGTCAGTCACCTCGACGGTTGAGGGTATGTCAATCGTGGATGGAGACGGTGTACATAACGGTCCCGACGACCCCGAAGATTGGCCCTACCAGACCGTGCATGAAGCAATGCTCGACGGATGGCGCATCGTCAAGTTCCCCGAAATGACACTGATGTTAGTGGGGGAAAACGAAACGTATGGACTCGGCTGCGAATTTGTCCTCGAAAAGTGAAGCCACAACCATAGCACTTCCACGAAAGGATTTTACCGATCATGGATCAAACATACGATTGCGAACCGACGTTAACAGATCAACAGGTAATCGAATTTTGTCAGAAGGGGTTTATTATCCTCGAAGGCGTGGTGTCAGATGAAATTAACCGTCGCGTCTCAGATTTTATGGATGAGCATTCCCATTTAGAACCGGTCGAAATCCTCGCTGAAGATTGGTTCGTCGAAGGTGTCCTCAAAAATCCGCAGGCAGCGGGTGCCGTGCGGTCACTGCTGGGAAAAAACTTCAAGCTGCCGATGATTATGAGTAACCACCGTGTCGAGTGCCCCAGAACCCTGAGTTGTGGTTGGCATCGTGACGGCGGTGCCATCGACGCAACACGACTCGAATTTTTGCAGGTGTTTTACTACCCCCAAGACACACCGAAAGAGATGGGACCGACCGAATTGGTGCCCAGCTCGCATTTGGTCCGCGCCAAACGTCGCTTCATGAGTCACTACGGCAACATCCGGATAGGGGTAAAGACCGCAGCGCCAGCAGGGTCAATTTTCATCACACACTACAGCATCTGGCACCGCGCCACCTCCTCCACCGGCAGCGGGATCCGCAACCTGCTTAAATACAACTATTGGCGAACCGTGCCACCGCAACGTGATTGGGTGGTTGACCCCTCTACTGACTTTATGCAGATGAAGTTTATGCCAGACGTTTCAGTGCTTGAAAAATGGTACGACTCCATCCACGTCGCACGACTGTTCCAGTGGTTGTGCGGTCTCGGCGACGATTTCGAGTTTAAGGGGGGCCAGTCTTGGCCCATCACCGGCGGCGGCGGCTACGATACGACCGAAGGCTTACCGCCCGGGCTGGGTTCTGTTGACATTTGAATAGCACGTAGGTTGGGTTGAACGGTTAAACAGGAAGTCCTATCAAGTCTAATAGAGGCTGGGTCGTTCAATAACATCTGTCGCTCATGTTAAGAATTAGTGCAACAGCACCCACTTGCCTCAAAAACCGTAGGCGGGGCATCTTGCCCCGCCCTTAACGCTTTCACCGTAATTGCCCTCTGTTTTTACATGAGCTACATCTGTTCATAGGTAGATAGAGTGAAACCCAGCGAAGTTTTTCATCGGAAAAACTCCCTTTCAAAAAATTATTTCATAAAAGTCGTCTTTTGTAGCACAATCTGTATGAGATTTCAGAAAATAATTCGGTAATTCTACATTTTTCCCCAGGACCGGTAGGTGCGGTTGGAAACCGCACCGGACATCGCTCGGAAATTACCCAATTATAGTGAATTAGAGAAATAAGTAGACATTAATAGTAGTAGGCACACTCCGTGTGCCGTAACTCGGCGAGCAAGGTCCGTGACTTGGTTCGCTCATCATGTCTAAGTAATTCTAAAATCTACCATAATAAATTAAACTTCATTTAGATTGTGATCCGAACTCGCAAACTAACGGTTCGCGCTACATTTGGCAGACTGACCGATGATTAAGCGTTTACCAATCCCAACTCGTCGAGGAGGCCGATAAATCGGCATTAGCAACACCGAGATGTCAACACGCCCTAGCTTGATACATATAGGACTTGCGCACTTGAACACTCAAAACTTTGTAGTTCGGTGATGAATCACCGCAGTACGCCATTTCCAACGCCCGATGAATCCCCGATTTATCGGGACAGGCGGGTAACTATAGTAAGGTCTTAGGTTTGTAGTAGCGCAATTCATTGCGCGTACGGACGGGCCATAAATCGACCTACTACAAACTGAACTGCGTAACTCCTAACATAATAAGAAGGAGCATTGACCAATGCAATCAACACAACAAACCCCAACGGCAGAAGTGCCTTCAAAGCCAGCCGCCGAACTGATCGATTACGAGACGCGAGAAGAACGAGCACAGGCACTGGAACGCGATGGTTTTGCTTTTTTCCGCGCAGTTCTCAGTCCCGAACAGGTGCAAGAGTTGCGCGAATGTTCTGACCGCATCAAAACCGTCGCAACACCGAGATGGGATTTTATTGATCCCGATGGCAGCGGGATTAAAACGATCCAGAACGCCTTCAATCGGGACCCGCTCTATCTCGATTTCCTCGACAAACCGGGCGTCATCGAGTTGGTCGAAGACGCTCTGGGCGAAGATTGCCATCTCATCCAGATGACCCAATGGAACACAGGGAAGCGGGAAGAGCAGAAGATGCACACCGATTGGAAGCCGATCCTGCTGCCCGACGATGTGGCGATCGATCCGCGGGTCAAGATTCCAGCACTGATTATGACCGCCCACTTCTATCTTGATGACATGTATGAAGCACTGGGGCCCACACGTGTCGTCCCCGGCAGCCATCGCGCCGGTATAAGACCGGAACGGGATCAGGATAAGTGGAACAATGCAGAGGAACAATCAATCCTTTGTAAAGCGGGTGACGTGATTGTTTTCAGGAGCGATGTATGGCATCGGGGCGGTGCCAATCGTACCGATCAGGTTCGTTACCTGCTGCAAGTCCATTACGCCAATCGGTGGATAGCGCAACGGTTTCCACCTTTCTTGAGTTTTCAGTTTGACCCGGAAATCCTATCGAAAGCAACACCGCGCCAGCGCCGCCTGTTGGGCGAACATCGCCCAGGACCCTTCGCTTGAAACGGAGTGATCCGTGCAACCGTGCCAAAGCCTCGGAGGAAACCATGTACGAATCATCTATTGTCGAACACTTTACCGAAAGAGGACAAAGACAACAGGGTATCGAATATGTCCTTGACGTTTTGGAGATTCGATTTCATCCAAGTGCGATTGAAACCTTAAAGCCGGCCATTGAAACGATCGAAGATTTGCAACTCCTCAAGCAGTTGCATCGGTCAGCTATGCAAGCGCCAAATCTCGATGAATTCAAACAGATTCTAACTTCAATGACCAACGGGCAATAAGAGGAAATACACATGAATTTCAGATACCGGCTGGGAGTAGACATCGGGGGAACGTTCACCGATGCAACCCTAATTAACGAGGAAACAGGTGAGATCCGCGTTGGCAAAGTCCCTTCGACCCCCCAAGACCCGTCACACGGTTTCATGGAGGCAACCCACCGTATACTACGCGAAGCCGATGTGTCGCCGGATGAGGTCGGTTATGTCGTTCACGGCACAACGGTGGCAACCAACTCGATCATCGAGGGGAAGGTTGCCCGCACAGGCTTCGTAACAACCGACGGCTTTCGCGATCTATTGGAGATTCAGCGGCAGATACGACCCTCACTCTACGATCTACAATTTGAAAAACCACGTCCCCTGACACCGCGTTACCTATGCTTCGGTGTACCTGAGCGATTGGATGCCCAAGGAAATGTGCTCACCCCGCTTGATGAGTCCGCAGTCAGGACTGCCGCAGAACAGCTCCGTCAAGAGAACGTAGAATCAATCGCCGTCTGCTTCCTTCACGCCTACATCAATCCGAGCCACGAGAAACGGACAGGGGAGATCCTACGTGAAGCCCTCCCCGACACTATCATCTCCCTCTCGTCAGAGGTCGCACCGGAGTTCCGGGAGTATTTCCGGGCAAGTACAACGGTCATCAACGCCTCCATCAGACCTGTCGTCGGGCGTTACCTCCAGAGCATTGAAGCACGGCTGCGGGAAGAGGGACTGGAAGCAGAACTGCTTGTGATGCAAAGCAGCGGTGGGGTTTTCACATTTGAGGCAGCGAGCGAGAAACCGGTCTTCATGGTGGAATCGGGACCCGCAGCGGGTGTCATCGCCGCAACCTATCTCGGCACGACGCTGGAATGCCCGGATGTCATCTCCTTCGACATGGGCGGCACGACCGCGAAGGCAGGACTTATCCAGAACGGCACACCAACAATAACCAAGGACTACGAGGTAGGAACAGCTGCGCAAACCGGCGTGGGTGCCTCCCGCGGGGCAGGCTACCCCATCCGTACCCCCGTCATCGACCTTGTGGAGATCGGTGCCGGCGGCGGCTCCATCGCCTGGGTGGACTCCGGCGGGGTGCTGCGAGTGGGACCCCAGAGCGCAGGCGCGGATCCGGGACCCGTGTGCTATGGAGCAGGCGGGGCAGAGCCAACCATCACCGACGCCAATCTGGTGTTGGGAAGACTTAACCCTAACTTTTTCTTAGGCGGTGAGATCGAATTAGATGTTAATGCGGCACGTCAGGCGATCCAAGAAAAGTGCGCCGATCCGTTGAACCTTGATCTCGTAGAAGCCGCTAACGGCATCGTGGAGATTGCTAACGCTGCAATGGTCAACGCACTACGACTCGTCTCCGTCCAGCGCGGTTACGATCCCAGAGACTTCGTCCTAACAGCGTTTGGAGGAGCGGGACCGGTACACGCCAACCGCTTGGCAGCAGAGATCGACGCACCCACCACGATTATCCCTATGAGCCCCGGCACAACCTCAGCCATGGGCTTGTTGGTGACAGACCTCAAACACGACTACTCCACGACTCTCATCCAACACATCGACCAACTGGACACAGCGGCGGTGGAGAAGACCTACCAAGAGCTAGAGGCGCAGGGGGATACAAGCCTAAAGCGGGAGGGAGTGCGCCCGGAGGACATCAGTTTCCTCCGACAAGTGGATATGCGCTATGTCGGACAAAGCTACGAGTTGACAGTGCCATTACCAGCGGAGCAGTTAGACGCTTCAAAGATCGCCAATGTACTTGAACAGTTCCATATCGAACATGACCGCGCCTACGGCTATAGTGCGCCCACAGAACCGGTCGAGTTCGTGAATCTCCGACTCACCGCAATCGGCAAAATCGCCAAGCCCCGCCTACGCGAACTGGAAGCGGACAACACAGATATCGCTGCAGCGCAGAAAGCGGTCCGATCCGTGTACTTTGCCGAGAGTGATGGCTACGTTGAATGCCCCATCTATGACCGCTACCGTCTGGGACCTGACTCCGTCCTGACAGGACCGGCAATCGTCGAGGAGATCGATTCTACCACCGTTATCCACCCCGGCTACAGTGCACAGGTTGACAGGTTCGGCAACCTAATCCTAACCCGAATTTAATCCTGATTTATGGTGAACAATATCGAAGCCTCATGAAGTCCCCCTGATAAGTGGTACATCCCGATTTATCGGGGGAGGGATTTAGGGGGTTGGTTGTGTATCGAAAGTGTATAAGTAGTTGAGGGGTGTGCATCATTATTGTCTGAATCAGGATTCTCAGGTTTCTTAATCCCGAGTTATCGGGGATTTAAGGATTTTCAGGATAGAAACCGGAAAGTGAAACGGGACTATTTTAGAAAGGGACAGGGTGCATTTAGCCCCAGAGGGGCGACATGTTTATAGTTGTGGGAGGGGCATCCTTGCCCCGATCTCCGTGCGCTCACCCCATCCCCCAAAGCCCCAGAGGGGCGACATGTGCCATTTGTCTGAATCGCAGATTAAACGGATAGCGCAGATTGCACGGATTATTGACTGAATCGCAATGGTACGCATCAAGACTAGGAAGCCTCTCCCGATAAGCGAACACGCTGCGAATCGAGGCTAGGAAGCCTCTCCTACAGGGGGAGGGAGATCCGTTTCCGATAAGCGAACGCGTTGAAAGCGATTTATGAGCACCCCTCAAGTAATTATAGAATTCACCATACTAAAAACTCCTTTGGGGCTAAAGTCCAAACCCCAATAAATCGGGGTTAAGCAAAGCATTTTGTGGTATAATTCATAAGTGAAAATAAGCAATCGGTACTATCCCTAAATGAGTCCGTAGTAGAGTAAACTATCATGATGAACTGGAGATAATCCAATGCTAACTAAGGCGTTTATCGAAGAAAGGAAATGGGCGAAGGATTCCCAATTTTTTATAGAGACCCTCGCGCCAGAAAATAGCGAGCAGACCCTCCGGTTTGTTCTCGAAAAACTTGGGAGGTTGCCATCAGATTTTGATCCCAACCCCTTCTTAGATCTGCTAAAGCATGAATACCCGAATGTTCGCCTACTCGCTGTTAAAAATATCGGCAAATTAAAGGATGCCGCGTTGCTTGATGTTATAGCCCAATTTGCGGAGGGTGAACCGAACACGACCGCCCGTCGTGAAGCGATCTCGACGATTGGACGGATGCGGACGCCGAAAGCAATTCCGCTCCTTATCGCGTTTCTGAATGACCCCGACCCCAAAGTTGTCTTGCAAGCGATTCGGGGGCTCATCATTTTTAAGATGCGCCCTGAAGTGCAATCTGCGCTCACAGAGTTGGCGAACCACCCGAATGAGTTGATTCAAGATGTTATCAATCAGGAATTGAGCGCGAAAACTGAATCAAAACAAGAAAAACAACCAGCCCACCCCAAAAGTTTAGATGCCCTCAAGAATGTCATCGTTCATGCCGATGTGAAAGATGTATTGAGTGCCACGCCTGATGAATCCGTCCACCTGACCTTCACCTCGCCGCCATACTACAATGCCCGTGACTACACGCTCTACGAGAGCTACGCGGCATACCTACAATTCCTCACCGATATTTTTAGAGAGGTGCATCGTGTTACAAAGGAGGGACGATTTTTTGTCCTCAATACCTCACCCGTTATCGTTCCGCGCGTGAGTCGTGCCCACTCTAGCAAGCGATACGCCATCCCCTTCGACATTCACCCGATGTTGATGCAGATCGGGTGGGAGTTCGTTGAGGATATTGTCTGGGTGAAGCCGGAACGAACTGCCAAAAATCGTAACGGTGGATTTTTCCAACATCGTAAACCGCTTGGATACAAGGCAAATTCTGTCTCAGAATATGTAATGGTCTACCGTAAGAAAACAGATAGGCTAATTGATTGGAATATGCGTCAATATGACGAGGAGACAGTTGAGGGGAGCTTGGTCAAGGGAGACTACGAAAAAACAAACGTGTGGCACATCCATCCAGCGAGCGACAAGGTCCACCCAGCAATCTTTCCAACCGATTTAGCGAGGCGGATTATCCAGTTTTATTCCTTTGAAGGAGATTTAGTGTTTGACCCGTTTGCGGGCATTGGAACGGTGGGTATCGCGTCCCTCATGTTGAGACGCTATTTTTTCCTTGCTGAACAGGAAGGGAAGTACGTCCAGAAGGCGATGCGAGATATTGAAGGTTCAGTGTTTAAGAGTGTCAGTTCTAGATGTCTTAATCTAGCTCAATTTATAGCCATACTCAAAGGACAAAAATAATGACTATCACCGGTGCTGTTATAAAGAATATTATACGTAAATTGTTGGCGGGCGAGGATTATCGTGCGGTGATTGTCGCACTTCTTGATGCCGAATTTTTGCAATATGTCATTGATTTTTTTGGTCGTGTTGTTGAAGCAAAATTAAAGAATCACACCGTGACAATTGATTGGTATAAAGAGGAATTTCTCAATTCAGATCTTCCCAGCGCGGATATCGCTGTACATTCAGGATTGGCCATGAAAACAATTGAGAATATGCATGAAACTTCAACGAAAACAGTTGTGCTTGAGGCATCCGGACAGCATTATGATGTATTACTTGACGCTATTGAAGGATTGACAGAGCAAAGCGATGTTGATGTTTCGTTGACAATAAAGTTTCGAACGGTCAGTGTGGATCTTAACATTAACGAAAGTTTAATCGTTATCAATACTCTCGCTGTCAAGCGTGCTGCGTTGGCAGGTGGGTTATGGAGTGCGGCAGGGCTGCGGGTTGAGAAACCTTTGATGGCAACACTTTGTGCGCTATTCCAGGTTCCACTAAAGTATTTTCAGCAACCTGTTCGTGCTGCTTCAACTGGTAAAGGGAAACGTGAAACAGATTTTTATCTGATCGGTAATGCTGAAGAGGAATACCGTTGCGAAGTAAAGTTAATGGGCAAAGGAAATCCCGAAAGTGCGGATGCTGCACATGCTCGTGGTACCCACGTGTTTGTTGCGAATACGATCTCCGCCCTGGGTAAAGAACAGCTCAACGAGGCAAACATTCATTGGGTACAGCTGCGCGGTAAAAACAGTTACAAACGGTTTAAGCAGGTCTTAACGGCGTTATCAATCCCTTGTCAACCCTTTGAAGGTGATTTACAGGCAGCGTTAGATAAAATCTTTCCAATTATACTTTCCGACGATGTTCAATCTTCAGTCACCCCTGGCGTTATTCTTCGAGAGCGAGGCGGTGATGCTTCGCAGCTGCTCGTGGATTTTAAATAAAATAAAGTGGACGGGAATGGTTACCGCTTGGGCCCCGGCTGCGTCTTGACAGGACCGGCAATCGTCGAGGAAATCGATTTTACCACAACCATCCACCCCGGCTACAGTGCACAGGTTGACAGGTTCAGCAACCTGATCCTGATCCGAATTTAATCCTAATAGGAGTTACGCAGTTCAGTTTGTAGTAGCGCAATTCATTGCGCGTACGGACGGGCCATAAATCGACCTACTACAAACCCAAGACTTTACTGTAGTTGCCCGTTTCTTAATCCCGATTTATCGGGGATTCATCGGGCGTTGAAAATTGTGTCCTATGGTGACGAATCGCTGAACTACAAAACGTTGAGTGCTCAAGTGCGTAAGTTTTACCTAATTTACTAAAAATTCCTTTAGGACTAAGGCCCAAACTCCAACAGATCGGGATTAAGCAAAGCATTTTGTGGTATAATTCATTTATCTTTCGTAGCGGATTTCGACCGCGTCTACCTGCGTAATACCAATTTTGAAAGCTGCCAAGATTGGAAACAAAAGCATTAGTGGCTCTGTGAAAAACTTGAAACTTTCCACCAAGTCTTTGTCCCACCGATTGAAGCCTTTAATGTCAGCAATTAGAAAGAAAAAATGGGAAGATGAAAGTGTCTGATAAAATCTATTATCGGACATTTTAAGCGGTTTTTAAGGAAAAACTGAAAATCAAGATCCAGTCATAGCAAGGGTTTTAAGAGTCTCAATAAGCAAAAAATATGTCCGATAACTGTAGAATAACCAGAAAGGAGTAAATTATGGGGTTAGATGACTTGAAAGAGGTTATTGAGGAATTACAAGGGATGATCGAAACTCGTAACAATTATCTGCTCGGAAAGGAGAGACGCACTCGGCAAGTGTTGATTGATCCGTTGTTGGGAGCGTTGGGGTGGGACGTATCGGATCCCGGTGCTGTCTATATTGAACATAATTGGATGGATTATGCACTGATGTCGAATGCTACTCCAGATGCCGTTCCAGTTACCGTAATTGAAGCAAAGCCTCTTGGGGAATCCTTAGAAAAGAAGGCGATAACGCAGGCTATTGCCTATGCCATTGAGAATAATATCCCCTACATAATTGTCACCAACGGGGATAGATGGGAAATGTATGAGGTGCTCAAACCGGGGACGATGAAAGATAAGACGATGATGGAATTCCAGTTGTCTGCACATTTGCCCAAAGAATGCGTGTTACAAGCGTCGCAGATGTGGAAGCCAAACCTCGCCTCTAGCGATTCAAAGGAAGCGATGAAACCAGTTCCGCCAGACAAAATAGTGAAACCCGCCCCCGTCTTGCCTGACCCTGCCCCGAAACTAAAACTGACCCGCCTTGTCGTAACTATGCCCAACGGCGTAAAGATTGCCCATAAGACTGCGAAAGCTACTTTCCTAGAAGTAATTGATAATATAGGAGTAGAGCGGGTAAAAAATCTTAACAAGGTATGCAACAAGGGCGATCTAATATCAAACATCAGGAACCCCAAATACCCCGATTACGACCAGCCCGAACTGGGTGGATATTACATAATGACTGGGAGTGACACAAAAAGGAAAAAAAACCAGCTTGAGGAAATTGCCCGTGATCTTGACGTTTCGCTAAAAGTAGAAATAGTCCCAAAAGATTGAATTGGTTGAAAAGGAGTGTCAATATGCGAACCGTCAGGGTTAAATGGGAAGGTCCCTTCACCATTGACAAGGTATTAGAACTGGGAGATCGGAACAGAGATTTCGGCTTATACCAAATCTACGGGCGCCACATCATCTTTGGGGAAGATTCCCTGCTCTACATAGGAATGACAACCTCGACTTACAATCGGCGATTTTTTAGCGGACCCGAATCACACATATCGTGGCTGGCGGAGGAGGGGGTGTCGGTTTATGTCGGTCGAATTGCGGAGGAAGATTATGAGCATGATCCGCCATATTGGTCAGATTGAGAGAATGTTCTCAAGGATGTTGAGGTACTTACAATCTACTGGCACTCACCGCCGTATAATTCACGCAACATCGAAACCTATAACGGTCAGCGATTGGAAGTTGTGAATCTTGATGATTACGGCAGTTTATGTGAAAAATACAGAGGGTAAAATATGAGAAATATGTTTAGTAAATATACGCCTAGTGATAGTATACGGGAATTGTTGGAAGACTTGGTTAAACAGCCGTTTGAAAACCATCTACCCACCCAACCGTGGCGGGACAATGTTATGAATACAGATTACAGGTACCATACCCGGAGAATCTTGAATCGAGGTATAACCAATTTCGATGAATTTTTTTATGGCCTGAATCCAGAAGATAAGGTGTTGCTCTACTGTATCTACTATATGCCTATGCACCTTGCTAGCTCTTATCAGATTTTTAGTATTCATGAGCAGGTGTTTACGACACAACTCCGATCGGCAGACAATAAGGTCGTTTTCATTGACTTCGGTTGTGGCCCCCTAACTTCAGGGCTTGCGTTCCACGAGACTGGATGGCAAGGTAGCATCTCTTATTTAGGTGTTGAATCTTCACAGGCGATGCGTAATAAGGCAAACTGAAGTGCCAACGTTAATTTGGGCCACAAATCAGTAAAGTTAAGACAAGTATTGTTGTTCAAATTCCACCGGCGTCAAATATCCTAACGCCGAATGGGGTCGTTTCTGGTTATAGACCTGTTCAATAAAATGCCCGATTC
>JAJDUM010000088.1 GCA_022826645.1 Candidatus Poribacteria bacterium
AACCCCTCAAACTGTTTATCACAAAAGTCAAAAGCAACTTGCTATAAATCAACCGTAATCCGTAACTGTTTATGTAAAGCTATTTTAGGACTTGACATTTTTTACGCACTACGAATTACGAACTATGCCTTCTTTAGCCCCAGTTGCTTTGAATCCAGACTCGTCGGGACGGGCGGCATGTTTATAGAACTAGGAGTTACGCAGTTGAACGGTTAAAGCCAACCTCCTGCCCCCCTTATCAGAGGATAGTTCGGCGATTCATCGGTAGGAGGATGCGGAGCAAAATGCCCCGCCTACGATGAATGTAGATGCTGTTCATGCCCCGATACGCCTGATGAATCCCGATTTATCGGGGCGGGCAGACATGTGCTCCATATGATCGATGCATTATATGTCTATAGAAGGGTTAAATAAGAAAACAGTCTGTAAGTGAATCAAGCAGCTACAAATTGATAAACCACAAGAGGAGACACAACACCATGAAGATTACCCAAATCGACGCAATATCGGTCAACGTTCCATACCATGAAGGTATCGCCGAAATGATGGTCGAACGGAACCTATACCAAGGGAACACCGTCTATAAGGTTCACACCGACACAGGAATCGTTGGTATCGGCGAAGCTGAAGGGCAGCCCGATGACAATTTCCAGGAATACGTTGGAAGAGATCCGTTTGAATTCATGAATGGACTGGCACCGACACCAGTTCAGCAAGCCGCATACGACATCATGGGAAAATCACTTGGTGTGCCGGTGCATCAACTTGTTGGCGAAAAGGTGCAAGATAAGGTGGCGATTGGATATTGGTCGATCGATATGCCGGCCGCAGAGTGGGCAGAGGAAGCCAAACGTGCTTATTCACTCGGATACCGACTCCACAAAATCAAGGCACGTCCCTGGCACGATATCGTCGAGCAGGTAGGAGCAATCTCTGAAGCTGTTCCGTCCGATTACAAGATGCGGGTTGACCCCAACGACTCGTTTGAGACACCGGCAAAGTCTATTGAGTTCGCCAAGCAACTCCGGGATTACAACATTGAGGCGTTTGAATCACCTATTCCCCAAGGCGATATTGACGGATACTTAGAAATCCGACGCGGCTGCGATATGCCAATCACAATCCACTTCGGCAATCCCGATCCCGTTGAAGCGATCAAGGCGGGCATGAACGATTCCTTCATCATCGCCTACCCTGACTCACGTGCTGCAAACGCCAAACGCGAAGCCGATATTTCTGAGTCAGCGCATCTGCCGCTCTGGATTCAGATTGTCGGGATGGGAATAACAACCACATATCTCATCCATCTCGCTGCCACGATGCCCAATGCGACGATGTCATCGATTACACTCAACTGCCTGCGGGCGCTCGACATCGTTACGCCAGCTGTCCAGATGGAGAACGGCTACGCAACCGTCCCCGATGCACCGGGATTGGGAATTGAGCTCGATGAAGACCTACTCGACAACTGCCGGGTGTAACAAGTCCCCCTGACAAGTCCCGATTTATCGGGATTCCGCCTTGCGGAAGGAGGATTTAGGGGGTTGCCTTTATTGGGGGTTGCGTATCAAGTCCCCCTGACAAGTGGTACCTCCCGCCTGCCTGCTCTCGGCTTGTCGGAGTCCCGATTCATCGGGGATATAATCGGGGGCGGGATTTAGGGGGGCGCTCTGCATTTGAGGTGTTTAAGTAACCCTAAAATCTACCATAATAACCGTTCACGCCAGGAACTCGCGCAACAAAACCGGCTTCGTTCATTAATGAACCAATGCACCAATGAACCGATATACCAAATGAATGGACCAATGAACAAATGGAACTCACACCTTATACGGCTCCAACTGTTTATCTTCAGCCTGTTGCTCATCGGCTGTGGTGGAGGGGTTAAACTGATCAATCTGCCCGACACCACCGCGGCACTTAAATTGTCCGAAGAACAACGGGAGCGCATTGAACCGAAAATTGTGCTCATCCAGGACATCGTTGAGGATTATGAGTTCGAAAGGGATGAAGTGGAAGCGGAATACCGCCGTTACTACAGCCGTGCCAACCTGCCTCCAATGAGCCGATATGAGGGCGGACGCTTGAACAGGGGAGTTCGGTATGAATGGCACCAACTGAGAATGAAACTCAGAAGTTTTGTCGCGCAACGGAGAGAATATGCCAAAGAGATCTCTGGGCTCATCCACGATATTCAGGCAGATCTGACGCCTAATCAACAGAAAGCGTTTGGAGATCTAGAACTACCTCAACTCCGATTGCCGGAGGTGCTCAGAAGGCGGACCTATGACGAGTTTGGAATGCGAATGAGAGGGGTGCCATTCCAGTTCTGACGCTATACTTAACTGAAAAAGGAGACGTTTCTAACGATGAAGCTTTCACTCTCGGTCCGGGTCGCAGAAGCGGCCGGATCCAAAGAAGAGACCATCCGGTCCTTTGACCAAATCGCCACGCTCGCCGATCAACTCGGTTATCACGCGGTCTGCATGAGAGCGTCACAGGCGGGGACACAAACACCGCTCCAAGAAATAACCGCTGTCCGCCAGAAGACCCGTCAACTCAATCTCGCTGTGTCGATGGTCACGGGCGATTTCCCAATTCCAATTAACAACGACCAAGGTCCCGATGCCCTACGGAATATTACCCCGTATTTGGATCTGACCGAACTGTTGGGCGCCAATCTGATCCGGATTGCCATGAAAAAAGAGGAAGACATCATCTGGGCGAAACGGGCATCCGACGAAGCTTTCGAGCGAGGCATCCGCTTGGCGCATCAGTCACACACACGCAGCTTGTTTGAAACGGTAGACGGCTCAGTCGATATCCTCAAACGGGTGGGCAGAAACAACTTCGGTATCATCTACGAGCCAGCGAATCTGGACCTCTGTGGGCAGGATTACGGGCCCGAAATACTCAAACGTTTTTCACCTTACCTGTTCAACGTCTACCTCCAAAACCATATCCGACGGCCTGACGGAAAAATGCATCTCGATACGTGGATTCAGGGAGATGTCCCGCACGATCCAATTCGCTTGCAGGATGAGGGCGGAATTAACTTTTCAAGTGTCTTCGAAGGATTAGCGGAAATTGGCTACAACGGCTATGTGACAGTGCATCAAGCATTCACCGAAATCATGGAGCCAGAGGATGCCGCCCAGCAAAGCTACGATTACTTGACACAGCTTGTGAACTTTGAGACAAGAGCGACGAATTAAGCCTATTTCTTAGAACTTACGCGGCCAACTGTAGGATTTACGCGGCCAGCTGTAGGCGGGGCATCTTGCCCCGCCCTGACTGTGCTGAAATGCGTAAGTCCTATTTCTCTTTTCGTTCATGTGAGGAAATCGTACAACAGAAACCGAGTTTTTTCTTGAAAACTCGGTTTCTCTGAGCGTTTTGATCCTTTTTTGACAGTATTATTTATTTCGCTCATGTTAAGAATTAGTGCAACAGCACCGACTTGCCTCAAAAACCGTAGGCGGGGCATCTTGCCCCGCCCTTAACGCTTTCACCGTAACTGCACTCTGTTTTTACATGAGCCATTTATTTTTCTGTTTTCTGGAGTGAACCTATGACCGATTTTTCCAAATTTATTCGGGAAGTTCCCGATTTTCCGCAGCCCGGAATCCTATTCAAGGACATTACCCCGCTGCTCCAAAATCCAGACGCCTTCCGCGATGCTGTGAATATAATGGCAGCCCACCACGAATCGAAGGATATTGATGCGATAGTCGGGATAGATGCACGTGGATTTATCTTTGGCAGCGCACTTGCCTACCGTTTAGGTGTGAGCTTTGTGCCCGTCCGCAAGAGCGGAAAACTCCCCTACCTTACACATGAAGCCACTTATGAATTGGAGTACGGTGTAGATACCCTCGCTATTCATCAAGACGCCTGCTCGCCGGGAAGTCGCGTAGTAATCTGCGATGATGTGATTGCGACCGGCGGGACAATCGCTGCTTCGATCGAACTCGTCGAAAAACTTGACAGTAAAGTCGCCGGGATTGCAGTTCTTATCGAACTTACTTTCCTCAATGGACGCGAAAAATTCGTCGATCACGATATTTTTTCTCTAATTGAATTTTAACCCTTGATATGCTATACTATCCCTTTGTCGTTAGTCGAGCTGCGCCTGTAGCTCAGGGGATAGAGCAGGGGCTTCCTAAGCCTCGTGTCGGGGGTTCGAATCCTCCCAGGCGCACCATTTTTTATCTTTAGGAGAAATGAATGTACAGCGTTAGTGTGTGGAAAATAATTTTAATCCTTGTGGTACTCCTGTTTTCAGTATTGTACCTCATCCCGACCCCGGAGAATCTCTATAATCCACTATACGGAAATCTCTCCCTCTGGATGCAAGAGAGGCTCCCCCAATTTGAAGCAACCGACGAGAATGCGATAAAAGTAAGCTTGCAGGACGTTCAATACCCGGAAGGTATCAACTTTCAGGATGCAACAACGGAACTCAGGGAAATCCTGGCGAGAAGATTAGAGGCTAGTGGATTTGAAGAATTGGTGGATTATCAATTTGATACAACGGAAGAGGGAGAGTTCCTTGTCAATTTCTTATCCCCAAAGAGCGAAGCTGATCTTAATAGGGTTCTGGAAAATCTACATCTATACGGAAGTATTCCGGTGATCGTCCGTCGCCTGATACCGGATAATCGCTTAAAACTCGGGCTCGATCTTAGAGGTGGGGTTCACCTCGTTCTTGAGGTTGATCTTGAGGAATCAAAAATTGAACTCCTGAAGGGACGCGCTTCATCGATTCCTGATCGATTGCGGACGGATAAGATCCATTGTAGGGTGGCGGAACCTGTCTTAGAGGAAAATGCCCTCAATGTCATTGTGGGCATCCCGAAACGGCTGTCGGACCCAAACGAACTGACTGAATATCTGAAAACGGCACAGGACAATCTTCGAGAGTTAGAGTTCTTTGATGCCCCCCAAGAAATTAATCGGACCGATACAGAGATCACCTATCAGATCCGCTTGAATGAATCCGGCTTGAAACAATACAGCGAGCAAGCGATCGACCAGGTCATGGTGGTGCTACGCAACCGCATTGATGCGTTCGGCGTTGCGGAACCGTCTATTCGGCGCGAAGCCAATCGTCCCCGGATTATCGTGGAATTACCTGGTGCGAAGGATTCATCGAGACCGCTCCAGATCGTTAAGACGATGGGACGACTCGAATTTAAGCTGGTGGAAAAGAGTCCTACCGGTGCGATCGCTTGGTCCGGGTCGGCAGATATCCCACCGCCTGACGAAATTCCCGAAGGCACCGAAATCCGATACCATAACGACGATGGGACAGCTTTGGCAAATAGTTGGTACGTTGTGCAGAGCCCAGTCCTACTGAGCGGCGACCGGATCAGGAGTGCACGCGAAACCCCAGGCAATACCAGTTTCGAGATTGTTGTGTCTATGGGTTTCGACTCCCAAGGCACCCGGCAGTTCGGGCAACTGACTACCAACCATGTCGGTGAACTGTTGGCGATTCTGCTGGATGGAAAGGTTCAATCTGCGCCCCGAATCAACGAACCGATTCTCGGTGGAAATGCCCAAATCTCTGGAGACTTCACCTTTGAAGAAGCCCAATATCTGGCGAACATTCTCAAAGCTGGGGCATTTCCCGTCGGCGTGAAAATCGCCGAAGAGCGAACCGTTGGACCCACCCTCGGTCAAGAAGCGATCGACGATGGTGTTCGTGCCGCCGTTATCGGCATGGGCGTCGTTCTGATCTTCATGTTAATCTACTATCGATTTGCGGGGATTGTTGCGATCATCGCACTCGCATTTAATATGCTCATCATTCTGGGCGCACTTGCCGGGTTCGGTGCGGCATTGACCCTGCCCGGACTCGCTGGCCTTGTGCTAACTATCGGCATGGCAGTTGATGCAAATGTCCTTATTTTTGAGCGTATCCGTGAGGAGCTGCGAACCGGAAAAACCGTGTGGTCCGCAATCCAGACCGGCTACCAAAAAGCCTTCTGGACTATCCTTGATGCCAACGTAACGACGTTAGCTGTCGCAGCGGTGCTCTACCATTTCGGAACGGGTCCCATCAAAGGATTTGCCGTGACATTGGGAATCGGTATCTTTGCCAGTATGTTCACCGCCATCGTTGTCACACGAGAGATTTACGGCTGGGTGCTTGGCGGTCGGAACGTCCAGCGGTTAAGTATCGGGCGGGAGGCCATCAGAAACACAACTATCGGCTTTCTCGGTAAGAGTCGAATCGGATTCACTCTATCTGCAATCCTCATTGCTATCGGCGTTGTTTCACTCGTTCTGCATAACGGACCTAATTTCGGGATCGACTTTCGGGGCGGCGTCAAGACCTACGCTAAATTTAATCGCGTGGTCACCCAACCGGAACTCTCCGCTAAATTGACGGAACTGGGCTATGAGCGTTCAAAAGTCCAGGTAGATGCTGCAAAGCAGGAAGCCTCAATTGACATCGGCTACAGTGCGGAATTTGAAAGCCAGAGGGTTGTTGTGCCGTTGTCCATGGATCCTGGGGACGCAAGCGCAATGAGCGTTCAAGTGAGTGCCGCGCAGGAGAGGGTGCATGTGTTCCAACCCGGAGATGCTATTCAGCTGATTGAGGGGGATGTCCGACTGCGAAATGAAATCCGTGAGGTTACAGAGGACGAGGACACAATCACCTTCGCACTCGCGAACGAAATTGGATCCGATCTGACACAGGCAGCGCAAATACAGATCCAAGCGAGTGTCGGACAGATCCTTACTGATGCGTTGTTACAGGGGGATCGAGACTGGAAAGCCATGCCGCGTGCAATCAGTGTAAATGAAGTCGGACCCAGCGTCGGTAAGGACCTTAAGTGGGCAGCACTGTGGTCTGTGCTCTGGTCAATAGTTATCCTGCTTTTCTATATCTCTTGGCGATTTGAGTTCCGTTTCGCTATCGGTGCGATCGCGGCTCTGATCCACGATGTGTTGATTACACTGGGGGTCTTTTCGGTCTTCGTGAAGGAAATTAACCTGCCGACGGTCGCCGCGTTCCTCACAATTATCGGTTACTCGCTGAACGATACAATTGTTGTGTTTGATCGTATCCGAGAGAACAGCACGCTACTCAAGGGGACCGACTTTGCCGAGGTTATCAACAGAAGCATCAATCAATCTCTGAGTCGGACCGTGGTAACCTCTTTGACAACGCTCTTTGTTGTTCTCGTGATTTTCCTTCAAACAGCTGCGGGACAAGAGATTAACACCTTCGCATTGGCCTTGATTGTGGGCGTCATCGTTGGAACCTATTCATCTATTTTCATCGCCAGTCCAATCATACATCTCTGGCACATAAAAAATCGGAATAGAGAGATCCAAGAAGTCCAAGAGGTCCAAGAAGGTACTGTGTAGCAGCTGATAGATCCATCCGTGTTAGCCCGGAGGAATCCCCCTTCCGGGCTCGTACTCATGTTTTTAACCTTGGTTCATGTTAAGAATTAGTGCAACAGCAACTGAATCTTCGTAGGGGTTGGGTCCCCCAACCCTTACGGACTGCGGGCGGGGAAACCCCGCCCCTACGATTTCGCTTCGCGTTTTGCACTTTCTTTTTACATGAGCCTTTAACCTTTAGTACGAGTTGGCGAGCATACTGAGTTCATTAGCACATTCGTTCAAAAGTTCATTAATGTACTAGTATTCTGTCATATAAATTATGATAAGCACCTTCATTGCGATGGCCGGTGCGGTTACAAACCGCACCTACCGGGCTTGGGGAACATAGAGAATTATCGATTTATGTTCTGAAGCCTTATACAGTTTGTGCTACATGTTTCTGACAATGTACTAAGGCGTGTTGACATTTTGCTTTTGCTATTGCGAGAAACGCTAAAATGACTGGAAAAGCTGCCAGAAACCGAGTTTTTTCTTGAAAACTCGGTTTCTTTTCTGGGGATTCTACCTCAGTGAACCGATTTATGTCTCTCTATCATCTGGTTACGATGAAATGTCAACAGAACCTAATGAATCCATGAATCAATTTCGTCGTTCGGGCGTTGCATAGACATTTTCCCGGTGATACCGCGGGGTTCTGACGACAAACGCCCTTTCTCTTAATGTCTCCCCTGTCAAATCGCATGAACGTCACCTGGTGGTTGGTTCCAAGTGGACTCATTCTGATTCTTGTCGTTGGCATTCTGATTGTCGCGGCTCGGCGACGGAGATACCTGCGCCCCCAAACACTCAATAACGAGTCTACTAAACCGGCACATCCCACCACCCGTGAGTTAGTCCATGAAATCCGCAATCCGCTAAATAGCATTAGCGTCAACCTCCAAATTCTGGAAGAAGATCTGTCCGCTGAGGTGCCTCGTTCTTCCGGCGAGCTGCGGAAGCGCGTCCGGCGTATCCGTGGGGAGGTGGAACGCCTCAATCGAATATTAACTGATTTTCGTCGGTATGCAAATCTGCCGCCACTGACGCTCGAAACCTGTGATCTCGCTGTCCTGATCGAAGAGGTTTTGGACTTCAACGAGCCAGAAGCACAAAGACAAAAGGTTCAGGTCAACCGAGAAATAGACGCGCTGCCCCCCGTTCAACTTGACCAATCGCAGTTCAAGCAGGCGCTACTTAATCTCATCATCAACGGGGTTCAAGCGATGGAAGACGGCGGCACACTCACGGTTCGCGCAATATCGTCGGAGGAGAGAGTACAAATCGATGTGGAAGATACAGGTCAAGGGGTCGAACCGGAACAACTTGATAAAGTCTTTGATCTGTTCTTCTCCACAAAAGAGGGTGGAACCGGCATCGGTCTCACAATCGCAAAGCAGGTGATCGAGGGGCATGGCGGGTCTATAAACGTAGAAAGCAGCCCCGGTCAAGGTACAAAATTCTCCATTATGCTGTCCCTCAAGTAAAAAGTAGTAGACATATTGCTTTGAATCCTGTCTGTCCCCTGGTCTTGATTTATCGGCGGTCTTATCGGGTGCCGTATGCCGGAGCCGCAAGCGTCCATTTATTGTACCAGTGAACCAATGAACTAATGAATTAACATCTCGGGTGATAAGATGCCCTCAAAAATCCTTGTTGTAGACGACGACTCGGCGAGTATCGAGGCAGCCAGCGAAGTGCTTGAACGCGAAGGCTACGATCTGTTCGCAGCGTCGGGCGGGCGCGAGGCATTGGAAACCTTAGCCGCCGAAGATATTGATGTCGTCATCACGGACGAAAAAATGCCCGACCTGAGCGGGATCGATCTGCTCAAGCACATAAAGGACAACTATCCCTACACACAAGTCATCATCCTAACAGGTTACGGCTCGATCGATAGCGCCGTTCAAGCCACAAAAGCGGGAGCAGATGGTTACCTTGAGAAACCGATACAGATCAACATCCTGCGCCAAACAACGAAAAACGCGCTCGAAAAACGGTCACTCTTCCTTCAGAACGTCAACCTGCGGGAACAACTTGATGACAAGTTCGGGTTTGCGAACATAATCGGCACCTCAAAACCGATGCAAGAGGTTTTCCGCATGATCCGGCTCGTTGCCCCAACCAATGCAACAGTCCTGATCCGCGGCGAAAGCGGTGTCGGAAAGGAACTGATCGCAAATGCGATCCACAACCATAGCCGCCGCAAGGACAAGCCCTATCGGACAATCAACTGCGGCGCACTCTATCGCGAACTTCTTGAAAGCGAACTGTTTGGGCATGAGCGTGGTGCCTTCACCGGGGCAACGACCCGCAAGCTGGGGCTGTTTGAACAGGCAAATGGTGGAACCTTACTGCTGGACGAGGTCGGGGAGATGGGTCCCGAAACACAGGTGAAATTCCTCCGTGTGCTCGAAGGACAGGAATTCACGCGCCTCGGCGGAGATAAACCCATCAAAACCGATGTCCGTATCATTGCTGCGACCAACGCAGATCTTGAAGGGGCGGTAAGAAATGGAAAATTCCGGAACGACCTCTATCACCGTATCAACCGCTTCCCAATCCGAGTGCCGCCATTAAGGGAACGACGCGAGGATATCCCCCTACTGGTCAGCGCGTTTATCAAAGAGTTCAGCAGAGAACATGAACGCTCTATTTCAGGAATTAATCCCCAAGCCATGGAATATCTGAAAAATGGCGCGTGGGATGGTAACATCCGTGAGTTGCGCAACGTCATCGAAACCGCTATCATCTTAGCCCAAGCGGAGACCCTTGAACTCGGCGATTTCTCCTCAGAATTTCAAACGAGCTTCACAGATTCCGAGATCGTTTCTGATCCCCATACTCAAATGGGGATTCCGGTGGGTCTCGATACCCCGGCTAATCAGGAGAGTTCAGTAGATACGGACGGCGAGCAGGTTGGAACAGTGGGAATGACAATGGAAGAGATCGAAAAGGAGGCTATCGGTAAAACATTGGCGGAGACCGGCAATAACAAGAAACGGACGGCGGAAATGCTCGGAATCGGCTTGCGGACGCTGTACCGCAAACTGGAATCCTACGGCTGGTTAAACAAAAGCGATCAAGAAGACAATCTAAGCGATTAGGGGGATTAATTTGCTTGTAGGAGGGATTTCCCAATCCCGACCCTCCCACTACGTGGCTGATTCAGCCCCATTTTATTGAGAGTTCATATTAAGAAATCGTGCAGCAGAAACCGAGTTTTTTCTTCAAAACTCGGTTTCTGTTCGTGGTTTGCCATTTCTGTTACATAAGAAGGAAGGAGACACTACATGGCTTTGACAACCGACCAGAAAGCGTTCTTTGAAGAATACGGTTACCTGCCCTATACGCAGGTGTTATCCGACGAGGAGGTAGAAGCCCTCCGTCAGCGGAGCGAGGATATCATCGAAGGGCGTGTAGACCACGTCCCATCGCGCTACATCCAGCTTGAGGCGGAGTTCCGTGAAGACGAGGATTCCCCTACACCTCGCCTTGACACCGTCCGCAAGATGACACAACTCTGCTACTTCGACGACCTCTTCCAAGCGGCTGCAAAGAAGCCTGAGATCGTCGATGTCATTGAGGAACTCTTAGGTCCCAACATCAAGCTCTACACCGACCAACTCATGATGAAACCCCGCTATAACGGCACCGTGACCGACTGGCATCAAGACTCGCCCGCTTGGCCCTTCTTTGTCCCGCAAGACCACGTAAGCTGCTGGGTCGCCTTAGATGATGCCACCGTCGAAAACGGCTGTATGACCGTCATCCCCGGCAGCCACAAATGGGGACCCGTCACCCGCGAATACAAACAGCGATTCATCGACGACCCAGAAATCGCCAAACCGACACCCGTCGAGTTGAAGGCAGGGCACTGCATGTTCCACCACGGTCTAAACTTCCACCGCACCGGCGCGAACCCCACACCGAACCGCCGTCGCGGCTTGGCGTTGCACTATCTCCACGCCGAAACCAAATACCTCGGTATCGAAAATGAGGACGCACGCCTCGGCACCGAATGCGGGATGCCACGCGGGAAATTCCGTTTCATGCCCATCCGCGGAAAAGAGTTCCCCGGACGCGTGTAAAAGTTGAGATACCCGTAGGGGCGGGGTTCCCCCGCCCGTCCACAACCCTTGAAACAGCTGCGGACTCCTGTAGGTCGATTTTCCAAAATCGACTTGAATTTCACGAACAGTGTTAGATTTTGTTAGGTTGTTAAAATTACCGTAGCCCCAGCGGGGCGGCATGTTTATGGCCGGGCGGCTGTGGGAGGGGCATCCTTGCCCCGATACTCTTAGAAATCCAAGCCCCAGCGGGGCGACATGTGCGCTTTGTCTGAATCGCGGATTAACACGGATTAAGGGATTACACGGATTGAAAAACACCCCTGCGCTCCCCGACAGCGCCGTTTGCCTTCCGCTCCAGCGGAGCGATATATCTATAGCAATGCCGATAGCTCTGATGTCCGCGCTCCAGAGGAGCGCAATGTGCCTAACAGAATTGGAGACGAATCGTGAGAGCGAAAATTCCCTTGGAGGAGAGTTCCGGTAATGTTTTCAAAGATCTCGACTTACCAGATGCGGAGGAACTGTTTCTCAAGACAAAACTGGGATTTGAAGTGTTCCAGATTATAGAAAAGCGGAGATTGACACAGACAGCAGCAGCGAAAATTTTAGGCGTGAAGCAACCTGAAATATCACGGCTAAAGCAGGGGAAGTTTAATCATTATAGTGCTGAGCGATTAATGACATTTCTTAACCGGCTGAATCACGATGTTGAGATCCTTATTATCCCCTCGGAGGATAGAGAGGGACAACAACGGGTTGTTGCCCTTTAGTTCTACTAGGATTTATTGCAAAGGATTAGGTATGAGAGAAACCGAGCAGGAACACCGGATACAACCTATAGTTTGGGTCGGTTCTTCACACGAGGATCTGAAGGAATTTCCCTCGGATGTTCAAGATGAAATAGGATACGCGCTTTATGTTGCACAGATTCGGGATAAGCATCCCAAAGCCAAACCGTTAAAAGGATTTTCAGGTGTCATGGAAATCCGGAGTGACTACGCAAGTGATACCTATCGAGCCGTGTACACCACCAAAATCGGTGATGCAATTTACGTGTTACACGCTTTTCAAAAGAAGTCCAAAAGGGGCATCAGAACACCTAAGAAAGAAATTGATCTCATCAAACGCCGATTAAAAATAGCTCAAAACTTAGCGAAAGGAAGCTAAATCATGGCAGATCATACCCTCAGTTCAGGAAACGTTTTTAAAGATTTGGGGCTTCCCTCACCCGATGAAAGATTGGCAAAAGCGAAACTCGCATATAAGATCAACCACTTGATTGCCGATCAAGGAATGACGCAAAAGGAAGCTGCTGATTTTTTGGGAATGAGTCGATCCAAAATGGCATCACTAAGAAATGGTCGATTGAAGGACTTTACCATTGACCGCCTGTTTTCTCTGTTGGGAAAACTGGATCACCATATCGAAATCCGAGTGGTTCCCAAATCAAGCCGCGACACACAAGAAACTATCAATGTTGCTTTCATTTAACCTTCCTTTTATAGGAGCATAACCGTTGCCAGAAAATAACACCGCCGCAGACACAACCCAAACCACAATCCCATTTTCCTCCCCAGACGAGCAACAATTAGACATCTCCACCCTTGAAACGTGGCTATGGGACGCCGCCTGTGTCATTCGAGGGGCGACCGATGCCCCGAAATTCAAAGATTTCATCCTACCCCTAATTTTCTACAAACGGCTCTCCGATGTATTCGACGATGAATTTGCTGAACAGATCGAGGTATTCGGCGGTGAAGAAAGTGCACGGGAAATAATAGATGAAGACCATCAAGACGCTCTCAGGACCGGACGCAACCCAATTGTCCGTTTCTACATCCCGCAAGAATATCGTTGGGAAGCACTCCGCGACCACCCCGCAGATGGTCACTTGGGCGAATTCGTCACCGAAGCGATGCGTGAGGTTGCCCGTCTGAACCCGCCGTTACAGGGGGTGCTGGATGTCGAGGACTTCAACGAACAACAGAGCGGACAGCGTACCCTCGACGACGACCGACTGGAGGCACTGATCGAGGTCATCAGTGGGCATCGGCTTGGGCTGCAAGACACAGAGCCGGATATCCTTGGACGTGCCTACGAATATCTGCTGCGGAAATTTGCCGAAGGACAAGGACAGAGCGCGGGCGAATTCTACACGCCGAAAGAGGTCGGTTGGTTAATGGCACGCCTCATTAACCCTGAACCGCGCACCACCATCTACGACCCGGCGTGCGGTTCAGGCGGTCTACTTATCAAACCCCGCCTATTCTTTGAAGATAAACACCCGAACGAAAAGGGCGCAGCTCCACAAATCTATGGACAGGAGTTGACCCCTACCACCTTCGCTATGGCGAAGATGAACGCCTTCCTGCACGACTTTATCGGTGCTGATTTGCGTATCGGCGACACCTTCCGGAATCCGGGTTTTGTTGACGGTAATTCGAGCCTGCAACGCTTCGACTATGTACTCGCCAATCCGATGTGGAATCAGAAGGAGTATGACGATGCCTTTTATGCGAATGACAGTTGGGGGCGCTTCACCTACGGCGTCGCACCGAGTTCCTCCGCAGATTGGGCGTGGGTGCAGCATATACTCGCCTCCCTGAAAGAGAACGGACGCGCCGCGATTGTCCTCGACACCGGCGCGGTCTCTCGCGGGTCTAACAGCAAGCAGAACCGTCGGGAGCGGGATATTCGAACAGGGTTTGTGGAGACCGACCTGATTGAAGCCGTGATCCTTCTACCCGAAAACCTGTTCTACAACACCAGCGCACCGGGTATCATTCTGCTGTTGAACCGCAGCAAACCAGCAGAACGCAAAACACAAATCCTGCTTATCAACCTTGCCAAGTACTTCGTCAATTGGAAACCGAAAAACGTCTTGACTGATGAAGGGATTAATGTTGCAGCGGAAGTATATCAAGCTTGGGAATCCCGTGAGAAGTTGAGTCGTGTTATCACGATCGAAGATGCCCGAAAAACCGATTATAACCTTGGCCCTTCCCAATTTGTAGACCTAGGGGATAAGATGAAATACCGTTCCACCTATGAAATTCTGGGAGAATTAGCAGAAGTACGGATTGCTCGTGAAAGAGCAGGTAAAGCATTGGAGGATGTGTTGGTCCGGCTTGGATTGAACAGGGAGGGACTGCAATGAATATAATGAATTTTCCGGAACATTGGAAGATGGTATGTTTTGGCGAAATTGTTACATTTACAAAAAAGCCGAGAGACTTGCGATATTCAGAATATGATGAAATCCCATTCGTACCGATGGACTTGGTTCCAGTTGCCAAACTCTTTTCAGAAAAATTTATACTCAAAACGAATGACGAATTAAGTAGTGGAACTTATTTTGAACAGGGAGACATTCTTCTTGCTAAAATTACACCATCTTTTGAAAATGGGAAACAGTGTATTATTAAAAATTTGCCTGCCCCATTTGGTATTGCAACAACTGAAGTGATTCCAATGCGTGAAATTGTAGGTGTTAGTGATAAGTTCTATCTTTTCTATTACTTGTTGCTGCCTGATGTTCGCACTTTGCTTGCGGGGAGAATGCAAGGAACGACTGGGCGGCAGCGATTAGGTAAAGAAACACTGGGTAATTTGGAAATGCCCCTTCCTCCGCTTCCTGAACAACGTGCTATTGCCCATATCTTGCGGACAATTAATAAAAAAAAAGCAACCCTCGAACAAGAAGCAAACCAGTTGGACGAACTGTTCCACGCCATGCTCGACGAACTAATGACAGGGCAAAGATCTGCCGTACCACTGATTGATTCGGAACCACCAGATTAACGGAGAGACAGAAGAGTGAAGCCGCTAGCTATTCAATACCCAACTGAAATTTTATTAATGCAACGATTCTGAGAAAATTATGTCTGAACGTGCCGCTGTACAAAATCCAATGCTTACATACGCCGATGAAATTGGCTGGAGGTCTGTTTCTCGATTAGAAGCAATGGGGATGCGCGGCGGTGATACGGGGCTTTACTTTGCCGATGTGCTAAAATCGCAACTGATGAGACTCAACGGCGGGATACTGGACGAATCTCTTTGCGATGAGATTGTGCGACAACTGAATCTGCTCAACCCAACACTTGAAGGAAACAGAGACGCGCTCTCTTGGTTACATGGGGAACAGTCGTCTTTTGTCGAGGAGGAAGCTCGGCATCGGAATGTTACCCTGATTGATTACGATAATCCTGACAATAACCTGTTTCATGTGACCGATGAATGGACGCAGGGTGGGACAGTACACCGCAACCGCGCCGATGTCGTTTTTCTGATTAACGGGATTCCCGTGGCGGTGGTGGAGACCAAATCCGCGGGCAAACAGGACGGATTGGCGGAAGGTGTGGAGCAGATCCGCCGCTACCACCGCGAAACGCCGGAAATGTTCACCACCGCACAACTGTTCGGTGTCACGCAGATGCTGGATCTTTACTACGGCGTAACATGGAACGTCAACCGCAAAAACCTGTTTAACTGGAAGACCGACGAACCCACAAACTACGAGGGGAAAGTCAAAACCTTCTTTGATCGTGAGCGATTCCTAAAAGTGTTGCGAGAGTCAATCATCTTCCAGAGCAAAGACGACGCGCTGACCAAGGTTGTCTTGCGTCAGCACCAAGCCCGTGCGGTAGACAAGGTAGTTGAGCGGGTTCACGATCCGACCAAACAGCGCGGACTTATCTGGCACACGCAGGGCAGCGGCAAAACCCTCACCATGATAACGGTTGCCTCCCGGCTATTGCGCGGTGGTGGGCAGACGGAAAAGCCGACGGTGCTGATGCTAATTGACCGCAATGAATTGGAGAGCCAGCTTTTCAAGAATATCACCGGCTACGGCATTACCTCGCTTGAAGTTGCAGAGAGTAAGCGAGATCTACAACAAATTCTATCCTCCGGTTATCGCGGCTTGATTGTTTCAATGATTCATAAATTTAACGATATACCAGCGAACATAAACACCCGCGAAAGCGTGACTGTACTTGTTGATGAAGCACACCGGACCACAGGCGGCGATCTGGGGAATTACCTGATGGCAGCCCTCCCCAAGGCGACCTATATCGGCTTCACCGGCACCCCCATCGACAACCTCTCTCAGGGCAAGGGGACCTTTAAGGTGTTCGGTGCGGAGGATGAACAGGGGTATCTGGATAAATACGCGATAGCGGAATCCATTGAAGACGGCACCACCGTTCCGTTGAATTATGCCCTTGCCCCTTCCAGTTTACTGGTTGACCGCGAAACATTGGAGGAGGAATTTTTCAAGCATGTGATGAGGTCGGGTGTAAGCGATTTTGAGGAGCTACACGCAATTCTAGACCGTGCAGTCCAGTTAAAAGCGATAATGAAAGCCCCCAATCGAGTGGATAATGTTGCTGCAGCTGTCGCTAAACACTTTCGACAAAACGTAGAGCCGATGGGATTCAAGGCGTTTCTGGTTGCTGTTGATCGCGAGGCATGTGCGTTCTACAAGACGGCGCTTGACGAACATCTACCATCCGAGTGTTCGGAGGTGGTCTATTCCGGGGCCAGTCGGGATTCCGAAGCTATGAAAATCTATCACCGCACCGATGACGAAGAGAGGGAGATTCGTCAGAAATTCACCGATAAAAACGAACAGCCGAAGATTCTAATTGTAACCCAAAAGCTGCTAACCGGCTTCGATGCACCGATTCTTTACTGCATCTACCTCGATAAACCGATGCGCGACCATGTACTACTACAGGCAATTGCCCGCGTCAACCGTCCCTATGAGGACGACGACGGACTGATAAAACCGTACGGGTTCGTCTTAGACTTCGTCGGTATCTTTGGCAGCTTGGAAAAAGCCCTCGCCTTCGATTCAGATGTGGTGGGAAGTGTGATTCGGAACATTGATGTGCTTAAAAACCTTTTCGCCAAGCTAATTCAGGAGGACGCCGCACAGTATTTACCCTTTGCGATGGGGTGGGACGATAGAGCGAAAGAGCGCGCAATTGAACATTTCGATGACAATCGGGGCAGAGACGAGTTCTTCAAATTCTTCAAACAAGTACAAAATATCTATACCATTCTCTCGCCGGATGCCTTCTTGCATCCGTACATAGATGATTATCAGTCACTTGCATCGCTCTACGGGCTAATCCGTAACGCCTATGCCGACCGTCCTTATGTTGATAGGGAGTTGACCGCTAAGACAAAGGGACTGTTACAGCAGCATACAACGAGTGATCAGTTTGAGCTGCCGGGTTCTATTCAGGAATTAGACGTAAACACATTGAGGGAAATTAAACAGAGCTATGTATCCGACAGAGTGAAGGTGCTGAATTTACGGAAAGTTCTGCGTAAAACAGTAACGGAAGAAAGCCGATCCAAACCGTTTCTAATTTCGATTGGAGAACGGGCGGAAGAGCTGACTGAAAGGTATGAGAATGGTCTGTTGGCGACGCAAGCGGCACTCGCTGCGTTTGAGAACTTGGCGACTGAGTATGTGCAAGCTGAAACAGAACGTGCCCAAATGGACCTAGACGAGAATGCCTACGCAGTTTATACAGTGCTTAAAGGATTTGCGGAGGACATTACCCCAGAACGGGTGCGATCCCTGAATAGAGTTTTTGACCGATTCCCCGATTATCAGTGGGACCCACATCAACAGAGCGAGCTGCGGACGATGTTCTACATAACATTAAGACCCATTGTTGGGACAGAAAATTACATTGAAGCAACAAGCACGTTGTTAAACTTGGAACGAATATGAAGGTTGAAAATATCTGGAACGACTCAGAGGATTTGAAAGATGCGGTGTGGTCATGGTCAGACCGCATGGGTGTCACGGTGCGGGAGGTGCATCTGCGCGACATGCGGACAAAGTGGGCATCCATATCGACGAACGGACGCTTAACTCTCAGCACCGATCTGCTTGAGCTACCGGAAGCGCTGGGCGAATTTGTCATCGTCCATGAACTGGTCCATCTCCTCGTCCCAAACCACGGCAGAGTTTTCAAGAGTTTCATGTCCGCCTACCTGCCCGATTGGGAGGAACGGCAGCATCACCTCCAAACCTTGCTGGGCGCTTAGGACGGATATCATACACACGTCGCCCTTCTGGGGCCACTGTTTTTATGTAGGGGCAACCCTTGTGGTTGCCCTAGTGTACTAGTATTTCACCAAATAAATTGTGATAAGTCACTCCGTGCTCGGCTTGGCTATGTCTATCCAAGCCACTGTGCGGGGGAGGTGTCTAAAGGAGGCTTTTGTACCACAATCTGTTAGATTGTGATCCCGCCGCAAACTAACAGTTTGCGCTACATTTATCTGACAGTGTACTAGACACCCTAACTTTTGCAAAAAGTGTTAAATTTTGTTAAATTCTGTTAAGTGATTGTGGATAACTTCGTTGAAGGACCGCGAATATCATACCCGCATCGCGCCTCTGGGGCTTTTGTGTATGGTGGCTCCGGTATTCTATAAACATGTCGCCCCGCTGGGGCTAACAGCAAAAGCGCATCCGCTGCGTCCGGCTTCCGTTTTTTTATCCGCGTAATCCCTAAATCCGTGTTAATCCGCGATTCAGACAATCCGCACCGGTCACCCCTCCGGTACTGTGGTGAATTTGAGAAATAAGTAGACATCTACCAGTACTCCGTCCCTCGTACAGTATTCAAAGTCCCCCTGATAAGGGGTACATCCCGATCGATCGGGGGTGGGATTTAGGGGGTTGGCAGTACATTTGGAGTATCCAAATAATTCTAAAATCTACCATAGTTGCCATTTGGCGGCTGAAACCAATCTCATGCGATTCAAAATCCTGCTTTGGACCACTTCTATCCTATCTGTTCCCACCCTTCAAATAAAGAGAGTTTGCTCCCTTATTTCGCTCCAACATGTCAACGCAGATCAAAATATTTCCGTCATAAAAATAAACTTAAAATATCAAAGGAGAATATCACCACGTGAATCGGTTTCTAATCTGCTTTTTGCTAATCGTATTTACTTATCCCTGTGCTGGGTTTGGACAACAACCGCCAAGCAGTACAGGGGAAATTTCCGGAGTAGTCTATCAACAGGATCTTGAGCAGCCGGTCGCATCCGCACGGATCCGCATCGTAGAAACAAACCAGCGGCTCACAACCGACCAGAACGGCGAATTTCGAGTCCGGAACCTACCCGCTGGAACATATACACTCACCGTATCCGCTTCAGGCTATCAGCCGCCGGAGGACGTCGTCGTTACCATTGAGCCGGGACAAACAACCGAACTCAAAATTTACCTTGAACAGGAGACGATCGAACTTGATGAGGTAGAAGTGACCGGAGAACGTGCTGCGGCGCCTGTTGGGAGACAAACCTTAAGTGGCTCAGAGATCCAGCGCGTCCCCGGCTCCACAGGCGATGCCCTGCGCGCCCTACAAGCCCTGCCCAGTATCGGTGTTGCGAACGACTTCAGCGGTGCGCTCTATATCCGCGGCGGTTCAGATGAAGATAACTTGTACTACTTTGACCGGGTGCCGATCGGTTATCCCTACCACTTCGGTGGAATCGTCTCGTCCCTCAGTTCCGAAGTCATCGAGCGCATCGATGTCTACGCCGGCGGCTACGGCGCCGAATTTGGCGTCGATTCACAAGCGGTGATCGACATCTATTCTCGGAACAAAAACAGAGACGGATTTCGTGCAAAATTTAACCTGAACGTGCTTTACTCGGAAGGACTGTTGGAGGGGCAAATCAGCGATCAGGGTTTCTGGTATTTTGCTGGACGACGAAGTTACATTGATCTGTTTCTCGGATCGTTGGCGTTTGATAGTGGTGCAATCACCGCCTTCCCCCGGTTCTGGGATTATCAGGTAAAGGGAGGCTATGACCTCAATGATAAGCATCAACTCTCTCTGAATATATTCGCTTCTGGCGACAGCTTTGCACTCAAACTGGATGGTGAGGATGTGGACGAAGATGTCAGAGGGAACATTAGCTTCGGGAGCGGCTTTGAAGGGGCTGGTATTCACCTCCGTTCCCGGTTCACTGACCGGTTGACCTCCTTTCTGTCCTTGACCCGCTCCGATTTCCAATTCGACGTCAGTGCCGGTCCTGAGCTTGCTCTAAAGATTGATGCACCAGATTACGTGCTCCGCGAGGACATCACCTACACCTTAAACCCGAAACATCAACTTGAATCCGGCGTGATACTTGGTTTTGAACCGGGCAGCGCGACTGGCAAGTTCATCCGTCCACCCGATGAGGGCGAAGTTGACTATGATCCACGGTTCATCGAAAAGCAAGAATTCGATGAATCCGTATCTGGCAGACGCATGGAAGTGTATCTACAAGACCGATATAAAGTGTTACCATTCCTGTCAGTTGTGCTCGGTTTGCGGGTAGATTACTTTAACCTTGTTGACGACTTTTCTATCCAACCGCGCGGCAGTCTTCTATTGGATATTATGGAAGGCTCTCAACTCCAATTCTCTTACGGAAACTATTATCAGGTGCCGGGCCCACCACGACTTACCCAAAGCGTTGGGAATCCTGATCTGACCACAAGCCAAGCCAGTCATTATGTATTGGAATTCACACGTCAAGTGTCGGAGGGGACAGAGTTCAAATTCGCAGGCTATTATAAAGATCTTGCGAACCTTGTGACCAACGATGATGACATGATATATCTTAACCAAGGCGCTGGATTTGCGCAGGGAACAGAAGTATTTCTACGTCACCGTGCCGGAGATCGATTCTTAGGTTGGGGATCCTACACGTATGGGCTTTCTAAACGGCGTGACCGCCCGGAAGAACCGTATCGATACTATTCGTTTGACCAGACGCATGTTGCGACCTTGGCGGCGACTTATAGGCTGACGCCGACATGGGAGATCGGTCTAAAATGGCAATATCGAACTGGAAATCCCTATACTCCAGTAGAAGGCGCAACTCAGAAGACCGATCCGCGTAACGACGAGTTGATCTATATCCCAAATTACGCGGAGATAAATTCAGCGCGACTGCCGCCCTATCACCGATTGGATGTGAAACTCAGCAAGGCATTCCGATTTAACAGCTGGGAGATGAGTTTCTTTCTTGAACTCTTGAATGCCTATAATCGCAAGAATCTGCTCGATTTCAGCTACAACGACGACTATTCCGAAAAGGACGAAATCTACCAATTCCCGATCATCCCCTACCTCGGGATCACCACCGAGTTTTAACAACCACTCAAACCGATAAAAACTTGACATCACCCCAGTCCGCATCTATCATAACCTAAGTTGCTAGTTGTAAAACCTGCTCGGCTTGGATAGACATATCCAAGCCATAACCACTTTTGCTATAGACATATCGCTCCGCCCCGATAAATCGGGGAGTTCATTGGTTCATTAGTCGGTTGGTTCATTCATTCTTCTTACGTTCCACCGTTCGGATACACATGTCGCCCCGCTGGGGCTTAGGGTATTTGTTTATTCCGTGTGCTATAAACATGTCGCCCCGCTGGGGCTAAATGCATTCTGTCCCGTCCTAAAATAGTCCCGTGTCACTTTCCGGTTTCTACCTTGAAAACCCTTAAATCTTGAGAATCCAGATTCAGGCAATTATCATGCACCGCCCTCAATTAATTCTAAACTTTACTATAGTAAGGTTCATTCGTAGTGAACGCAGATCTGCGTTCCGTTTTTTCTTACGCATTACGAATTACGTATTATACTTCATTTAGCCCCAGAAGGGCGACCTGTGTGTTGAATCTTAAAGCAATCTTCGTATCGGAGAAAATATGAGACCTAACATTCTTATCTTTATGACCGACCAAGAACAAGCCGACGTGGTACATCCAGACCATCCATGTATCACGCCAAACGCGACCAGGTTAGCACAGGAAGGGGTTCTCTTTCCCCGTTCATTCTGTCCAACCGCGCACTGCTGCCCCTCACGCGCAACATTTATGACAGGCGTGTATCCCAGTCGGCACGGGATCTACAACAACGTCAGCAATCCGACCGCCATCCACCACGAACTCTACGAAGGTGTCAGGATGTTCAGTGAGACACTCCGATCTTCCGGCTATAATCTTGGGTACGCCGGAAAATGGCACGTTACCGATGCCGAGAACCCGTCCGACCGTGGCTGGGAAGATCTGCACCTCACAGGCGGCAAAGGCAGCTACATGCACCGTTCGGTCGCGCAGTGGCAGGAACAAGCCAAGCAGCCCGAATCAACGGAACGCGAACGTGGGCAAATCCTCCGTCCCGGTTGGGGACACTATCAGCTATACAATTCCTATCCGACCGACACGCCCAAAGGCTACGAAGACCACCGGGACTATCGGGTTGTCCAATCCGGGTTGGAAGGGTTGCGGCGATTAGCACAAGCGGACGCGCCGTGGTGCCTATACATCGGACCGAGCGGTCCTCACGACCCGTTCATCGTACCAGAACGATTCGCCCAGATGTATGATCCGAAAGAGATTCCACTCCCGCCGAACTTCCACGACACACTCGAAGACAAACCCCGCGTGTATCAGCGAGCACGTCAGCAGTATTGGGGACAACTCTCGGAAGACGAAGTGCGCGAGTCCCTCCAACACTATTGGGGATACTGCACAATGGAGGACGCGATGTTCGGCGAGGTGCTTGAGGCGTTAGAGGAGACAGGACAGGCGGACAATACCCTGGTTCTACGGATGAGCGACCACGGCGATTACTGCGGCGCGCACGGGTTATACCTCAAAGGTGTGCCGGCATTCCGTGAGGCATATAACATCGCCACGATTGCCCGTTGGCCCCAAGGGATCACCAACCCCAACCGCGAGGTCGATGAGTTTGTCAGTCTCGCCGATTTCGCCCCCACCTTCATTGAGTTGGGGGGCGAATCCGTGCCAGAGGACCTGACGGGTAGGAGCCTCGTGCCGTTCCTGCAAGACGAGACTCCCTCCGATTGGACGGACGCATTCCACACCCAGTTCAACGGAGTCGAGTTGTATTACAGCCAACGCGTCGTGAACACCAAGGAGTTCAAATACGTCTACAACGGCTTCGACTTTGACGAGGTATACGATCTGCGGAACGACCCGCACGAGATGGTGAACCTCAGCGATCATCCCGATTATCAAGATGTAAAGCGCGATCTCGTGCGTCGGATGTGGCGGTTCGCAGGACGCGAGGACGACATCATCTTCAACCCCTACGCAACGGTGGCATTTGCGCCGTGGGGACCCGCCGATGCCCTGCGTGATGAAGCGTAAAAAAGGAGCAACTTCATGGCAACCCTGAAAGGGATCATTCGAGACGGCGTTTCCGGTGCCCCCGTCGAGGCGAAGGTCCACGTGCTGACCAGTAGTGGCAATTTCGTCCATCCAGCGGATAGCATCCTAAAGATTGGACCGGGCGATCCGTTTTTCTACTGTCCGGGAGAGTTCACGGTGGACGTGCCCCGCGGCTCAACCGACATCGTAGTCGAGCGTGGCACGGAGTACGAACCGCTTCGCAAGGTTGTTTCGATGCCAGCGAAAGGGGCGGTGGAGGTCGAGTTGCATCTCAAACGTTGGGCAGACCTTCCATCGCAGGGGTGGTATCCGGGAAATACACATCTGCACTACAATGAGGATGAGGCGCAGCCCGATGATCGGCTGCGTCTCGATCCCAAGGTCCACGATCTCAGCGTAACCGTTATCAGTCTCCTGCAGCGAGGCGAAATCCCCTACGCCAGCAATAAGTATCCGCTCGGATTCATGACCGACTACTCGACCGCCCACCATCTTGTCGATTGCGGCGAGGAGAATCGGCATAACTCCGCTTACGGCGGTGGGTCCGGGCACGTCATGTTCCTCCACATCGAGAATCTGGTCGAGCCTGTCAGTCGCGGCAAGCTGGTCAGCGACTTCGATCCCGACTACCCGCCCATCTGTTACGCCTGCGATGATGCCAAACGGCAGGGAGGCGTTGTGCTGTGGTGCCATAACGGACGGGGGATGGAAGCACCGGTGGCAGCAGCGTTGGGGAAGTTGGACGCCTTCAACCTGTTCGATCCCGCTTGGAAAGATCTCGAATACGACATCTGGTATCACCTGCTCAACTGCGGTATCCCGCTGCCCGCATCGACCGGGACAGATTGGTTCATCTGTGCGAACAACCGTGTCTATGTCCAAACCGATGGCGACTTCACCTATGAAAGTTGGCTGAAGGGCTTGCAGGCGGGACGTACCTTTATCACGAACGGACCGGCACTGTTCCTGAACCTCGACGGTCAAGCGCCCGGCAGCGCTATCGAATCGCCGAATGGTCAGCCTCGCACCGTATCAGGACAAATTAGGTGGGGTTCGCACTATCCGCTCACCTGTGTCGAGTTGGTTCAGAACGGGGCAGTCACACAAACTGTGCCCCTGGATGGGAAAAAACAGGGCGGGGAATGGGGGTTTGACCTCCGAATCGAATCCGATGGCTGGGTCGCCGCGCGTGCTTTCGGAGAGGCACGTGACAGCTTTGCACAACCGGTCTACGCCCACACCAGCCCTATCTACATCGGCACAGGTCGCCCGGACAGCGTAGCACAGGAGTCCGCGACGTTCTTTGTCCGCTCGATTGACAATGCAATGGAGATAGTCAACCGGGATTGGCGGTTCACAAAGGACACACAGCGGGAGGAAGTCCTACACCTGTTCAACGAAGGACGAAAAGTCTACGCAAATCTAACCGATTCACGTTAGGAGTACTGTACTTATGGTGAATTAGAGAAATAAATCGACACTCACCCCCGGTAGGTGCGGTTTCCAACCGCACCGGTGCCGACTTAGCCTGCCCCGCCTGTCCCGTTCCGAGGATCCCGATAAATCGGGATTTGGAGTGTTTCATTAATTCTAAGGTCCACTATAGGTTTGCTCATGTAAAGAAATCGTGCAATAGAAAGTGAGCCTTTGAGGTGGCGAGAGTGTGAGGTAGCATGGGAGCGTGTTTCTTGTCTCGCTTCCACCCTCCCTCTTTTTTTCTCCGACTTCAGGTTTAAGCACGCGCCTCTTCAGGAGATGCCCGACGCTGACCGCCTGCTTGCGTCGCTGCCGATTCAATAGTCGGTGCCACCTCGCCGGCATCAACCATACGACGGATAAGGCGCTCCCGCATCACCGCAGAGACCCCCTGGTGCGACTCCCTTCCAATCAGGTTTGCCAACTCGTAGGGATCCGCCTGCAAGTCGTACAGGTACTCCTCGACATACCGGTCCGATCCCGCACCTTGTGCGCTACGTCCGCCCGGCGCGGTAACGCCATACTTCCACCGTTGGGTGCGGACAGCACGTCCCACCTGTGATTCACTTATCTGAACGAAGACCTCTTCAGGCCACCCTTCCGTCTCACCTCTCGTCAACGGCAGAATTGAGCGCCCTTGCATCTCGTCCGGCACGGGAATCCCCGCAGCATCCAGAAGCGTTGGCGGCAAGTCAACGAGACTAACCAACTGTTCAAGTTGGCCTCCACCATTGAAACCGGGACCGTGCAACGCTGTTGGAACACGGATCGAACTGTCGTGACAGGAGCGTTTGTATTCTGCATTTCGCGTCTTGAAGTGGCAGCCGTGATCCGATGTAAAGAGCAGAATTGTGTTATCGAGCAGGTCGAGACTCCTGAGTGCGTCCAATACCCTGCCGAGCGCTTCATCAAGCCGTTTGACCATGCCGTAATAGCCAGCGATATGCTGATGCGTTGAGCCGCCCAACGCAGCAAGATCTGGCGGAATCCATCTCCCCGCGTAACGTTCACGGTACCCATCTGGCGGCGGATAATCATCGAGGTGGTTCTGATGATGCGGTTCGATATATGAGGTGAAAAGGTAAAACGGATCGCCTTGGTGGGCGTCAATATACCGAATCATGGCATCGGTGACGGCGTCCACACGATAGCCGGGGAGCTTGACAGCGTCATTATCATTATTGTAGAGAACGGTGTGATAGGCGTCCGAGGTAAACTCAAGCACGTTAGACGCGAGCCAATACTCATAACCGGCGCGTGCAGATTCAGGAACAGCCCCTTCAACACCTCTGTCGTAGAGATGCCACTTACCAATATAACCGGTCCTATAGCCGTTCTCACCGAAATGGTGGGCGAGCGTCTTCAGATCTGGCGACAACGGAATGCCGTTTCGGTGACACCCCGTTTCCGTGGCGTAAAGTCCGGTCTGCAAGCAGGAACGTGCAGGACCACAAACGGGTTGGCATGTGAACGAGCGATGGAGGTGTGTCCCCCGTCGCGCCATCCGATCGAAATTGGGCGTCAGATCCAGCGGATTACCGTGTACGCCGGTTGTATCCCACCGCTGCTGATCTGTGAAAAATACGATGACATTGGGTTGGTCTGAAGTTCTTGCCATATTACTATCTCTCCGTTTTCTAATGACCGCTAAAGTCGATTTTGTATGATTACGGCTTGTATTCGGCGCAGCCTCTGAAATACCAGTTAATCTGCGAGGCTTTTCAGAAATAAGCGACCGACATCAAGGTTATACGCAAAATCGCTTGCTGACCATAGGCTATTATAGCCGATCACCGGCACTTCGCTCTCATGTCGGGAACCGTGAGATCTGATATCGACGGCTGTCTCTGTCTCGGTGAGTTCGCCAAAAACGGTGTCTTGATCTGCGAGGACAAAAATATCCCCAATCCGATCCGGGTGAAGCCGAAATTGAACCGCCGCTTCATCTGACGAGTAAACCTCCTCAACCCCCGGCGCAGCACCCAACATTTCAATTGCTCTCGAAAGATCTCCTATCTTCTGGAGGAAAACATACGCCGCCCCTCCCAAATTGCCGTGATGTGCGACGTACCGATCTTTGATGATAGGGATAGCACTTGACGGGATGCCATGCTCGGTCAACCAGCGCCCCGGATCGAGCGCGCGCGTCTTCGGCAACATCGCGTGATCCGCAGTGATATAAATCTCACGTTCCGGATCATCATCCACAATCTCTCCAATAAGTCGATCCAGTTCCGCGATATGCTGCAGCGAATGTTCCTCCGTCGGGGCGTACTTGTGCTGATTCCAATCCGTTGTTGAGCAGTAGGCGAGTTGCGGATCATGCTGCCGTAGAACCTCGCGTAATGCCCGTAGCAACCACCAATTAATCTCCGACGAGTAGATCTCCTCAGCCGGTCCAACCATCTCAACGTATTCGGGCGGCGGGTCTTCTGCAGCGATAGCGATATCCGTTCCAGCCTCAAGCATCCGAAGCAGCTTTTTCTTCGTAACGAGCAGAGCAGTTTTCTCCGCAAAGCCCGACCGTTTTACACGCTCAAATAACGTCGGTGCGAGCAGAAAGCGGTTATCCTCGACGAACTCTCCCTTACCCGTCTCGCGGTCAACGTGATAGTTAGTCGTGATACCGTGCGTTTCCGGGAAAGTTCCTGTGGCGAGGCTCACATTGTTGACGTTTGTGACCGAAGGAATGACGGACCTTACATGCTGATAGAAGCCCTCCCCCGCTAACCTTTGGATATTGGGTATATCGCTGGCGGCGAGGTAGTCATGTCCCCCGGCGTCTATGCAGATAATCAAAACCTTGCGATGGCTCACAGCGGCTGCCCTTCTAAACTTGGATTAATGCCTACTCGAATCAAATCTCCCTGCATCGCTCGATTAAATGCAGGGTTGATTTCCTTTAGGGGATAGACCGCACCGACTAAACCCTCAAATGGATACCGTTCCCGCGTCTCCTCAACAAATCGAAGCGCGTCTCCGAGTGCCGATGGATGGTAGTTATGATTCCCTCGCACCGTCAAGCATTTTGTCACGACCTTATGTGCGTCCACCGTGACACTGGCATGTGGGAAGACGTAGCCGAGCGTCAAGCAGCTTCCACCGATCCCCAACCAATCAAGCGAGTTGACTAACGCAGCCTCTGAGCCGCTCACTTCGACAGCGAGATCGACACCGCGCCCACCCGTTAAAACGTGTAAGGCTTCCTCGATCTCCACGGTGGAGGTTTCGGAGAGATTAAATGTATGCGTTGCACCGAAGGCTTCTGCGACACGAAGACGCTCGGTTACGCGGTCTACGCATGCGACAGTTTCAAACCCTCGCTCACGTAGACAGCACGCAGCGTAAATACCTAACATGCCTGCACCTTGAACAACCGCGCTGGACCTGCCGGTGAGGTCAAGCGTTGCCAGTCCGCCCAAAACCGTAGCGAGGGCACAGTTGAGCGGTGCTGCTTCAATGTCGCTTACCTCATCAGGGATGCGGTAGATCGCCGTTCCTGACCGAAGGCAAATCCATTCTCCGAAACCGCCGTTGAGGAAATATGGATCCTCACTTCGTGCATGCCCATACTTGAACAGCTTCTCACACTTCTGCGGCAGATTCCGCCTGTCGCAATATTCGCACGTACCACACGCAGCCATGATGCTCCATGTTACACGGTCGCCTTCGTACAGAGGTTCGCCGTATGCATCGCGAACCTGCGTCGGTGCAGCGACACGCCCAACCGCTTCGTGACCCAACACGCACGGCACCGGTGCGGTCCGTCGTCCTGCAAAGGTGTGCAGGTCCGAGCCACAGATCGTCGCCAACGACACCCGAACCAGCACATCATCTATATTTGGTGCTGTAATTTCCTGTTCAGAGAGTTCAAACGGTTGACCTGCCCCGTGAAAGAGCGCGGTCGAAGCCCGCTGACGCATACATTTTCCTTTCAATCCATGCCCGGTCTGTTTATTCGATTGTGCGATGGCTTGCGATAAACTCCATCGTTGCTTGTGCGATAAACTTCGATCGGGTCTCGCCGTGCTGTTTAGCATATTGGTCTATCAATGCTAACAAAATTTCATGCACGGTAATATTGACGCGACGTGATTCGCCTGGGAGTTTGTCAAGAGTTACCGATACTAACGCCCAAACCCCATCGGCGTAATCTGGGTTTTTCTGATGGAACTCAATACTACGGGGCGTTGGAATTGCATTGCCGTCAAGCACCAACCCTTCAATGTGGCATTCGATGGCTTCCGTGGCTTGAGCGATTGCGTCATCAATAGTGTCTCCAGCGGTAAAACAACCCGGAAGATCTGGAACGGTCACACCGTAATCGCTATCTGGATCTTTGTGAACAATAACTGGGTAGTGCATAAAACACCTCTAGGGCCAATCCCAATCTGCCTGCCGATAGATGTTCCTCAGTGTACCTTTCGGAAAATTTTTCCTTGGGTGAGGAACAGTAACTTTGCCTGGCTTGTTGGGATGTTTGTATTGATGGTGACTTCCACGAATATGAACGAGCAGCCATCCTTCTCTTTTAAGTCGTGCAATAACTTCGCGGCTTGTCATTTTTTATGATAGATCCGATACAGAAAAGGTTGAGCGGAAATTACAGCCTAAGTCGTTCTATTGTTTGTCAAAGACTATATCAATGGGGCTGCACTTTTTTTATTTTCCCACTTCGCCAAAGCCGAAACGCGAGCGTCGCCGAAATAACAACCATGCCCGCAGCCACAGCAAACGGCAAGGAGATACTTACTGATTCAAGTCTACCTCCAACCATGTGTCCTGAGAGGAAACCTGAACTCCACGCGAGATGCGTTATTCCAACACCCCGTCCCTTCTCTTCTGTTGCGAAAAATTCATCAATAAGTCGGGGCATTGTGATTGAAACCGACCATGCTGCCCCCGCACCGAAGACCCCCAATACAAATAGCAGAGTTGTCGAACCTGTATTTAGCGTAATTAGGACCACACTCAGCGCGACAAGGCATGTTGCCACAAGGGCAGTGGACTTAGCACCGACAACGTCACAAATGCGGCCTGATATCAGCTGGCAGCAGGCGGCAAACAGATCTCTTGATGCGCCGTAGTATCCTGCCAACCTAACACTCGAAGCGCGGGCAATCAGAACCGGCAACAGGAGGCTTACCGTGCCCCAAGAGTAGGTCGGTAGAAAACGCATGCCGAGCAGTAACCGAATCTCTCGGCGTCGAAGCATTTTCCCATACCCTACCAGCATCTGAGTAAAAGATCCCCGTCTATCGTCCCCGCGCGGCAGCCGAGGTAGCAGGATAAGTGCCGCTAAAATAAGCAGCACCATGACAAAGATCGTTCCACCGCCAACGACCCCGTAACTGAAGCGATCAATCAACTCACCACCAATCGCACTGCCCACTGATCCCCCGAATGTGTACGTCATGAAGTATACAGCGGCGGCTAAGCCGAGTTGATTTGCATCGACGGCGCTGATGAGATACGATTGCCCACCCGCGGTCCGGAAACCGGAGGCAATCCCCTGATAGCACAGCACCCCCCAAATCAACAGCGGTTGTTCACTTATGAACACAACTCCTACAACCAATGCCCCCGTCATGCCCAAAATTAACGTGGATTTTCGACCCAATCGATCGCTCAAGGCACCACCGACCAAAGCGAACAAACCGCCGAGAGCGATGGGAACTGCACGTAATAAAGCAGCGAACCATACTGTTTTTCCCAATGCCTCCTCCACGTAGACCGGGAACAGGAGTTCGATGGGGGCAGTGACAAGTCCCGCTGCGAGTAGGATAAGGCACAATGAGATGAATTGGCGATTCCACATTAGTTTATGGGACCTGTCTCTGAAAGATATCTGCTATACCTTTAAATTTCTTATAGAGGTCGGCAGAAATCTTTCGGTTTTTGGGTGGCGTATACATAGGCGCATCTCCGGTGTCAACTATGCTGAACCAGGGCTTAACGGAAATCAAGAGCTACCTCACAATCACTGTTTTCATTATACAGAATAATATGGGGAATGCAAAGTTTTAATTGATGTTTGCCGTTGTATCGTCTGGAGGAAATATGATAAAATGGCGAGTAAAATCAGATCGCATTACAAGAAGGGGAAAAACATGCAATACAGACGTTTAGGAAGAACTGGACTCAAAGTTTCAGAAGTCTGCTTGGGAACAATGACCTTTGGGGCAACCGATTGGGGCAACGATGAAGCCGAATCGGATGCAATCTTCAACTGCGCGTTGGACGCCGGTATTAACTTTTTCGATGTGGCAAATTCATACGCTGAAGGTCGGTCAGAGACGATTTTGGGGCGCATCATGAAAGGGAAGCGCGATAAACTTATTATCGCTACTAAAGTGTTCAACCCGATGGGAACGGACATCAACGATTCCGGCACTTCGCGGGTGCATATCATGAGGTCAGTGGAGGACAGTCTGAGACGTCTACAGATTGATCATATTGACCTCTTCCTCATCCATCATGTTGATCGGGAAACGCCGACTGAGGAACGCTTGCGTGCCCTCGATGATCTCGTGCATCAGGGCAAAGTCCGTTACATCGGTTGCAGCAACGAATACGCTTGGCGGTTGTGTGACGCCTTGTGGATTAGCGAGGTAAAGAACTTAGCGCGCTATGAGGCACTGCAACCCCAGTACAACCTGCTGACACGCGACATCGAAGAAGAGATCTTACCCGTTTGCCGTGATAAGGGAGTTGGCGTGTATGTCTGGGGACCGTTGGCGTCGGGGTACCTAACCGGAAAGTATAAACCGGACCAGCCACCACCCGAAGATTCACGTTTTGCTCGAAGGGCGGAGTCTTCAATGGATCGATACCTTGATCCGCGGATACAGAAAATCTTGGAAACACTCCAAGACGTCGCACAAGGATTGGACAGGAGCATGGCACAGGTGGCTTTGCGATGGATCCTGGAACAGGAGGGCATAACTTCAGTCATCGTCGGATCAACCAAGGTGGAACAACTCCAAGATAACATCGGTTGTTCAGGTTGGAATCTGCCTGCTGACGCCTTGGCGAGGTTGAGCGAAGTCTCCGCCCCTCCGATGCGCTACCCGGACTCGATGGAGTTGAATATCCACCAGCGCAGGGCGGATGCGGTGGACATGCCGACACTGGATGCGTAACTCTTCATAAAGGGGTAGAACCGTGAGTGAGACAAACTACCAAGTTGGTGCCGCAAAGATTGATATCACACCCGATTTCCCGGTTCGGCTCAGCGGCTATGGTGGGCGACGGGAAGAGGCGGATAGCGTTGAACAACGGATCTGGGCGAAGGCGTTAGCCATTCGCAACGGAACCGAAAGTCCCGCTGTACTAATAACGGTGGATAACTGTGGCGTGCCAGATTACATCACCGAGGAGGTTGCTGCCAAGGTAAAGGAAGACGCAGCGGTTCCTCGCGAACAATTTGTAATCTGCTCCACGCACACCCACAGCGCGCCATACCTCTCAGGCGTGCTACGGACACTATTTGGCGTGCCAGTTCCTGAAGCCCATCAGGAGAATATCGATCGCTACACCCGCGAATTGACGGAGAAACTGAAGCAGGTAGCAAAGGCAGCACTCGCTGATCTCTGCCCCGGTTCCCTCTCGTGGGGAGAAGGAAGGGTCGGATTCGCCGATAATCGTCGGACGAAGGGAGGGCCCGTTGACCATGCCCTGCCGATGCTTCGTGCTGTAGGGACCGACGGTGGATTGCGGGCAATTCTTACCAGTTACGCCTGCCACTGCACCACGCTCGGCGGCGATTTCAACGCTGTCTGCGGAGATTGGGCGGGCTATGCGGGTGCCTATATCGAGGCAGACTATCCCGATGCAACTGCACTGGTGGCGATCGGATGTGCAGGAGATGCGAATCCCGCACCGCGGACCGGGCTAAACTTTGCGCGACAGCATGGACACGCGATTGCCGCCGAAGTGAACCGGCTCCTCGGTAGTGACCTTACTTCAATAGAGGGGAAACTCACAGGTCAAGTCAAGCGCATTGACTTACCCTTTGACACACTGCCCACCCGTCAAGAGTGGGAAGAACGTGTGGAGGGCGGCGGGGCAATCGGCTACCACGCGCAGATACAACTCAATCGATTGGATCGCGGCGAATCCCTTCAGACGGCGCTCCCCTACCCTATCCAGACCTGGACTTTTGGGGAGGAACTTGCAGTCGTTTTTCTGCCCGGCGAGGTGGTGGTTGATTATTCAGTTCGTCTTAAGCGTGAGTGCGGTACTTCGCGTCTGTGGGTCAATGCGTACTGCAACGACGTGCCGTGCTATATTCCTTCAAGACGCATTTTGAGGGAGGGCGGCTACGAAGGCGAAGGAGCGATGATTTACTATGATCGCCCCACGCGCTTCGCACCTGCTGTGGAGGATATGATTGTTAGAACTGTCCATGAACTGCTGCCGAGGACGTTTCGTGCGGACAGTCCCTGATGAGTAGGAATCAAGACAGTTTGCACCATACGCAAAATCGGTCCGTTTTGCCGTGGCAAGATCTGCTATCCGTTTAGCGCAGTGATAGCTTCATCTTCACTGTCAAAATGTTCAAAGATAGTAATTAGCCTCCCTATCACAAGGAGGTTGTTGATAGTATTGCTAACGTTAACCACACCGATCCGTCCGCCTTTCCGTGCAACGGATACATGCAGCCCTATCAGCGTCCCGAGTCCGGAACTATCCATCCGGGATACATCGCCAAAATCAAACAGGAATTTAGGAGAGTCAGGGGCATCTGCCAACTGCTCTTCGATCACCTGTCTGAGCTCGCCACCTGCGATACCCACAATTCTCCCACCAAGTTTCAGAACAATAACGCCGTCTCTAGTCTCAACATTGATGTCCATCACTTCTTCTCCTAAAATGTTGTTCGGCAAAAAGCCGATTGTTTTGGAAAGTGCAGATTAGCTGTTTTCTATCTGCTTTTATTCTAAATGATATGTCGCTTTCTGTCAAGTCTACTGTTCAGAATTTGCTAAGACACTTGTCGGGATCGGGATTGCGTATAACGAGATTCTCACATAGCAGGGGGAAGGAAGCGAAAAACGTCAGAATTCGTTGATTCGTCTAAATTTATCAAGATCAAACCTTGACAAAACCCTCCCTTTGATGATACTATTTCGGGCTGTTGTGCCTAGCGTTTGAAATATAATAACGCAAGTTGTTACGGCAGGTTGACATTTTTCTGTAGTAAAGTCGGGAAAGACTCTAATCATCATACCACCCGCCAAAAACTGAGGCGATTTTCTGAAATCACCTCGGGTTAAGATAGTGGACGAAAATCTTCCGCTGCGATGCAGTGGGAAGTTGTTGAAGGTAAAATCATGCTTGCAATGAAAACATCTTTTGTTGGATCGGATACAGATATCAAATGGTGTGTCGTGGATGCGAATGGAAAGGTCCTTGGACGCTTAGCCACTCAAATTGCGATGATGCTTCGAGGGAAACATCACCCCACGTACACCCCACATGCCGATATGGGCTATCGTGTGGCTGTGATTAACGCCGAAAAAATTGTTGTCACAGGAAACAAAGTAACAGACAAAACGTACTTTCGCTATAGCGGTTACCCCGGTGGCGGGAAGGTCCGAACTTTTGAAGAGCAGATGCAGAAAAAACCGGAAGAAATCATACGGCACGCTGTGAAAGGAATGCTCCCTAAAAATCGCTTGGGCCGCAAACTGATTAAAAAACTAAAAGTTTATGTGGGTCCAAACCACCCGCACCAAGCACAGAGTCCGGAAGTCGTAGAAGTGTAATTTTCTCAGAGGAGGAAGTATGGCTGTAGAACAGTATTGGGGAACGGGAAGACGTAAGACATCCGTTGCACGCGTACGCGTGATTCCGGAAGGTTCCGGTCAATTCGTCGTCAACAAAAAACCGATCGAAGCGTATTTTGATCGGGAAGACCTGATTCAGTTGGCTAAACAACCTACAGAATTAACGGAAAAGAGCAGTGCATACGATGTGTTCGTTAACGCACGTGGCGGCGGCATTTCAGGACAAGCTGGCGCGATCCTGCACGGTCTTGCGCGCGCACTCGTTAAAGCTGACGAGTCTTTGAAACCTGCATTAAAGAAAGCCGGATTTCTTACCCGTGACTCCCGGATGGTTGAACGAAAGAAATATGGGCAAAAGGGAGCACGAGCACGTTTCCAATTTTCCAAGCGTTAAGAAGCATCCTGACTATAGATTGGGTTTGAATCCATTTCGAGGATACACATTATGGCGAACACGGTCATATTAGGCGCGCAGTGGGGAGATGAGAGCAAGGGCGGAACAACCGATTTTCTTGCTGAAAACGCCGATGTTGTCGCGAGATATCAAGGGGGCGACAATGCGGGACATACTATTGTTGTTGGAACGGAGAAGTTCATCTTCCATCTGCTCCCCTCTGGTATACTCTATCCTCATACCACGAATGTGATTGGCAACGGTGTAGTCATCAATTTGGAGACCCTCTTCGACGAAATCGAAAAGTTGGAGATGCACGGTGTTGAAGTCGGAGATCGTCTCAAAATTAGCTCACGTGCACACTTAATCCTGCCTTATCACAAGGTAATGGAGTCGTGGGACGACCTCGGAAGCTCGTTGAAACTCGGTACAACCTCACGCGGCATCGGACCGACATACTCCGATAAAATGAACCGCCATGCAGGAATACGGGTTGCCGATCTGCTTGAGTTTGATCTCTTTCAAAAGAAACTGGATTTCAATCTCGGCGCCAAAGGTTATATCCTCGATCAGATTGGTGGCGAAATTGACAGAGCTGCGATGTTGGAGGAGTACCACGGCTATTCTCAGCGGCTCGCGCCGTATGTGGTTGATACCTCTGAATTCATGAATGACGCCCTCAAGGCTGGAAAGCGGATACTTTACGAGGGCGCGCAGGGAACGATGCTTGACATCGATTTTGGGACCTATCCTTATGTCACTTCGTCCAACACGACTGTCGGTGCGGTCTGCACCGGGCTGGGTGTTGGTCCTCAGGCGATAGATCGGGTGCTCGGGGTTTCGAAGGCCTATGTGACCCGCGTCGGTACAGGCCCATTTCCAACTGAGATGCCGCCAGATCTGGACGAAGAGATTCGCGAAATCGGTCAGGAATACGGTGCAACCACACAACGTGCCCGCCGCTGTGGTTGGCTCGATCTCGTCGCGCTGCGCTACGCCGCCCGGGTCAACGGCTTCACCGATCTGGTGTTGACGAAGTTTGATGTCCTAGACCATCTCGATGAGATTCAGGTCTGTGTTGCTTATCGGCGTCGTGGGGAAGTACTCACCACTTTTCCGACAAGCCTGCACGCGCTTGAGGAGTGCGAGCCGGTCTACGAAACGCTACCCGGTTGGAAAGCACCGACAGTAGATGCGCGGAAATATGAGGGTCTGCCAGCAAATGCACAGCGATACAACGCCTACATATCCGAATTTCTCGATGTCCCAGTGACAATCCTTTCTGTTGGCCCTGAGAGAACACAGACAATTGTCTGCGATGAGAGCATTCTGACTGTCTGATAGGTGCCAGCGAGCATTACTTTAAGATTGACAATTTCTAATACATTGGGTACTATTTCTGCCTGTTTTTGTCAACATTTTTCCATTGAGGGCCGTTAGCTCAGTAGGTAGAGCATCTGACTTTTAATCAGGTGGTCACAGGTTCGATTCCTGTACGGCTCACTGTCTGTCCCCGTCGTCTAGCCTGGCCAAGGACACCGGCCTTTCACGCCGGCGACACGGGTTCAAATCCCGTCGGGGACATTCTGTCGCCCCTTCCATATTGAATGTGGAAGGGGCTTTTTTGTTGCCTATCCGTCGAAACGTCTGCTCGCTGGGCACCCTCTGACTTAGACCAATTCCTCAAAACCTAACTCGTGCGGCGATTCGTAGAAGATGGGACGCATCTGCAGATTCGTCTGGATCGGCGTTGCTTCCAGGTCAACCGGCAGATAAATTGAAAACGTCGTACCGTGTCCTTCCTCGCTGTGAAGCTCCGTTCTTCCTCGGTGGTCACGAACCGTTCGTTGCACAATGTTCAGACCGAATCCGCTCCCATGTTGTTTGAGGGTGTATCCGGGCTGATAAAGCTGGTCCCGCACTTCATACGGGATGCCGATCCCCGTATCGATAAAGGAGATCTGAATCTGGGAGATCTCTGGCAGATAGGCGGTTTTGATCTGGAGAAAGCCGCCGCCTTCCATCGCATCAGCAGCGTTAATAATCAGATTGTTAAATGCTTCTTTCAGTTGGCCAGAATCCCCTTTAACCGGAGGCAAGCGTGTGTCGAAAATTTGCTGACACTCTATCTCTTTGGCTTCCAACACAGGCATCAGGTTTCGCAACATCGTATCAAGGATTCTGTTAATATCTATGAGACCAAAGACCGGTTCGTCCATACGCAACTGCTGCAATAATTCAACCATTTCGTTATAGCATTCTTCGTGTTGGGTGAGGATCTGATTGAGCGAGTTGTGCAACTGGGAATCCGGTTCCGCTTGGCGAGATGCCGATCTAAGTTGACCGCCGGTTGCACTAATCAGGTTTTTCAGACGGTGTAGTTGGGAATAGAGGCTCTGGTACGCTTCCGCCCGCGCGACGTCCATCAGTGAGAGGGTGAGATGAAAAATGATACGCGCAGCTGTCTGCGGCTCCGTCTCTAACCACCCTTGTAGGTCTTTCAGGATTTCTTCATCCCGCTCGTAGAAGTAGAGTTTAGCGAGGTTATGATAGGGTGATTCATAATCCGGGTAACGTTGGATAACCCGCTTAAATTCTGCAGCAGCCTTATCAATCATATTCTTTTGGAGATAGAGGAGGCCGAGATTGTTTTGTGCTTGTGGTGAAGGGGCGTGTTCTAAGCCGGTCTTGTAAGCATAGATTGCGAGGTCTGCATCTTCTGGACGGTCATCGTACAAGCTGCCAAGGATAAAGAACACCTGATCGAGCGGCTCAAAGGTCTGTAATTCATCGTTGCGCTTGATTAGTTCAATGAATTGGTCTATTGCCTGCTGACGGAATTCTGGGCGCATATACCGATGCTTTGCGTAAAGCAGCCCAAGTTCAAAGCGAGCGTCTAAATGTACCGGATCTCTTTCAATTGCGTATTGCAAGCAGTGAATCGCCCGATCCACGTCGGCATATAGGTTTAAGTAAATTTCAGCGAGGTAATAATGGGCATCCGGTTCCCGTGGCTCAATTTCAAGGATTTCTTCAAAAACTCGCTCTGCATCTTCCCAATGTTGCTGTTTCATGTGCAAGACGCCAAGGTTATGGCGTGCCGCATGAAACGTCGGCGCACACTGAACAACCCGCTCGAAATCCTCACACGCCTTTTCAAGATCTTCCAGTTTCTCGTAGAGCAGACCCCGGTTATACCATGCCTCAATGTATGAGGGATCTAACTCGATTGCACGAGTAAATTCGTGAATCGCCTTCTCCCACGCGCCATCAAGTTCCGTCCAATCTTCCAGCAACTGTCCCAAAACATAGTGATAATTCGCGTTCAGTGGATTGAGCTCAATGGCCCTCTGGAGGGCTTCTCGCGCTAGATCAAACTCGCCTTCTTTATAATACGCGAAACCGAGACTATGATGGACTGCCGCACAGTCCGGATCCAACTCAAGTGCGCGCTTATAGGCATTGATTGCAAGAGGATACTGACGCTGGGCAGGTTCTAAATACCAATTGCCAAGCGCGTATTGATCTCGTGCTTCCTTAGAGGTTGGAAGGGCGGATTCAACTGTAGAGGCGGGAGCCTCGGTCTCTCCGCTTGGGGTGGGTGAAGTATCGTGAAGCTCATGTCCCTGGAAGTGTGATTTTGCAGCAGGCTTTGCGTTGGACATGGTTCATTACCTTGGGCGGCTAAATTAACATCTCATCGCCTATTGGGAAGAACTGATCTGCAATACGCTGCAGATCCATCGATGTGTTATGTTCAAAAGCTGCCACCTCAATGCGCTTTCCGTGTTGTTTAATCAGTTCCGCAAGCGCACAGAAATCACCATCTCCGCTTGCCAGAATCACAATGTCCAGTGCATCCAACATTGACACAATATCGATGGCAATTCCGACGTCCCAATCCCCCTTAGCAGAACCATCGCCGCGCATTCGCAGATCCTTGCTCTTGATTGTGTAACCGTTATGTTCGAGAAGCGACAAAAAGCCGGCCTGATTAATTTCGGGGATTTGGACAACATAAGCGTAAGCCGCTACCAGATTCCGAGGACCCACAATGAGGTCCAGTAGCTTAATATAATCAAGACGCCTTGCGTAGCGATCTTTCGCAGCATAGAACATATTCTGGACATCGACAAAAACACCGACACGCGGTTGACCTGCCAGCATACGGTTTGCGCCTGCACCGCCTCGCTGGCCCGACAGACTTGTGACTTTTTGCCGTGCCCTTGTGATGATTGTCTTGTATTCCTCGTTGACTCCCTGCAAGTAGGAAAACTGAGAATAGAAATTGGACTGGATCTGTTCAAGCACCTGCTGTGAGTGATATGCCATCTCCTCAACCGATTTCAATTCCCCGGTTATCTTTTCCTTTTGTGCCTGAAGTTCGTGGAATTCACAGAGTTGATTCGAGAACTTTTCCACATCTCGTTTGAGGTTTCTGTTCTCATGGCTGAGCCGGTCAATGCGTAGTTCGCTTTCCTGATACAGTTCCTCTCTATTCTGCAAAAATTTCTTTTCGTCCACCAATGCTGCTATTCTTTGTTTGAGTCTGTCGTTTTCATTTTGCAGAACTGTATATCCATTTTTCAGTTCAGAGAGCGCGCTATAAAGTTTGTTAATCTGTTGTTGGTTTTGTTTTAGCTCGTCGCTCAGTCTAGCCCTCTGCTGCGGGTCGAAATCTGTTTCAGGAATAGGTGTGATCTTAAGGTACTCAGGGTCATTGTCAGGAGGATCGGTAGACGGTTCCGTAGATTCAAGACTCAGTTCTTCATCACAGCTGTGGTGTGGCGAGATATTCGGATCTGGTATGCTTGATTCCGACTGTTCTGACTCTTGTGCGGTGTCTAATGACGAAGTGTAGCCTCTACCCTCAGGCGGAGGAGGGGAGGCAGGAACAGATTGATCATGGTCAGCAAGCAATCTTTGACCGTGCTGCTGTACATCTTCGCGTGAATCAACCAGCAGCGCCCATAAAATCTCGCCCAATTCGCCTTCTGATCGAAGTTGGTCGGCGCTTCTCAAGAAGACGCGAATTTCTTGGACATCCATGAATTGGACTCGGCGCGCAGCTTGTTCTGCCTTCTTGGCTAAGTGTCGGCTCACGATGTCTTCGGTTACAGCAGCATCGAAAAAACACGCTGCTAAATCGTAGGCGATCCAATCCTTACGAATCTCTGTCCTAGACTGGGTGTCGTGGAGCACACCACACTGATTCGCCATCCTGATAATTTCTTCTTCACCGCAGCAGTCGGTGATAATCCAAGCTAATTGGTGGGTAGCAATGTGTCCTTTTGCTGGAAACATGGTGGATCCCCCGAATGTATCATATATGTCTATAATATTTTAAAGTTTTAGAACTTTATTCTGGTCTGTTGTAATTGACTTTGTTGCATTTCGTGTGTCTACTACTATAGTCGCGTGGTCGACAAGCCAGCTGTAATCGATAGCACCATGATCTGCCATAATTACCACACAGTCAGCACTCTGGACCAACTCGGCTGTCAGTTCTGCACAGGAATAGCGCGCGAGCTGCCCGTTCTTTGGAGCAACCTCTTCAACTTCCAGTTCTGGCACGTACGGATCGTGGTATGAAATATCCCCACCGCGCCGCGCAAGCATCCGGATGACATCAATAGCCGGTGATTCGCGGACATCGCCAACATTTTTCTTGTAGGCAACACCCATGACCAGAATCTTCGATCCGTTGATGGCCTTCTGGTGTTGATTGAGCGCGTCAATAATTTTGCCAAGTACATACTCTGGCATCGAGCCGTTAATCTCACTCGCAAGCTCGATGAAGCGCGCGTGGAACTCGTAAGTTTTTGCTTTCCAAGATAGGTAGTGTGGGTCAACGGGGATACAGTGTCCACCTAACCCCGGTCCTGGATAGAACGGCATAAATCCAAACGGCTTTGTGGCGGCAGCATCGACAATTTCCCATACATCCAATCCCATCTGATCGCACATTAATGCCATTTCGTTGACGAGACCGATATTGACGCTCCGAAAGGTATTTTCCAGCAGCTTAACCATCTCTGCTACTCTGGTCGAAGATACCGCATAGACTTCCTGAATAAACTGCTTGTAAAACAGCTGAGCTACCTGCGTGCAGGCAGGCGTTATCCCACCAACGATTTTCGCCGTATTTGCCGTGGAATATATCGCATTCCCCGGATCAATGCGTTCAGGGGAAAAGGCGAGGAAAAAATCTTCACCGACCTGCAAACCGCTCTTTTCGAGTTTCGGTAGCACAACCTCCTCCGTTGTACCAGGGTAGGTTGTACTCTCAAGAATGATTAACTGATCTTTGCGTAGGTATTGCGCAATTTCGTCTACCGCGGAGATGATAAAACTCATGTCCGGGTCCTTACTCTTACGCAACGGCGTGGGCACGCAAATATTAATTGTATCTAACTCTCTCAGGATCCGATAGTCTGTCGTTGCGTGAATCTGTCCTCGATGGACGAAAGCCGCGAGATCTTCTGAAGGAACATCAGAGACAACCGAGAGACCACCCTGAATACATTCAACCTTGTGGCGATCTACGTCGATGCCGGTGACAGAAAACCCAGCTTTTGCCATAGTTACTGCAAGTGGAAGCCCGACATAGCCAAGTCCGATAACACCCGTGTATGCAGTCTGATTTTCAATCTTCTTTTGAATCATTTGCTGGGAGCTTTCGTCATTTTTGGCTCTGTTGTTTCCATGCTTTGAATCGATGGCGTAAATCCTCGGTCAAAAACCGAAGCGTCTCAGCGGCGCCAGATGTGGCTGTTTATGTCAACGAAATTGGCGGGGCAAAACCGCTTCACTGAGGGAAAATCGTGACCGGTGAGAACTTGAAAAGTGCTATCACCAAACGGTATCTGCCATAAAGTCTACCATACCATAATGAAACACATCAACATCTAATGTACAAGATATAGTGCATATTGCGCGAAATGAGTACAATTTTCCTGAACGAGCAGCACCTCACTATTCGGGATCGCGGCTTATGCATCCTGGGGTACAAATTTCTGTATCCGCTGCCCTGCTAATACCTCACCCACATAGAGCGCATCGTGGGAATCTGTCCAGACTGCGTGTGGCGCAACAAATTCGCCGGAGGCGTGACTTGATTCTCCACCCATCCGCATCAGGACCTCTCCGTCCATGTTTAAGATGCTAACACGGTGCTGTAGCTCGGCAACATAGAAGCGTCCAGCCCCATCAAGAAAAAAATCGGTCGGTTGACGAAATCCGGTCCATTGATCGATAAAAGTGCCTTGAGGGTCAAAAATCTGAATACGATGATTTTCTCTGTCCGCGACATAGACGTGATCGTTGTCATCCACCCAGACGCTGTGAGGTAGGTTGAATTCACCGGGACCGTCGCCAGGGGTGCCCCACGAAAGCAGATGTTCTCCCTCAGCCGAGAATTTGTGCATCCGCGTATTTCCATAGCCATCAGAAACGTAAATTTCACCGGTTGAGGACAGAGCTACATCTGTCGGGTGATTAAACGGTTCGCCATTTGTAGAAGGTTGGTCAAGCGTGCCTATCGTCATCAGGAGTTCGCCATCCGGCGTATATTTCAATACCGCATGCAACCACCGGTCAACAAGATAAATCATATCTGTCCTGTCAATAAAAATACCGTGCGCATGCTTTAGAAATCCTTCACCCCAGGTGTTCAGTAAATTGCCGTCACTATCGAAAATAATCATGGGGTGCTCTCCACGATTATAGATGTAGATTCGATCTTGGGAATCAACAGCCACGCCAGCTACCTGTGTGAACTCCCACCCTTCTGGAAGTTGTCCCCATTCCTCAACAACCTGATATGTAGATTTTGCATGAGATGTCATGTGGTAAATTCTCCTGTTTTAGTCTAACTATCTGTTCGTAGGACTGCGCGTTGCTCACACTTTGTGGGTTACGCTTCACTTGATCACGGCGGAAAAATAGTTAGAAACCCTAACCTATCCTCATTTTAATTTATAGTGTTGCAGAAATTTTCCCGTTTGTCAACAGAATACTTTCTGATGACAAGATTGGGTAGATCTGATATAATAAAAACCAACTGTTCCCCGACCTTGAACGCAACAGAGACAGATAAAGAAGGAATGGAATGGCAAGTGAAAATAATTGAGGATTCTTCTACGCTCAAGTGGAAATCGTGTCTGATCGTTTTCTCGTGTCTCATGAGTTTGGTAAGCGTTTGCGGTGCGGATGAAAACGACGTTTGGGACAAGCCCTTGAACTCTCTCACGCTGGAAGGACACAGCGGGGCTGTCCTTTGTGTTGTCTTTTCACCCGATGGCAGAACGTTAGCAAGTGGAAGCAGCGACAAGACTGTGAGACTGTGGGATGTAGGAACCCGGAAGTTAAAACGAACCTTGGCGGGGCATACCGAGAGGGTAACCGCGATTATCTTTTTGCCAGACGGGAAAACACTGGCGAGCAGCAGTTGGGACAAAACCGTAAGATTATGGGACGTCCAAACGGGAAAACCGAAGGCAGTCCTAAAGGGGCATAGCGGTCGAGTGCACACACTGACTCTGTCAGGCAACGGCGCGCTCCTCGCGAGTGGTGCGTCCGATGAAACAGTGAGGCTATGGAATGGACAGACCGGCAAACCAAAACAGACGCTAATCGGGAGTGAGGGACCAGTGTTTGCGCTCGCTTTCTCGCCAGATAACGGTACATTGGCAAGTGGTGGTGAATTCGACAACACCGTCATCAGGCTGTGGGACGTACAGACCGGAAAATTGGAGAGGACACTGAAATGGCGCAGGGTTGATGCTGTGAAAACAGTGGCTTTTTCCCCCGACGGTTCGATTTTAGCCAATGGGAGTAGTCGGCCCGAAGAAAATACGATACGACTCTGGAATGTTCGTACGTGGGAATTAATTCGCGCACTGACAGGTCATCGGCAGGAAGTTACCTCCGTCGTCTTTTCGCCCGATGGTAAAACGTTGGCAAGTGGGGCTTGGGACCGCGAGGTGAAGTTGTGGGAGGCGCGGACTGGGAAATTTAAATACACATTGAGCGGGCATAGTGGCGCAGTATTTTCTGTCGCTTTCTCGCCCGATGGTAAAACACTGGCAAGTGGAAGTGCTGACAAAACTGTGAGACTGTGGGCCACGGCGATGCAGTAAAAATGGGGTAATACAGAGAGGCACAATGAATGCTTAAAAGGAAACACTTTCGTTATCGAGACATTGATGCACTGCGGGCTGAGATTGCCGAACTCGGACTGAGCATCCGCCTGGAAGAAAATATTGAAAAGCTTCTTGAGCCCGTCCAAATAGGGCACAAAGTTGCCGGTAACGCATTCGGTATCCACCCCATGGAGGGTTGTGATGGCACACTTGACGGCAAACCAAGCGAACTCACCATTCGGCGCTGGGAACGATTCGGGCGTGGCGGCGCAAAGTTGATATGGGGCGAAGCGACAGCACTCTTTGATGAAGTGAAGTCAAACAGTCGTCAGTTGATAATCAGTGACGAGACTGCGGGCTCAATGGAGTCGATACTCAATTTAACGCGCAACGCACATCGAGAGGAGTTTGGCTCAAATGAAGAGGTCATCGTTGGGATGCAGCTGACCCATTCGGGGCGGTATAGCTATCAGAAACCGTTAATTGCTTTTCGCCACCCTGTCGTTGACAAGGTCACGCTCATCGACAAAAAAAACAAGATCCCCATCCCTAATGACTACCCTGTCTTGAGCGATGATTATCTGGAACGTCAGGAGGATATCTTTGTCGAAGCTGCTAAGTTAGCGTGGAAAATTGGGTTCGACTTTGTTGATCTCAAGCAGTGTCACACCTACCTACTCTCTGAACTGTTAGCAGCGAAGACACGAACTGGAAAGTACGGCGGCAGCTTTGAAAACCGCACCCGGTTTATCCGCAACATCGTCGGTAAGATTCGGGCAGAGGTCGGAGATGAACTCATCCTTGGTACCCGACTTAATGTCTACGACGGTGTGGCTTTCATGCAGGATCCAGAGACGACAGTAGGAGTTCCACGGGACATCCCAACACCGTATCTCTACGGCTTCGGTGTCGATGAAAACAATCCGCCACAACCGGATATGACTGAACCAATTAAATTGGTCGGTGTCCTCAAGGACCTTGGCGTCAAACTGGTTAACGTCACGACAGGGAGTCCCTACTTCAATCCACATATCGGCCGTCCGTTTGAACGCCCACCAATCGATGGCTATGAAACCCCTGAACACCCACTGATTGGGGTTGATCGGCACATCCGACTGACAGGGGACATCCAACGAGCGTATCCAGACCTACCGGTTGTCGGAACCGGCTACAGTTGGCTGCAACAGTATCTTGTCAACGCCGCTGAAGCTAATATTCGGGATGGGCGCGTCAGTTTTGTTGCTGTGGGACGCGGTGCTTTGGCATATCCCGACTACGCAAGGGATACCATTGAGAGTGGAGAGATGGTCAAGAAAAAGGTTTGTGTTGCAGTCAGTTACTGCACAGCGCTGATGCGTGCAAAAGCGAATCCACTCGGACAATTCGCCGCCGGTTGCGTACCCCGTGATAAAATCTATGCCCCGATTTACAAAGAAGCTGAGAAGACATTGACGAAACGTGACTAACCTTTAATGATTTATTTCTATAGGAAGCGCGACATATATGACCGTACAGGAACCGCCCCTTAAAGCTGCTATTGTTGGTCTGCACATCCACGCGGGAAGCCTGCACCCGGATAAAAACCACGGGCTGCTCAAGTCGTTCAAAGGGCAAGAGAATGTCGAGATTGTAGCGTACTGCGAATCCTCACCCGATCAGGCAGAGGCATTAGACGAAATCCGCGCCGCTGATCCGGATGCGCGTATCTACACGGATCTGGGTGCCTTAATGACGAACGAGGAATTCGACTTCGCCGTCGTTATGCTGCCGCCCAGCGAGGCAGCGCCCTTAGCCCTAAGTCTAGCGGAGTCAGGAAAACATCTCTTCATTGAGAAGCAGGGCGCCCGCACTGCTGCAGATATGCAACAGCTCTGCGATGTAGTTGCCAATAAAGGACTGGTAACGCAGGTAGGTTATCCGTGGCCCCATCACCCCATACCGATCGAGATGAAACGCCTCATTGATGTCGGTGCGCTCGGACGGTTGGTAGACATGGAGGCACGTCTCGTCACCGTTCAGGTGAAACCAGGCCTCCGTGAACCGGATTTCTGGATGTATACAAACAAGGGAGAAGGAGGCGGTATCCTCCACATGGAAGGTGGTCACTGGCTGACACTGTTCCGCTTCTTTAGCGGCGCAGAGGTAAAATCGGTGACAGCCTTGTGTGGACGAGGAACAGGCTTTATTGAGGAAGGCTTGGAGGATGTGGCGACGGTTGCGCTGGAGTTCGATAACGGTGTTCATGCCTGCCTGCACATGGGGTATCTGCTATCCGGTGCAGGACCACGAAACGATACCTATTTTGGGCTACGAGGGACGCTCGGTGCTGCTACGTGGCAGCCTACCAGTGAAGGCAATCTCACCGTTGCCAGTGCCGCCCCGGACTGGGAAGCTGCACCGGAACGACGATTCAGCGTGGAGGTGGCGCAGCGTCCGGTATATGCAGACCAATGGGGCTACCAGTTCGTTGCGGAATTTATCCGCGCGATCCGGCAAGGGGGCAAGACAACAGTCACCATCCACGATGCCTATCGAATCATGCAAATCATCGACGCAAGCTACGAATCTTCTCGGACGGGCCGCCGAATCGAGTTAGGTGCATCTCTTGGATAACCAGAGGTCCTACACAGAACATCATATCTGCCTATCAATAGCAGATTGTAAACTACGGAGTATTACATTCATACCAATCGTGATGAGGGACTAAAAATATGAAGATCACGCATATCGGTTCAGTGCTGTTGAAACCCACCGGCTGGGTGCTGATCAAAGTCAAGACGGATGAAGGCATCACCGGCATTGGGGAAGCCTACCACGGGGCAGGGGTTCATCAAATCGCCGTGGACGAACGGTTGACGAGACCGTTGATCGGTCAAGACCCACGTAATGTCGATAAACTGTTCCGAGATATGATGAGTGCTATGTCCGCGTCCGGTTTTTATCAAGGTGCTGTGATGAGTGCTATCAGTGGGATAGAAAGCGCGTTGTGGGACATCACAGGACAAGCGGCTGGTGTTCCAATTTGGCAGCTACTGGGAGGTAAGTTTCGGGATAAAATACGGATGTATAACGACTGTCATGCCGGCGAAACGGAGACCCCCGAAGCCTACGCCGCTAAAGCACGCGAAGTGGAGGCGCGGGGTTTTACCGCAATCAAATTCGACATCGATCCACTACCGTCCCGTCGAGACCGATACAATCGCTGCATCAGCAATGATGACATTGCGCACTACGTCGAAGTGGTAACCGCTGTCCGCGAAGGCTTAGATTCTAACACCGACCTCGCAATAGATGCCCACTGGTTTTACGCTCCAGTTGATATCCTAAAAGTCGCACATGCGTTTGAAGATCTGGATCTGCTCTGGCTGGAGGACCCAATCCCACCCGAAAACATAGCCGCTATGGAAGGTGTCACGAAATCCACGCGTACCCCGATCTGCACCGGCGAGAATTTCTACACTCGATTTGGTTTCCGCGACCTGATCGAAACCCAAGCGGCGGACATTATTTCGCCGGATATGGCAAAGGCGGGGGGGCTGTTAGAGGGAAGACGCATCGCGGATATCGCCGATATGTACTACATCCCGATCGCGCCACACAATATCGGCAGCCCCGTCCAAACAGTTGCAAACTGTCATGTGATGGCAGCTGTACCAAATTTCCTTGTCTTGGAATTCCATCACTTGGATGACCGCTTCTGGGAAGGGATTGTCAATGAGGGACCCTTAATTCAAGAGGGTCATATCGATGTGCCAAATCTTCCGGGATTGGGTGTTACTCTGAACGAAGACCTACTCAAAAACAACTTCAGGGAAGAATTCGGATTCTTTGATTGAATCGTGGGCGATATTGAACGCAAGGATGTACTGGTAGAGGGGAAGCGCGATGGAGAACAAGCAAGCAAGGGGGCAAGTTCCCAAAACCTTGCTCCCCTCACACTCGCCACCTCATGAATCAATCCGTTCCACCCATTTATTGGGTGCTGTGTCGATTTCGTATTCGGCGAAGACCTGATCGATTTCGGCGCGTACATCGTCCGTCAACTGCCAACCAACCGCCCCCATATTATCTTCAACCTCAGAGGTGCGCCGCGCTCCAACAAGCGAAACGCTAACGCCAGGGTTGGAAACCGTCCAATTGAGTGCGAGGTGAGGGAGTTTTTTCCCAAGTCGCTCTGCGATCGCTTTGAGTTCATTGACCGCTTGCACGTTACGCTTAAAAACCTCTGGCATGAACAATTTCAGCGACATATCCCAACCCCCATTCCGCCGCCAGTCTCCCTCTTCAAATATAGTATCCTCGGTAAAGGCGCCCGTCAGCAAACCGTAGGCGAGCGAGCCATAAGTCATGACGCCAATCCCGTTCTCTTCGGCATAAGGGAAGATCCACTCTGCCATCCGCCGATCAAAGAGATTGCAGCTATACTGCAAGACCTCAACCCGGCGCATTGCTGTGCACGTCTTAATCTCATCAAGCGTAAAATTCGATAAACCGACGTGGCGCACCTTTCCCTGCTGGACAATCTCCTCCAGCGCCTGCATTGTTTCGTCAAAAGGGGTTGTCCGGTCGGGCCAATGAACCAGATACACGTCGACATAATCGGTGTTCAGTGCCTTCAGACTCCGATCAATCGCAGCATGTGCCATGGACTTCCGGCTATCCCTCCCTTTTGGGCGGTCATCGTAACCTACGCCGAACTTGGTTACGACAATAACGTCTTTTCGCCGGGCGCCCAACGCCTTTGACAACAATGCCTCAGATCTGCCCTTCCCATAGTCTTCGGCGGTATCAAAGCAGTTGATTCCAAGATCAAGAGCGCGGTGAATTGCCCCAATGACCTCCGATTCCTCGATGGAGCCGTAGCTTCCACCCATTTCCCAGCAACCAAATCCAATCGCTGAAACCTGCAGCCCTGTTTGACCAAACGGACGATATTCCATAGCTTACCTCCAGCAGTACAACAGAAACCGAGTTCTTGCCAAAAACTCGGTTTCTCTGAGTTACTCCGCACTTTCCTTTTGAGATGGACCCTCTAAGTCGGACTTCCTCGCCCAACTGCATCAATGAACCAATGAACTATAGTGGTTTTCACGTTTTACGCATCACGTTTCACGTTTCATTTTACTGAAGAATCCGTTGATCGCTCAGGTCTTTGCCGCCAACGCTCTTAGAGATGGTCGCGCCACGATATTCCTTAATTTCCAATTCATGGAAGGCGTTGACAACATGATACTGGGTTGGTAGGTCTTCCCATCTCGCTTTATGGAATTCTACGGTTCCCTCACCGCGCCACAGTTCTTTGGTAACGCTGTTACTGCCCTCTGCGGGTGTGAGCACCGCATAGCCGACATCGCCTTGACCCCATTCTCCAGTCCGAGGCATATATTTGTAGTGCAAGGTCCCGCGAAGCACACCATCATCCGGAGGTGCTGCTGCCGGTGCGGGGTTTGTATCCAATTCTATCTGTGTCATGTTCGTCAGTTTCATATCCAAAAACTTGAAGCCGAGCCAGCTGGCAATGCAGTGTGTATCCCCACGAAGCACAACCGGTTCTGGAAGTTCGCAATAGATTTTAGAGAATCCCAACTGCTCCCGCCCTGTGAGAATCGGATCACACAGATTTTCCCAAAGCACTGTCAGCAGCCCTCCCTCGGCGCGATCTCGCTCTCCGTTGAAAATCGCAGGAAAGCTAACGCCGAGGACATTGTATCCACGACCAGCCAACCACTCAATCTCTGTCATATAGGATGCGGAGACGCTGACGACCGGCTCCGCACCAAGCTCGAAGCCTTCAGGCAAAAATTCCTCAAGCTGTTCGCGATTCGTCAAAAAACTGACCGATATCGAGGTCGACTTGGGGCTATCCTTGCACTCAAATTTACGTCCACAGGGTCCCTGCCGGGGTCCCATACTGGGACCAAAGTGTGTTGGCATCATATACATCTTGTCGGGTCGAAGTTTGTAAGGCATAATATCCTCCTGTGAGTTTGAACTCTATCCGTTGTGTTCTTGAACAAAAACTCGCACATATTTTGTAGCGTATAATAGTTCCGTTAGTGTACACCTGTTGTCCAAATCACCCTACCACCTTTATGCGAAAAAGTCAATAAGAAATGGTGCTGATTTACTTCCCATTCTCAGTGTGAGTATATTAATGGCGAGTGAGCGTTAGAAATAACAGGTAGCCGTCTTCTTCCCTTTTCACTTCCTACTGCCGATTCTGAAATCCGAAAAGAGCAAGAAAATTGAATAGACTTTATTGTTGACAAAAAAATCTGTGTGTGCTATGCTATCTATATCCTTTAAAACGAAAGGAGGTGATCATTCTTGTTACCATCTAGTGGAATGATCAAGGGAGGTGCTGTCTTTTAGGAGACAGTGCTTCCCCTATCAAGGGAGATTGCTCTTAGGAGACGGTTCTTCCCTTGATCTAAACCGTAGATGCAGAGCAGGGCTAATTTTTTAGCCCTGCTTTTTTATTTTCCATAAGAGAGGGCAAACCGATGACACAAACACCACCAGAGGCGGCAGTTGTTCTTTTTGATGGTACAGATCTCAGCAATTGGACGAAACTTGATGGAGGAGCACCGGCTTGGGAGGTCGCTGACGCTGCGATGACCGTGACCGCTGGAGAGGGCGATATCGTGAGTAAGGAGCAGTTTGCCGATTTTCTGCTTCACTTGGAGTTCATGACACCCGACATGCCAGATGCAACAGGTCAAGCAAAGGGAAACAGTGGAGTCTTTCTTCAGGGGAGGTATGAAATCCAGGTCTTGGATTCCTACGGGATTGATGTGCCGGGTATGGGAGACTGCGGCGCAATTTACAACCAATTCGCACCGTTGGTAAACGCTTGCAAGCCGCCGCTTGAGTGGCAAACCTACGACGCAATATTTCGAGCCGCTCGCGTGGGTGAGTCAGGAGAAGTAGAAGAGAACGCCCGCGTAACTGTACTGCAGAACGGGATTGTGATACAGAATAATGTCCAAATAGAGGGGGCTACAGGTGGGGCGACGGACGGCGATGCTGCACAACCGGGGCCCTTACGACTACAAGACCATGGTAACTCCGTCAAGTATCGCAATATCTGGATTGCGCCGCTTCCGCTGAAAGGATCGGACGTGTACTAAGTTGATTATCCGTACCGTCCTTCGATATAGTCCGCCGTCTTTGTGTTCTGAGGCGTGAGAAACAGATCTTCGGTACGGTTGTGCTCGATAATCTCGCCGATCAGCATAAAGATACATTCATCGCTCACACGGCGAGCCTGCGCCATATTGTGCGTAACAATCAGAATGGTGTATTGACCCGTGAGCTCAAGCATCAACTCTTCAACTGTACCTGTCCCTTTAGAATCAAGGGCAGAACACGGTTCGTCCATCAGAATCACCCGCGGTTTCAGCGGCAGCAACCGGGCGATGCACAGTTTTTGCTGCTGCTCGAGCTGCAGAGTGGTTGCCTTTACTTTTAGCTGATCTTTTAGATCGTCCCAAAGAAAAACTTCTCTTAACGCCGTTTCAACAATCTCATCAGTTTCCGACTTTTTTCGTATCCGCTGTTCGGAGTGGACGCGCAGACCGAAAAGGATATTCTCGTAAACGGAGATTGGCAGAGGATTTGGGCGTTGAAATACCATGCCGACATTTTTGCGAAGTTCTGTCAGTGAAACATCCGCATCGTAGATGTTTTTGCCAAGTATCTCGACCTCGCCGGTCGTCGTGACGTTGCCGTAGCGTTCGTTCACTCGGTTGAAACAGCGCAGCAATGTAGTTTTACCGCAGCCAGAGGGACCAATGAGCCCGGTTATCAAACCGTCAGGAATCTTCACGCTCACATTGATAAGCGCCTGAAAGTCACCGTACCACAGATTAAGTTGGTTGGTCTCGATGCTGTAATTTTTATCCGTGCTCATCCGAAGTTTCCACTCACATAATCGTAGGTTAGTCTGTGCGCCGGTGAATCAGAGAAGATAACATCGTTGTCGTCGATTTCAATGAGTTCACTTTCAAATATAAATGCGGTGCGGTCTGCTAAACGGCGTGCCTGTTGAACCAAATTGGTAACGAGAATGATGGTGATCTGAGAGCGTAATTCTTTGAGGATATCCTCGATCCGCATTGTGGTCACCGGATCGACAGCAATCGAAAATTCGTCCAGACAGAGAATTTCAGGTTGGTGTGAGAGGGCACGGGCGATGGTCAGGCGTTGCTGCTGTCCACCCGACAACTTTGTGCCAAGACTATTAAGCCGGTCTTTAACCTCATCCCAAAGTGCTGCCTGTTGCAGACAACGCTCAACAAGTTCGTCTAACTCACTCCGTTTGCGGATACCCGCTGTCCGGGGTGCGAAGGCGACATTATCATAAATAGACATGGGCAGACCAACCGGCAGCGGAAAGACCATCCCAATACGTCGGCGCAGCTGATTGACGTTTCTGATGCTTTGTACATCGGTGCCATCTATTTTCACCGAACCGCTGACCGCTGCGCTTGGCTCGAATTCAATCGTACGGTTAATTGTCTTCAGCAATGTTGTCTTGCCGGATTGTGCAGGACCGATAATCCCCAGTATTTCATTCTCGTATATATCGAAAGAAATCCCTTTGAGAGCTTCCAGCCCGTCATATCGAACAGTGAGATCGGCGATTTCAATTTTCTTTGTAGCGTTAGATGTCTGTGCCAATGTTTTAGATCTTACCGTAAGTTAAATGTCCCAGAATCGAATGCCATCTTCCCTTCAGTTCCCAATTGTCAATCTACCACCGCTTCCGGGACCGCAGATAGACGCGCAACACAATCGCTAACGCGTTCACCGTCAGTACAGCCCCCAAAAGCACAACTGCTGTGCCATACTCCAAGGCTTCAGGAACCCCCGGCACTTGCGTCGAAAGCTGGTATAGGTGCATTGATAGTGCCATAAACCGATCGAACAGACCGTAGGCGAAAACATCCCTTTCAGAGATTGCCTTAAAAAAGACTGCTCCGGTAAACATAATTGGCGCGGTCTCACCGGCCGCTCGTGACACCTGTAAAATTATTCCCGTCAATATACCGCTAATTGAATTTGGCAGTACAATGCCGCGAATCGTCTGCCACCGTGTTGCGCCGGTATTCCAACACGCTTCCCGAAACGCCATCGGAACAGCGTTGAGTGCTTCTTTTGTGCTTGCGATGATAACCGGCAACGTCATAATTGCCAATGTGAGAGAAGCGGCTAAAACCGAACGTCCCATCTTTGCAAAATAGACGAATGCACCCACCCCAAAAAGTGCGTGAACAATACTCGGCACACCGGCGAGATTGACTACCGCCAGGTTGATTATGCGTGTGAACCAACTTGCGCGGGCATATTCGTTCAGATAGACCGCAGCCAACACACCGATCGGTGCGGAAACGAGTAGTGAAGTTATCACGATATAGATCGGTCCAAGCAGCGGTGCCCATATACCGCCGGCTCTCATCCCCTTTGCAGGGTTCGTAAAGAGGAACTCTGGGGACAGGACCGGTGCCGCTTTGACGAAGAGATATACAACGATGAGAACAAGCGGCAAAATCATCAGCAGCGTCATCACGAAGAAGATAGCGCGTGCGATATTCTCCATCAGTTGTTTTTTACGACTCTGCTCGGTTGCGGTGAACATCAAGCTGGGGTCGGTGATTTCTGTGGGGGAAGAGGAAGGGGTTATATCTGTTGCCATGTAATTTTTTATATGAATACTATGCCTTTTCGCGGATGCCTTTAATCACAAGGTCGGTCACAAAGTTCACAATAAATGTAATTGAAAATAGCAGAACACCGATGATAAACAACACACGGTAGTGATCGCTTCCCACCGCTGCCTCACCCAATTCGGCTGCAATTGTGGCGGTCAGTGTGCGGACAGAATCGAAGGGACCGAGTGGCATGTTCACCGCATGACCCGTTGTCATCAGTACCGCCATAGTTTCACCTACTGCGCGGCCAACGCCCAGCAGCACCGCTGCCAGCAATCCATTCTTCGCTGTGGGCAGCAACACTCGATAAACCACCTGCCATCGTGTTGCACCGAGTGCTTCTGCTGCTTCTCGGTATGAATCCGGAACAGCCTTGAGTGCGTCCTCACCGATAGAGACAATAATAGGCACGCTCATCAGCGACAGGATAATGCCGCCGTTTAACATCGTCAAGCCGATCGGCACTTTGAATATCTTGATAATCAGGGCGTTCATCACTGTTAAGCCGATGAATCCCCACACAACGGATGGAATCGCCGCGAGTAACTCGATGACAATTTTGAGTGTTTCCTTCAGTTTCGGCCCACAAAATTCGGACACGAAAATAGCCGCTCCAAGCCCAAACGGCACAGCGAGAACCATCGCCAGAGCTGTTACACTAAACGTACCCGCGACTAATGCCAATACACCATAACGTTTGTTACTTACAGAGGTAGGATACCATTCGGGGCTTGTGAGAAACTCAACAATGTCCAACCCGCCAAAGAAAAACCCCATTCCTTCGCGGAAGACGAAGAAAAATATACCAAAAACGAAGATAATTGCACTGATACCGCACAGGCGAATAATTCCTTCGATAACTGGTTCGCACCAACGTCCCAATTGGTGAAAAACATTCGTGATTATTTTCATAATTGACGATTATCCATTGGCGTTTCGCCACTATAATTCAGCAAGTATTTATCGCGGCTCATTGCTGTCCGACGGGCACGTAACCTGTTGTCTCCACAATCCCCTGTCCCGCTGGCGAAAAAATCCAATCGAGGTAAGACTGTTCCTGTGGTTCTGGCGTTCCTAGCGAATACATATACAAGGGTCTTGCAATTGGGTACGTGCCGTCAAGCACGCCTTGGGCGGTGGGGCCATAGCTGGCATCCCCAGCATTTTTAGCAATTTTGAGCATTTTTACTTCCGGCGTAGCGTACCCCATGCCGCTGTAGCCAATTGCACACGGTGTATGTGCCACGAGTTCGACGACATCCTTAGAACCGTGCAGATCCCTTGAACCGAGTTTATAATCGCGATTCTTACCGAGGATTGCCTCACGGAAATAGACAAATGTCCCAGAATTCGATTGTCTACTCACCCGAATAATCTCGTCATTGACGCACTCGCTATTATCAATACCGAGTTGCGACCACTCAGTTATGTCGCCACCTTCTCCATAGATATTGGCAAGTTGATCTATTGAAATTTCAGCCAGCGGGTTGTCCTTGTGGACATAAACAGCGAGTGCATCATATCCAACGATGAACTCTTTCGGCGATTCGCCGGTATTTTGTTTCACACGTTCACTTTCCGCTAGCTCCATTTGACGGCTACAATTCGCGATGTCAACAGTGCCACTGGTCAGCGCGGCGATGCCGGTTCCCGAACCTCCGCCGGATACCTCAATGGATATACTCGGTTCTACCGAAGCATACGCCTCCGCCCACGCCTGCGCCAGATTGACCATCGTATCAGAACCCGCGTTCTGAATCACATGCTTTTCCGCTTTATCAGTCTCACTCTTTTCGCCGGTTTCATCCTTCTTTGAACAGCCGTTTGTAAATAAACAGAACGCTACCATAACGATAACGCACAACACTCTATTGAACATCAGTGTCCTTCTCCTTTTCAATATCATCACCGAGAATTGCTTGGACCAACTCTCGAAGGTGTGTATCTAAAAATTGAAATGTTTTTTGATATGCAGTGTGGATTTCCTCTTCAGTCCCTTCAACTCTTGATGGATCCGGCACTTCCCAACTGATACGAACTGGCCTCGACGGCGACGATGGGAGAGCTCTTTCCGCTTCCTCACAAAGCGATACAATGATCGCGTAATCTTTGAGGTCTAAGATCTGGCTTAGATATTTGGACGTCTGACCGGAGATATCAATACCTTTTTCTGCCAAAAATTCTACGGTCTTTGCATCCAATGGTTGGGACGCGACGCCGGCACTACTGAACTGTATTCTTTTCGGTTCAAGCGTATTGCCGATACCGGCTGCCATCTGTCCCCGACAGGCATCGTGTTCAGCAACACAGAGCACTCGCAATACCTGCTGGTATTCATGCCTGAGGTCTTCACCGGTACACATATACAGAACTTCTTCACAAATATTGCTCGCCTGATTCGCTACGCGTTCTAAGCAACTAACAATCGTCACCAGTGGTACCAGTGCCTCTGATGGCAATTCGCCCTCAATATGCAATTGGATTAAGTCCCTATGAATCTCATAGCGTAGATTGTCTATCGTTCGCTCTTTTTCCCTTTCCCTTGTCGCCTTTGCCAATTCAGCATTGCGCTCAGTGAAGGCTTGTCGGGCATTACGGAGGAACGGGATTGCAAGGTTAGCGATGTCGATGAGCTTGGGGTAAGACGCATGTGTGCCCAAGTCACTGATGGTCAAGAATCGCCGGGCAATGGATTTTGCATAATCGCCAATGCGCTCCAATTCGGTGTTAATCTTGATGACCGAATAAACAAAGCGCATCTGACCTGCGACAGGAAGGTGCTTAATCAGGAACCTCTGGCAAAGTGATTCCAGGATATCCTCGAGCTCATCGATATACCGGTCCCTTAGGATCACAGCATAAGCCAACTGTCGATCATTCTCCTTAATCGCACCCAGACAGGTCTCTAACGATTTTTCGGCTAATTCGCTCATCTTAATGACCTTGCTGCGAATCAGGTCAACATCCTGCTCCATATTTGCTTCCAAGTGAGATTGCATATCGTGTCCCCTCCAATTTTATCATATTCCAATGTTTGTCATGATACACGGTGATGTATCATATGAGGGACGAAGCTAAATAAAACATCAATTGCTAAAACTTAAAGAATGCCGTCAAACGCGGCATAATCGTCGCGTCAGGTTTGGCACCGTTATCCGATTCGTCGTAAAAAACGAAGACGAGATTGGGCATGATATGAAACGCTTCCATTGGTTTCCAATCCAACCCGACAAGAATCATATTGGGTGCTGCTGTGCCATCAAAATGAATATAACCTTTATTCGCAGCGGGACTTGGATCGAAAAGTCGATCAAACCGAGCGAAAGCCCATACCTTCTTTTCGAGTAGTTGCGCCGACCCGAACACCGAGCTGACTAAAATGTTCTTGTCTTCCCGCTCCCGCGTCTGATTGGCAATTTGAGCACCGAATCGAATTTGCTCGTGTTGATAACCGAGAAAACCTTGTAATGTGTACCATCTGCCCCGATCCACCGCGTTTTCCAAATCGGCATATCCTTCAAGGATAAGGCCTTTAACAGGCTTGGCTGCGAGCGAAAAAGCGACCTTCTTATTGCCATCAATTTCCGCACTTGTGCTCGTGCCATTTGCGAATATCAGGTGATAGCTAACCTTTTTGGATGTGTCAACATCACCTTGCAATGCCACGCCAAAGTCGGAACCGTTCCCCATTTTGTGAAGGTGAAGCGGCGTTTCGGCAACAGGGCGATAACCCCATAATCTTTCAACGTTCTTCCAGGTTGGGTTGCTGCATAACCCCAAATAAAGATTCGTCCGCCACTGGGGTCGCTTCCACCTCAGATAGCCATTTTTGAGATACGGATTGATTTTCTGGCGAGCTGTGGGGAATGCTGCCCCATTCATCTCGAACCGAAATCGCGTAGAAAATGTGTCCGACAACTCCTTGTCGTAATTAAAGTAGACGCGCCGATACTGGAATCCATTCCGCTCCTCAAGTTCAGCGTTGTGGGATTTCAGCACGTAGTAATAATCGCCAAAGAAGTAACCGCTAACCCTACCTTCATCTCCCCTTAAAACGGAGGGGCTGCTCAACCAAAGACACATAAGCGACAAGATACCACATCGAAAATATCCTTTCATAAGACCTCCATGCGATGACATTCTGGTTAATCACTTGACATTACTAAAATTAAATATACTAAAGTTTGGACAATTTGTTTTGGTATCAAGCAGCCTCGTCAAGGCTGTGTTGAATATTGTGCGAGTATGCGTCTTGATAGCTTGTCTGCGAAAAAACAGGTCTCTCAATTAAGACCGCGATATATTGGCTCAT
>JAJDUM010000027.1 GCA_022826645.1 Candidatus Poribacteria bacterium
AATTTCAAGGTCGTCCGGAGGATGCAAGGTGTACTTGTGGTGTTCTCCGTGACTGGCTGGAAACATACCATGGTTGCACCAAACGAGGAAGCAGAACAATCTATAAAAAAATGTATTGAGGGCTCTCGTCTTGAAAACGCTGTTGTGAGAGAGTCCATGGGAACCATTACCGAGAAACGCGTAGAATGTGCCGTGAAAAAACAGAATCAGGGCGACGGAGTTGAAGCGGAGGTGCAATAATGACGCTAAAGGACTCAATGGAGTTGGGAGGCGAGCATCTGTTGGGATGGCTCGCCCCAGAAAGGGAGCATCTACCGACGGGTAGCTGGGCAATCACGCATGATCTGGCTCGCTGGTGGGATGCCATGCTGCGCTTGGAGGATGCCACCGGATTCGTCATTCCTGGTCACCTTGAGGGCGCGAGTCTACGCAATCTGGCTTGGCTCACGGACAATCCGGACGGGCTACTATGGGTTCCTCCCGGACTAGATTGGCAGCAAATGAAGTTCGAGTTCCACAGTTTTCGCGAAGGTATCCTAACGTTCGCGGCACTGGCACACTTTCGCGGGAACACCTGGGCGAAAAAAGCTGGTCACCGGTATCTCGAGTCGATCAACCGCGCTCTCAAGCCGGATTTTTCGTGGGATGTACACGCCTTTGAATACGCTAGGCATTTTACGGCTGGAGCAAACGTCAATCCCGGGCATACGCCCGAAAACGAGAACCGGTTCCAACTCACCGTTTCACACGGACGTTGTATCGAGGCACTGATCTGGTATTATCGGTGGACCGGAGATTCACTTGCCATGGAACTGGCAGACCGCATGGCGAGATTTCATCTTACGTATGTCACGAACGCGGCGGGTACTATTCCTGAGTCTCTCGCATCCGAATCCAGTCGTCCTGGAGACCGGCAATCATATCTCTACACCCTGTGTGGTCTCCTGCTGTACGGGTTGGCAACCCACCAGTCGGAGTATGTCGATGCGGTCGTGCGCACATATAGGACAGGTGTACCTGATCTTGTCAACAGATGTGGCTGGGTGGCTCACGATCTCGGTCTTTTGATATTCCCTGACAAGACGGGGAACCCTTTGGCTAACACCGAATCGACCGGGGCGGCGGCGCGACTAGCACTATGGCTGGGCATGTACACGGAAAACTCAGCGTGCTACGACGATGTCGAGCGACTCGTGCGGGCGCGCCTGTTTCCCGGACAAATAACAGAAACGGATGTGCAAAACAACCCTGGGGTAAATCTCAACGAGAAAGCTATCGGTGGGTGGGGTGGAAACGACTATCCGCACGCGGGCAAGGGTTTCAATCCCAGCGGCACGGCAGAAATCGTGCATACAATGAGTGCAATCTACCAGAACATCGTCGCTCATGATGAGAGCGGCCTGTTCATCAACCTGCACTTCAATTACGACGACGATATGGTAAGGATCGTTGTAGAACGCAATAGCATCGCCCGGATCAGTATTGTTCCAAAGATACACGACAATGTCCTGCTACGGGTGCCGGGCTGGGCGCCGGCAGAGACAGCCCACATCACCGTTGACGGGGAGCCGGTGCCTCTTCGTAAGGTCGGTTCGTACGCTTACATCACTCGAGAACAGATAAGCGTGGGCAGTGAGGTTGTCCTGTACCACGACCTGCCGGTGCAACGGACTGTAGAAACCCTACCCGCAGGAGACACATATGAGTTCGCCTGGCAGGGAGACGAGATCACGGGCGTGTATCCTAACGTTCAGCCGCTGCCGTTCTATCCGACTCTGAATAATCCGCAGCGGACAGTGCAATGAAAGTCGGAGTCTGCCGCGCAATGAATCCCCGATAAATCGGGATTAAGAAATGCGCTACTACAAACTCAAGTGGATAAGTCCTATATGTTTTTGGTAGGTAATGGTCGGGTAAGAGGTTGACCTACTAAAACGCCGCCTCAAATAGATCCTGCATATCCGCTTCAGTGCAAGGACGTGGATTGGATTTATGGCAATGGTCGAGCATGGCATCCTTTGCGATCTTCGGAATTCGCTCCCACTTCAATCCGGCAACCCCTAATCCCTTGGGTATATCAAACTCCTCATTCAACGAGCGAATTTCGGCGATACCGGCATCTGCTGCAGCCCCGGTTGACATGCCGGATGTGTCAACACCTAACGCTGCGGCGATGTCTGCGTAACCATCGATCGCGTGAGACATGTTGAATTGCATTACGTCTGGCAACAAGATTGCGTTGGCAATTCCGTGAGGGATATTGGCTTCCGTTGAAAGTTGGTGTGCAAGGGAATGCACGGCACCAAGTCCTTTCTGGAAGGAAAACGCCGCCATCGCAGAAGCGATTAGCATTTCACCCCGTGCCTCAATATCGTGTCCATGGTGATAGGCTTGGCGGATGTTTTTGCCGAGTATTTTTAAGGCTTGCAGCGCAACCCCCTCGGCGATGGGGTGATAGCGCGTCGCCACGTAAGCCTCAACTCCGTGGGTTACAGCATCCATGCCGGTTGCTGCTGTCAAACCGGGTGGCATACCTACCGTCAATTCCGGGTCAAGCAGTGCGACAGATGCCATATTATATGGCGTACCAAGTGCTCGCTTACGATGTCCCTCAGTTGTACTTCCGGTCGTGTCGGTAATGATTGAACCTTGCGAAACCTCGCTGCCTGTCCCCGCTGTCGTGGGTATACATATTAGCGCGGGAAGATTGTCGGTAATCCGCTCAATCCCGCCCACATCGAGGTAGTAATTTTCTAACGGCGGCTCGTGGGTGGTTAGGATACGAATCCCCTTGGCGGCATCCATAACGCTCCCACCCCCGACGGCGATTACCACGTCGCAGCCTGCGGCTTGATACGCCGCTAACCCTTCGAGAACACTGACGTCAGTCGGGTTTGGTTGAACGGCGTCGAAAACCGCGAAATCGATCTTCGCTTTTCTTAATGGTTCGACGGTTTGTGATAAAATTCCAGCATTCGTCACTCCCTCATCTGTGACAATGAGCGGCTTTTTTCCACCGAAGCCGAGGAGGTGTTCCGCTAAATTTTCGACTGCCCCGGCACCAAACTGGATTGCTGGGGGTAAGAAGTAGTTCACAGCTGGTTGTTGTGCCATTTTGCTCTCCGTTTATGGGGTTGTTGCTATCGTATGAGTGCGTGACTGTCCTATGTCTTGTTTCATTCTCTCAAACTGGAGATCGGCATCCAAAGTCCACCGGTGCGTTGGGTCAACATCTTTTGGAAAGGTTCATCCCGTCCGATGATGTTGACGCCAATCTTCTCCGATTTCAGTTTCCTTAATACTCTTTTCGGGGAGTATGACCCACTCACATATTCATCTGTGACTAAGATGAATCGTCGCTCTGCGCCTCTACGAAACTTGACTTTGGCTGCCGCTTGGACGAGCGCATCCAGCGCTTTTTCCCCGCCCCGACAATGGATCGCAGCCAGCTCCGCCTTTATTTCTTGAATCGAGGTCGTTTGGGGGGTTACCTGGAAGTCCCACCCCAGCAAGGAAAAACTTGTACCATCTCGGAACGCCACCATTCCTACGGTGAAATCTAAGTCTTCCGTTTTGAGCAGGTCAGCCATCTGGTTCAGATGTTTGCGCACTGCATCAATATCATTCCGCATACTTTTGCTAGCGTCAATAAGAAAAACAATGTCAAGCGTGTCGCTCTTGCGCGTTCTTAGCAGGTGATGACCAATCTTGATGAGCGCGATATCCGGTTGTGTCAAGTGGCTGACCTCAGAGAGCATCGTCTCGTTTTCTAGGCCGAGCGAACCCCGCGCTGGAACAGTCCTACTACCACGAACTAATCCAGTACCAGACCTTGCCTGCGTTCCTCGCGCAACCCCACGACCTGATTGAGTAAAGGAAGCATCGGCAACAGACTTCGACGCTGCTGAGAGCGGAATCGCTTCTTCTGCCAACATTGAAAATGATTGTTCGTCCGAATCATCACGCTGTGCGGCTGTAGCGATTTGGGGTCGGGGTGGAGTAAGCGCCGGATTGGTCGCGACAACGGGCTGAGACTGAGGAACCACGACATTGGAAACCGGAAGGGCATGTAGTGGACGCTGTAATTTTCTGGGCACCGGTTTTCGTGCCTGCGAGATAATCTCCACTTGGAGAAAAAGTTCGTCCTTCTCTGGTTTAGCATCCCGCTGAACGGTATTCAACGTCCCCATGCAAACAATATGCAATATCAGTGAAACCAGAAGGGCTTTCGAGAATTTGCGCCTTCCTTGTGTACGCTGCTGCATCAGACCACATCCTTTTGGTTTCTCAATCCAGCGTTCTTGTTTTCAACTGTACCACACCCTTTAATGCACCGTCAAGGCGAAAGGAATGCAGCGTAGGGCTATTTAGTTTTCCGTTTTTTGACCGTTTTTGAAATGACCCGAACCGTAGGCGGGGCATCTTGCCCCGCCGTAACCTCAACCAAGGAATTGAGCTACGGGAGAATTAAATGACCCTAAATGCAGCGCCGTTCCTTTCGCGAATCCAGAGCAGAGGGGGTTTTGTGGTCGCCAGCAGATGAAATCTCAGGGAAACTGAAAGGGTTCCACTTCTATGGCCCCTCCTCATTAAACTGACGCAGATGACGGTCGGGAAATTCTTGATATGGATATTTTGCCAACGCCGTTTCGTCGAGTGATAACCCCAATCCGGGCGCGCTCGGCAGTTGGATGTAGCCCTCTTCAACCTTAATAGGTGGCTCTGAAATTTCATTCCCACACTCCGTGAAATTGACGAAGTATTCGGTGATAAGGAAGTTAGGCATCACTGCACAGACCTGCACGGTCGCTGCCAGCCCCACCGTTGTGCTGTTGTAGTTGTGTGGCGACATGACGACCATATAAGGTTCCGCCATTGCGCCAATCTCTTTAAGTTCTAAAATACCCCCACAGTTGCAGACATCCGGGTTTAGGATATCGGCGGCACTCTTCTCAAAGACCTCACGGAATTCTGCTTTGGTGTAAAGTTCTTCACCAGTGACAACGGGAAGGTTAATCGAGTGGCGCACCTCCGCAAGAGCGTCCAAGTTTCGGGCGGACACAGGCTCCTCGTACCAAAACGGTTGAAATTCTTCCATCATTGCTGCCAGACGGATCGCGTGGATCGGTGCAAGGCGGCGGTGGATCTCAACCAAGAGATCAATATCAGGTCCAACTGCTTCCCGCACTGCTTGAACACACGCAACAGCCTCCCGTTCATCCTCGCGACTGATATGTGTTCTCCATGGATTGGGTAACGGATCGAACTTCATTGCGGTGAAGCCTTGCTCAACCAGTTGTACAGCCCGTTCAGCGCGCTCCTCTTTGGTGCTGCCTCCCCACCCATTGGCATAAACGCGAATCTTTTCGCGGCACGGACCGCCCAGTAGGTTATAGACTGGCGTGCCGAGTGCTTTCCCAGCAATGTCCCACAACGCTTGTTCGATCCCACTGATCGCACAATAGAACTCCATGGATCCACGCTTGCCAGCAAAATCATGATATGCCATGAAGGTAAAGTGTTTTATATTAAAAGGGTTTCGTCCAACGAGGTAACGACCAAGCTGATGCACATGGATCTCAATAGTTCGGTCACGATCAGCCTGTGTGTAGCATTCACCCCAACCGTGAATTCCCTCATCCGTTTCGACCTTGACGAACAACCAGTTCTTACCACCACCGGGGTGAACAAGGAATGTTTGAACGTTAGTAATTTTCATATCGCTCTTTCTCCCAATCGTAGACTACATGTAAGCAGCGGTGTGGTCACGGCAACTGATGTAGCAACCACGAGGATAAATCAGAAACGGGGGATCTATAACCAATTGTCCCCGTATCAGTCGTTCACCTCTACGCTGTACGGCATCACCAGAAAGGTGTGTTGTTCCATGAGTGTGTCCAAGAGCGCGGGAAATCTCCAATTCGCTGGAGTACGGCTCAATCTCGCTGTGTGAAAAGCAGCCAGCCACCGTTCCCATGCCCCTTGCCGCGGCAACCGGATGAGTTGTACCTGTTTTCGGGATAGCCCCGCTTTTTCTCGGGCAATGGAGAGGGCAAACGTTAGACCACCCAGTTCGTCAACGAGTCCGATATCTTTCGCCTGTTTTCCTGTCCAGATTCGTCCCCGACCAACCTGATCCACCGCTTCTTTTGTCATTCCGCGTCCTTCTGCCACTTTGGCAAGAAAATCTTGATAGATTTCCTGAATCTGTGCGTGAATGATAGCGCGTTCTTCGGTCGGATAATCCCCGTAGTCGGTGTAGAAATCGGCATGTTTCCCGCGCTTGATAATTTCCTTGTGTAAGCCGATCTTGTCGTACAGACCCTTGAGACTGTATTTTCCAGACACGACCCCAATGGAACCGGTAATAGTTCCCGGCGCAGCAATGATAACGTCCGCTGGTGCAGCGATATAGTATCCGCCCGATCCAGCGACATCACCCATAGAGACTATCAGTGGCTTAGTCTCCTTAAGCCGGATCAGTTCGCGCCAAATCGTATCGGCGGCAACGACAAGTCCACCACCGCTATCAATTCGCAGCACAACCGCCTTGATTGACGAATCCTTGCGTACATTTCGGATGGCGCGAGCAATCGTGGTGGAGCCCATTGTTCTCGTTCCTGTGAACGGATCGGTAAAACTTTCGCCGGTCATCATCATACCCTCTGCTTCAATGATGGCAATCTTTGGCAGAGGAACTTCCCAGTCATTTTCATACTCGGCGATACCCAGGTACTGACCCGCTTTGAGTAAGTCGGAGTTTTTTCCAGTTACATCTTTCGCTATGCCTTTGAGTTCATCGCCGTAAGCAAGTTGGTCGATAACACCGTGGGTTAACGCCTGTTTTGCTGTGAAGGGACCTTGATCGATCAGACGCTTCACATCATCTTGTGTCCAACTCCGCTCTTCTGCAATTGATTGAGTCAGTTGATCGTAGAGATCATCGAGGATTGCGTTCTGTACTTCGCGGTGCGCGTCCGACATATCTTCCCGCGTGAAGATATCTGACGCCGATTTGTACTCGCCGATATGCTCCAGATCGGCTCGGATGCCGAATTTGTCCAGTATCCCTTTGTAGAACGAGGTCTCTGACCGCAACCCGATCAGGCGCACCTCGCCAGAGGGATGTAGTACGATCCGGTCACAGGCCGATGCGATCAAATAATTACCAGTCGAACAGGTAGTCATATAGCCAACGACCTTCTTGCCGCTCGCCTTAAAATCCAAGATTGCCTGGCGAACTTCCTGCGATCTGCCAATCCCGTAGCGGTTACCACCAATTCTGATTAATGCGCCTGCGACCTCTTTATCTCGTTTGGCAACTTTGAGCGTTTTTTCAATTTGACCCATCTGTACGTCGAGGAAAGCATTGCGACGGAGGTGTCGGGTTGTATATAAGCCACGAGAGAGAGAAAGATAGCCAGCACTACGCTGGTACTCCTGATTTTCATCAAGACGATTATACATTCCCAACCCAAACTGTCGGAAATTAAGCCCAAAACGGATGTCAAAGCTGGTATCATCGTTCACGCTGGCACGCACTGTCGCCCAACGGAACGGACGCACCTCTACAGCCAAGTTGAAGTCCATGCCTGCAACCTTTTCCGTTTTCCGCGCATCCATAGAGAGGGTTATGCGTGAGGTACTGGGTCGAATCGCCACCCCGAAATCGTAGCTTCTGCCTAGCTTCTCGCTCTGGAAATGGGGGCGATTGAGGTCTCGTGCAACTATACCGGCTGATAGAAATCGTCGACGAAACATCAGTCCCAATGACCACAATTTAAGTTCATCGTAAGCAGCGTCATCTGAATTAATCCAACTATAAGCGGTGCCCCAATAGACCGACGGTCCGATGCTACTACCACTCGAAAGGGTATATCGATTAAAATCGACGCCATCCTCCCCGGTGGCGAACTCCATACCGAACCCTGCCCTTGACGTCGATAAAAAAAGGGCGTCGTCAGCTCCGAAATCGCTTTCGTGGGTACGCAGATAGTGGAGGTTGAAGCTTCGCTGCGCAGCGCCTAAACCAGCAGGATTAAAGAACGTGGCAAATGCATCATCGCTGACAGCCACTGAATTAGAAGGGAGGGGCACGCTGACTTTAGGCGAAGCAGCATCCACAGACGAACAAATCAGGATAGGGAGTATAGTGCAGAAAAACAGACGTAATTTATTCAAACGGGCATTCCTTGCAAAATGAGAGATGTACTGCGTCATAGTGAATCTCAGCGTTAGAGAAGATGTGAGACCTGATAGGGCGAGATCGGATAGTGTAGATAAGCTCCTGCGTGTTGCGAGGGTGTAGTTATGGTAGATTATAGCATTACTTGTACATGCCCAATTCAGAGCCAACCCCCTAAATCCCTAACGCCTCTGATAAGAGGGGAAAGACGAGCGGAGAAGATCCCCTCCGATTTTCTCCTCCCCCGACAGAATCCCCGATGAATCGGGACAGGCGGGATCCAAAGCGACTTGCCAGGGGAGTTGCGGGGGGACCTTGGACACTTCGCAAGTCTCTATTTTTTTGATATACCATAGCTCTCCGCTCTAAGTCGTTCCATGTGTGAGAAATCCACCATCGACCGTCAAGCAGGTGCCGTTGACATAATCGCCCATCGGAGAACATAGAAAAACAGCGGCTTGTGCGATGTCATTAGGCACGCCAATTCGCCGACTCGGAATTGACGCTAATGCCTCGCCACCAACGCCACCTTGCGCCCGTTCATGTTCTTGTTCTGGAGGTAATTCCCGGCTATCAATCCACCCCGGTGCAATTGCATTTGCTGTGATACCGGTTCCCGCTAAATCCCGTGCAGCACTCATCATTAAGCGAATCACTCCCGATTTTGCAACGCCGTAGGCGGTGTCCTCCTCCCAAACACGCACGGAATGTACAGACGAAATACTGACAATTCTTCCGCCGTATCCTTGATCAATCATCTCTTTTGCGGCGCGTTGACTGCACAGGAAGTATCCCTTCAAACTCACTGCCATCGTCCGATCCCAAATCTCCTCGCTAATTTGCAGAAACGGCATGTTCTCTGACCAATAGGGGTTATTTACCAGAATATCAATCTGACCGTGTTCAGCGAGAAATTCATCGAATAAAGCGTTCACCGAAGCGCCGCTACTGATATCAGCGACCGTGAAAGTACATTTTCGTCCCGTTTCACCGATAAGTCCAATTGTCCGATCCGCGGACTCATCATGTTCAATATCATTAAGTCCAATGTCGCAACCGTTTTGTGCCAACGCGAGAGCGATCCCTCGCCCAATCCCGCGTCGTGAGCCGGTAATTAATGCCTTCTTGCCCTCTAATAGCATATTGAGTTCTCCCATGAATTAGACATTTATCTTTTTTGGTTCAATCTGTTCGCTTAGCGTAAAGAGAATGGATTTTTGGTTATTGTAGCAACTGTTGAAGTGACAGTGCAGCGGTATTTGAAGGCTCGGTTTGGAGTGCCCTAGCAACAGCCGATCTGGCAAGATTCGTCTCGCCAAGATAGTAGTAGCAGGTAGCTCTGAGTGCATGGATATCGGCAGCTGACTGATAGTCATGTCGAAAAAAGGTGCGGTGATCTCCCTGGAACGCGTTGTCGATAGCACGCAACGCTGTCTGAAAATCCGAGTCGCTTTCACGGCGGAGAAATAATGTTTCTGCTAGCCCAATCCAGGCATCTCCGTTGGAGGTGTCTGAGCGAATGGCACGCTCAAATGCCCTCTGCGCCTTTGCAAGCACCTCTGCCGTCTCGATAAGGTCGCGTGAACCACTGAGGTGCGTCCACCCCAGCCCATTGTGCGCATCCGCGAGACTTGCATCCAGTTCAATAACGTGCTCAAAATGGAGCAGTGCAGCGGCGAAATCCCCCGTATCGTAGGCTGTCCATCCCTGCATCAGCGTTTTTTGCACAGCTGCAGTATCCACCTCCGGATCATCTGAGCAGCCAAAGGATGCCATCGAACAGAGAATTATAACTAAGACAGTCCAATAGTCCACTTGAGGACTGAAAAGAGAGAACGGGAAACGCGAAATCGATTTGTCCATTGATCCATTTATTGCGGGCACGAGTCTTTAATGTCCGATGGTTGAGGTTAGAATAGCATTCGCCAGATAAGGTTGTCAACCGCTTTCGCAGTAGTGCACTAGGGTCATTTAGTTTTACTGTAGGAGGGATCTCCGAATCCCGACATCTCACTGTAGGCGTGATCTCCCGGTTGCGCCTTTTCAAACAAAATGGGTAATAAGCCGAAAACTGAATAGCCCTATAGTGGTGCACCGAGCACATAGCGAAATCAAAGCGGGTTTTAGAAAATTCAGTGACAACCCGCAACAGGTATGCTATCATTGCAGGTACTCCGAATTCCTAACTGTTGGGGGCAAAGCCCTCGGTTCCAGCTATAGAAAGGTCGCATCTTAATGACTTCCCAAACCAAAGAAAACCGTCACATTGGGTTACATCTCTGCTTGATATCTTATCTTACCATCATTGCTTTCCCACTATTTTCACAAACGTCATCTATCCTTCGTGGTTTTACACCCGCGAGTTCAATTTCACAAAAAAAATATGAGGAAGCGTTTAAGCAACTGACCTCGCCTGAAATATGTCGCCGGGAGCTGCGTCGTCTAACAGAGGAGCCGCACCTTGCCGGCACAGAGAACAGTTACAGAATCGCACAATATCTCTATAATAAGTATCAAGAATACGGATTAGACGCGCAAATCTATGAATATGAGGTCTATCTGCCATATCCAATCGAAGTTGGTGTCGAGATGATTGCACCAACCCAATATCTCGCAATTGGGAAGGAAGACAGCTGGGAGTGGGATAAGGATTCCTTTGAAACGAACATCGTAGCAGGCTACAACGCGTATTCTCCCGACGGCGATGTGACCGCTGATCTTGTCTATGTCAATAGAGGACTGCGGAACGATTATCGGAAATTGTCGGACATGGGAATTTCTGTCGAAGGCAAGATCGCTATCGCAAGGTATGGAGGTAGCTATCGCGGAGCCAAAGCGAAAATTGCTGGAGAACAGGGTGCTGTGGGGCTAATCATCTATTCGGATCCGGCGGACGATGGATATATAAAGGGCGATGTTTATCCAAAGGGACCTTGGCGATCTGCCGACGCAATTCAACGCGGGACGGTGAAGTATATTTTCCAGTACGCCGGCGATCCACTAACGCCGGGTTGGGCATCGACAAAAGATGCACATCGAATCCCGATTTCGGAGGCAACAGATCTCCCGAAAATTCCTGTTGCGCCGTTGGCGTATCGAGACGCGGAGCCGTTGCTCAGAGCATTGGCAGGACCAAATGTACCGCAAAATTGGCAGGGAGGACTCCCTTTCGCATACCATACGGGTCCGGGTCCTGCGAAAGTGCATCTCAAAGTGCGCAGTGAGCATAAAAACCGTCCAATCTACAATGTCATTGCAAAGTTAAAAGGGGTGGAAAATCCCGATCAGTGGGTGATAGCTGGTAATCACCATGACGCATGGATCTACGGCGGTGCGGATCCAGGTAGTGGTACCGCAAGTCTCTTGGAGGTTGCCCGCTGCTTGGGGCAACTCGCAAAGAAGGGGTACTCCCCAAAACGGACCATCGTCTTCGCAAGCTGGGACGCGGAGGAGTTCGGCATCCTTGGTTCAGCGGAATGGGCTGAGGATTTGAAAACTGAGCTACAACAGAAGGCGATTGCCTATCTGAACGTCGATATTGCAGCGACGGGCACGGAGTTTTATGCGAGCGCAGTGCCCTCACTCAAAACCTTGGTGAGAGAAGTAACACAGAGCGTTCTGGATCCACAGACCCATCAGACAATTTATGAGGCATGGAGAGATGATCATGAAAATCACGTTCCAAGAGTTGGCAATTTAGGCAGCGGTTCTGACCATTCTCCCTTTATTGGACATCTTGGGATTCCCTCTGTCAGTATGGGATTTCACGGTCCGTACGGTGTCTATCACGCCATGCAGGACACCTTCTATTGGATAGAGCATTTCGGCGATCCTACGTTTCGGTATCATGTGGCGATGACACAAATTTGGGGGATTATGGCGCTACGGCTTGCAGATGCGGATATCTTGCCATTCGATTATGCAACCTACGCTGACGAATTACTAAGTTATTTGAAAGCACTGCAAAATGAAAATAAGCATAGCATCATCACTAAGGACAACCCGGAACGACTCCGCACACTACTTCGACAGTGGGAAAAAGCTGCAGCCACGGTCCACCGTACGCTCCGCATTCGGCTGGAAAATGGAGAGATCGGTGAAACAGCAGAAATTAATCGCAGTTTACAAGGCTTAGAAAAAATATTAACTTCTGAATCGGGATTACCGATGCGCCCGTGGTTTAAGCATCTTGCTTATGCGCCGGGTCTTTATAGCGGATATGCTGCAACTATTTTTCCAGGAATCCAAGATGCGTTAGAAATGAAGGATGAAAAACAGGCGGCGATCGAAGTAGAGCGGTTGGCAGAGGTGTTTCAGCGGATGATTGAATCACTTGAACGGATTGCGTTGATGTGATAGCTTGTAACGTTTCCGTCAAGAGAATATGCAGAACACAAGCCCCAACGGAATAAGTTAAGTAGATCTATAATCCGTGAGGGCTTCATCAATTGCGCGGCGGGCTATTGAAGCAAGTACCGGGTTGGTAGTTTGATAGTAGGGCAGCGCGATCAGCCCAAAAGACAACGCCCAGCCACGCGCTCGCGTCCAAGTTGCATCATCCACCTGTAGCGCTGCACGGAATGCCCCCCTGTTTTCGGTAGAAAGGAACACCCACGCAGCCATCACGTCACATGCCGGATCTCCTACGCCAAGACCACCGAAATCGATAACCCCGCTAAGTCTACCCTTCCGCACAAGCAAATTACCAGCGTGTAAATCGCCGTGCAACCATACAGGTGGATCGGTCCACACTGGTGTCTCAATGGCTGACTCCCACATCCGAGTCACTTCGTTCGGATCGAGCACATCATGCAGATCTGCGATGGCAGCACGAGTCTCTTGGTCCCGCGTTGCCAGTGGTACGCCGCGGTAGAAGTTGTGTTGCCCCGGCGGTGGCCCATCAATATCCTTAATTTGCTGGAGAGCAGCTATGAATTGAGCCAGATCGGTCGCCGCTTGGAGTGGATTAACGATAGGTTCAATCGTGGCGTCCCTACCTTTGAGCCACCGATATACAGACCAATGCCACGGATAGTCTTCGTTAGGTTTCCCGCTCCCAAGCGGGATCGGAATGCTAAGGGGTAAGCGCGGCGCAAGTATAGGCAGCCATTTCTGCTCCTTGTCTACTTGCCCGACAGCGGAGGGGATGCGAGGTAGGCGAACGACCATGTCATCGCCAAGTCGATAGAGCACGTTGCCGGTGCCGGCGGAACGGGCTGGCTCAATGGGCAGGTTCGCCCATTGCGGAAACTGTGCGTGGAGCAACCGGACAACAAGCGATACGCTGATATCAATCTCGTCGTCATGCATCTTGGTTGTCGTCATGTGCATCTCCCGGGACAGGCAATTCCTTGCTACAACACCTTACTTCCCTGCATAAACGTCGCGCAGATCCTTGCGCAGGCGGTGTGAGCATAGAAAGAGATGGGACCAACCCAACCAATTTCACAACGCTGATAACCACACACTTTCATATCTCGGAGACAGCGAAGAAAGAGGACTTTCCCAATGCCTAAACCGCGCAACGATTCTTCCACGCCTGTAGGTCCGAATCCCCCGCGAAACATCGTTACATCGTAAGTAGCAAAACCACGGATATTGTCCCTTGAATCAAGGGCAATAAAGGTCGTTACCGGTGTATTTTTCAGCGAATTGCACGCCTCCGTCGTCCAGTTCTGGCTCCAAGTCCCCAGCATCCACTCGTAAAACGTCTGCTCTTCTTCGGGCTCCAGTCGTCTTATCTTAAAGCCGTTCTTCGCAAGTCTCGACTCTGCCTGCGCGGTGTCAAAATCATCTGTCGTAAGGTCTACTGCCATGTTGTGGACATAACGCTCAAGGTTGTAACCGCACGATTGGAGAAAGCAGAATGCCTCAGTATAGCGTGGGTCTAAGCCCGGCATAAAATAGTACGGCGAGGAATTCAGAATACGCACACGCTCTGCACCTCCCGACCGAAATAGTACTTCCAATTCTTCCAACATCATGCTCCCAATCCCTGATCTACGATGTTCCCGATCTACAGCGAAAAGTTTCAGCCACCCCTCATTGCCACGCAACACGCCGACCATAAAGCCGATTGTTTTTCCGTTGTCTCGCAGGAGAAAGGCGTGGTCAGGCGAGTGATCAGGGTCGTCGAAAATCCGCCTTTGTAGAATCTCTGCCTCAAACTGACCCGAATGAAATTCAAAATTTCCGTTGCAAAAATCGGTCAATTCATCAAGATGCTGCGGTTGAAGTTCGACAAAGTATGGCATTAGGTTTTCCTAGCAATCGGTTTTCAATTTCGAAGTTACAGTCATATTCAGATTTGGGGGCTAAATCTCAGGAAAGACGTTACAATCGTCGGGAGCTGTCCAAAGATCGGGAGCAGCCTCTGTGGAAATGTGTGCATTTCTGTCAAATTCCTCAAGCACCTGATAATCATTTTGAGTTGTTTCGAGCGTGTTAAGCACCGTTTCACCAGACCAACCCGCCTTGACTTCGGCAAGCAGCTCATCTCGAATCGCCGAATGAGAGGTATCCTCCCCAAGGTCGTTCCATTCACCGGGGTCGGTTTCAAGATTAAACAGTTGTGGACGATCATACCCGTGATAGTAGTTCAGTTTCCAAGGCCCGCGGCGAATCATCCGAGCGGGCGGGTCGTTCTGGAGAGCACCCAACTCTGCAAGCGCTGTATTGTGCCAATCAGGAACCCTCCCGTCACCAACGAGAAATTCTCTGAGGCTGCGTCCACGCACCCCGACCATCGGTTCGCTCTCTGCCAGGTCAACAAGCGTGGGCCCAATATCAAGTAGGCTGATCACATCAGAGATGGTCCGACCTTCGGCAAATTGTCCGGGTAAAGAGAAAACGAGGGGTACGCCGACGGAGTCTTGATAGAAGCTCGACTTCCACCACATTCGATGCTCGCCTGCCATTTCGCCGTGATCAGACGTGTAGATAATCAGTGTGTTGTCGCCAAAATGGGTGTCCGCGAGCGTGGATAGAAGTTTTCCAATCAGTTCATCCATTAATGTTACCAGACCGTAGTATGCGGCACGAGCAATTCGTACCTCCTCGTCTGTCAGTTCATCTACTCCCCGGTGTTCCCGCCACGCCTTCATGAACGGGTGAAGCGAATCGTGATACCCTGGAGGTAGTTGTGGCACACTAATCTTTTCAAGATATTCGTCGAAAAGCCGTTTGGGAGCGATAAACGGACAGTGCGGCAGCACGTATCCAACCGTCATAAAGAAGGGACGATCCCCCGGATTTTTGTCCAGCGATTCCAGAAAGTCGCATCCAACCTGCGTGACATCTTCATCATAGCGGGTGTAGGCAGTGCGTCCGGGACCTGCAACCTTGACGCCGGCAGCGGTTTGACCGGTTGTGGCAGCGGGAATATGTCCCAGCTGTGGGCTGATATCTCCAATAATTCGCCGTTCAAAACCGTGCCGCTGGTCGGGACCATTAAAGTGCATACGTCCACACAAAATTGTTTCGTATCCAGCATTGACAAGGTGATGGACGAAAGTGGGGATATCGGATTGGAGCCGACAACGGTTGGTCCAAACACGGATATCTGAGCTATGCCGGCTTGTCAGGAATGTCATCCGCGAAGGTACGCAAAGGGGATTAGCACAATGATTGTTAGCAAAGCGAACACCCCTCGCCGCCAATTGGTCAAGTACTGGTGTTCGCACGATTCTGTCTTCTGCACACCCAAGGAAACGTGGGCTATGCTGGTCGGACATAATTAACAGAATATTTGGCGTGTCTGCCATATCAAAACCTCAATTGGAAGTTGAACCTTGGAGTGGGTGGGAAGTTCTCTGTCAAACGCTATCTCCCGCCAACACGAATCGTTCCAAAGCCGCTGCAACACCGTCCGAGTCATTTGAGGACGTCACGTGGAACCCTTCCTGTTTAAGTGCGTCGTCTGCATTCTCCATGACTACGCCCGTTCCCGCAAATTGCAACATGTCCAAATCGTTATAGTTGTCGCCTATGGCAAGGATTTCGGACGCGTCTATCTTCATCTGTTCAGCGAGATAGCGTAGCGGTAGATCTTTACCAACCTTAGCGTGTGAGAGACCGAGAAAGGCGTGCCGCCCGTTATTGATGATTACAAGGATTGGTTTGACCTGTCCGTTTAAGCGCGTTTGAAAAAGTGCAGCAATTTCATGCGCCTTTTCTGCGGGAACAACAGAGATGACCTCAATCACATCACCCGGCAGATCGGTTGCAAGATTATTGACCCAATTCAGGTGGGCTTTATTTTCCTCAAGATACCCGCGTTCCCAACCATCAAGTTGGTCGCCATAGTTCTCAACGAAGAGATTCGCGGAATCCTGCGTTCCTTCAAAAGCAACGGGGCGGAGTCCTAATTCCTTCGATATCTGGACAACCTTTTTGGCAACGGCACAAGGCAGCAGTTGGTGGTGAAGTAGCTCCCCGTTGAGACGTTTGAGGATTGCACCGTTATGTGCCGCCAACAACACCTCTGGGAACTGAAGTTGTAAAACCCTCGGTTTTGCCGTGATGAAACGCCGCCCGGTTGCAACAACAATAATGGCGCCCGTCTCGGCGACGCGGTGTACAACCTCTTTTGTGCGTGTTGTAATCTTTCCGGCCGAATTGGCGAGTGTGCCGTCAATGTCAAGGGCGATCAGTTTGTATTTTGGCATCTTAATTTGCTTGGTTGAGCAACTCCGCTTGTGCTGTCAATACTGTTTCAGCCAACAGTTCTTCGTCCCCTTTGGCGGTACTACATTTGGTGCCAAGGAATATCGGCTGAGGACTTGACGCTAGCACCGAGGCACAGGACAGTGCATCCTCTTCAGTAAAGCCACTTTCGGGATCGAGGTGGGAATTGTGAGAGTCCGTGAATCCATCTGCCGAGGGACCGGCTCCGGACAGAATCACGCCTGACAGAGGCACGTCCGACTCCAGAATCTGATTTAGGCTCGATAGTGGCACATCGCCGTTGACCAGCAGGCGTCCCCAGTTCACCATGAGCGCAATGGGAGGTCCTGATACGCTTTCTCGGTTCACAAAGGATAGGACTTGGATAAGATCGGTTAGCGTCAACGAAGCCTTCTTCGCTGCAGGAAACGGTATCGGATGGTCAGAAGGGAGCCAGTCCGTTACTTCTACCGCCAATGTGGTGTCTGGCAGGATAGACGCAGCCAGTTGGTGCAAATGGGTCAAACTCTTGTGGAATGCGATGGCGTGCGGGATGGTTTCGCCGGAGCGTCCCCCGGCGTGGACGAAGACACTGCGGACACGGATGCCAGCCTCGGATAACGTCATACATTGCTGCAATGATGAGCAGGCATCCACCACCGCTGTTTGACGGAGCGATTCGTCCAGTGAGGACAGACCGTACGCGGGATTCTTCTGTCCAGAAGTTGCCCACTGCGCCACAAAGGTTGCCACAATCGAAGCGGACAGTTCGGTAAGCACGTCAACGACCTCCGGCACCACCGGTACGCCAGCCAAAATCGGAACTTCAAAGGTATTGATATTCCACTCTTCCACCGCTTTGCGATACCAATTCGCCTGCTCGGACGGCGAAAGCGTTCCAACTATGGTATACGCGCCTAGAACTTTTTCGGTAATCATTCTGATGTCCTTTCATCATAGGGGTAGGTCATGTTAGGAAGATGAAAAATCGTAGCAGACTCCCGTCTTTTTGTCAAGTGTTTTCACACGAATGCGGCTTGACAAAACGCCGTGTTTTTGCTATGATAACATGAGTTGCCAGACAACCTGCAGATCGATTTTTCTGTGCACAAAGTTTATCAGGAACAACCTAATTCATGGCTTGGGCTTTTCACACAACCTCCTTTTCTGGTCAAGGGATGTTTGCCCAATTTCCGTCGGCATCGACGCCACAACAGAGGATGCTGTTCTGATTCCACCCTTCGTGAGCAATCACATCCGTGGAAGCGTAGCGCATCGTCAGTCCACAACGACGACGATTGGAGTTGTTCCGCGGAGAGCCGTGGAGTAGCAGGTCCGAATGTAGTGACATCTCACCAGCCTTTAGTTCAACATGAACGGGCTCGGCACGAATCTCTGTGGCTTCGGCAGTTCGGTTTAGCACATTGTCCTCAGCGGGATCACTGGTGTGGTGTTTTAGCTCGCCGCGGCGATGGGATCCGGGGATAAACTGCATACAGGCGTTTTCGATATCCGCATCGTCGATGGCAAGCCAAACAGTGACAGTCTTTGAGGGGGTTAGGGGCCAGTAATGTGCGTCCTGATGCCATGAGACGGTTTTTCCATCGCCGGGCATCTTGCAGAAATAGTGCGTTCCCCAGCAGACGAAGTTGGGTCCGAGTAGATCCTGAACATATTCTAAGATGATCGGATTCACGACGAGGTCGTAGAGGCCTTGGCAGTGTTTGTGATAGCCGTTGATTGAGTAGCTATTTTTCTCAGGTTCAAGGTTCGCGAGTAACTTATCAAGATATTCTCGGTTTGCAACCGTCTCCTTGTTTCTGAAGATACGAAATCCTTTTAGGTAGCCATTCTGATTGTAAAGTTCAATCTGTTCTTGGGAAAGCCGACGTGGCTGGCTACATTTCGATGGATAGAATCTTAAATCTCTCTGGAGATGGGGCCATGTGCTGTCGTTTGCCATAGTGTGTATAACCTCTTTTATCGGGTGAGTTTTTTTATTTTGCCGCACACCAAAGTATACAGGATGGACCATTTAATCGGAAGTGTATTTTAAACATAGATGACTATTCAAGAATTTCAGAATCTGATTGAACAGATATACTATAATCGAGATGCTGAGCGCGGTGTAGAGGGCACATTTGTTTGGTTTACTGAAGAGGTTGGCGAACTTGCCAAAGAGATTCGGCGTGAGGAACGGGATATAGAACGACTTCGCGCTGAGTTCGCTGACGTGTTTGCGTGGATGTCAACACTCGCCAGTTTACTCGGTGTCGATCTAACCGAAGCTGCAAAAATTTATGCCGATGGCTGTCCCAAGTGCCATTCTACACCCTGCGATTGTTAGATAAACTGGCAATTCTGTCTTAACTCACTGGCTCTATGAATCAAAATCTATTTTGAGGAATCCTCAAGGAGGTCGCCGTGGACATAGCTCCATTAATCGAAGGACAGGAAAGTGTCTTAACCGATAAACAGAAGAAACAGTGGAAAGAAGATGGCTATCTCGTTCTGAAAGGCATCCTGTCTCCAGAGGAGATTGAGAACCTGACAGCCGTCGTGGATCAGATGTACGAGGAACATCTACAACAACCGGACGTGAAGCCGGACGCAGGATTGGATCGACGAAACGTCATGGAAGAACACGACATCTTTGTTGATCTAATGGATCATCCCGTGACGTTTCCGATCGTGCTTGAACTGATGAGCCCCTATATACACCTAAGTATGTCGGAGGTAATTGTCCGACCGACCGACCCCGAAGGCAAGGGACTGCTGCACACAGATGGCGGTCAGGCGATGCGCCAGATACGGGTGAGTGAGAGCAGTCTCCCATTCCAGATAAAGTTCCAATATTTCCTGACCGATCTACCCGAACCGGATATGGGAAATTTCACGGTCGTTCCCGGCAGCCACAACCGCCTCTTCCCAGACGGCGGTTTTGAAGAGGGACCGTATATCCCTGAAGCGTTGCCACTATGTGTAGAGGCAGGCGATCTGGCTATCTTTCCTCACGCGATGTGGCACGGTTTTGTTGCAAACAGATCGGACAAGCCCCGCAAAACGCTGATTTATTGTTACGTCCATCAATGTATGCGGGCGTTTGATTTTGAAAAGCCCTCGTCGGAACTATTGGAGCGGTGCACACCACGACAACGGCGTTTGGTTGGAGATATTGGTGATTGGAAGGCTGGCTCCTACTTCTACTCACCGCCAGATCAGGTAGAAATCATGCTCGGCAATGAATCTTCAGGTGAATAGATCCCGACTTGGCGGGATTAATCGCTGGATGCATTTGGCAGGATGGTGGCTTTGACGCAACGCATCTCTAACGCGCTCTGCACCGCGTCTGCCACCCCCGCTTGAGTGAAGGGAAATTCTGTTTGCATCCGACGCCAAGGGTAACGGTCGCGGGCTCGATCAAGCATGTCGATGCCAGCGGGAAGGTCGTTGGCGGTAATTCCCCAACTTCCCACCAACTTTATGTCCTTGATGCAGATGCGGTGCCAGTTCGTTTCAATGGATCCCGCGTCGGTGAACTGCCCCATTTCTACATAGGTTCCCCCGTCCCGAAGCATTTCGATCCCCTCTGGACCCGCTGAGGGGTGACCGCTGCAATCAATTACAAGGTCAGCACCAAAACCGCCGACGATCTCGCGAACAGCGTCAATCCGAGCCTGTGGTGTCGTATGCTCCTCGATCGACACGGTCGCCTCTGCACCAAACTCACGACACAACGCCAGTCTCGGATTCTCAGGTGCGCCTACCATGATGACACGCCCCGCCCCCATCTCCTTGGCGGCGGTAATCATTAACACCCCGATCGGACCTGAACCTTGGATGACGACGGTATCCCCGAACCGGAAACCGTTGATAGATGCGGCGCGGTTAAGCGCACGGATGCAGCAGGCTAAGGGTTCCGTCAGTGCCCCCAACATCAACGACATGTCGCCCGGCAAACGGTAGATTTTTGTGGCGGGTAACATCTCTAAGTCAACATAGACCATCTCTGCCCATCCGCCCCACAAGTGAGGTGGCTTGTCAAAGGGCAGATAGCGACCATAGTAGGTAGGGTTGAGGCAGCGGTTGGCGTGCTCCGGGTAGTGGGCACAATAGTAGCATTCCCCACACGGCATCAGCGGCGGCAGCATGACCTTGCTCCCAACTTCCAGCGGGTTTCCCATGAAGTCCACCTCCAAGGCAGGCCCCTTTTCGACAACCACGCCAGCCAATTCATGCCCCAGCGTAAAGGGCCAAGGGAGGGGTTTGGGCCAATGCCCTTTGAGGATGTGTAGGTCGGTACCGCACACGCCGCAGGCACCAATCTCGATTAGCGCCGCTTTGTCGGGAACATTTGGTCGGGGAACAGTCTGGATCTGGGGTTCCGCGCCAGGACCATCAAAGGTTGCCACACGCACTGTTTGCATAGGAAACTCCAATTCTATGAGATGTTAACATAATGAAGCCTTCGCATCAGTTATGATTTCGTTGGACAATCGGCACAGTGTACAGTACAATTTAGGGTTACTAAACTGAAATGTGAGGTGAATCGTAATGCTTCTGACCGTGGAAGGGGATTATCGTGACGGGGAAATCAAGCTGGCAGAAATTCCCGATAACGTTGAGCAAGCTGATGTGCTTGTTATCTTCCTAAAGACAAAAAAGAATCCTAGCACTCCTCTGTCTTCAGTTCATTCGCCGCAATCCCGAATAATGACTTTCGGTCAGTTCGCCGGGGAAACGAAAACTAATGAAGATGATTTCCGTCTAGCTGAGTGGCGAGGCGAACCGGAGTTTGAAGATGCGGAGTAAATATGTTGTAGATACACACGCAATGGTCTGGTTTATCGCGGGTGATTCCCGCCTTGGACCAAATGCTATGCAAATCTTATCCAACTTTGATAGTGAATTAATCCTTCCCATTACAGCTCTCGCCGAAGTATGCTGGATTATCGAACGCGGTAGAACGAGCATTCCGAGTGTTGCCGCCTTCCTCCTAATGATCGATACAGATCCCCGCGTGACCGTTACTCCGCTTGACCGTACCATCCTTGACAGAACTTTATCGCTAACTGAAATCAATGAGATGCATGACCGACAAATTGCTGCAACTACTTTGGTTCTGATTGACCAAGGAGAAAGCGTCGCTCTGCTCACCTACGACGAGAATATCCGCGAAGCGGATCTTGTGCCTGTTATCTGGTGACTTGTTACGTATGACGGCTGCCCCCAATACGGATTATGTGGAGCAAGGGCTAACTTCATTTTCCGTTCACCAGGGAATGATAGGCAGAACGATGTGCGAAGGATGGTTGCAGTCAAGGTACACCGTATTCTGTGCCACGACGGTATGCGTATGCCGTCCCATCGGCTCGCCGGTGTTCGGGTTGATATCAAATCGCGGGAAGTTGCTGCTCGATATATCGACCCGAATCCGGTGCCCTGCCTTGAAGAGATTACAGGTCGGCGGCAGGGCGATTTGGACCTGATAAACCTCACCCGGTTCCATCAACTGTTCTCGCTCCCAACCCTCCCGGTAACGGATACGGAGGATAGAATCAACAAGGTTCATGTGGTAGCCAGCGGGATAATCCTCGTTTGATGGATAAACATCAATCAGCTTAGCCGTGAAGTCGGTATCCACCGCCGAAGATGAGATCCACAGTTTCACCATCATCGCCCCGGTCACCTCAATATCTTCATCCAGTGGTGGTGTTTGAAATACGAGGACATCCGACCGCACCGCAAGAGGGAGATACGGCGGTTTAGCCCCTACGATACCGGGTTCTTCCTTCTGGTGCGCTGCGCCATCCATAATGATACTACGCATCCGTGCTCTGGGCGGCGTGTACTGTGGGGCCATTCCTTCGCCCAACGCTACCTGCTCGTAAAACCCAGTGACGTTTGCAGCGATCGTCGGCACCGGATTGTCTGGATCGTGGCTGAAACGGACCGGTGGGTCAGTCGCGCCGGGCATATCCGGCTTCAGCTCTCCACCTGCATGGAGGTAATATGTGACATGTTTCGTGCGGGCTGGGGGCCACTCCTTTTCTGATCGCCACTCACCGCCATGATTCAAACGTCCCTCGCTGTTACGTCTGCCATCACCACCACCCATCACAAAGATGCGCACCGGCGGGTCATCTTCCAAGCCGTTGGGCGCATCCTTCAGCCAACGATCGAACCAGCAGAGACGTTCCTGATTGTATATCTCGTCGCCCCACGCAGCATCGGCTCCGAAGTCAACGTCACCCACATAAGACGCTCCCGCGCCCCGCATGGCACCGTGATTCCAGGGGCCCATCACCAAGCATTGGGGGGTCTTGTTTTGGTTGTGCATCGTCGTAAAGTAGTTGGTCGTGGCAACTGAAAAAGGATCATACCAACCGCCGCTGAACACTGAAGGCGCATCTATGTGTCGATCAAAGTAGCGCTCTTGGTCACAGCATTCCTGCTGCCAAAATTCATCATATTCGCCACGATAGTAGTAGTTGAAAAGCGTCTGTTCAAGGTTGGGAACCGACGCAAGCGGCGTGTGGCCCGGCTTGAAGGGGGTCGAATAGACCAATTCACGCATACGCTCCATCGCCTGTGCGATCGAATCCTTCGCTACAGGGTTGTCGCGAATCTCTTGTGAATCGTGGGCGTGGAGGAATAGTGCACCGAACATGTGGAGTGCCATTGCCCCACCTTCACGCGCCTCGTGTGCGTAAATGTTGGTGGGACCTACATCCTGCCACATTGCGGTCAAGTGGGGCGGCTGGTGCAACGCCATCACGCTCTGGACAATTGCGCCGTGTGAGCTGCCCACGGTCCCGACACGTCCATTCGACCAAGGTTGGTCGGCGATCCATTCCACAGTATCGTAGCCATCGGGGCCTTCAGTAGGATTGGCTGTGTGGAAGTATTGCCCCGTGCCTTCGGAACGCTGGCGACCCCGTAAGTCTTGGATGACGGTCACGTATCCGTGGCGGGTAAAAAACTCAGCTACCGGTTCTACCCACATTTGCGGGCTGTTCTTGTCGTATGAGGTACGTCCGAGGATAGTGGGAAACGCGCCTGGTACTATCTCTCCGTTGAGGATAGGTCGATAGATGTCAGTCGCCAGCCGTACGCCATCGCGCATCGATACCATCACGTCCTTGAATATGGCGATTCCGTATTTTGGTTCGGATCTACTCATAGCTGCTACAGTCCTTGAAGAAATGGGTTTTCCCGCTTTTCCCTGCCGATCGTGGTACGAGCCCCGTGTCCGGGGCAAACAACCGTATCGTCGTCAAGCTGCCAGAGCTTTTGGCAGATTGAATCTAACAACTGTTGATAATCACCACCCCACAGGTCAGTGCGGCCGATACTATCCTGAAAGAGCGTATCCCCTGCGAAAAGGATTTTCTCGTTTTCAAGATTCAGACAGATCCCGCCGGGGCTATGTCCGGGGGTTTCAATCACAGACAGGATATACCCTGCCCAATCAATCTTATCCCCTTCACAGATGTACCTGTCTATCGTTGGTGGTTCTGGTGCTGCGAGTCCAAACATGTTACCCTGTAATTCCAGATTATCCAAAAGAATCTGATCTGCTCTATGGATAAGTACCGGCGCCTCTGTCTGTTGCTGAATCACAGCGGTAGCGGAAACATGGTCGAGGTGCCCATGCGTGTGTATCAAGTATTTGACCGTTAATTTATGCGCTTGCAGCATTTGAAGGACCCCATCCGCGTCGCCCGGATCAATAACGACCGCTACGTGCGTTTCACTGCAACCGAGAATCCAACAGTTCGATTGAAAAGGTGGAACAGTTAGACATTTTAATATTAAACTCATCCGATTCACCCCAATGAATTTTATCACACCGGTGCTTCGATTGTCTATATTGATATCGGTCTGGTGCATAAATGGTGAGTAATTGCGCTTTGTGTCTTCAAGTGCCCGGTAGTGTCTCTCGCTTTCCCCTGTTTCTTGGCTGAGAGATTTCTTTTAATGAATTCTAAAAATGAACAGACACCTTCGCTCCTCGGTTTCGATCCCGCCTGCCTGCCCCGATCCTATCGGGGGATTCATCGGGGATTCATCGGGGATGTATCGGGTCCGGTAGGTGCGGTTTCTAACCGCACCGGTGCCGACTTAGCCTGCCCCGATTCATCAGGATCCTCGGAACGGGACTCGATAAATCGGGATTTGGAGCGTCTCATTAATTCTAAGGCCCACTATTTGATAGCAGCCACATTGACCGCATTGAAATTGGACCCTAAAATGGGAACCCCTTTTTTATAGACATATTGTAATAAAAATATTACAATTTAGGCTGTTATGGAAATAATCCCTCAAGATGTACGCAATTGCGTGACGCTAGATGGACGCGAACCTTATGAGGAATGGGTCAACTCTTACCGGAATAGAAAGACCCGTGCCATCATACGGAAACGAATTAACAGGTTACATCTGGGAAATTTTGGAGATTATAAACGATTGACCGCGGACCTGTACGAACTGCGAATTCATTACGGACCGGGCTATCGTCGGATGTACTTTTGGGTAGTGGACCGTGTGATAGTAGTCCTGCTTTGCGGTGGATCTAAGAAAACACAAAGGCGAGACATTCAAAGAGCAAAAGACTATTGGAAAGAACTAAGGAAACAAATTGATGAATAGAGAAACGGTACTGAAACACACAACAATCTTCAAAAAGAATCTGCTAAAAGCACTTGCTGACCCAAACGAGGCACAAGCCTATCTGGAAGCAGCACTCATGGCATATGAAGCGGATAGCAACACAGATGCCTTGCTATTGGCAATGCGCGATGTCGCTCAGGCACAAGGGGGTATCGGACAGCTTGCCAAGCGTGTAGGTATCAGTCGTGAACACCTGTACAATGTGTTAGCGAGCAAGCACAACCCTCGTTTGGATAACCTGCTGAGTATCCTTTCAGGCTTAGGTTTCCAGGTGCGGTTGGAACCCAAAAGCGATCTAAAGAGAGCAGTGGGAGTTTAAAGTAAATATCAACACGTCCAGCAACGTGCGTTAAATTTAATGTAAAACAGATTGGAGAAGGTCAAGCGTGTTAAGGGAAGAACGAAAGAAAATTGTGATACGCTGTGCGAAAGCGGTCTTTTCGCAGAAGGGGTATCATCAAGCGAGTATCTCAGATATCATCCAGCGAGCAGGTATCGCTAGGGGTACGTTTTATCTCTATTTTCAAAGCAAAAGGGATATCTTTAATAACATTCTCGACGAGCTCGTTAGAGAACTTGAAGGGGTTATAAAGCGGCTTGATTTAGATCCTTCAGCCACTTCATTAGAACAGTTGAAAAGTATCCTGCGATCGATTATCATGCTTGCATTAGAAGATCGGGACATGACCCAGATTGTATTGAATTGCACCGGCGGTTTGGACAGTGAGTTTGACGGTAAGTTGCGAGAATTTTATGAGACGGCGCTAGGCATGATCGAATCTAGTCTCCAACACGGAATTGAACTCGGTTTAGTGAGAAAATGCAACACGAAGGTGATTGCCTGCTGCGTTCTAGGCTGCATGAAAGAGGTGGTCAATCACGTTTTTTCAGACGCGGAAGCTATTTCTCAACTGGATCAAATCTTAGATGAAGTTTTAAATTTCGGATTGCAAGGAATTTTAACCGCTTAGATGGTTTATGGTGAATTCTAAAAATAAATAGACACTTTTCCCGCAGCGAACCGTTGCGTTGACCGGGAACCCGTCGCCCGAACATGAAGCCTTTCTTAGAGAGTATATCGGCACACAAAAACATTGAGAGAAGGAGGAATAATGACTATTGATGTCAAAAATAGAGATGGTGTTATCGTCTTAAAGCCTCAGGGCACACTCGTCGGTCCGGCAGGCAATGAGCTCAAACAGGTGATTGAAACCCATCTACAAGATGCCGTTGAATCAACCAATTTTCTGTTTGATTTTGCCGATTGCCTGCGGATAGATAGTTCCGCTGTGGGCGTGATAATAGGGTTGCATGTATCCATCGCACAACAGGGCGGAGTCGTCGGGGTCACGAACCTCAGCACCAGCCTCAAAAATTACTTTGTGATGGCGAAACTGATTACGGCGTTCAAACATTTCAACAGTGAGAACGAAGCGATCGTCAATCTTCGAGCGATAGGAAGCTAGAACAACTTTTAAGGCGTAGGGCAGGTAAAACTGCCCTAAGGAATCGGGGATTTCTGATGGGGGATACCCCCGCAGGGAAAATAGATGGGGTGTCTTTCGGGGCACCCCCACCGTTTCAAAGCAAACAGACACACCGTTATTACCGCACCCATCAACCTGAATTGAGTCTCATCTTGAGATTCCTAACAAACGTCGGTGATTCAGAATTGTCAGATCAATGACAAAGCATCATTGATTCACCCGGCGAGCCATAACACAGTTGAAAATCGTCCTATAAGTCCTCTTATCGAATTGTCTGCAAGGAGGAGCCGATGGAGATTCATATCAAAAACAGAGATGGCGTCATTGTCATGAAACCAATCGGAAGCATCATTGGACCAGCAAGCAATGCGTTCAAACACGCAATTATCGACGAAATAAAAGGCAGCACTGAATCGCCCAACTTCGTATTTGACTTTGCCGGTGTCTCCCGGATAGATAGCGTCGGCATCGGCGCGTTGGTGGGATCCCATTTATCAATCGCACAAAGAGGTGGACAGGTCGGTATAATCAACATCAGTAAGAACATCAGTAACCCCTTTGTCATGGCGAAACTGATTACGACGTTCAAACATTTCAACAGTGAGAACGAAGCGATCGTCAATCTACGGGGATGAGCAGCAGAGATGTCTGATAATGGGGCTTATAGGATATTTCGCAAATCGAGTTTCTGCGGAAAAGGGGAGCAATTTGTGAAAAAGGAGGCGATCAGCTATGGAGGTCGTGCGTCGGAAGCAAATCGCTAAACGTGCTTTGACTGATTTAGAAGAGGTGGTGTTAGATGTTTTGCATGAGGCGGGCGTACCCCTCCGGGGCGGGGAAATTAGTAGGCGGATAGATATTCCTGCTTCACAAATCGCTAGTGTTTCATATCCGCTGATTCATGGTGTTCTGGAGTCCCTTGCACGTAAAGGTCTTGTCTTTCAACCTATGGCTGATATAGGCAAACGCGAATGGGGGCTTACAGAGAAGACGACTGAAAGAATGAAAGATTAAAAAAGGGATCTTTATGACAAAGGCAATGACGCGCCTTGAAGGTTATATCGTCGCTGTGCTCCTGCTATCGGCGGTCCTATATGACACGAATTTTGCGATGTTCACCCAAATCAACCCCTACGGCATATCAGATGGGCGTATCATCGAGTAGACTGTCGAAGATATGCCTATCATAGGCGTAGCGGTGCTGCTCGCATCGGATAATCCGAGGGAAGTCTTCGTGTGGGTGTCCGGGGACGTGGGCGGGAGCCGCACCGAGCATCATGAGACCCTTCAAAAGCAGGAAGGCGATACGATTACTATTCACCTCACAACACTAACGACGATACGAGACGGTGTGGGGTGCACTCAGGCGGCGAGAGCCTATTACGAGACGTTTTATCTTGGAATCTTGTCGCCGGGCGATTATAAAATCAGCGTCAACGGCGTGGAGAAGCAACTTCGTATTGACTAACTCGAATTATGGGACATTCCCACCTTATGGCAGTCAGCTTGACAACACGTTGAGGTACCTTTGAGCCTCCTGTGGTTTGTCAATGCAGAGGCTGACTGCCGCCAACTTTGATTAAGGAGGATTTACCAATGAAAAGCAGTTTAGTCCGTTTTAGTAAGCCGTTACTGTTGCTGGTATTCGTTTGTCTCACTTTTGTCAGTTGCGATGCAATAGACGAAATACTCACCCTAACCACGTTAACCGAGGCGGTAGCTATCATCGGTGCTGCGAGCGGTAGCGACCTAACTGGTATAGCGATGTTCATGCAAGAAGGCGATGCAATCACGGTCTTCATTGAGATTGAGGGAGTCTCTCCGGGGCTCCACGCCGTTCATATTCACGAAACCGGCGATTGCAGCGCACCTGATGGTTCATCCGCTGACGGTCATTGGAATCCGACGGACGCCCCTCACGGCAAATGGGGTGTAGGGGAGTTTCATCTCGGCGACTTGGGCAATATAGAAGTCGATGAAGACGGGATAGGAACGTTTGAGTTGACGACGAACCTATGGGAAATAGGAACAGGCTCTGACCTTGATATTGTAGGCAAGGGTATCATCGTCCACGCGGGCGCTGATGATTTTACCTCACAGCCATCGGGTAACGCCGGCGCACGGATCGGTTGCGGGGTAATAGAGTTAATAAAATAGCTTAGAACCTGTTATAAAAAGCAAGAATCTGTCCTAAAGTGCTGTAAAATTGTCAACCCACAGCGAGCCGCGTTGGGGGATAGAGGGTGGGTCTACCGGTCCGTCGGTGGAACCAAACCCTTACCATGACACGGTTTGCTGAATACAGTGATAATATGTCGTTGAATAGTATATGCCCTTCTGAATTGGCGAAGAAACCGAGTTTTGAAGTCTGTCCCCCCGATGAATTGAGACAGGCGGGACAGGCGAGACCAAGAAAAAAACTCGGTTTCAGGGTAAATTATGTTACCCAAAATGACTTTTCAAACAGGCTCTTAGATACAGACTTATGGCGGTCAATTTGCACCGGTTCTCTAGTGAGTCACGGCACCCACCATAGCCAGAGGGTGATTGCCGCCAATACTTATGATAGTCAATCTCACAAGTGGTAGCTCTTATCTGTTAGGGAGATTTTATGATATTGCGTTTAGTGCTGCTAATCAATTTGCTACTGACTGTTGGGGTGGGCTTTACATCTGCCCAAACTGTATCTATTACTGACCCCAATCTCCGCGCCGCTATTGAGGACACCTTGGGCAAACGGGGCGGTGCACCCATCACTCAGACGGAGATGGCAACCTTGACCGAACTTAGAGCCCCTAACGCCGACATTACCGATCTGGCTGGACTTGAAGCCGCGACGAATTTAGCACGACTTGATTTGGGTGATGCGTATGTAGCGTTAGAAGGTCGTTTTATCAACAGTAATTCTATTTCAAATCTCTCGCCGCTGGAGGGCTTAACTCAGCTCACCCGGCTGGACCTCGAGGGGAACCAGATCAGAGACCTCTCGCCCTTAGCAGGACTTATCAATTTGGTCATATTGGAACTTGGGACCAACGCCATATCCGACATCACGGTTCTATCAGGACTGACCAACCTGTTCTCTGTGAGGCTTTGGAACAACAACATCTCTGACATCTCACCTTTGGTTGCCAATAGCGGGCTTGGACAAGGCGAAGAAGTGAATGTGAGTGAAAACCCCCTCAGCGACACATCGATAAACATCCACATCCCCGCGCTCCAGAGCCGAGGGGTTGAAGTCCACTTTTCCAACCTCAAGCCGGTGCTAGCAGAATATCTGTTAGCACTGCCTGCGGGGTTGAGCTTGATCCATATTCCTTTGAAAGTGGTAACCGTTGACGGGCTGACAAAAACTATTATTACAATCGGTGATCTTTACGATGCGCTGGGGGGATCGACCGTCAACTTCCTTATCACCTACGATCCCGTCGCCCAAGAGTGGTTTGCGTATTTCGGTGATGCCGCCAAAAATGGTCCCGGCGACCGAGCCTTGACCGACGGCATGGGGATTTTGGTCGGTATGTTGGTGCCTGTCTCGGTTCGTCTCAACGGCAACCCGCTGTTGATGGGTAAAAAAGAAGGCACCGTTGTCCTGTACGCTGGGCTTAACCTCTTGGGACTGCCCTTGAAAGATGAAAGGATAACCCGTGTGAGTGACCTGTTGACACTTGATGGATTTTTGGACAACACCCTTGCGATTGTACTGACCGAAGCGGGAGAGTTTAAGCTGGTCGCACGGGCGAACGATCCTGGTGATATTGAGGTCAAGGAGGGGCAAGGCTTTATCGTTATCGTTGAACGCGCGGCGAGGGTTAGTATTTCTGGTGATGGCTGGTAATAGTTCTGGATGTTTTTGACAACCGTAGCCTTTCGAGAGGTCAGCCTTGCCACAAGCGATGACGTTTATTCACAAAGTGCCGACGCTATCTTTGCCGAATCGCTTAACTCACTCGGTGTTGAGGTCTTAACTACTGAAACGGTCCCCCTCCGCGCCAGCAATTATACCGAATCACTGACACGCATCAAGGCACTCGCTCCGGATGCCATCATGGTCTCAGTGCAACCGTTTGATATGCCGGAGATTATGGTTCAGGCACGTCAGGTGGGCATAGATACATCTGTTCCCATAATTCTGCCGTTGCTCAGTTCGACCGAGGGGCAGAAAGCGGGCGATGCCGCCGAAGGAGTTATCACCGTTGCCGCATGGTCTATCGAGGCGGACACCCCATACAATCAGGCGTTTGTTCGCAACTTCCGTGCAAAATATGAATCGGACCCTAACCTGTTCGGCGCGTTGGCTTACACCTCGGTCTATCTCCTGACGAATGCAATCTCCAGTGCCGGCTCAATCGAATCGGACGCGGTTCGTGATGCACTCGCTGAGACGGAGGGCTTTGATACAGTGTTGGGCAGCTTCTCTTTTGACGCGGTGGGCGATCCGGTGTATGATCCGGTCACGTTGATAGTAGAAAATGGCGTATTGGAAGCGTTTGAGTAGACAACATTCGACAAAACGGAGGACTTATGCAACAGCAATCTGTCTTATTTCACATAAAAAAGTCGATTCGGGCTTTACCGATAGTGTTGGCACTCTGTGTAGTGTTGGTATCTATTCCATCAGGGGTCTATGCCAAAACGGGTGCAAGACAAGAGCTTCAACTCAAAGCGGCATCGACATTACAGCGAATAAGATCCGCTTCAGCCACCGGAGTTCGCGTTCGCTGGCATCAGGACAGAGGGACGGTGCGGAGCCTCTACAATCTGACCGTACCCGCACCCGTGGGGACGCCAGAAACATCGGCGCGCCAATGCCTTAGCGACTACTGCGACCTGTTTGCGATGACCGATCCGACGGTCGAGTTACGGTTAAAAGCGGTCCAGAACAGTTTAACGGGCAGGCATATCCGATTCCACCAATACCATAGAGGGGTCGAAGTGTATGGCGCATCAATCTCCGTCCATACCAATCGTAGTGATCAGATCCGGGTTATCCACAACAACTACTTCCCCCAAATCGACATAAGCACATCGGCATCACTTTCAGCGGAACAGGCGATAAGCATCGCCCTCGCCGAGTCGGGTGCGATTGATTTGCGGAAGCCGTCGCAGGCGGGGTTGGTCATTTTCCCTGCTCGCAATGGTGCGTATCACCTCGCTTACCGCGTGATCGTGCACCTCCATCGCCCGTTAGCGGGTTGGGAGTATATCATAGACGCCCACACCGGTGCGCCGTTACATCGACGGAGTGTGCTTCGGTTTGCGGACGGACGGGGTCGCGTGTTTAACCCGAATCCCGTTGTCGCGCTTAAAGACTTGACACTGATGGATCAGGACGATTCTGCCGATGCGATCCCCGATGAAGCCTACACCGATGTGATACTCCCCGAACTGGACGGGACCGGTTTTCTGGATGGGCGATACGTGAGCACGCGATTGACCCCCGAACGTGCCAACGAACCGCCCTTGGAATACAACTACCTGCGCGACGATCCCCGATTCGAGGAAGTGATGGTCTACTATCACGTCGATGCGGTGGGTCGTTATCTGAAAGGGCTCGGCTTCGATTTCGTAGACGATTGGCAGCTCCCGACCAATGTCCACGTCAATGAATCAAACAATGCGTTCTACGACGACAGCGACGGCTCAATAAACTTCGGGGATGGCGGTGTCGATACCGCCGAAGATGCCGAAGTGATTATCCACGAATACGGTCATGCGGTTCTGGATCGACAGGTGTCCGGCATCTACATCGGCGAAGGGGGTGCGATACACGAAGGGTTTAGCGATTTTCTGGCAGCCAGTTTTTTCAGCGCGGTCAGCGACGGTTTCGGTGATACGCTTGTTTTTGACTGGGCGGGTTTAGAAGCTCCTGAGTATTTAACCCGTCCCGTAGATGGTCACAAGCACTACCCCGAAGATCTGGTAGGGCTCCCCCACGACGACGGCGAGATGTGGTCTGCGTCGTTATGGGAGCTTTTCCAAGCACTCGGACGCGACGGGTCGATACGGTTGGTTATCGAAAGCCATTTCTATCTATCGTCCGACACAGAATTTGTCGATGGTGCATCCGCACTCTTTACAGCGGATCAGGAGCTAAACGGCGGCGTCAATTCAGATCTCATCTTGGGAGTTATGGAGAATCGCGGCTTCCTTACGCCACCGACATTGGCATCGGACGACTTCGAGACAAACGACACCGCGGACACCGCTGCTGCTGTTGAGCTTCCGTTTATCAACGGGGAGGTGTCTATCCACACAGGCGACGATGTGGATTACTATCAATTTGAGTTAACCGACCCGATGCAGGTGGGGGTGGGCATAGATTTCCAACCGATCTACGGAGAGTTGATGCTCACCTTGACCGGACCCACGGGTGTCGCGCTGGTTAGCTTTGAGACAAAAGCGGTCACATCGCTTGAACTGGAACCGGGCAATTATCTAATTGCTGTTTCAGGCGTCAACGGTGCAACCAACGATTATCAGCTCGCGCTTATCATCGACAACCACGGCGATACACCGGAATCGGCAACCGCTGTAGCGATTGGTGATACGGTAGAGAGTTTCATTGAGTTCAGTGGCGATACCGATTTCTTCTCATTTGACGGTGAACAAGGGGAACTGATCAACATCACAGTTAAGACGGACGATTCCGACCTCGATTCGCTCCTGGTCGTTTATGGACCGGATGGTGTTCTGCTTGCCAAAAACGACGATGTCGCCTCTCTTTTTGGACCGTTCCCCGAACGCAATCCGAGTGGGATAGATTCCCGCGTGAATGAAGAACTACCCGCCGATGGGACATATCTGCTCGCAGTGAGTAACATCGCCCCGCCGAAACTGAACGCCCCTTTTGGTGGGGTCAACTATTCTTATACGTTGTCGATAAAAGAAAATGTTGACGACCATGCGCCGTGCGGTAGCGGCGAGGAGACGCCATTAGTCCGGGACGAACCTGTAACGGGAGTGATCAATCTATTTACCGATCCAGAGAATCCCTTTGACGAAGATGCCGACGGGTTTCGGTTCGATGCCGCTGCGGGCGATGTCATCAGCTTGCACCTTGCCGTCGAAAGCAGCAGCGAGTTTGCATTTACAACCCTCCGCCTGTTAGATGAATTGGGTAATGAGTTACTCTCTACCCAGACCCCTTTCGATGGCTCAGACGTGCAGATTGAGGGCTTTGAAATCGGTGTCGATGGCGGCTATTGTGTCGAAGTCAGCGGTAGGGGTTCCCCGACAGACGAGGATTACACCTATACGCTCACCCTCTCTGAAGGCGAACTCCAGGACGATGATCACGATGGTCTGAGGGGCGATCCGACGCCTATCACATCGGGTGTGCCTGTTGAGGGGATCATCAGTTTTGACGGGGATGCCGATGCGTTTCAGTTTGACACGATAGCGGGCGCAATCGTTACGTTAAATGTGGAGTTAAACCCCCAAGCCCCGTTCTTCGGTGTGATGGTGACGCTGTATGACTCCGACTTAGAGCGGTTGACGGCGTCTTTCTGGAGCGGGTTTGATGAACCGGCGGATGATATTTTCGATTTTGATGAGCTACGAAACGGATTTACGATCCCTGCGACCGGCACTTACTATGTTGAGGTCACCTCTTTTTTCGGAGAGAGTGACGAGGATTCTAGCTACACGCTCACCTTAACGATCGAGGGGGGCAGCGAACTCGGACTGTTTCCGCCCTATGATGTGAATCAAGATGGGGTGGTGGACATCTTTGATCTGGTGCTTGTCGGTCAACATTTCGGCGAGACATTCATTAACGCCACGCCCATCGCTGATTTTGGACAGCTCCGATCGGTCTCGCCCGAAGGGGAGTTGCGGCTTCTGATGACGCCGAGTGCAACCGATAGACGACAGTTGACAGTCTCAATCGACGCCACAGCGATTGCTGATCTCTACGGCTACCATTTCTCAATCCAGTATGATTCGACGGTGTTGGAACTTCTGACCGCCTCACCAAGCCCGCAGCTGGCAGATGCGCTGCAACAGAGTTATTGGAATGTCTCCCAACAAGGAACACAACTGGAACTAATGCAGACGCGGCAAGGCGTAACCGAAGGGGTCGCGGCTGAAGGGGCATTGGCGACACTCGTTTTTGATGTCAAACAGACCCAACTACCGACCTTGCCCGTCCAGTTGGTTTCGGTCCAACTGGCGGATTCGCGGCCACGCGCGATTCCGGTCAATCTTGTTGCGGAACGGATCTTGATGACGGAACTGTTCCCTGATAAGCCGATGTTAATGCAAAACTATCCCAACCCGTTTAACCCCGAAACGTGGATCCCATATCAACTCTCTACCGATTCGGAGGTGGTTCTCTCAATTTACGATTCAAACGGTGAGCCCGTCCGTCGGTTCGATTTGGGGTATCAGCACGTCGGGACATACGCCACTCGCGGCAGAGCGGTTCACTGGAACGGCAGAAATGAGTTCGGTGAAAATGTGGTAAGCGGTGTCTATTTCTATCACCTCAATGCTGGTGATTATTCCCAAACACGGAAGATGCTGATACTCAAGTGAGCTTTGTTGCTTACGGCAACCATTAAAAAAAGCAAGATGCGTTTGAAAATCTCAAAACGGCGGCTTAATGATGAAGCAAAAGCGATTCAAAAGGCAGCACCGCCGCCCACACCACAGAGAAGAAGGAGTGAGTAGACCGTTTTTGTTAAAAAAAAAGCTAAAGATTTTGGTATGAAACCGATATAATATATAGCGACTTGCATTTTTGGAGGCAAACCGCAAACGTTTATAGGTACACTTTCCTCACAACGCACTGTTCAGCTGTTAGATGAGCAGCGCTTAACAGGCTTGTTACATATCGTTAGATGTAACCGCCACGACGGAGGAATAGCGATGACACCTCACCGCGGTCCCCACTATTCTAAAAATTGTCCCTTCCATATCACCAAAAACCAACCGCTGAGCGCAGCCGAGTCGGTGGTCCGATGCGTCGATTGCGTCACCTGTGGTTCAGACCGACTTAAACCCGCCAAAGCGGATCTGCATCAACTCGCCTATCTTACCATCGTTGAAAACGATCCAAAATATGACCAAAACCACCCAAGCGGTGCGAGCCTCGGCACGTTTATCCGGTCCCGTGTGTGTGCCACGCTCTGGAACGAGCGCGATAAAGACCTGAAAGCCATACCCTATTCTGCCCTTGAAGGCGATGACGGTGCACAACACCAGAAGGTCAATCGATTGATCGACGAGCTAGTCGCCGAGTCCCTTTTGCGCGAGAGCGTCGAAGATACTGCCATACGGCATCTGGATCTCGAGATTTTCAAGATGGCACTCCCCCAACTGCTAGAGTGTTTATCCGAAAAAGAGCGGATGGTCCTGGAGATGAAGTTTTATCAAGGACTCAGAGCTGTTGAGATAGCTGACAGGCTTGGTCTCAGTGAGGGTCGGGTCAGCCAGCTGTCCCGCAAAGCACTCGCGAAGTTGGGTAAAGCCTACCTGTTTGGAACCACCCCATCATAATGAACCACTGAAAATCTTAACAATCTTGTCTGTAACAAGCCAAACCGAAGAAAGCGAGGGATCGTGATGAATTACAAGCAGAAGTTAGGATACATGGTGCTGGGTGCGGCGATGCCCTTGGTGGGGATGGCAGTGTCAATCTTTTCCCCGTCGTTGAACGCACAGAAACGCGGCGAGTATATTGTGTATACAGGGCTGACGGTGGTTGACGGTAAAGGGAATGATGCGATTCGCTTTACCGTCGGTGAGAATCGGAATCTTATAGTTGTCTACGATAAGAAGGGCAAAAGGGCGATTGGCTTACACACCGGTGAGACAGGTACCGGCATAATCGTCTTTGACAAGGCGGGGAATGCAGCCATTGGACTCGGCTTCGATGAGACAAGGGGGAATGAGATACGCCTGTCTGATAAGGCGGGGGGTGCAACGATTGGTCTACGCGCCGATCAGACGATTAATCGCATATCTGTCTATGATAAAACAGGGAAAAAAGGGGTTAGCACATTATACGCTGACGAGATAGGCAGTAACCTAATCATCTATGACCAGCCAACTAACGTCACCAGGTTTATAAACAGAAGGATTAAAGATCTTCAGGAAGATTCTCTAACAACTGAGGAGGAAATACGATGAGATCGACTAACGGCATACCCAAACAAGGTGTAAGAGTCTTGGTCAGATATTCGTACGGACTCGCTGTCGCAGAGTCCGGCGATACGATGATGATGCTATCCAGAGGCAACCTCATTAATCACATCACCTGTAAGACGGAAACGCAAAGGCATCAGGCGGTAGAACTGATGTGCGCGTTCGCCGAAGGCAGAGTCAGACGAAGGATCGCTCCCGTTACTTGGATTGACCCTGAAATCCTATCGTTCCACCCGGCACTCGCACTGCAAAGGTGAGCGGTGCTTAAGTGAAGGAGGTTCAAATATGTTAGTTCGTATCTCATTCACCATAACGATGGCTATCTTTGGAATCGCGCTTATCTGTTTCTTTATGTTCGGTTGTAGCGTATCACCGCCACTGTATGTCATTGATGTGCAGAAACTCGCCGGCGCAGAACCCAAAGCGGCGGATCAGTTGCTGCAAAAGATGGTCCCGTGCGAGTTAAGACATGAGGATCGGTGGGAAGAAGGGCAGGGTGATGTCGAAAACATCATCGGCAAGCTCCATAACAGGATGTATGAGATAGAGAACGGGCAGATTAATAAATGGGAACGGAAGCCGATGGTAAAACTGTTCTTCGACGCGGACTACGAGGAGCAGGTCAATGGGGTTACGATACATTTTATCGAATATGTCGAAGAAATAGCTGCGCTCCATCAGCTTGGGTATTCACCAGAGGATCGGATAAAACATCGCTACTCGCCCAATGCGTGGCACTTTATCACGCAGGAATATCTGCATCAGGTCTATTTGCAGGATGCAGGAGAATCAACCGCGGTCACGATTCATTTAGATGCGTTGACCCATTAGGTATTTTATGCGTTGAATACTACACACAACGACAAAAAAGCCCTCCACCCCGACTGGTCTCCCGATGGGAAGCTGATAGCCTTCGACCGAATCGTGGCGGACGACCTTCCCCACCATGCCAATATCTACATAGTGGATCCTGTTACCAGATCTGTGAAAATTGAGAAGCAATCCCTCCATCGGTTGCAACCTTAGAATTGCCAATTGGCGATCAAGAGGTGCATTGCAAAGCCTGAAGCTAAAGGCATCGTTATGTTATCATCTACTCCAACGGGCAAGAGTTCCACAACGGTCGCGACAAGCGCGCCAGTAATTGCGACGGCTGGGTGGAGTCTCATCAGTAGTGCAACCGCAGCGCACACGACGAAACAGGCGAGGCTGCCTTCTAAACTTTTTCGGGAAAAGAGTTTAATTCGCCCCCACTGCTTACCGATTAACGCTGCGCAGAGGTCTCCAAGGGTAAGGAAACAGAGACATACGATTGCCAACGTTTTATCGAAGAAAAGTACGCAGAGGAAGGATCCGATAAGAAAGTATGTGGCACCCGTAGGTCCTCCCTTCTGTTCTTGCGAACGTAGTATCGGGGAAAAAATACGCAGAAATATGGCTCGGACAGATGGGACTAGAACCTTGAGCAGTTCGGTTCCAAGAGCGAGGGCAACAAGCCCGCCAACGCCGATGATGGCAAAGTCCCGCGATGTAAAGAGATACAGGATAGGAACAACTAACCCCAAAAGATGGATACTTTTGCGCGTTAATTCTCGTGCCATGATATCACCGCCTACTTTCACATTAGTGTTGTCAGACGATGAAACCGTGGCAAGAACTGTACCAACTGGCACAATACCCGATAAACGCAAGCGTAGGCGGCAAAACCAGACACGGCACTGCGCTATTCGTCATGCAGATTTTACCGGGCGGTGCAGAATTTGCACACACAAATAAGGGCGAGAACGCTCACATATCGCAGCGTTGAATCCGCCAGTTTCCTGTGTGCATTTTACATATCACGCTGCTTCAAGCACATTTTCTGGTAGATTTTCGAGCCGCCCCATCCAATATCCCACATCAAACTTGTCATCCCCAATCAAGAATCGCCAGAACTTAATCCGGTTGACAATCTCAAGGCGGACATCATTGCCGTACCATTTGTGGTTCTTGTTCAAAATGCCCGGAATTGATGGGTCATCAAGATCGTCGGTATTCCAGAGACACATCTGGCGCACGGTTGGATTTAGCCTTAACTTGAACATATACCGCATACGGTCAGTCTGATTGGGTTGGGCACAATGCCAGATACCGTGGTGAACCACCAGTATGGTGCCGGCTTTGCACACGACAGGCAGCTGCTCCAGAAAGTTCTGGTATCGAGCGATGTCTGACTCGCAGACACGACGGTAGTGGCTGCCCGGTAGAATCATTGTCCCACCCATCTCACGCGGCGTGTCGTGCGCGAAATAGAAGAACTGAATGTCAAAATGCATGCGCGTGTCGATAATCGCGTCTGCATGCCAGTGTTGTCCTACATCTCTACCGGCGTTGACGGTATGAACAGCGTGGTGGTCGTAAAGCGGATCGGGTCCAACCAGACTGTGGATGATCCCTTGAACTTCAGGTTGCCGAAAGACAGCGCCGATAGGCGAAGGCTCAGGCCAAACTTCGCTTAGAGGGTCTCCCGCGGTTCCACGTCCAATGCCTTGATCTTCCATCTCGGCATGGACAGCTTCATTCAGGGCCGTAGGGATTAATTCATCAAAGCGCAGGTATCCATCGGCGACAAAATGTGCCATCTGTTTGGAGTCCAACAGATACGTTTTATCAATCATCAATTTTCTCCATTTTTTCGAGGATGTATTCAAACCTGAGGTACGAAGTACTGTATTCCATGCCCGGATAGGCAGGAAATTGCTGTGGAAATTGAACGACACGCCACCCATGCTGCATAGCTTCAACTACGGAATTATAGGGAGGTTTGTCGCTATCACCAGTTGTGGGGTTCGTGCCTCCCGTCCCATCATACATCGACCACGCCACAACATTGCTATCCAAAGCCGGTGTATGGAGATAAAGCACGAGGATTTTCTGTCGTAACTGCGGCATCACTCTACCTTTCTAGGGCGTGTTGACATTTTACTATCGCCAATGCGGTACCGGCCAATACGATTGTCTCAAAATGCTTCAAGGCCTACCAGATGGGTTCAATTTGTCAAATTGACACACAGAATCTAACAGAATTTAACAGAATCTAACACTTTTTGCAAAATTTCTATAAAAACTTAGGGGTCCGTTAATCGGGCAGTTGAGCCTGTAGAGATTCATACCTTGATCTGCCAATCCCGATTTAGGACAAGAAATTTGCAGAAATCTGGTGTCTCCTCAAATACACCGGGCTAGTTCAATTGGTCAAATGTCGACCGAACCTACCTATTTTGAGATGTTTAGCCGATACGCCGAGAAGCAAGTACATCTTCATTCAGCTTTGATCCCAGTCCGGGCAGATCCGATGGGATGAGTTCGCCGTTCTCAATCTGGAGGGGCGGATCGATGAAGTCATGTTCCCACGCGGCCTCCGGCGCGGTGCCGGCATACTCCATATAGAGCAGATTGGGTATCGTCGCGGAGACGTGGGAGGTCGCCCGGGTGAGCACGGGACCACACCAGTTGTGGGGTGCTAATTTGACATCGTGAACCTCCGCCATCGCTGCAACCTTGAAGGTTTCCAGAATACCGCCATTATTGCCTACCTCTGACTGAAGAATCTGGATGCCGCTGTCGGCGAGGACTTTTTCGGCGCTCCGCCGTTCGGAGAGTAGTTCCCCTGTGGCAATAGGTATCGAGGTTGAATCCGCGACCTGCTTGATGAGGTTGGGTTGATCAGGCGGATTGGTCGGTTCTTCAAAGAAGAAAGGATTTAAGGGTTCCAGTGCCTTGACGGTCATCAGCGCACCTTCGAGGCTAAACCTCGCGTGTGCATCAATTGCCATGTTGAAATCTGCGCCGAGCGCATTCCGCATTGCTTCCACCTCTTTAATGGCTCCGTCTAGCTGCGCCGTCTCCGGTGTACCTTGAATCCCGTAATATCCAAACGGATCCCATTTGAACATATCGAAGCCCATCTCTTTTGTGCTTACTGCCCGTTCGACCCGTTCTTCAACAGTCTTGGATTCACCGAAAACACCATGGTTAGCGTAGAGTGGGATTCGCTCCCGGACACGTCCGCCAAGCAGGGTATAGATAGGAAGCCCTGCCACCTGTCCCAAAATGTCCCACATCGCAATCTCAATGGCGCTGACCGCCGCGAACCACTCCCAACCCGAACCACCCTGAGCGGCTCGGTTTAGGAAGGCTTCAATCTCCAAGGGATTAGCGCCTTCAAGCTCTCTTGACATTGAATCCACAAAGTCTCGAATCGCCAATGATCGTGCCTCCCCAGAGGCGTGACATTCTCCGATTCCGTCAATCCCTTGATCTGTCCGAATCCTGACGATCAGAAATGCGTAGCCACGAGTGTTTGGCTTAATCAAAATCGGCTCTACTGTTTCAATTTTTATGGGGTGACTTGCTTTCGATGCTGCTTCTGAATGAGGTCCTTCCATCGTTTTCCCTTTCTTCAAGAATTGTACGAGCTTGAACCATAAACGGTATTATATCGTTATCTATCTGGATTGTAAAGTGTATTTTGCCAACTGAAGATAACCCCTTCGGCAATAGTCTGGGACGCTGCTATGTCACTCCTTAAATTCTTTTTTTTGTTTTCTGCTAATTTTTTCGCATTTTTCCTTGACACCCCTCTTTATGCCTGCTAAAATATTAGCACTTTATCAAAAAAGATTCGATTGGTAAGCAAAAGTCCCTGAATTTTGATGTCATTGAGGCTGACATTTACGCACCCCAAGAGAGGATAGCATGGAAGATTATGGTACCGTAAAATTGAGCCGTCGCGAGCGGCAGATTATGGACATCATTTATCAACAGGGCCAGGTGTCGGCAGCCGATGTACTGGCAAATCTCCCAGATGCGCCCAGCTATTCGACAGTACGGGCATTGTTGCGGATTTTGGAGGAGAAGGGGCATCTCACCCACCAAAAAGATGGACCTCGCTACATCTATCGTCCGACACAGCCGCGCCATGAGGCGGGACAGTCTGCGCTCAAACAGATTGTTCAGACCTTCTTTGATAAATCGATCGAAAAAACGGTTGCAGCGTTAGTGGCTGATGAGGAAGTTTCAGACGAGGAACTTAACCGTTTAAGCCAACTCATTGAGCAAGCGAAAAAAGGAGGACCTCCATCATGATCCCTTTGATTGAAACCCTCGAAATAAACGCATGGCTGAAATTCTTGATTGACGCAACGATGAAAAGTTTCGTGATTCTCGCCGTTGCAGGGCTATTCGGGTTCATTCTGCGTCGTCGCTCGGCGGCGGTGCGCGGTTGGGTTTGGAGTTTGGCGATAGTGGGCTGCCTGACTATACCGTTATTTTCGCTGATACTTCCGCAGTGGGAAGTTGGCGTTCTACCGTCAACGTCGGAGAGATTTGAGGGGGACCGCCGGGTAGATAGCAGGCAGTCAGCCAGATTACCTGTTCCAGTTGTATCGCATCCGTTAGCATCCACTACTGCGTCATCAACCCAAACCACACCAACACAGATTCCACCAGCAGCCGTAACTAATGAGAGTGGTGCTCCTCAATCCACTATGTTAGGAACAGGTGTCCCTTCGCTTCATTGGACCGATTGGTTAGCGGTGTGCTGGGTAGCAGGTGCACTACTTTTTATCGCTCGATTGTGTGTGGGAATCGGTGCTGTCTGGCACCTCTCTGCCCGTAGCGATGATTTCAACGTTTCAGTTCCGTATGTGCCTTCTGGTTGGAAGCGGTCAGTCAGTGTCCGTCAGGGCAACGCGGTCACAGTACCGATGGTGTGGGGGTTGTTTCATCCGGTGATTTTATTGCCTGCTGATGCGGAGGAGTGGAGTCATGAACAGCAACGCGCTGTATTGCTTCACGAATCAGCACATATTCAACGGCAGGATTGGTTGATGCAAACATTGGCACAGATAACGTGTGCGGTGTACTGGTTTAACCCACTCGTTTGGTTTGCCGCGCGTCGGCTGCGGACGGAGGTGGAGCGTGCATGTGACGACCATGTGCTTAACGCGGGGTATCAATCAACGGACTACGCCCAACATCTACTCGATATTGTAAGGAATATCAAAGCAGGGCGCTCCATTTCGCGGGCGGCTGTGGCGATGGCACGTCCCTCTAAAATTGAAGGGAGGCTCCGAGCAATTCTGGCAAAAAACCAGAATCGGCGGTCCGTGACGAAGGTCGCATTAGTGCTGATCCTATTCGGCTGCATCTGTTTTGTCGTCTTGATAGGAATGATGCAGTTAACAGAAACGAGGAACCCAACTGATGACCCGGCATTACTGGACGAAGCGTACGAACACAAAGAACAGATTTACGGCATAATAGACGACGGACCGAGATGGAGAGTATACGATCTGCTTCGTGCCGAACTTGTTCTAGGGAAACCTGCGCCTGACTTTTCGAGCATCAGCCTAGACGGCGTCCCGATATCGCTGAATGATTTGCGAGGCAAAGTGGTCGTACTCCACTATTGGTCAATACAATACGACGAGACGGATATAGCGAAAGTCAAACGACTATACAGCAGGCACGGTGACGATTCCAATTTCGTCTTAATCTCTATCTGTGTACAGAGTAGGGCAGCTGAAGGGGAAGCGGAAGTAAAACAGTTGGTCGAGACACACGCGATGCCGGGGGTCCATCTGCTCTTTGAATCCAAGATGGTGCCGTACCCGTTCGCTGTGCAGGGTTGGCCCTATTATGTGGTCATCGATAAGGCGGGAATCGTCCGCGAGAGTGATCGTGGCTACGCACTAAGAGGGCATGCGCTGAGAGATTTGGAGGTGGAACAGTTGGTCACAGCACTGCTGGCAGAGGATATAGACACCTCTGGCGAGCGTATTATCCCTCGAATCAGTCAAATCCGTTCTGAGTTCTACATATCTCAAGACCAGAAGGAAAAAGCACTCGCTGAATATGAAAAGCTCCTCGATTTCCTCTATCAAGAACCAGAGCAAACGGGTGAGGCGGCGGCATTAATGGATCGGGCATATGACCGGATGGTTGAAGCCAGGAATTTGTCAGGTTCGGGTCTCGATTTCCGCCGTTATAGACCCAGTTCAAGGCAATTGTCCTCTCAATACAAAGAAGAATTGAGACAAATCTTCTCCCAGCAATTTGACAGAGAAAAGACACTCGGGGTGTACGAACAAACAGGTAAGGTACAAATACAACGAAGACTATCCTTAGAACAGTTAGCGCAGCAACCTTTGACTGTTGATCAACAACGCCTTTTAACCCAGCTCCTCAAAAACGACGAGGACTTAGCACAAGTCTTGTCGAGTGAACCGTATTTAGCCTATCTGAAGGCTCAGGCTCGACATGGACAGGTGTATAAAGATTTTTCTGCTTATGTCGCCGCCGTGCCGACACCGAAGCAGAAAACCGCTATCCGTTCCGCACTTAAATTGGTGCTATCCCCAATAACAGATTTGTCCGCGCTACCCCCAGCGACAAAGGCAGAGCAACTAGAGATATGTGTCGATTCATATTTCCGTGCACGCGAGTGGTTACTCACCAAGGCTGACACACCACCCATAATAGATGGCATGGAAGAGTTTCATAATATTCAGAAGTATACCAGATTCTTCAGTACATACTTTGAGTCCTCAATGGGAGAGATGTATAGGGATACACTACTCAGCATTGATAATAGCTGGACGGATTCGTATATCCTCGGTTTGTATCGGAATGAGTCGCAACTGTACGCAATCGGTGAGGCTGTGTATTTTATGGCAAACATCGACGCGGCAGTGTATCAGGATGGGTTCCGCGAGCGTTTGGAAAAGTTTGGCTCGCGAGAGGGTTTACTCCGGTGCGCGATTGGGTTCCCTGACGAATTTGCGTTTATGCGTTCGCTTTTTGAGGATACCGATGCACTCGAAAAATGGATTTTAGAACCCCCATCTCTCTCTCAAGAAAAAGGGATTTTACTCCGACCAGTTCCTCTTGAGAGGGGAATCGAAATAGAGTAATAAAATCCACCAATCAAGATTTTACCAACCCCCGCACTTCCTCCCTGTATTTCCAATCTCAATTCTCGTATAATTTTAAAAAAAGTATTACGATTTTTGACTTTTCGAGAGGCGTGATATATACTCTTACCGCTTGCTTTTCCTTAGAGTGTATTCAAACAGATCGTGTCTCACAGTTGTAAGGAGATCTGACGCCTATGATAAAGTATCTGATACTCGGCGGAAGTGCCCTGCTTCTCGGATTCCTATTCTTTCCGCGTGGAGAGGAGGCGGTCGTTGACGGTCAAGATTTTATCGCCCCTGTTCGTACCGTCGAAGATGAACCCCTCCACTACACCGGTATTCTGCGTACAGATCCCATCGTCACAACATACGATTTAGGATATGTGTATAGGATTGATAAAGCGGAAATTCGCTTTGAGAATCCCGATGAGGCGGGACCTCGGCAGTATGATATCCTTGTTCACACGGATCGTGTAGGGCAGCGATTTGAGCGTGCTTTCTCTTATACAGGCAGTTCCCGCGAATATACATACCCACGCCAAGCATTTCCCCTTCCAATTGAAGCGCGATGGATCCAAGTCGTCATTAATGACTGGTTCAGCAGCAAGCCACAACTTGAAGAAGGTACGTTCCGCGTTGGTCTCCGCTATCAATCCCACAGTCCGATCATGGCTCTTGACGCAAACTACAACGATGCCGGACTCGAACGACTTACAGATTTGCTTCGCTCTGAGAACTCTAAATGGATTGCGGCAGCACGGATAGAGAAAGAGGTAAACCAGGGAGATGGGAAAAAAGCGATAGAAATCTCCTATGAGGCACCGGCAAGCGCGATTCAGGTGATCGGCGATCTCGGATCGAATCAGAAAATCTACGGCGTGCGTCTGACAACGGATGGTCCCGGAAACAATCTCAAACGGTATCGCTTCTCCGTCAGCAATGATGGACAGGAATACACGGAAGTATATGTCTCCCACACGCTCGTTGATGAAGTGGTTACCCATGTCCGTCAATTCAAACCGCCAATATCGGGACGTTATATCCGCTTGCAGATTGAACATGGGGATTGGTACGGTGATTATCCTGAGATTCGTGAGCTTGAAATTTTCACGGACACCTATCGGCTGCTGCCTCCCAGCGATAACAGATTAGATGAATACAACGCAGTGCAGATGCACTACGAAAATCTCGGTGAGGGAGGAAATGCACTGGCACCACATCTGGCGCAAGGCTTTGCATTTGATAGAGACACGGGAGATGAAGATCGTTACTGGTTACTGGAAGGTGGCACACCGGATGGGGTAGATGTGGGAAACACACCGAGCGAGCGGAGCTTCGCTTACCACTACGATACGGTTAGCATGAGATTTACCGATCTGCAGCCATCGCTGTTATACTGGATGAAAGTGACCTATCTTCAGAATAGGAGCGGTACCCGGATCCAGAATCTTGACGTTGATGGATTTCTACTGCACGATGCAATCGCAATTCCGACAAGCAGGGCAGAGTACCACACCTTCGCACTTCCAAGTCAGGCGTATGCCGACGGTGAGATCGTGCTCAATTTTAACCGTTTGGCAGGTCCAAATGCAGCGGTTTCGGAAGTCTCTATCTTCGAAGCGAATCCCACCACTGGAGTGGTCAACGGATCCGCTGAATCAGAGAAACTGAATGACCAAAGGGTTGGGCGAGCGATTCGCGTGAGCAAGCAGATTGTAATTGACGGGACACCAGATGAGTGGCCACTGCTCTACCCAATGCTTCCTCAACACTACGATCGTCCTGTCGATTCACCTGTGGCACTCTACGCACAGTGGGATGACGAGAACTTCTATATTGCGGGTATTATCAACCGGCACGCTGAACCGCGTCCGACTTCTCGAAAATCCAGCGGCAACGAGGAGCTGCATCTGTTTGTAGATACGGCACTGACCCGTTCCCCGGGAATGTACACTCCAACTGAACATCACTTCGTCTTTACAATCCACAATCCAGATCGTCCTCAACCTCGCGTACAGCCCTCGCAGATACACCATCACCTTGATGCAATCCCGAAAAACATCGACTTTCACGAGTCGATCGAAGTGCGCGCTACAAAAACAGAGATTGGATACAGCCTTGAAGCCAGAATCCCTAAAGATCAGGCATTAAATGCGTTTCGACCAGCAATCGACAGCTCTATCGGTTTGAATTACATCATGACTCACCTTAAATTGATGAATGATCAGTCTGGACGATTTGCTTACGCTTCGGACGAATTCACCGCCCCGCCAAGCCGCTGGAACGAGGTCGAACTTGTAAGCCGGATCAGCGGACAGCCTGTGTTAATGGATGAATTTGCAACCCAGTCGATTTCGTCCTTTAACGCTGGCGACACACTGACCCTCTGCGTGTGGGACACTGATCGAAATACAGATCGCTACCGAGTCGAATCCATACAAGTGGAATTACGAAATGATACGACCGGACAACTGCTACCAGTTCTCCTTCATGAGTCCGACTTTGCTGCGCTCGCTGACGCGAATCCGACAAACGATTTCAGCCAAAACAGTTCCGTATTTGCTGCGAAGGTTTCCACCGCATTTGGCGGAACCGCAGAAAATAGTACTGAACCAGATAGCTCAGGGGTGGCAGATCTGCAAACACTTTTCGTTCGTGGTGAGGAGACAGTGTCCCTAATATACATCGATCCGTACTATAGTAACACCGCACGAAACCGCGCTGTGGATATCAGTGCACGGGTCAATACTGGAATGACCGGAACAATTGCAATCACGACAGAATCTGGGATACTAATCGAGTCCTTCCGACTTGGTGAACCCCTGTACATACAGGTTAAGGATACGGATTTACTTAGACCAGTGAATGAGCTTGTGCGTGAAAACGAATCTACAGATCAAGAGGTTGATGCGCCACTACCTCGCAACATGCAGATAACTGTCAAGTGTATTGTACCAGAAATGCAAGAGGTTGAACCTGTGAAACTCACCTATCAGCCGGAACAGGAATACTATGTTGGATCGGTTTCTACAGGTTACAGTGAAGCTCCAACGCCAGATAACGGTCGTTTGGAGGCGTTGGGCGCGCAGAGAGTGGTAGCGATTTATTTGGAGGAGATTCAAACCACCGGCAAAACAGACGTTCCGGTCAGCGCACAAGTAAGCGCTGCCGTCGGTGACACCGGACGGATCGAGTTAATCGGGATAGATCGGGACTTGTCTTCAAACGATCAGAAATTTATCAAGGCAGGCAGTACACTCACTGTAGTATTACGGGATGCAGATTTGAACCGTGACGAAGATCAGCGGGAAACAGTTGATGTGCTGGTATACGGTAACCGGCTTAACGACCGGTACCAATTCACTCTGAAAGAGGCGCACGATGTCTCGGGTCAATTCACCGGGACATTTGGGACTCGTTATGCGAGCGAGGCAAACTCCGCCAACAGCGTACTTGAGGTCACAGGTAACGAAGTAGTAACAATCAGCTATATTGATGCCCTATCCGGTTCAGGTAATACCCAGGTTACGGTCACAGATACGGCACAGGTCAGTGCCGGTAAAAATGGGGCACTCGACATCCTCAAAGCGAATTACGTTACCGATTTGGAGAACTTTAAAGCAGGTGACAGACTCTATTTTCGTCTTCATGACACGGATATTACTGATGAATTTATTGAAATCACGCTCACTGGGGACACGTTGAAAGATCAAGAAACGGTGCAGCTGTTCCAATCGATGGAGGAAGATACCCGCATCTACCCCGTCGAGGGGACATTCTTCGGATTAATCCAAACCGCGTATGGCACCCAGCATCAAGAGAACGATGGCATCTTACAGGTAAAAGGCGCGGAACAGGTAAAAGCCATTTACATGGATGAACTGCAATCCACAGGCGAAACTAACGTCGCATTTTATGATACCTGTGAGGCGAACGTTGGGATCACGGGAAAGCTTAAAGTTTATAACAAGGCAAATTTCGATTATGCCTTGGCTCAGAACTTTGAGGCATCGAGTTTTCGAGCCGGTGACACCTTGATTTTGGAAGTTCAAGATGCCGATCTCGACACCACGACTGTAACTGTAGAACTGCTTGAATCCGATTTTACGGAGGGCACAGTTCGGGATAGAACCGGTGTGATTTTGGCTAAAACGGAAGACAGTGTAGATATCTTCCGTGGTGAGATTAGAACTGCCTACGGCAATGCCCCTATTCCAAACGACGATATTTTGCAGGTCCAAGGCGAAGGCGTTGTTACATGCAGCTATATTGATGTGCTACAAAATACGGGGGCAACGTCAGTACCTATTCAGAAGAGCCTTTCAATAGAAACGGGGGATAAAGGTGAGCTGGAAATCTATAGCGCAGACAGTGGTGTGATTATCAGTGGATCTGCTGTGGGTACTGGGAGTTTCAGCGTAGGTGAAAGACTAAGGATACGGTTAGCAGATAAGGACATGAACCTCTTCCCAAAGGTATCTGACAGCGCAATAGTGTCGGTCTGGGGCAATGTCGTCGCTGACACAGTTCAGGTCATTTTGCGCGAAACATCAACTAACACCGCGGTTTTTGAAGGCGACCTGCTGACTCAAAAAGGGGAACCGATAATCGCCGAAGGCACTGCACCAGCCACCACAGATAAGGCTCTGGAGATTACGGATAAAGAGGTTATTACCGCCGAATATATTGACGAAATTACCACTACCGGCGAAACGGACGTGCGGACTCAGCTCCAAGCGGTTGTATTGGGCAGCAGTGCAGGTATGTTACGCATCGTTGATGCCCATGTCGTAGATCCACTGCTTAATCCGGCAGAAACAATTCCAAGTTTCACAGCTACGCCAACAGATTTCGCTTCCGTCCATGAATTAGGCAGCTTTAACGCTGGTGAAACCGTCTACTTCTGGCTCGAGGATTTGCTGCTTAGCACAGTTGTCGAAGCCGACGAAGTCAAGATTACGGTTACCGGTGACAAAACAAAAGATGGGGTCGAAGTTATACTCCGTAGAAAGTTGGGAACTGAAGGGATTTTTACCGGCTCTGTTCCCACCCGCTACGGCACAACACCGGTTGCGGATGAAACTCTGGACGTGCAAGGCGACGAAGATATACGGGCGATCTATACACCGAATTTTTTGGGCGTGAACTACCCCGTCGTCGAAGATTCCGCTTACACCAATAAAGGCGTCCGGGGATATCTCACAGTCACCCGTGCAGACGGGACATCGGTTCGGCACTTTAACATAGGGCGTCCCCTTTACTTTCGCGTAGAGGACGCCGACCTGAATCTCGATTTCTTTAAGGTCGAATCGACCACCCTCACGGTTGTGACAGAAGCGCAGGAACTGTCAATTATACTGCGTGAGGAAAACTCCAATTCGCATATTTTCCGTGGGCAGGTGCCCACGCAGTATGGGCGTATGATCAGTCAGAAATCGATCCCCTCTTTGAGGGAGAATGATCAATCCGCCCTACTTGGCCTGCTTGGCGGGGATATTGTCAGGGCAACCTATGAAGATGGACTGACCGATACTGGGGAAACAAATGTGGAAATAAGTGTGAGCTGTCGCGCAAACTCTATCGCTTGGGCACCCTTCACAGATCGCCCCGTACTGATTGATGGACATGAGGATGGCTGGCCCCTTGAGAGAGCGCTCAAAACCTCTCAAGATGCAGGAATTCTCTGGTTACAGTGGGATCGGGACCATCTCTACCTTCTTGCTCAAATTTATGATGAAGATATCGTTGTGCCAGATGTGATCGAGTATTATCGAGGTGCAGACGCGCTAGAATTGCATATAGATCTGCAACCGGACTCCGTCAAAAAGCCAAGCTATTTGCAGACGGAGAACAATCCAGATCGGCATGTCATCTGGATATGTCCAAAAGGCGGTGGTTTTCACGGAGATCGACCCTATATCGGGCAAGGTGCGCCGGAATTTATCCCCAACTATCAGGCGGCTAATCTTGATGTTGCGGTGAGGCAGCAAGCGAATTATTACGTTATGGAAGCGCGCATCCCTTTCTTCCCTGTGCTTCGTGGATTTCATCCGTTGAAAACGAAACAGCAGAACCGCATCGGCTTCAACTTTGTTATCCACCGATCTAATAACCAGGCGATTTATTGGGCATCACAGATACCAGAGGCGGTCCCGGTATTTCCCAGTGATTTGGGATTGCTGATTTTGGAGTCACCGGTGCCTTAAATTGTTTTTTGTTGACGTGGCCGATCCGAAGTGATATGATTGGAAATACTATACAGTGCAAATGTCGTGCGTATTGAAAACCACAGAATTTATGGGGATTCATTGGGCGTTGGGAACGATGACCTGTAGGCGGGGCATCTTGCCCCGCATCCTCCTACCGATGAATTGCCGAACTATCCCCTGATAAGGAGAGCAGGAGGTTGACTTTAACCGTTCAACTGCGTAACTCCTATTATTTTTAGAATCCACTATAGCTATCGAGATAATTTATGGCGGTGTGGATGTGTGTTCATTTCAGTCAAAACACAAGCAGAATCTCATAAGGCATCATGGAAACTACTAATGTTCCCGTCACAGGTGTTATACTTGCCGGTGGGCGAAGCCGCCGGATGGGGCAAAACAAAGCGTTGATGCCTTTAGGAGATGAACCACTAATCGCACACGTCATCCGTCAAATGGAATCAGTTACGGACGAACTCCTTTTGATCACGAATGAACCCGAGTTATACACTGCCCTGAAGTTGCCGATGTACAGAGACATACTACCGGACACGGGGGCATTGGGCGGTATCTACACAGGGCTGACGTACGCTGCAAACCGCACCGTGATCTGCGTTGGCTGCGATATGCCGCTGTTACAGCCGAATCTCCTATCTCACCTGACCACCCTCCTTGACAATTATGATGCTGTAGTCCCGTGTGTTGAAGTGGAAGAGCGTTCTGCAAACGTGCTGCAAACCCTTGCCGCCATTTACACGAAACGGTGCTTGCCCATCATTGACCGTATGTTGGCTGGGGGCGAATTGCGCGTTCATGCGCTGTACGATCGTATTGATACACGTATCGTCCAACCACAGGAATGGCGGCGGTTTGACCCGCGGGGACTTTCGTTTTTCAATATCAATACACCTGAAGACTTTGAAATAGCTAACAGATATATCGGAGAAAATTATCATGTTAACAGTTGAAGAAGCACGCCAGCAAATGTTAGATACCATTACCGTGCTGCCCGACGAAGCCGTCGGAATCTTAGACAGCCTCGGTACAGTCCTCGCAGAAGACGTGTACGCCAGTGAGAACATACCACCTTTTCACAACTCCGCTATGGATGGCTTTGCTGTGGTTGCGGCAGATGTGTTAAACGCATCTGAGGCGCGCCCGGTCCGGCTTTCGATAGTAGAGACAATTCAAGCGGGCCATGCCCCCACAACCTGCATTCAGCGCGGGAGTGCTGCACGCATTATGACGGGCGCGATGATGCCTGAAGGTGCGGACGCTGTCGTTATGAAGGAAGTGACGGAATCGGAAGGGGAGCAGGTCACAATTTTTGAAGGAGTAGAGGTAGATGAGAACGTCCGGTTCACCGGCGAGAGTGTAAAGCAGGGCGATCTGGTCATGTCGCAAGGGAAACTTATTCGCCCACAAGAAATTGCCATGTTTGCCTCGCTGAATCGATCTGAGGTCGCGGTTTACAAGCGTCCGAAAGTTGCCGTGGTTTCCACAGGTGATGAACTCACACCACTCGGCGAACCACTTGCAGCTGGCAAAATCCGGGACAGTAACCGTTACGGCATCTGCGCTCAGATTGAAGAGGCTGGCTGCGATCCCATTGACATGGGAATTGCACGTGACGATGAGGCTGAGACAGAGCGGAAGTTCCGCAAAGCGTTGGAAGGAGCGGATGCTCTCATTACCAGTGGCGGGGTTTCTGTGGGGGAGTTCGACGTTGTGAAGACAGTGCTATCCAAGCTGGGTGAAATCAACTTCTGGCGAGTGGCAATGAAGCCCGGGAAGCCACAAGCCTACGGTATCGCTGACGGCAAACCTATCTTTGGATTGCCCGGGAATCCGGTTTCGTCGTTGGTCGTGTTTGAACTCTTTGTCCGTCCCGCGCTCCTCAAAATGGCGGGACATTCGGAGCTGCTTCGTCCGACTTTCAGGGCGATTTTGGAGGAAGAGGTTTCCAACAAAGACGGTCGCGTTAGCTTTATGCGCTCAGTTATCACATCGCGGGATGGAAAGTATTATGCTAAGACAACGGGACCCCAAGGATCGGGCATCCTTCATTCGCTTGTCTTAGCCAACGGTTTTATCGTTATTCCAGCAGGCACAACGATAGCCGCCGGTGAAACAGTAGAAGCACAGTTTATGGGGTGAGTAGGGGATAGCGATTATCATCCCCTCTCCTGAGATTCCACTGTTCCCCTGAATGCAACCGGCTTAGGTGTCTATTCGGTTGGCTTCAATATAATCCCAATCATACTCTATACCCAATCCGGGCTTCTGAGAGACGATCACATTACCTTCAGAATCGATTGGATCTGTAATCGTTTTTAGCTCGGGCGAAGGCTGTTCATAATCAACACCGGGACGTAGGAGTCCCCTCTCGTAATACCGACAGGTAGCTTCGGGCGCAGCGCAGGCAAGATGGACGTGGGGTGCACCTGTGCCGTGCAGTTCGCACTGTATACCGTAAGCCTGACAAAGATTGATTAACTTCCAGCAACCGGTGATCCCACCATAGAAGATGTCGATACGCATCATGTCGGACGCCCCCTGTAGTATCCACTCCGCTCGGCTGAACACGCCGCCGGGGACGTGTTCCGGGGAACAGATGGCGATATCCACCTCGCGGGTGAGTCGCCGGTACGCTTCGACACGGGTCTCAATCATAGGGTGCTCCAACCAGTAGTAATCGAGTTTCTCCAACTCTCGCCCCACCCAGATCGCTTCATCCAAGGTATAAACACCGAACGGGTCAAGCATCAGCACCATATCATCCCCTACCGCGTCGCGCACTGCTTTGCATACCTCGACATCTTCCTTTGGGAAGCCCGGGAGCTGCGGTGCAGGCTCCTCGGTGTGTGGGTTCCAGCAGATGTAGGCATGGACTTTGTATGCCTTATAGCCTTTCGCTTTACAAGCTTTCGCGTGCTCGGCATAAACTTCGGGACCACCTAAGTTGGGAAAAGTACTTGCATAGGCTCGGACCTTATCACGTGCCCCACCCAAGAGTTGGTAGACCGGGACGCCAGCCTTGTTACCCAATAGGTCCCACAGTGCGCAATCAGCTATCCCCATCTCACCCTCCGACGGCCTATGACTGAAAGTGGACATCTGGTCCATCCAGTGCCAGATCTGCTCCCGGTGTAATGGGTTTTCGCCCAAGATGAGTGGCTTGATGACCCCCTCCATTGTGGCTTTGTCACCCCCAAGCATGTGTCCGTTGATACCTTCGTCAGTAGAAATCTTGGTGATTGAACCGATACTCTCCACTTCATCTCCCCAGACACCATACCCCCACTTGGTCGGGTGCCCCCGGGTCGTTGTCCGAAACTGAATGACCTCCACATCAGTTATTTTCATGTTTTTCCTCCTCAGATAGCGGCGGCTTGGAAGTTCAAGACTGCCTCTTTTTCCGTGCTTTATCCGTGAGACAAAATCGTAGTAAGAATATAAGTCGTATGATATACTGGATACACCGATTTGTCGACAGGAAACGTATCTTGATCCAAGTTGATTGCAAGGTTAGTCCCCTTATTCCCCTGTCCCGCCAGTTTGGGATTTCGCTTATGCAGAACAAGCAGAGGGACAGTGATATCGGTTTATCATCAGGTACAGGAAGTCCCTCCTACAAGCCCCTCAACCTGCGGGAAGAGAGGCGATTCGATCTGAATCACGGACTAAACAGATGAAGCGGATAACGCGGATAAGAATGCGTAAAACGTGATGCGTGAAAGCAGATTGTAATGTATAGGGTTCATTAGTTCAATCAACCAATGTAGCTCTAGAGGGCGACATGTAGGTGATTTTAACTTATATAGGACTTACGTACTTGAACACGCAAAGCTTTGTAGTTCGGTGATTCATCACCGCAGTACGCCATTTCCAACGCCCGATGAATCCCCGATAAATCGGGATTAAGAAACGGGCAACTACAGTAAGGTCTTAGGTTTGTAGTAGCGCAATTCATTGCGCGTCCGGACGGGCGATAAATCGCCCTACTACAAACTGAACTGCGTAACTCCTATTATAGTAAAGTTTAGAATTAATTGAACACTCTGTACCGGCGAGGTTAGGAAACCTCGCCTACCGCGGATGGAAAAATCCGGGCTCTCACCCCGGTAGGTGCGGTTTCTAACCGCACGGCACGGGACAGAACATGGGCAGCGAAAGTGTCTATCTGTTTTTAGAATCCACTATAATTAAAATTAATGAGAATCACAATGCCAGATTTTACAGACAAAGAATTGCTACAAATCGTCGAATTCGGCGAAGCGGACCGCGTTGAGTTGAAGGAATCTTTGTCCGGCAGTGCTACGGAAAGAATCAGGGAAGCCGTATGTGCGTTTGCCAACGATCTGCCACGCCACCAAAAACCGGGCTTGGTTTTCGTGGGGGTGAGAGACGACAAAACCATTACAGGTCTATCGGTCACGGACGAGTTGCTCCAGCAGTTGGCTGATATGAAAACCGATGGGAATATTGTGCCGCCGCCCTCGTTGAACGTTGAAAAGCGCGTGCTGCAAGGTAAAGAGATTGCCGTCGTCACGGTACAACCCTCCGACTCGCCGCCGGTTCGATTTAGAGGTGCTATTTATATCCGTACCGGCCCGCGTCGAGGCATCGCTACAGCACAGGATGAAAGGATTCTCAACGAAAAGCGGCGATATGGAGATGTCCCCTTCGACCTACACCCCATCCTTGCATCGGGCATCTCCAATCTTAACCTCGCCCGGTTCGAGAATGAATATCTGCCACAGGCTGTTACCGCCGAGATCCTGGAAGCCAATGATCGCACTTCCGAAGAACGACTTGTCGCAACGAAGATGATTGCCCCGGGCGATGAACGAATCGCGACGGTATTGGGAGTACTAGTGATCGGCAGAAACCCACAAGATTTTCTTCCAGGTGCTTACGTGCAGTTCCTCAGAATTGATGGTAACGCATTAACCGATAATATTCTTGACAGCGAAGAGATACGCGGCGCAATCCCAGAACTCCTCCGCCGTTTGGATGAGAAGCTAATCGCTCACAATCGTACTGCTGTTGATTTCACAACCAGCGTCCTTGAACAACGGACGGAACTTTATCCCATCCCAGCGTTACAACAGATCACCCGGAATGCCGTTATGCACAGAACCTACGAAGCAACCCATGCGCCGATTCGTGTGTCTTGGTTCAATGACCGCATTGAGGTTTTTAGTCCCGGTGGCGCGTTCGGGGTGATAACGGAGGCAAATTTCGGACAGCCCGGACTAACCGATTATCGCAACCCCAATCTGGCGGAGGCGATGAAGAATCTCGGTTATGTGCAACGTTTTGGCGTGGGAATACCGACCGCGAAAAGACTCCTGACCGAGGCAGGGCACTCGGAACCGGAATTTAAAATTAACGACAATTACGTGGTCGTTACCATAAAAGCAGCGCAAAAATCCTGAGAGGAGATGGCAATGCCCGTTCCAGTGCTAACGTTCTTCAACAATAAAAGCGGTGCTGGCAAGACATCCCTTGTCTATCATCTGGCGTGGATGCTATCCGATATGGATTATCAAGTGCTCGCTTGTGACCTCGATCCGCAGGCGAACCTCACCCGCATGTTTATCAATGAGGAACGTCTAGAAATACTGTGGCCTGACGATGGAGAGAGGAAAACCATCTATAATGCCCTCCAACCGCTTTTGGACGGGACCGGAGACATTGAGCAACCTTACCTAGAACGGATAGCACCGAAGTTGAGCCTCATCGTAGGGGATCTCTCGTTATCCGCTACCGAAGATGAATTTTCGAGCCAATGGCAAGCGTGTCTTGACCGTCGCCCACGTGCTTTCCGTGTGATTTCAGCACTATGGCGCATTTTACAAACAGCAGCGAACGATAGTGGTGCTGAGATTGTCTTGGTAGATGTGGGGCCCAATCTAGGGGCTTTGAATAGAGCGGTGTTGGTTGCGACGGATTACGTTATCGTTCCGCTTGGAACAGATCTGATTTCACTTCAAGGACTGCGGAACCTTGGTCCGATGCTACGAGATTGGCACAGTGGATGGAAAGATAGATGCGACCGCAACCCCATCCCTGACCTATGTATACCCAATGGATGGATTCAACCCATCGGCTATCTGGTACGGCAACCTGATATCCGTTTGAATCGCCCTATAACGGTTGATGACAAATGTTTCAACCGTATGCCAGAGGAATATGCCCGAAACCTACTAGGCGATAACAATGGCCCCTATCCTGAGACACCGGCACAAGATGAAAAACACGCCCTCGCTATTGTCAAGCACTATCGAAGCCTAGTACCGATGGCACAGGAGGCACGAAAGCCCATGTTCCATCTCACTCCGGCCGATGGGGCCATCGGCAGCCATGCCGCCGCCGCCAATGGGGCTCGTGCGGATTTCAAGGCTTTGGCTGAGAAGATAATCGCAAGGATTGAACTTGGGATATGAACCAATGAACTAATGAACTAATGAACCAAAACAACCTGAGATAGGTATAAATTATGTCCAATCGTAACACCCGAATCCGAGACAATCACGATCGTGGAACGGTCGGCGATTTTCTGAAAGCCAACATCGAAAACGGTTCGGCACTCTCAGTTGTATCGGCATACTTCACAATCCACGCCTTTGAAGGACTCAAAGAACATCTGTGGAAAATTGACGGCCTTCGATTCCTGTTCGGTGAACCCGACTTTATCAAAAATCTCGACGCAAGGGACACCGATCCGAAAGCCTTCAAAATTGAGGACGAGGGGTTGCAGCTTGACCAGACGCTTCAACAGAGACCGATTGCAAAAGCGTGCGCTGAGTGGATAGACAAGAAGGTGGAGATTAAGTCAACCCGACAATCGAATCTACTCCATGGGAAAATGTATCACATCGCCAACAACGACGCAGAAAAAGCCATCATGGGCAGTTCTAATTTTACCGTGCAGGGACTCGGGTTGAGTCAGTCCAACAATAACATTGAGCTCAACTTAGAGGTGGAGAACGACCAAGACCGTCGGGACCTGAAAGCGTGGTTTGATGACCTCTGGAACGACGATAAACGGGTCGAAGATGTCAAGAAAAAGGTAATTGACAGGTTAGAGAAGCTGGGGGACGATCAGGCACCAGAGTTCATCTATTACAAGACCCTTTACGAGTTGTTCCGGGATGAATTAGAAACCCGCATGAACAACGAGCAGAAAATAGAGGACACGCACCTATACGACACACAAATTTGGGATACGTTGTACGCCTTTCAGAAAGATGGTGTAAAAAGCGTCATCGCCCGTCTGTTGCGTCACAACGGCTGCATCCTCGCTGATAGCGTGGGATTGGGCAAGACCTACACAGCGTTGGCGGTTATCAAGTTCTTTGAATTAAGGAATGAGCGTGTACTGGTGTTGTGTCCCAAAAAACTGCGCGAAAACTGGGCACTATATCCAGTGTATTACAGTCAACTCAACAACCCGTTCGAGGAAGACAAATTCGGCTACTCGCTGCTATCGCATACCGACCTATCCCGCTACGAAGGCGACGCCGACGGCACCGGTTTGGAGGGGTTTAACTGGAGTAATTTTGACTTGGTGGTGATCGACGAATCGCACAACTTCCGCAACGACACCAAACCCACCCTTGATGATGCGGGTAATATCACCCGCCACAGTCGCTACACACGGTTGTTAGAGGAGGTTATCAAGGAGGGCGCCCAAACGAAGGTGCTGATGCTTTCAGCGACGCCGGTCAATACGTCCCTCATTGACCTGCGGAATCAGATCTACCTGATGACCGGAAAGCGCGAAGAGGTCTTCCAGAAAAGTTTGGGGATCAGCAATATCCGCGCTTTGTTGGGGCAGGCACAAAAGGAGTTTAAGGCATGGGAAGATGATAAGGACAGTGGTAGAGATAAATCGAAATTGCTGGCTAAATTGGGAGCCGACTTCTTCCAGTTACTCGGCGGCGTTTCTATCGCCCGCTCTCGACGGCACATTGAGACTTTCTACGCCGATGAAATCGATAGAATCGGCGAGTTCCCCGAACAACTGAAACCGGAAAACCATCACCCACCCACCGACCTGACCGGCGCACTCTCCTATAAATATTTGGCGGATCAGATAGAGAAATTCTCCCTGTCTGTCTACACGCCGTCCAGTTACGTCATCGGTGAAGCAGCAAAACAGCGATTGGCACAAGAGAAACAGGACTTCCGTTTCAACCAGTTGGACCGTGAGAAGTTCCTGATTGGAATGATGCAGACCAACTTTCTCAAGCGTCTGGAGAGTTCCGCACACTCCCTCACAGAAACGCTCCAACGCACAATCGGCAAAATTGACACCTTGTTGGAAAAGATCGAACGTTATGAACAAAACCAGCAGATGCCGGAAACAGAAAGTGACCGCCTCGCAGAGACCGACATCCTTCCGGAGGACGACGAAGACGATGAGGAGTTTCTGGTAAATAAGGCGCGTTACCCCTATCACTTGGGAGAATTGGATTGCGTCCGTTGGAAAGAAGATCTCATAAAGGACAAAGGGACGTTGGGGGAGGCGTTGGAGAGCGTCAAAGGGATCACGCCGGAGCGAGACGGCAAACTTCAAGCGATTAAGGCGCATATTCGCGACAAGGCAGCACACCCCCCGACCGACAAGGACGGAGAGATCAATCGCAAGCTCTTAGTATTCACCACCTTCAAGGACACGGCGGAGTACCTCTATGATAACCTCTCGGATCTGGCAGCGGAACTGAACCTGAAGGTGGCGATGGTCTCCGGTGACGTGACGCGCACCCAATCCCGACCAAACAACTTCAACGCCATCCTCACCAATTTCGCGCCACGAGCCCGGGGACGCGCCGATAACGACGGCGATGAAATTGACCTGCTAATCGCCACCGATTGCATATCGGAGGGACAAAATCTACAGGATTGCGACACGGTGCTGAACTATGACATCCACTGGAATCCGGTGCGTATCATCCAACGCTTCGGCCGTATTGACCGCATCGGCAGCCGCAACCTCTCGGTGCGAATGATTAACTATTGGCCCACCGAGGATATGGAGGTCTATCTGCGCCTGCAAAGCCGTGTCGAGGCTCGCATGGCACTCGCGGACGCGGCGGCAACCGGCAGTGAGGACCCGTTGAACGAATCGGCTTATGAACAAGCCCAAATGGAACTGAATTTCCGCGACCAGCAGCTGAAACAACTGCGCGAAGAGGTGTTAGATTTCGACGACCTCTCCGACGGGGTTGTTCTGAGCGATTTTACGCTCGACTACTTCTTCACCCAACTATTGCGGTATCTGGAAAAGAACAAAAAGGAGTTGGAAGCGGCACCCAACGGCGTGTATGCTGTCACCCACGATGAAAGCCATCCGACAGAAACCGGGGTCATCTTTTTTCTCCGCCAGCGGAATGCCAACACAGATATACAGAGAAAAACAGCCAGTCCTATCCACCCCTTTTATGCGGTCTATATCCGCAACAGTGACGACATCCGCTACGGTTGTGCAAACACCAAACAGGTGCTCGATCTGTTTGAATCGGCGGCGGTCGGTAAGATCGATCCGTTGCATGACCTATGTATCCAGTTTGACACCGAAACCCAAAATGGCAAGGACATGACGCTCTACAACAAACTATTGAAAACGGTCATCGCTCACATCAGCAGAGCGCACACAACAACACAAACCAGAAATCTGAAGCGTGGGGGTCCACGCGACTTAAAACTAACTCCGAGATCCGAAACCCCCAGAGACACCAGCGATTTTGAGTTAGTAACGTGGCTGGTTATCACAACCCCGCAATCATAGCTGTAGGAGGGATTTCCGAATTCCGATATATCGTTCAGGATTGAAGATGGGAAAACAAAAAACGGGAAGCGGATCTTTAGCCCCAACGGTGCGACAGGTTTATAGCTGTGGGAGGGGCATCCTTGCCCCGATCTCCGTGCGCTCCCAAGCCCCAGCGGGGCGGCATGTGTTGGAGTGATGCGTGATGCGTAAATAGTTCATTGGTTTAATTCTTGTCTGAATCAGGATTTGCAGGATTAAAGAATTTACAGGATAGAAAACGAAACGTGAAACGGGATGTGCGTTGGTTCATTTAGCACCAGAGAGGCGACATGTTTATAGCCGGGTGATAGGACCCTTCTTCCAAGCCCCAGCGGGGCGACATGTGCCATTTGTCTGAATCGCAGATTAAAACGGATTTAACGGATTTAACGGATAAGGCAAAGAAAATGGGAAAATCAGCTTTTAGCCCCAGCGGGGCGACATGTTTATAGTACGCGGAATACGCAAATAACCAAAGCCCCAGCGGGGCGACATGTTAGAACTTATACAGTTCAGGTTGTAGGGAACAACGATCGTTGTTCCCTACGGACATAACAAGGGATAAAGCACATGACCAACGAAGAAATCAGAAAGAAGGAAGAAATCGAATCCGCCTTGGCTGCGATGATTGATGGCGATTTTTTGGAAACCGCAAATAACCTACTTGAGGTGTTAGATTACCACGCGCCACTTACTGAGGAACTTCTGGAAACGGTGGATAACTTTATTCAGGAATACCCGGCTGAAAATGAAAACACCAAGACGGAACAAGAATTCCGTGAGAATGCCAAATCAATAGAATTAGTATCTCAAGTTGGGAGCGATGGAATTGCTGACAGGCAGCCAGACCGCTTGGAGTCAAAAACCTTCGACGGGGGACTTATACAGAGTTTTGTTTTCTGTGCTGTCGAATTAAAAGATAACGACTACTCCCGGAGCAAATACGCCCAATTCACACGAGAGATCAACAAACGGCTCCCCCTTGCGACTGTGGTGTTTTTTCGGGTTCAAGACCGTTTAACCATAGGTTTTGTCGGTCGCCGCCAACACAAGCGTGACCCAAATCTCGACGTACTGGAACAGGTCAGCCTAATCAAGGACATTCGACTAAATAAGCCACACCCGGCGCATAGAGAGATTCTGTATGAACTTTCGTTGGACGAATGCGCGAAGTGGATGGACGCCAAGGACCAACCGGAAAACTTCGATGGCTTGCTCGCGGCGTGGCTTGCCCGACTGGACACCTCCGAACTCAACAAACGCTTCTTCAACGAACTCGCCAACTGGTATTTCTGGGCTGTCGATCAGGTGACGTTCCCAGACGACGCGGGGGAAGACGTCGAAGTCCGCAACGCCACCAGCGTCATCCGCCTGCTCACACGACTAATTTTTGTGTGGTTCGTCAGGGAAAAGGGACTGGTGCCGGACGCGCTCTTTAACCCAAACGATCTCGATGACATCCTCAATAATCTCGATCCGGGGGAAAGCACCTACTACAAAGCAATCCTTCAAAACCTGTTCTTTGCCACGCTCAATCAGGAGATGAACACCGAGCAGTATCCCAATAACCGCAAATTTCGCGGTGAGGGACGGCAGCACTACAACATCACATCGTTCTATCGTTACAAAGACTGTTTCATTGACCCGGACGATGCCTTACGACAGTTTGAGGCAATCCCTTTTCTGAATGGCGGGCTATTTGAGTGCTTGGATGGGCAATCTAAAGATGATCCTACAGAGATTCTACGGATTGACGGCTTTTCCGACAGGAACGACATTCCGCTGCATGTCCCTAATGAACTGTTCTTTTCGGAGGAACGGAGCGTTGACCTCAATGCCGCTTACGGCACAAGAGGGAAACGACATAAAGTACGCGGCCTGATTCACATTCTCAGCAGCTACAAATTCACGATTGCCGAGAACACCCCGATTGAGGAGGAGGTCGCTCTGGACCCCGAACTGCTCGGCAAGGTGTTTGAAAACCTCCTCGCCGCCTACAACCCCGAAACCAAAGTAACCGCCCGCAAACAGACCGGCTCCTACTACACCCCCCGCGAGATTGTCAACTACATGACCGACGAGTCGTTGATTGCCTATCTAAAAAATGAGCTCATCCGCCCCGTTGAGTCCGATGCACAAAAAGCGGAGATCGAGAAGAAACTTCGCGGGCTGCTCGCCTATAACGATGCCCCAAACCCATTCGATGAGGCGGAAACCGAGGTGCTAATCAAAGCCATTGACGCCCTCAAGATCCTTGATCCCGCCTGCGGTTCGGGCGCGTTTCCGATGGGGGTGCTGCATAAACTGGTATTCATTCTCGGAAAATTGGATCCGCGCAATGAGCAGTGGAAGCAACGGCAAATCGCCAGAGTCGAAAGTACCATTGAGAGGGCGGAGGACATTGACGATAGCACATTTCGGGAAAATACTATCCGCGAACTTGAGGGGGAAATTGAGAACATCAACGAGGCATTTGAACGGAACGAACTGGACTACGGGCGGAAACTCTACCTGATTGAAAACTGCATCTACGGCGTGGACATTCAGCCCATCGCCACCCAGATTGCCAAGCTCCGCTTCTTTATCTCCCTCATCGTAGATCAGCAGATTGACGGATCACGGGAGAATCACGGGGTACGCCCGCTGCCGAACCTGGAAACGAAGTTTGTCGCGGCGAATACGCTCATCGGCGTGGATAAACCGTTGCAAACACAAATCCGCAGCCCGCAGGTTGACCGCAAGGAGAAGGAACTGGAGGATGTGCGCCGCAGACACTTCACCGCTCGCACCCCAAGCACCAAAGCCAAATACCGTGCCCTCGATGCCCAAATCCGCACCGAAATTGGTGAATTGCTCAGAGACCTCGGCTTTCCCGATGAGACGACTGAGAAAATCGCTAATTGGGACCCCTACAATCAGAACGCAAGTGCGGATTGGTTCGATTCGGAATGGATGTTTGGGGTCAGGGATGGGTATGATATTACGATTGGCAATCCGCCGTATATTCAATTGCAAAGCGATGGTGGACAATTAGGGCGTTTGTATGTACCGTGCAATTTTGATAGCTTTATCAGGACAGGGGATATTTATTGCCTGTTCTATGAAAAAGCGAATCAACTGTCGAAAAAGAGCGGGCATGTCTGTTTTATTACTTCTAACAAATGGATGCGCGCAGCGTATGGCAAAAAGCTGAGAGATTATTTTATCTCACATACCCAACCGATTCAACTGCTAGATATGGGACCAGATGTATTTGATGCCACCGTGGACACCAACATCCTGCTACTGCAAAACGCCCTATCCGATGGCAGTACACACCTCCCCTTCACAGCTACAACTATCAAATCTGATTTCGACAAACATGCTGGCGACATAGCCAAATACCTGAAGGATAACGGTGTGACTATGGAACTGCCCTCTAAAGGCGAACCGTGGGCGATACTCTCACCGACTGAACTTGCCCTGAAACGCAAGATAGAAGAGGTTGGCAAACCGCTCAAAGACTGGGATATAAACATCTATCGTGGAATTGTAACAGGTTTCAATGAAGCATTTGTCATAGACGAAGCCAAGCGTGAAGAATTGATAGCGGTTGACCCAAAGTCAGCCAAAATCATCAAACCACTTCTGCGCGGACGAGACATCAAACGCTATCATGCCCAATGGGTGGGATTGTATTTGATAAGTACTTTTCCTGTGCTTGATTTGAACATTGACGATTATCCTGCGGTTAAAAGTCATCTTCTGGAGTTTGGCAGAGATCGATTGGCACAGGTTGGTAAAACACTTGCTGACGGCACTAAATCTCGTAAGAAGACAGGAAATAAATGGTTTGAGTTACAAGATCAAATCGCTTACTACCCCGAGTTTGCAAAGGAGAAAGTTATTTATCCAGAGATAACAAAGTTTCTCCCATTTGTTTACGACCCAAATGAGTTCTACATCAATAATAAGAGTTTTATCATTACGGGTGGAAATTATTTGAAATATCTTACAGGATATCTTAACTCTCGGATCGCAGCAAAGTGGATTCGTGAAAACTGTCCAGAATTGGGTGATGACAGAAGAGAGTTGAGAAAAGTATTCTTTGAGAATATTTTAATTCCTCCTGTTACGGAAGCGAACCAACACCTTGTCACGCAGATAGAAACGCGGGTGGACCAAATCCTCGACGCCAAAGACACGAATCCAGACGCGAATGTATCCGAACTTGAAAAAGAGATTGATCAGATAGTATACTTGTTATACGATCTCACCGATGAAGAAATTAAAATTGTGGAGGCTGCGGAAACTGTCTGAATCACGGATTAGACGGATTTAGCGGATAGCGCGGATTTTTTAATCCGTGTCCTTCGTTAATCCGCGATAATCATCGATTCTGACAGTGAGAGGATTGGAATTGTGGAGGAAGCTATCCAACTGAAAGTGGGGTTGGGTTAAATAATATTTGACAGGTACGGAATTAAGGAGACCAAGGGAATGAATAAAGTTTTTATCTCCTATGTTAGGGAAAATATAGAAATAGTTGACCGGCTCTACCAAGAACTCACAGCACACGGGATCGAAGTCTGGCTGGATCGGGAAAATATTGATCCAGGATCTCGCTGGGAGCAAGCAATTCGGAGAGCTATTCAACAAGGAGCTTTTTTCATTGCCTGTTTCTCCGAGGAATATCATAATCGTGGTCAGACCTACATGAACCAAGAACTTACGTTCGCAATTGATGAGCTGCACCAACGCTCCCCTGATCAAATATGGTTTATTCCCGTAAAATTAAACGAATGCGAGATTCCTGACCGTGACATTGGTGGCGGGAAAACCTTACAAGCCCTACAGTATGTCAATCTCTATGAAAACTGGGACGATAGTATCCAACGTATTCTTAAAGTCATTCAACCCGGATTATCTGAACCTGTTATAAACGCAAATGCTGTAGAGCAATCCGAAACGCAAGTTCAGCCACAGGAGGCAAACGCCTATTTCGATCAAGGCAATGTTTACCAAAGCAAGGGTGATTATGACCATGCCATCGAAGCTTTTAACACAGCAATAGAACTCAAACCTGATTTTGCCGAAGCCTATACCAATCGCGGTCTAGCTCACCAGAACAAAGGTGATTTTGACCTTGCCTTTAAAGACCACGCCAAAGCGATAGATCTGAATCCCGATTATGCCGAAGCCTATTTCAATCGCGGTGGTGCTCATAAGAGCAAAAACAATTATGTTCATGCCCTTGTAAACTTTAACACAGCAATAGAACTCAAACCCGATTTTGCCGGGGCCTATAACCATCGTGGCGTAGTTTACCTTGATAGAGGTGATGATGATTGTGCCATCGCAGATTTTACCAGAGCGATAGATCTGAATCCCGATTTTATTGCCGAAGCCTATACCAATCGCGGACTTGCTTACCATAAAAAAGGTGAAATTGACAATGCCCTCAAAGACTATACCAAAGCGATAGACCTGAATCCTAATTTTGTTGCCGAAGTCTATTACAATCGCGGGTCCGCTTACGGGAACAAAGGGGATTTTGACCGCGCTATTGGGGATTTGAACAAAGCAATAGAGCTCAAACCCGATGATGCCAAAGCCTATAGCAATCGTGGAGTTGCTTACCACGGCAAGGGCGATTTTGACCATGCTATTACAGACTATACCAAAGCAGCAAAACTCAACCCCGATTCTACTGAAATCTATTACAATCGCGGAGTTGCTTACGGGGCAAAAGGCGATTTTGACCGCGCTATTATAGATTATACCAAAGCGATACAACTCAACCCCGATTCTCCCATAGCCTATAATAATCGCGGGGTAGCTTACCACGGCAAAGGCGATTTTGACCGCGCTATTACAAACTATACCAAAGCGATAAACCTGAATCCCGTTTTTGTCAATGCCTATTGCAATCGTGGTGAGACGTGGTTACACCTAGAAGAGTGGGATAAAGCCAGGGCAGACCTGAGTGTCGCCAGAAAGATGGGGATAGATATCGTTGCTTTATTTCATAATGAATACAAGAACGTTGAGGCGTATGAACGGGCAAATCGTGTTAAATTGCCCGAAGATATCGCCGCGATGCTGACGCAGCGGCGGCGGAGCCGTTTCCCCAAAACCGAAAAGTTCTTGAGTGCTGACGGCACCCCCCTTGAATCGCCCGATATATTGAATCTGCTTGCAAAACTCCGCAACGCGGGACCACCCCTGTCGCAATACCTTCAGACGCGCCCCACTTTTGGACTCAAGACCGGTGCGAGCGGAGCCTTTGTCGTGGATAGTGCGACGCGAGATCAACTCATTGCGGATCACCCTGCATCTGCTGATATTTTGAAACCGTTTCTGCACGGACGGGACATCAGACGCTGGGGGGTGGAGAGCCCCGATTCATGGTTAATTTTTGTCCACCGTCGCATAGAGATAGACCGTTATCCTGCCATCCGAAAACACCTGGAACAATATAGATCGGTCTTGAGCAAAAGGGCGGGTAAACAGAAATGGTACGAACTGCCAACCACCAAAAAAGGCACCGAGCGCTTTACACAAACAAAACTCATTTGCCCAAATAACTACAATCACCAAACCTTCGCTGTTGATACGGACGGGTTTTACTGTGGAGATACATGCTACCTGATTCCGACTGAGGAGACATGGTTATGCGGTCTCCTCAATTCCCGCGCTGTGGAGTGGTTCTATTCGCAGGTGTCAAAACAGTTGACGGGGGATTATCTTCGGGCGCGCAGCCGCCATATCCAAGAAATCCCTATCCCCGAGCTCACGTCAACACAGAAATCCCTAATCGGCAAAATCGTTGATTATCTCATCTTTCTTCAGGGACAACCGACGACGAGGAGCGGGGATTTAGCACATGCCCGCGATGCTGTGATGCTCGGGTATTTTGAGCGGATCATTGACGGACTGGCTTATGAGTCCTATCTACGTGAAGAACTGCATCAAGGGGAAAAACAGTTCTTCAACCCGTTGTTGGATGAGCGGTTGCCGCAACTTGAAGAAATTCGGGGCGATAAAATGGCCGCGTTACAAGAAATCTTCGAGCGATTGTATGAAAGAATGCATCCGATCCGGCGAAACCTTTTCTTTCTGAACAGTGTAAAACCGATCCGCATCATTGAGGACAGAACGTGAGAATTACTGAGATTGAAATCAAAAACTTCAAAGCCTTTTATGGCACCTACCGAATCGACCTACGCAAGACTGGAAAGAACCTATTGGTTTACGGTGAAAATGGGAGCGGAAAATCGTCCCTGTATTTTGCGTTAAAGTTGTTCTTGGAATCCGGCGATAATCCTTCACATAGATTTGAAAACGATCAGAACATCTTTATCGGAGATCCGGGCTATATCAAGCTGTGTCTCCGCGCTGACCGGCGGTCAAATCAGATGACCTACGAATGGTCGGAGAGCGTTAGAGAGACGGATGACGAACTGATTATTGAGGCATCAAGGGCAAAGGGCTTCCTCGATTATAAGGACCTTCTGGAGACGCACTACGTCCATCGTGAAAGTAATACTGTCAATGTATTCAATTTGCTGGTTGAGACACTCTTGGCAAACACCGTCAACCCCCGGACAAATCGAACCCTTGCGCAGGATTGGGCTGTTATTCAGCCACCGTATCCACGCCGAAACGCAACAAGTCAAATTGCGGACCTTGAAAGCTGGATAGAGATTTTCAACACTGAATTAGCAAACAGATTAGCAGAGCTGCAGCCAAAAGTATCCGAAATCCTTGGCAAGTTTGGACACAACGTTGCCCTTAATTTCGATTTTCCGGGGGTTAAATATAACCGTGAGGACAGAACGCTTGATAATCAGGGGATTTTCCTAACGGTTGAGCTCTTCGATAGAAATATTCCCGAACATCACCGCTTCCTGAACGAAGCGAGGCTATCGGCAATCGCTATCGCTATCTACTTTTCGTCAATCCTGATTCAGCCAGAAGGTGCCCTGAAGATTCTCGCCTTAGATGATGTGCTGATCGGCTTAGACATGTCAAACCGACTGCCGGTGCTTGATATGCTAGCCGAGTATTTTTCAGACTACCAAATCTTTTTGACGACGTACGATAAGGCGTGGTATGAGATTGTCAGACAACGGACATCTGATGCCGATTGGGAATACACCGAATTCTATACTTCAGAGTCCAACGAACACGAGATTCCCATTCATGTGCAAGATAAGCCGTATCTTGAAAAGGCGAAAGTGTATTTTAACGACAACGACTACAAAGCCTGCGTCATCTACCTTCGCACCGCCTTTGAAGCAGCTATCAAGAAATTCTGCGATAGGAAAAACCTCCGAGTTAGATACCGTGAAAATCCGAAAGAACTACAAAGCAACGACTTCTGGGAACCGATAAAAAAGATGGAGTTAGACGATGGTACACCCTTTTTAGGGCAGGAGCTCATTGACGAGATTGAACTGTACCGAAGTATTATCCTAAACCCACTCAGCCATGCTCGTATTGTCCCCGTCGTCAAAAAGGAAGTTTCTGAAGCAATAGAAGCGGTGGAAAAACTTGAAGATAAATTAGCAGGAAATTAAAGGAGTGCTATAGCGGATTCTAAAAATAAATAGACACTTTCGCTCCCCATGTTTGGTAGGCGCTGTTTCCAACTGCGCCGATGCGGTGCGGTTAGAAACCGCACCTACCGGGGTGATAGCCCGGATTTCCCCCCCCCCCCCGGTACAGAATGTCCAATTAATTCTAAACTTTACTATAATTACTGCCTTTGATGCGGAAAGGCGATTACTCGATGAATACGACAGCAGAAGAAGTGGAATTTGATTATCAAGCGTATATGAAGGACTACGTGCCGGATCCAGACAAAATTCATTGGGGCCCCGAGGCACGTCAAAAACGACGAGAGGCAGCAATCCATAACAATCGCGGTCTTGCTTATCGGGAGGAAGGGGATTTTGGCCGTGCCATTGAAGCCTTTACCAAAGCGATAGAACTGAATCCTAACTATGCCGTAGCCTATAACAATCGTGGTTTGGCTTACAACAATGTAGGCGAATTTGACCGTGCCATTACGGACTATACCAAAGCGATAGAACTCAAACCCGATTTTGTTGAAGCCTACAATCATCGCTATGATGCTTACTATGCTAAAGGCAATTGTGACCGCGCTATCATAGAATACAGGGATATCGTCCAAAAGGTTATTGGGGCTGCGCTTGAGGTGCATAGGTCCTTAGGCAACGGCTTTCAAGAGGTGATTTACCAGCAAGGATTGGCGTTTGAATTAGAACAAGCCGGTTTGACATTTGCCCGTGAAGTTAAGCGCGACATTTTCTATAAGGAATTGCCGGAGCCTATAGGCACGCGTCGAGCGGATTTCGTGGTCGAAGAAAAGGTATTGGTGGTATTGAAGGCTATTTCTCGATTGGATAAGGTACACATAGTTCAGGTATTCAACTACTTAAAGGCATATCGGCTAGAAGTAGGATTACTGCTCAATTTCGGTTCAAAAAGTTTGACATTCCAAAGATTGGTTCTTTCGCAACCGGATCGTCGCTGATGCAGATTGCACCGTTTTAATTCCGCGTTATCCTTAAATCCGCGATAATCAGCGATTCTGACAGTGAGAGGATTGTAGTGGTGTATCGGGGCAGGTCCCGATTTATCGGGATCCTCGCGTTGCGGGAGATGCCTCTCCCACGTCCAACGGCGTAGATAACGCAGATTTTTTGCATCGGTGTCCGCCGCACGGTTTCGTGGGTTTGTAGTAGCGCAATCCATTGCGCGTCCGGACGGGCGATAAATCGCCCTACTACGAACCAGAGCATTCTCAATCCGTGTAATCCCTGAATCCGCGATAATCAGCGATTCAGACAATGGGGGACACCGTCTGAATCACGGATCCTCAGGATAAGGCACGCAACGTCTCTTAATCCTGATAATCCTTTAATCCTGTAAATCTTGGTTCAGACAATATAGGTAATTTCCTCAATATATCAGGTATGATTCCAATGTAACACATGTCGCCCCGCTGGGGCTTTGGGCTGTTTGGTGTGTAGCACTAGCTATAAACATGTCGCCCCACTGGGGCTAAATACGACGCTGTTACGTACGTGGGTAAATACTTATCACATATCACGCCCCGCCCCGATAAATCCCCGATGAATCGTCCGATAAATTGAGACCAGGGGGACAGGCGGGATTCCTCCGATATATCGGGAGATGCTCGACGAGTCGGCACCGGTGCGGTTGGAAACCGCACCTACCGGGTTGGAGTGAATGCGGTGCGGTTGGAAACCGCACCTACCGGCCCCGATAAATCGGGATCGAAACCGAGGGGCGAAGGTGTCTATTCATTTTTAGAATTCACCATAAATTGACAGTAGAGAAGGAGATCCAGATGGCAAAGACAACTCCTCGGTTTTTGACTGCGGAACTTGGCGTTGAACACCTACTGAAGCAAGTACCGCCCCTGCATTTTACCGGAACCTCCAAGGCAGAGTGGCAGGCGTGGCGTAAAGCCTTTCGACGTAAACTGATTACGGATCTGGGTCCAAAGCCAGAAGCAATCCCGTTAGACGTCGAGGTATTAGAACGGACAGAGATGGACGGATATGTGCGCGAGAAGATTATATTTAATCCTGACCCTTTCTCTTCTATCCCCGCTTATGTCCTTAGTCCTGAAGGAGCAGGCCCGAACAACCGCTGCCCAGCGGTGCTCTGTGCACACGGACACGGCATCGGAAAAGACCCGCTCGCCGGCATAGGTGAGGACTACCAGAAACAGTTCGCTGTGAAGTTAGCGCGGCAAGGATTCGTTACAATCACACCCGATTGGCGCACCTTTGGTGAACGTAAAGATCGCGATGAATGGGTCCGACGCCCCGGACGCGATGGATGCAATGTCGCCTATATGGCGTATGGGTATTTTGGCTATCAGCTACTCCAGCTTCATATATGTGATGCCCAGCGCTGCTTGGACTATCTGCAATCCCGACCCGACGTAAACGGGAGCCAGCTTGGGTGTATGGGCTGCTCGTTCGGCGGAACGATGACCACCTATGTTTCCGCATTAGATCGACGGATCAAGGCAGCGGTGATTGTCTGCTACCTCAGCACCTTGACCGATGCGCTCAACGATCGCGGACGCGGAAATACCTGTGGTTCTCAGTTTATGTTCGGGCTGCGTGGACACGGAGATATATCAGATGTTGCCGGCTTGATTGCTCCACGTCCCTGTATGGCACAAATCGCATCGGACGATAACTGCTTCATCGCGGCGGATGCCAAGAACGCGTTCAATCATCTTGAGCAAATTTATGCTGCGGCGGATCGTCCAGAGAACCTTGAGCTGGACTACTTTGAAGGTGGACATGAGGTTGACGTTGAGCCGGGGCTTGCGTTTCTGAAAAAACATCTGATGTAAAACTTTGAAACACATCTCCTCATTTAGGAAAAGAGCAGATAAGAGGCTTTAATTTCCCACATCGTAACAGTTAATAACCTTTGGTGCTAGCGAGTGAGCAAGTTGTTTCCACATTGTTCAAGTCGCTTTGGATCCCGATGTATCAGGGGGTTCATTGATTCATTAGTTGGTTCATCCATGCTTCTTGTGTTCCGCCCTTCGGTTACACCTGTCGCCCCTCTGGGGCTTTGGGGTATGGGGCTATCCGTATTCTATACACCTGTCGCCCCGCTGGGGCTATAATGAAGCGATGCACCGATGCTTTTGAGTTTCACGCATCACGTTATCAACAACTGCAAACTAGCACCATTGGTTTAATATTCTTTGAAAGGTTATCTTGACGAAACTACAAATTCGCCCGATGGTGGTTATCATACGGGATGGGTGGGGACACAACCCCTATCCAGAGTGGAATAGCGCCAATGCGATCCATCTCGGCAAAACGCCGGTTGACGATTCGCTTAGGCGGGAATACCCGCATGTCTGCATTCATACGTCCGGTGAAGATGTCGGTCTGCCGACAAGTACAATGGGAAACAGCGAGGTAGGACACCAGAATATCGGCGCGGGTCGAATTGTTGATCAGGAACTCCTGCGAATCAGTAAAATGGTTCAATCGGGTGAGTTCTCAAGAAACCGATCACTGATCGCTGCCATGGAGGGTGTCAAAGCACGGGGAACCAACCTGCATATCATCGGTTTAGCAAGCGACGCCGGTGTGCACAGCTCATTAGACCACCTCTATGCACTGCTTGCATTGGCGAAAGAAACAGGAGTCTCGGCTGACCGTGTGCTGGTTCATAACTTTAGCGACGGGCGCGACTGCTCACCCATGAGCGGCATCAACTTCTGTAGGCAGATCGAAGCCAAGATGAAGGAGATTGGGGTTGGACAGATTGCTTCAGTCGTGGGGCGATACTATGCTATGGACCGTGATGATCGTTGGGATCGGGTAGAGAAAGCCTACCGGCTGCTGACCGAGGGCGTGGGAAACCGTGTGGGGACCGCGGTGGCAGGATACCAGCACTACTATGACTCCCCGACCCAAGCCAACCAAATCGGGGATGAATTCATTGAACCGACGGTTGTTATTGATCACAAGGGGAATCCGTTACCGCGCATCTCTCACGGCGACGCGGTCATCTTCTACAACTTTCGAGGCGATAGACCGCGCGAACTCTGTAACGCTTTCTGCGCCCCAGAGTTTCCATTTGAAGCAATGGGTAAAGACGGAACTGTTCGGGAAATGGGTTTTGAACGCGGAGAGCAATTGGAGATCCAGTTCGTCGTAATGAGTGAATATGAACGAGGGCTTCCTGTAGAAGTCGCCATTCCGAAACCGCCCAAGATGCACAATATTCTGGGAGCGTATGCAAGCGATGTCGGGTTGGCACAATTTCGCTGTGCCGAAACAGAGAAATTCCCTCACGTCACCTTTTTCTTCAACGATTATCAGGACGAACCATTCGATGGAGAAGATCGACAGATAATTCCGTCCCCACGCGATGTATCAACGTACGATCAGAAACCCGAAATGTCGGCACCAGCGGTCACCGAAGAGATGCTACGTCGAATAGCCTCGGACAAATACGACCTGTGCATCTTGAACTACGCCAACGGTGATATGGTTGGTCACACCGGATCATTGCCTGCCTCAATTAAGGCGGTAGAGACTGTAGACGCATGTGTAGGGAGAGTCGTTGACGCCGTGATAGCAAAGGGCGGAGCGTTAATCGTGACCGCCGATCACGGGAACTGTGAACAGTTGATCGATCCTGAGATCGGCGGTCCTCACACCGCACATACAACATATCCTGTAAATCTGATCGTTGTAGATGATCGCTTTAAGGGTTGTCAGTTAAGGACAGACGGCAGGTTAGCAGATATTGCCCCGACTGCGCTCCGACTCCTGGGGTTAGATCAACCGACTGAAATGAGTGGCAAATCACTGATATGAAAGTCCGCCGTCATACCTCCTCACCCTTTCCATTTCATATTTCATAACAATGGCGCACATTCCGCTGATAACCACAACCGGCAGGACGGATGATAATCCGGGTGACACCTTCATCGGGGTGGGACTCCAATATCTTTTTGAACAGGCACTGGGACCTCAGGTGTGGGTGCTTGTAGATCGTTTCGGTCCGAAGGGTTTCCGGGACTATGAAGATGTTATTCGAGAAGCCCCGTTTCTGGTCTATGGCGGGATGCCGCAATACAATAACTACGACGACTGGAAGCACTGGTACGACGATGCGATGTGGTGTGATTTTATCATTAAGTGGGGGCTAAAAATCTTTACAATGGCAGGAGGGGCAGGTTTTTCTCATCCCGACATCGACGTTGATGCCTACGTTGCACATTGCATGAAGAGCAAAAAAACCGTACGGATCATTCGTCAGCGGGTGGAAAATAGCCTCTGCTTCACCGTTCGTGATTCGTACGCACATGCACTGTTGAATACGCTCGAAATACCGAACAGCTACCTTCCGTGTTCCGCGGTATGGGCGAGTAAAATGTGGAATATCGAACCTTCAAGGCAGAGACCTTATCTTATACTTGTTCCCCCATCACCACGGCACACACCAAAGCGAGTAGGACGTAGACGCATTCCCCGGCGTCGTAGACTCCAACAATTCGCGGATAGTTGGACGAACCTTTACACAACACTCAAGCGGAGCGGTCATAACGTTCGGGTGCTCTGCCATGCTCACAGAGAATATACCGCTCTCCGAGGCGCGATTCCGTCTAACGCGCTCTGGTTTCACGGAGATCCCTACACGTTATTGCGACAGTATGCCGCAGCCCATACAGTCGTCTCTGCACGGCTCCATGGCAGCCTCCCTGCGTATGGCATTTCCGGCACGCGAGTATTAAACCTCTCAGTGGATGTACGAGGCTCCGCTGTTGAGATCTTTCCAAGGATACGGAATCTCCGTATCAGCGATGCGACGCCAGATGTACTTGTCTCAATGATAGATCAACTCGAACCGTCAACACCAGAAGACTTTCGAAATCCAGAAGCGGCATATCGGGAATTAATTGAATCATCTCTGCCCAGAAAGATGAAATAAAAAAGGGGCAGGTGTGGAACCTGCCCCCTCTCTGGTTAGACTATATTTTCGACGAAATTCTCTATAGGTACGAATTGGACAACTGCTACCCTGTCAAGGAAGCATGCCAGTCTGTCCAATCCTCAAGATTGTTGAGATTCACAGCGTCTAAGATGGAACCGTCGTCGCCAACTCCGGCTGCGCCCAGAATAGCCCCACGGGTATCATCATCGTGATTGTAACCTGTGATAGCTGCGTTTAATTCATTGACCGCTGCTTGATCAAGGCTCCCGCCTTTCTTGTCCAGAATCCATTGCTCAAACTCGGTATAGCTTGGACGGTTCTCGTTGATATATGCGAGTGTTTCTTCCTTATCAAGACCAAGCCCATCAAGGACCATCTGATCAAAACCTGCACCACATGCCGGATAGTCAGGATTCAGTTGTCCCACCGCGTCCAACGTAACCTTACTCCAAAATCTTGGTAGATGGAGGACACCCAGTGGACCCGCCACACCTGAACTGATTGTCGGAATAACTCCTGCCATTTTATTTTCTCCTTGTCGTCTATACTATTGATGAAGCTCCAAAGCCAGCCCATCTGGATTTGGAAGTGGCTTATTATAGCACGCCCCAAGAAAGCTGCAAAGCATAAAATTATAGCTACATGCAGGTTTTGCTAATTGTTTCCGTAAATTGCGCTGGTGTCGATTTTAGCAAGCCCGTCAGCGGTACCAATCCAAGCCGCACCCACGCCGAGATCGATGCAGCTAACAATAGGTATGCTGATTCGACTGGACGGAAATTCTATTGGGTCTCGCCAACCCGCTCCCGTCTTGATCCAAACCCCACCGTTGGTGGCAATCCACACTGTATTAGATCCAGCAGCAACATAAATACTTTGATACGGCACCAAATCTACAAAGCGAAGGACAGCCTCGACGGTACTGCTTAGATCGCTCTGTCGGATTTCGCCGTATCCGTTGGCTTTGTCGACGCTATAATTCCATGTGAAGAAAACCTTCTCCGTGCTGACATCGAAACTCACGATTTCACTACCGGCTTTCAAGTCGAGATTATCAAGGGCACCAAAACTTTGCCAAATATCCATGGTTCGATTATAGACCCCAATTCCGTTTTGAGAAGTACCCACCCAGACCCTATCTGGCGTGACAGCCAATGCAACGATATCATCAGCGGGTAAACCATCGCTGGCTTTGCTATAGTGCTTCCACTCTCCTGTAGATCGGGTGTAACGAGCAATACCTGCAAAAGTACCAATCCAAACCTCTTCGGGATCAATCTTGATGTCATATATTGTGTTGTCAGGAAGCCCCTTACGTCTATCGAAGATGTCAGGAAATGTTGAAGTCTTGCTATAACGAATTATGCCATGATTTAGTGTCCCAATCCACAACTCCTGTTTATCAACGGCAAGAGCCCGGACATCAATCGGCTTTTCTTCATCGAAGAGTGTATTGATATGGTCGGTTATGTCCGTTACAGGTTGCCACGTTCCGGTGCTGAAGTCGATCTGTGCTAATCCCTTGGGTGTGCCTATCCAGAGTGTTTCTCCATCAATGGCAATCGCTTGAATCTGGTTGCTCGGAAGCCCATCAGAGACGGTGTAGATTGTCCATGCAGCCTCGCTTCGCTTCTTCCGTGCTTCATTTTTTAATTTGAGATTTGATGTATATGGGCTAACGGAGTTATAGTCAGCAAAAGCATTTGTATTCTGCCGCAGCTGCATATAGGCATCTCCCCGCGCCATATATGCGTCGCCAAGCCAACGACTTTGCGGATACGCTTGAATGAAATCGGTGAGTGTCTTCATTGCCATATCTGCATTTCCTAGGCTGGATAGCAGCGACCCGATAAGGTAAGAGGCACGTTCCAAATATTGGCTTTCCGGGAAATACGCTACAGCGTCTTGGAGCACTTTGAGCGCCTGTTCGGGTTCGTCCAACTCATCAGCGAGTAAGAATCCTGCGCTGTAGGCGGCTTCCTCTACACCGTAGCGATCAGGATATATTCGGAACAGGAGCAGGTAGGCATTAACGGCTTTGCGATATTCTTCAGCCGCGAGATAAGCATCACCTGCCTGCTTGAACTTCGCTTCCATGCTGTATGCATTGGGATCAATTTTCACAACGTGTCCGAAGTACTTCAGCGCCTCATCGGTGTTACCTTCTGTTTCGTAGAGACGGGCGAGCTGATAATGGGCATCAGTGTATTTCGGATACTCATCAATTGCTTTCATAAAACTCGCCTTGGCCCTCTCGTACATTTCTAACTGCAAGAAGGTTTGGCCATTGAGAAAGTGTTTTTCGGCCGCCTCGTTGGGAATGGACAGAGCATCATCGAAGGCTGTGATGTAGACAATTTCACGCAGTGGAATGGATAGTTGCTGATTGTACACTTCAATCTGAATTGACGTTTCGTTACCGCCCAACCAACTTCCTTTGAGATGATCTCCGTTTTCGAGATAAATTGAGATGTAATGCTGTCCATACGCAATAGAAGCATACAAAAGAACCGCGATGAACCAGATTAGTAGATGCTTAACGTTAAATTTATGTTTCATGTAATTTCCTCGCGCCATTGACGTCAGTTACACGTATTGCGTCATTTTGTCACTGTTTGGATGTGGGGATATAAGGCATCATTGTGAGGTTAGTCAATCATGACTGCCAGCTTGCTTAACACGCATGGTACGTCCATTGGGGTCAGATTATCGTATAGTATACAATAGCCGTCTATCACTGTCAAGACACAGAAGTGTGCAATCCCACCGATGTGCAGACGGTTGGACATCAAGGCTAGTGCCGTAGTGTTAATTCTTTTGACAAGTCAGCACTGCTTTGATAGTATCTTGCTCAGCACTCCTGCAACCTTGCGCTGAAGAACGTTAATCCTTGATTCTATAGAACCGCTTCGCACTATCGTGAAAAAGTTTCTGTTTGTCTGTATCGTTAGCATCTTTTATTGCCCAGAGTAGGGCTTCGACCCACTGTTCGTATTCAGCGGCTAGCGTGCAGACGGGCCAGTCGCTACCGAACATCAGTCGGTCAAAACCAAACGCTGCGACGAGGTGGTCTATATATGGCTCCAGTTCGGATTTTGTCCAGTTGTCGCTTGCGGTTGTTACGATACCTGACACCTTACAGTGGACATTATCGAACGAAGCCAATTCACTGATGTGATCCGCCCAAGGTTGAAACTGTTCACCCTTTATGTCGGGTCCCCCACAATGGTTGACTGCATGCTGCACATTCGGTGTCGCTTTTACTAAATCAATAGCCGCAGGAAGCTGCTGATGGTTGGCACAGAGATCAAAAGAGAGATTATACCGCTCAAGCAGCTGTACTCCCTTGATGAGTTCCGAGCTTCGATAGAACTGATTATCGGGATTGTGCCAAGCCATACGACGAATCGCCACCACAAGTTCATGCTCTGTGAGCTGTTTGAGGATTTCCTCAGCACTGGAGGCTTCAAGTGGGGCTGCTGCAACGACTGCCCCAATCATATCGTCTGATTGCACAATCTGTGCCAACCACTTGACCTCTTCGACAACCTGTGTGGGCGCCACATCGGCTTCTACATGGACGGATCTGACGACGTTAACTCCCTCGCAGGCTCGACGGTAGTCATCTATGAGATAACGTTTGCCAAGGGCATCGAAGTCCTCCAACCAAGGATAGCTCAGGTTGGAGGTATCCCATAGATGCTGATGTGTGTCAATAACTTTTAGCACTTGTATTCACCTTTCCGGGATTGGTTAGGTATCGTAAACTAAGCCTTCTAACTTTATTAGGTTTGGTCGTGGTACAAACGATACAGTGTACACACAGTGTGTTATTTCTACAACATCCCTGTTGCGATGTTAGAATCATCGCTTCACAACAGCTTCCAATTACAGCTCATGTCTGATGCCCGTCTTCCCAATATCCGAAAAATCTTAATCATCCGCAACGATGGCATCGGCGATCTGCTTAATGCAACGCCGGCGATAGCGCTGCTGCGCAAGAACTACCCAGAATCAGAAATCACTGTGCTTGCTTCACCGTTAAATGCCCCGATGTTGGTTGGCAACCCGGATGTAGATCGGGTGTTGATCCTTGACCGATCAAATGAACATCGGCGTTTACGAAATCGAATCCGGTTCTATCGCCGTTTACGAGCGGAACGGTATGATCTTGCCGTTGTGATGCGGACCGCTTCGTGGTGCAACTGCGTGGCATTCTTATCGGGTGCCAAGTATCGCTTAGGGCGATATCGAAAGCGAGCCAAAAGCCTCCTTACGCATACCTGGCGAAAAAAGTATATGAAAGGGCAGACCCACGAAGTCGATCGGAATTTCGATTTAATTGGGCTAATTTGTAACGGTGAAGGACATCGGCGATTGGTGCTTAATCTTCTAAACGATGAAATCGCAAGGACGGAGCAGTTGTTAACAGATTGGAGTATTGCACCGAACGACTTTCTGGTAGGCATCCATCCGGGCGGCAGTTCGTTTGATAAACGATGGCCCGAAGAGAACTACGCCAAGATTGCCGATACCTTTGCGCACGAATATAGTGCGAAGATCTTGGTTCTCAGAGGTCCCTATGAGGCTGAATTAGAAAGAAACATTCAGAAGGCCGGTCAATCCAACTTCATTAGTTACGCCCCGAAGTCGGTACGGGAACTTGCTTGCCTCATAAAACGGTGCAATCTGTTTGTGTGCAACGATTCGGGACCAATGCACATCGCAGCCGCTTTGGACATCCGAACTGTCGGAATCTTTGGTCCCACGGACTATGTCGCTTGGAGACCGCTGAGCGATAACGCCACAATCGTCAGACGAGATATGCCGTGCTGGCCGTGCAGCCCCCACAGGTGTAAGATTGGCTGGGAGTGTGCGAAGAAATTGCCTGTAGATACCGTATGGAGTGCAGCAGAAAAATGGGTGCAGAGTGGAGCAAATGTGACCAATCACAAGGGCTGATTAAGCGTCCTGCGATAGACAATCCGCACGCATATAGTTTCTCGGCTCCTTAGACTCCAGAGCACAATGCTTAGAACGCGTACGTGGGTCGCTCTATCTATTAACCTACTATATGAATAGCTCGCATATAGTCTCGGCAGATTTTACGACAGTCCGATCATCCACCTTCGCTGCGCCTCCGCGCAGATATCCCTCAATAGACTGTCCTTCCAGCACACGAATTTCCTGCTCATAGGGCGGATCGACTTTAAGAGGGGCGATCTGACAGATATTGCTGCATGCTTCAGCTGCTGTTTCTCGGATAGATTCCCGCGATTTTTGGGGCGACAGATGCAAGGCGAGCTCTTGACCCAGCCCCTGTTTCGTTGCTACACTGTATATATTGGGTACCAGTTGCTTGGCTTCGATGACGGCTTTATCATCACCTGAAATGAACACAGTCGGCACGTTGAATTCCCCAGCCATCGCAGCACGGCATCCAAATTCTCCTATCTGCCTCCCGTTAATTTTGTAATATTCGACAGATCTTGAGGAGTATGTGTGGCTCAACGGTGCGTTTGATGTTCCCGCCATTGCGTGCTGTCCGACGAAATAAAGCGCATCGTAGGTTTCGTCAAGATAGTAGGGCGGACGGATGGGTCCCCTTGCGATTAATTTTGCTTCCGGATGGAATTCCAGCACATCAATCCCACCGTTGCCGTGTCCATCCCAAACCACAATCTCCGCGTCGGGATTCACATCCAAGATTCCGTCGATCGCGGCATTTACTTCCCAAGTCAACAGCTTCATCGCAATCTGCTTTCGCGGTCCATCCTCGCGGGTTTGATCGAAGCGGGACACCATTGCAGGACCTTCGAGATCGGTGAGAATGTAGATCTTCATCAACCCCTCTTTTTTACTTTCGCTTGAGATAGGGAAGCAGTAACTCGTGGGCTGTTACAACATTGACCGCAAGGGAATCCAAAGCAAGCAGGAGTTCGTTGGCATCCAGGTTTTCGGTTGCGAGGCTATCCACTAAAACGATATGATTGTCATCGGGATCGCTTGAATCAATTCCAAAACAGGTTGGAAGGATTTCCGTATTCTGGTCGAGGATGTTTCCGTAGATATCTTCGAGTTGTGATGTGTCGAGATCGTTGACACTACATAGATCGACCATGAACTCAATCTGAGTTTCATCAACCACGGCAAACATATTCAGTCCATCTTCATCTTGGATGATAAGAATATCATCCTCAGGTACAACGCTATATCCCTGGTCGTCTAGGAATACGGTGATGTCCACCGGCGTGTTTAATTTTGACATTCTTCCTCTCCTCCACTGCAACACACGATCGATATATCAGCGGGAACGTGTTCGCATGTAAGATGCTTAGCGTTAGGCATTCTTGGGTGCAGCCACCTTGGCTTTCAGGGCTGCCAGATCATCATCCACATTCCCAGTTTCGAGCGCAGCGAATTCTTCCTCAAGCGGATCACGGCTTAATTCAGACATTTCCGATGCCGCGTCCGCACGAGCCTCCATGTCACCAACTTTTTGCTCCATGCGATCAAACGTTGCAAAAGCACTATTGTCCTTCATACCAGCCATCGTCTCATGGATTGCCTTCTGCGCCTTCGCCCGTTTCTGTCGAGCAATTAGCAGATTTTTCTTACGACCCGCTTCATCAATTTTTCGCTCAAGCGTTCTGAGGTTATCCTTGAGCGTGCCCACAGCTTGTTTCTGCTTGTCCCACTGATCCTTGTAGCCCTCTGCGATGCTCGCGTGCTCATTGCGGCGTGTTAGGGCTTCGCGGGCGAGGTCTTCGTTTTCGCGCTGCAGCGCAATTGTTGCTTTCTGTTCCCAATCATCCGCTTGCTGTTGTTCGCTTTCATAATCCCTCTGAAGCCGCTTTTCCTGTGCAATGGCGCTGGAGACCTGCTGTTTGACCCTTACCAGCTGTTCCTGCATCTCAGTCGTGATCTGATTTAACATCTTTTCCGGATCTTCTGCCTGGTCTAATGCAGCGTTGACATTAGATTTGAAGATGGTAGATACGCGATTAAAAAATCCCATTTTATGCCTCCCATAATGTTGTCGGTGTAACTTCCGAAATTAAGCTCGGAAAAACTTAGCTTCAATTATAACCGAAAATCGGTGTGTTGCCAACCAAAAAGTGATGGATCCGCGTGTCATGTGAGGGACACCCGATCCCTTTCCATTTTCATCTATTTCGAGTTTAGATTGGATACTTTAACGCTGGAAGAGCATGTCGTTTCGATCTTCACTTGATTGATCGATACTTCGCAAAAAACCTGTCTATTCCAGTATAATCATTTTCCGTGTATGGATTTTCCCGTGGAGCTGTAGGACGTAGAAATAGGTGCCGCTTGCCACGCGTTCTCCATAAAGATTACGTCCGTCCCAATAGGCAGCACGGTGCTTTGCCGAATAATCTCCCGGGGACAATCCGCCAAGTTCAAGGACATTAACCAAGCTGCCATCAAGATTATAAATACGAATGGCTACCTGCTCGAACGATGCGATTCTAAAGGGAATCCATGTTTCCGCATTGAAAGGGTTAGGGTAGTTTTGCCAAAGACCCTCCCGTTTCAACTTGCCCAAAACTGTCTGCAAGAGATCTGCCACTGGTTGAACCGCGATGGGGTTTGGCTGTCCTGTATGCCTAAACTGATCGAGTAACCTGTGATACGCAGCTTCTGCACGAATGATCCCGTAGCCTGCGATATTATCAGGGTTGTCCGATTGTGATGCGGTCATACGAAGTGTACTGACCAGATCCTCCACCGTTGCAAGTGGAAAGGCTTGCATCAGCAGCGAGACCACCCCAGCAGCGAGAGGTGTTGCAGCTGACGTCCCAGCGTGATCTGTGGTAAACCCGTCGCGCGTGGTGGTATCAATGCTTCTGACCCCTATACCCATTGCCATTAAATCTGGCTTGATCCTGCCGTCGAAGGTGGGACCCCGCGAACTGAATGGTGCCGCTTGCCCGTCGCGATCTACAGCACCGATTGCAAGCACACTAAAGCCATCCGCAGGAGGAGTAATTCGCCCACGTAGTCCGGGCTTATCATCCGCGGGTTGAGCCCCCAAATTTCCGGCGGCGATCAGAACAGGTATCCCTTTTTGAGCTGCAAGATTCGCAGCAATCGTGACCTTTGCAGTTCTTCCATCCAAGTCCGCGAAACGATACCAATCGGCATAACCGAGCGAACTGCTCACCACATCCGCCCCCATGGCTTCAAGCCACTCAAGCCCTTCAATCCACCAGTCCTCTTCGATTTGCCTCTCAAAAATGTCACCCTCCTGCGAAACCCGCTCTGTTTTTGCGAGGAGATAGCGCGCCCGAGGAGCAACTCCGATGAGCTGACCCGGTGCGTCGCCAGCGAGCACCCCGAGCACCGCGGAGCCGTGGTCATCTTGATTCGGATCATCCTGATCTGCTTCGTCTGCGGTGTTGCTATCGTCATTGACAAAATCATGCTGGGCAATAACATCCACACGCTCAAGTGCAGTATGTTCCAGATTGAACCCTGTATCCAATAATCCGATAACGAGATTCTCACCGAGATAACCCTCGCGATGTAAAAAGTCTGCCTGAATCTGTGCAATCTGTGCGCTAGATGCCCCGTAGCTTAGGTTCATACCAAGAGAAGGCGCACTCGGGAACAGCGAGCCGTGAGCGGGAAATTCAGGGATTGTTGTATATCGTCGGACGGGCTCAATAGCGCGAACACACGACAAACGTGCGATCTTATGGATCTCCCCGGTTGTGGCCTCCAGCCCGATCCCGTTTAACCATCGGCTCTTACTGCGGAGCGTTCCACCTAACTGAAGCACTGCCGCAATATAGCGTGATTCAATGGGCAAATCTGTGGAATCCGGCAAACCACGATGCGCGCGCAGCACACGGCGCCATCTCACCTGATTTGGCATCTGGCTATGATACTGTTCTATCGCTCGTCGCAGATCGGATTGTGTCACAAATCCCTTGTCGATAAAAAAAACCCATACCTTCAGCGTTTCATTAGGAGCGTAGAAGCGAATAGCTGGTGAGATTTTCAGGTGTTCATTGGGGTGTGAGTTCGCAGGAGAGACTTCGACAAACAAGATGAGGGTAACAATCGAATACACCAACCGATGAAGCTGGGTTCGTTGGACCGTTGGTATTCTCGGTTGTCGTGGATTTCTGGAGTTCTGGAGTTCGATATCCATGGTAATTTAAGGGTGAAATCATCATAACGGATTCCTTGTTTCCGAGGGTTTCAATCCTTTCCTCGGACAATTGAAGAACTGTAGAGATTCCCATAAGATTGTAGCAACGCCGGAGGTTTCTGTCAAGGATGGATTCTGACCCCCACACTTTTCTGATTGACAGTAGTATATCTCCTCCTTAGAATGCCATCTCTTGCTTACCATCACCTCCGTTGGAATCTTAACACTCCCGTTTCCTCTGCCCGTAGAATTTTTACCCCCTTAGATTGGGCAAAGTAGGAGAAGAGTGATAACAACCTTTGGTGCTAGTTTAACGCAAGTTGCTAGTTGTCACACCCGCTTGGCTTGGATGGACATATCCAAGTTACTTTTCCCCGTTCCGCCTGCCTGCTCTCGGCTTGTCGGAGTCCCGATTCATCGGGGAGGTGTTGGGGATTTATCGGAGCGGTAATTGATTCAATTTAGCTTGCATTCGCTCGGTTTGCAACGGTTTCTATAACCCGCAACTTAGGTTAATTAACGGTAAATGTGGGCTGTTTTCGGCATCAATTCTATGCCATTTATCGGTTTCTAACACCCTATAGGGTAACATATGTTAAGTAGTTCGCCAAAAATTACCTTAATTTTTCTTTCCCCTAATCCGTCCAAACCCAGGCAGGGAGCGGGTTTGACGGAGGGAGCAAATTTTCCAAATCACCCCGACAAACCGACTGGAAAACGTTGAAATTTTCTCAAAAGTGTTAGATTTTGTTAGATTTTGCCAGGTCACTGTGGATAACTTTTCGACGCCGATTCACCAGAGCTCTCCACGACCCTTTTCTTACGCATTACGTCAATTGTTAGGTTCTGTTGACATTTGACAGCCCGTAGGTTAGGTTGAACGGTTAAACAGGAATTCCTATCAAGTCTAATAGAGGCTGGGGTGTTCAATAACACCCGCTGATAGACAGATAGAGTGAAACCCAACTCACTTTTCCATCAGGAAGCCTCCTACAGCGATCCATCACCCACCCTCCACGCGCATTCTACCAAAAATTTGCTAATGTTAGATTGAGTGAATACTTGTGGATAATTACTAAATTCACCGGCAGTGATGCAAACCACATGCCGCCCCGCCCCAATAAATCTCCGATACATCGGGACAAGCAGGAACAGCACGGGATTCCTCCGATTTATCGGAGTCCTCCCCGATGGAATCGGGACTCCGACAAGCCGAGAGCAGGCAGGCGGAACGGGAAAAGCAACTGGACCGAAAGCCAAAAGCCTCCAATCTTAATTGCAAACCGCTGGGGGTTTAACACTAGAGACTTGCGTTATATTAAAAATTCCGAACGAGTTTTACCTCTCGCATATCTTCTCCTTAAGCACGTGCTTCTTTTCGTTCCAAGAAGTCCCAAGTGTGCGTTCCACCTCGTGCTTGACAATCTCAGCTAGGGACACTTCTTAATCTACGGAGCTTAGAGGACAGAAAAACTTGACACACAGCTATTCTGTAAAGTATGATATTTTGTGCTTTCAAAGAACATCCGGCACTATATGTTGTGAATCACCGGCATCCAATTTTAACCGAGTAGATCTGTCAATGGGTGCTGCGGTGTGAACTTACATATCTTTAAGCCATGCCCAACAATCTAGTTAAGAAATTTAACTATGTGGCATCTTGGGAAGGTAACGTCGATGTCTTGCATGTTTAGTGTATTCTCACGCTGTCTACTGCCATAGTGCAGGAATCAACTGAAACGGGCATGTAACCTGACGTGACATCTGAGGACGGGGTTATGGAGCTGGAAGAACAGGTGGTCATTGGGTCTCGTGCAAAACCGGGTTCTGTCATTCACTCAACCGTACCCATTCATTTCCTCGGCAGCGATGAATTCGTCAAGCAGGACGGCACGGATCCGCTGGATTTTCTGAGAAGTAAGGCCACCGGCACTTGGGTCTGTCCATCGGATAGGGAAGTGAGGACAACTTAAGCACCCAGAATGGCTTGACAACGGTTTAGTGTAATCAGTATAATATACTAAAGTTTGGACAATTTGTTTTGGTATCAAGCAGCCTCGTCAAGGCTGTGTTGAATATTGTGCGAGTATGCGTCTTGATAGCTTGTCTGCGAAAAAACAGGTCTCTCAATTAAGACCGCGATATATTGGCTCAT
>JAJDUM010000085.1 GCA_022826645.1 Candidatus Poribacteria bacterium
GAATCGGGCATTTTATTGAACAGGTCTATAACCAGAAACGACCCCATTCGGCGTTAGGATATTTGACGCCGGTGGAATTTGAACAACAATACTTGTCTTAACTTTACTGATTTGTGGCCCAAATTAACGTTGGCACTTCAAACAGACGCACAGTCTGGCACGACTGTTAACATAAAAGGGCTGCCTCATGACTCAGTTGTTATTAGAGCCGAAGATTTTGAAGATCCTCTTACTGTTTTTAAGGGATCAAAGGGTGAACGCAAGCGAGCTGATTTTGTGATTGTATGCAACGACACGAAAAAGTGGATTATCTGTATTGAAATTCACGACAGCGACCATAAAGGACGATCGGAAATTATCGAGCAACTCAAAGGGGCGTTATGTTTTGTGAATTATTGCAAATGTATCGGAAAGGAATTCTGGCTAGAAAAAGGATTCCTTGATGATTATGAATACCGATTTGTCTGCATGGCAAATATTAACGTTAAAAAGCGAAGAACACGCTCCTACTCTCCCCACATTCAATCCAGAGGGAAATTGCACGACACCCCTGACGCTTTTCTAAAATTTTCAGAGAGTTTAAATCTTCACTTTAGTAACTTACTCCATGAGGTATCCTGATGGCACTACACCCTGATTTTCCCCAATCTCCCCACGAAATTATTGATCCCGCAGTGCGCTGGTTGCCAGTGGACGAAACACTCAGAGACACCGATTACGGAAAACTGCTGCCCCCACTTGTCCACAAGATCCGCGAGGAAGTCAGAGCGTGGCGCGACAGCGATTACAGCGGTGCTACCGAAACAAGCAAAGCACTTCTCAACTGGTGGTTCAACACCCCTCACCCGGTAGAGGCGGCAGATGGTACGATGAGCGAATTTCAGTACTACTTTGCCCAACGTGAGGCACTGGAAACCATCATCTACCTGTACGATGTATTCAAGGTGAGGGACAAATACGACCTGATGCGTTTCGACAGTTCGGGTGCCATTTCTACGGGTATGTTTGACGAAGATTGGCGGCGATTTGTGTTGAAGATGGCGACGGGGACGGGCAAAACAAAGGTGATGAGCCTTGCGATCGCTTGGAGTTTCTTCCACAAACTGTATGAACCCAATTCCGAACTATCCCGCAACTTTCTGGTCATCGCCCCCAATATCATTGTGCTGGATCGTATCTACCACGATTTTCAGGGGTTGCGTGTTTTCTTTGAAGACCCTGTGTTGCCCGATAACGGCTTTGAAGGACGCAGCTGGCGCGACGACTTTCAACTGACCCTACACCTACAAGACGAGGTGCGCGTCGTCCACCCCACCGGCAACATCTTTCTGACCAATATCCACCGCGTCTATTCCGGGGATCAGCCGCCGCCATCCCCCGACGACGATAACAGTATGGACTACTTCTTGGGGACGCGGCCAACGGGTGCGACCACCGATTCTAAGGTAGACTTGGGTGTAATTGTCCGCGACATTAACGAGCTGATGGTCTTAAACGATGAAGCGCATCATATCCACGACAACAAGTTGGCATGGTTCAAGTCGATCGAAGACATTCACAACCGCCTTTTGCAAAAAGGGGGTGCATTGGGGTTACAGGTGGACGTAACCGCTACGCCCAAGCACAACAATGGGGCGATTTTTGTGCAGACGGTGGCAGATTATCCCCTCGTGGAGGCGATTTGGCAAAATGTGGTCAAGCATCCTGTGCTCCCCGACCAAGAGAGCAGAGACAAATTGACCGAGCGACAGAGCGCGAAGTACACCGAAAAATATGCGGACTACCTCGATCTCGGCGTTATTGAGTGGCGTAAGGCGTCCGCAGAGCATGAGAAGGTAGGAAAGAAAGCCATTCTGTTTGTGATGACCGACCACACCCGGAACTGTGATGAGGTTGCGGAATATCTTGAAAATAGCTATCCCGATCTGAAAGATGCCGTGCTGGTGATTCACACAAAGCAAAACGGCGAGATTTCCGAAGCTGCATCCGCTAAGAATAAGGAAGAATTAGAAAAACTGCGTAAACAGGCGAAGGAGATTGATTCGCCAGAGAGCCCATACAAGGCGATTGTCTCGGTGTTGATGCTCAAGGAGGGGTGGGATGTCAAGAACGTTACCACCATTGTCGGACTGCGTCCCTATTCTGCCAAGAGCAACATTTTACCTGAGCAAACCCTAGGGCGTGGACTCCGCCGGATGTACCCCGACGGTATGGACGAACTTGTGAGCGTCGTCGGCACGGATGCCTTTATGGAATTTGTCGAGTCGATCCAAGATGAGGGCGTGGAGTTGGAACGCCGTTCGATGGGTGAAGGTACTGAGCCCAAAACGCCGCTTGTGATCGAGGTGGACAGCGAGAACGATAACAAGAACATCGACGCCCTAGATATCGAAATTCCGACCCTAACACGGCGCGTTTATCGGGAATACAGGAATCTGGAAGGACTCGACCTTACACAACTCGATTTTACGCCTGTAGCATATCAGGGTTTTAGTGAGGAGGAGCAGCGGGAGATTGTTTTTCGGGACATGACAACCGGTGAGGAAACACACAGAACAGTGATGGATAGTGCTGGCGTCGCAGATTATCGCAGCGCGGTCGGCTATTTTGCACAGACCATCATGAAAGAGTTGAAATTGGTCAGCGGTTATGATGTGCTGTACGGCAAGGTTAAACATTTTATTCAGAACCAGTTGTTCGATGAACCGGTGGATTTGGATTCACCCAATACTTTGTGCAATCTGTCAGAACCCGCCGCCACAAAAACCGTGATTGAAACGCTCAGGCGATCCATAAACGACCTCACGATACAGGACAAAGGTGAAGCACAGATCAGCGAGATTATCAGGTTAGGGGATATGCGGCCCTTTGTCGTCAAGGAGCAACCCTATTTGACGCCCGAAAAATCTGTGTTCAACAGAATCACCGGCGATAATCAGTTGGAACGGGACTTTGCCGCATTTCTGGAGGACAGTCCCGATGTGGTTTCCTTCGGTAAAAATTACTTTGCGACAGGTTTCAAGCTGGATTACGTCAATGATGATGGAGACATCGCCAACTACCACCCCGATTTCTTCGTGAAGTTGGCAGATGGACGGGTGGTTGTCGCCGAGACCAAAGGACGGAAGGATGTGGATGTAAATCCCAAGATGCACCGACTCGCGCAATGGTGCGAGGATGTCAACACAGACCAATCCGATGTCGTCTACGACTTTGTCTACGTTGATGAGGATAATTTTCGGGACTATCCACCGAGAACATTTCAGCAACTGCTTGAAGGATTCCGTGAATACAAAACCCCCTAGTAGTAGGCATACTCCGTATGCCGTAACCATGTTGACTTGGTAGAGTTTTTCTTTCTCTTGTCCGAATCAGGTGCTTGCAGCCCGATGCTTCATCAGGAGTCGAAGGATTCACAGTATAGAAAACGGAACGTGAAAAGCGAAATATGATGCTGTGCCTGAGTGCATTTAGCCCCGGAGGGGCGACATGTTTATAGAATACCGGAGCCACCACACACCAAAGCTCCAGCGGGGCGACATGTGAGAACGTAAGCGTGATACGTAATACCGTAAAGAAGCGGAGGTAAGGACGCAGATTAACGCTGACTCACACAGATAGAAGCTGCAAAGGGCAAACATCTGTGAGAGGGGCACCCCCAATGAATCGGAATTCAAAGCAACTTGTCTTTCCCCCTTATCAGAGGGGTTCAGGAGGACTTTGGAAACTTCGCGAAGGTTGGAGTTATTGGTAATGTCCACTTATTTCTCTAATGCACCATAATAAAGTCTATTCGCCTTTTTGGTCTCTATTCTGCCGCCCCAGCGGGGCGCAATGTGTATAGAACGCGATATGTCCAAATTCCCGCGCTCCAGTTTTGAATCCCGATTTTATCGGGGCGGAGCGCAATGTGTATAGCAGGGCGATTGTTGGGTTTCTGTAGTTGCCCGATTTATCGGGGGTTGGTGTGCGGCGATGAATGGCCGAACTACAAGTTGCTTTGAATCCCGATTCATCGGGGACCTGCCCCTACATTGAGCCGGTTCCCTGTAGGGGCAACCCTTGTGGTTGCCCTTGCTGCTGAAGTGCGTAAGTCCTACTCCTATGAAGTTTAAAAAAATAATTCGGTGATTCTACAACGGACAATTCTCAATCAAGAAGTGTCTCTAATCTTGTAAATCCTTGAATCCTGTAAATCCTGATTCAGACAATGAACAACACACATTACCGTTACCGAATTAAAAAATTAATCTTCATCTGAAATTGAGGAAGAATAGAGAGAACCCCATGCCACGACTAACAGAACAGGAACAACAAGAAATCATCCGCTTCCTTGAAGCAGACAAACCGCTGCCCGAAAAATACCGCTTTCTGCTGTTTGAAGACAAACGCGAGGTGGAATTGGTCTGGAACGGCAAGACCAACGAGGTCTGCAACATCGTCCTGCCCTTCCAATCAATTGAACTGGTAGATGAGCCCCGCGCCGAGAAACCGGACGAAACCACCCTACAACTGGATCTGTTTGACGAGCGTGGCCGCCAACGCAAAGGCTGGACCAACAAGCTAATCTGGGGCGACAACAAGCTAATCCTGTCCTCACTCAAGAATGGTCCCCTGCGCGAGGAGATTGAAGCACAAGGCGGCTTAAAGCTAATCTACATTGACCCACCCTTTGACGTAGGCGCGGATTTTTCGATGGATATTGAGATTGGTGACGATACCTTTACCAAGAAGCCGAACATCCTTGAAGAGATTGCCTACCGCGATACGTGGGGCAAGGGAGCGGACTCCTTTATCGCGATGATTTACGAGCGGTTGGTTCTGATGCGGGATTTACTGGCGGAGGATGGGAGTATTTATGTACATTGTGATTGGCGAGTGAGTGGATTTTTACGTTTGGTTCTTGAAGAGGTATTTGGTAACGATGTTTATAAGAATGAAATCACTTGGAAGCGAACAAATGCACACAATGAAACTGGTCAATATGGCAGGGTGCATGACACAATTCATTTCTTAACTAAAAGATTAGACGTGTATACTTGGCATCCAGATCCCATACCATTTTCTGAAGAACAATTGGCTCGTTACAAAAAAGATGCAAATGGCCGTCACTATACCACACAAGATCTCACAGCACCCCGCCCCAAAAGTTCATCTGGAAAATTTGAGTGGCGAGGGACTACTCCATCCTCTACCCGAGGTTGGGGTTACACGAAGGAGCAATTAGAACAATGGTGGTCCGAAGGACGTATTGCTACGAAACGTGATGGCACACCGAGAATGGATGGCTTAATTGTCTATCTTGATGAAAAAGATGGACAAGCTCCTCAGTCAATTTGGCAAGACGTTTCCCGTGTAACTAATACTGGAACTGAAAGAATTGGCTACCCCACCCAAAAACCTGAAGCTCTCCTTGAACGCATCATCAAAGCGTCCTCCAACGAAAGCGACCTCGTCGCCGATTTTTTCTGTGGCTCCGGCACAACTGCCGCCGTCGCCGAAAAACTGGGGCGCAAGTGGATTTGCACGGACCTCGGCAAGTTCGCCCTCCACACCACCCGTAAACGGATGATTGCGGTCCAGCGTCAACTCAAAGCGGATGGCGAAGACTATCGCGCCTTTGAAATCCTCAACCTTGGCAAATACGAGCGGCAGCACTACATCGGTCTCAATCTAAACCTGCGCGAAGCCGAACAGGAGCAGCAGTTAGAAGAAAAGGAGAAGGCGTTTATCAACCTCATCCTGCGTGCCTACTCCGCCGAAAAAACGGACGGTTTCACCGCCTTTCAAGGTGAGAAAACGGGGAGGCTTGTGGCGGTGGGACCCGTCAATCTGCCGGTGACACGCCTCTTTATTGAGGAGATTATCTTGGAATGCCGCAAGCATCGGATCACCCGTGTAGACATTCTCGGTTTTGAGTTTGAGATGGGACTGTTCCCCAACCTGTTAGATGAAGCGCGGAGCAAAGGCATTGACCTCGCACCGAAATACATCCCCGCTGAGGTGTTCGACAAGCGGGCGGTGGATCGGGAGCAGATAGTCTTTCACGATGTGGCGTTTATTGAGGTCAAACCGATAGTGACACCCGGCAAGAAGAGCACACCCCCGACTGTGGCGGTAGAGTTGACCGATTTTTCCGTGTTTTATTCACAGGACGCTAACACCGACGCCGATCAGCAGCTCAAAAACAGGAGCAGTTCGGTTAGAGTAGAACAGGGGCAGATTATAAAAGTGAGCAAAGATGCAAACGGGGAAGTCAACCGCGAAGTGTTGACCAAAGAGTGGACGGACTGGATCGATTACTGGTCGGTGGATTTTGACTTTGAGAGCAAACGCGAAATTATCCGCGTGCAAGATCCGGGAACGGGTGAGTCGGAGGAACAGTGGACAGGCGACTACATCTTTGAAAACGAGTGGCAGAGCTTCCGCACCAAGAAAGACCGCTCGTTGGAGTTGACCAGCGTCGCGCACGAATGTGAGTCAGGACGACGCAAACTCGCCGTCAAGGTAGTGGACATTTTCGGGAATGATACGATGACGATTGTGGAGGTAACAGTGTGATAACTTGGAATCTACAATTTCAGTCCTTAGCAAAAAAACGAATTTCATCTGTTCCGAAAGCATCGTTCACTCTGATTCAGGCGATAATCCGCGCAATCCGCTTCATCTGTTTTAATCTGCGATTCAGACAATATTGTGTAAAAAACATACATAGACCGGAGAAAGTCGTGGCGCAGTGACTGTAGGTTGGGTTGAACGGTTCAAAGTTACCTCCTATCAATACCGATAGCGGCTTGAACCTCCCAACACCACCGTTTTATTCATAGATACAGTGAAACCCAACACCGAATTAAAATGCCAATCTTAGACCACTTAAACCCCGAAATTAGTGACATTGCTCCTTTCGAGTCTTTTCATAGCGCATGGACGACCTATATTGTTGAGGACTTGAATGAAATACTGCCGGAAGGGTTTTTAGCCATACCACAGACAAGCATCGGCGCACGGGAAGTTGATGTCAGAGCGGACAAAATTCGAGGGATGGGACAAACCCCGAAAGGTTCATATCAACCGCAGCTGCCAGTTACAACACGGGCAGAATTTCCGTCAGTGTTTGAAGTATTTGTTGATTACATTGAGCGAGGCAGACATATCACCGTGGGAGCAATTGAGATTTTAAGCCGTGCCAACAAAGATCGACCAAGTGAGAGAGACAGTTTTGTTGCTAAATGTGAAAACCTGATAGCCAGAAACGTCTCATTGATTATTGTCGATATCCTCGAATTGCCTTTTTTCAATCTCCACAATCAATTACTTCGGGCGGTCAAAGCAACGGCGGGATACATAGAGGAAGATCCAGAAAATCCACTTTATTGTGCCGCCTACCGAAAGCAGCCTCACGGGGAATCCAATTTAGGGATAGTGGACATCTGGCATAACCCCTTAAAAATTGGAGATACGTTACCTGAGCTGCCGTTGTATATCACTTCCGAAGTTGCAGTGCCTGTAAATTTTGAAGAATCCTATATGAAAGTTTGTAAAATTTTCCGAATATTATCCTCCCGATAAAAACAGGGTTGTAGGGAACAACTCTCCGACGCCTCCGATTCATCGGGCATTATGTCGCTTTGAATCCCGATCTTAATTTTTTTAAATTTGTCAAAAATTGTCAAAAATTGTAAAGTGGTATATTGAGGATTGAGTATACAAAAACAGACATAAGAACGGAGAAAATCATGGCGCAGTCGAACTCCAAACTTATTCTAGCGGGCAAGTTAGCAGACGGTCTTGGCGGCGAAGCCAAAGCCGATCAAGCAATTCTCGTGACGGATGATCGTATTACCGCTGTAGGACCGCGGCGGGCGATTCGGCGGCAGGCACCGTCGGATGCCGAGCAGATCGATCTAAGTAACGCTTGTGTAACGCCGGGGCTAATTGATGGACACACGCATCTGAGTCTAGCGGGCGATGGACGTAACTATATCGAGATGTTCTCCGAGACCGATGAGATGATGGTGCTCACCGGGGCAATGAATCTACAGAAACACCTGGCTGCGGGCATCACCACGATTCGAGAACACGGTGCACGGAACCGAGTGGGCTTCACAATCAAAGAGGGGTTGGGTCGTGGGTACATTCCGGGACCACGTATGCTTGTGAGTGGACGACCCATTACCTGTACCGGCGGACATTTCCACATGTGCAATGAGGAGGCTGATGGCGAGGCGGAAGTGCGGCGTTCCGTCCGTCGCTTAGTACACGAAGGCGCGGATTATATCAAGATCATGGCTTCTGGCGGCGGCACCGCAGGCACTATTCCCGGACGTGCGAGTTATACCGTCGAAGAACTCCACGCCATTGTCCATGAGGCACACCACTTTCACCGGTTGACAGCAGCACACTGTCGCGCAAAGGAGTCGATGGTACGAGCCGTTGAAGCCGGTATTGATCTGATGGAACACGCCGAATTTCTGGACCCGGACGATCAACTCCGTTTCGATCCGAAGCTCGCCGAAATGATGGCGGAATCCGGTATCTGGATCAGTCCAACCCTCCAAGCGTGGACAGGCTATCCTGCGATTGTCAGGCTCACCGCGCAACGGGATGCGGGTACAATCTCTCCCGAAGGCGAGGCAGATCTGGAACGGCTTGAGGAGCGGGCGGAGGTGCGCTTGGATGTGATGCGGCGCATGTTGGACTACGGTATGCAGGACAGAATCGTCCCGGGCACAGACTCCGGTGTAGGAGACCTCGCGTTTGGACATCTGGATTACGATCTGCAACTGTTGGTTCGTGTCGGCTTCACCCCTGCCGAGGCACTTGTCTCTGCAACCAGTATCTCCGCCGAGGCGATCGGCATGGGAAACGAACTCGGCGTTATCGCACCGGGCAGGGTTGCCGACCTCGCTGCCTTCGATGGCGATCCAACGGTCGATGTCTCCGCTTTCAGTCGTGTTGTAGCGGTGTTTCAGGGTGGTCAACGGGTTCATTAGTGCATTAGTATATCGGTTTTTGGAAAAGTGGCGAATACCTTGCAATCTGATTCCACTATTAAATTAGGCTGTGATTCTATGCTCATAAAACGATAGGAGAAATTGGAGATGGCAGATCAACCCACGGTCACGATTGAACAGTGGTTTGTTGAAGGCTGGAGATTATACAAACGGAATCCGATTACCTTTTTCTTTGCCAGCTTGCTTGGCGCGTTAATCTGTTTCCCACCGGCTATTCTGTTTTTTGCCGGTCCGCTCTATGCGGGACTACACTATATGGCGTTAAAAGGGATGCGTGGGGAAAAGCCGCGGATTCGCGATATGTTCAGAGGATTTCGCCGATATTGGGGTGCCCTGTTCCTGTGGTGGTTGTCCCTAATTACATTTGTTGTTCTCGGTACAACGGCGATTGGCATCCTGGTCACGCCACTCCTTTGGGCGATTACAACGTTGGCGTTTCCACTGCTGATTGATGAACGGAAGAGTGTTGGTTCTGCCTTCTGGGAAGCGTTCAAGGTTGTGTTCACATGGAAGAATGGGGCGCGGTTTTGGCTATATGGGTTGCTTGTTCTGCTTGTCTCATTTCTCGGTGTTTTGGGGTTCTTCTTTGGCCTGTTTATCACGCTTCCAGTGGCTGTCTGCGTTCAAGTCATTGCCTATCGTGACATGTTCAAGCCGGAGGACGCCTTCCATCAGGAGGTCCTCGAACCTTGGCAGGACTATCCCTTCAAGTTAAAGCCCCAATATATCGGACCTATCTCGCGGATTCGGGAACTTCGTAACCAAATTTTTGAACAGATACATTCGTCCGATGATAGTGTCAAACCGCTTCTAATCGATTCCATAGAGCATATCGACAACCTGTTCACGAAAGCCGCACATCTTAGTTACCGTCAACAACAGATTGATGACTACCTAAACACAACGAATATGCAAACGCTGTACATTGAAAAGATGGAGATTACGAGAAAACTGGCGGAATCACCCAACACGACGGTATATGCCCAATACGAAGAAGCATTGCGCACGCTCGAAGAGCGCATCGAAAATCATGAGCGGCTTGAGGATTTAGGAAAACAGATTGATGCCCGGCTGATAACAATTCGTGTGTCGCTCGAAAGCACGCACGCCAAAATCATCCGGATTCGGACGACCGATATAACTAACACCAATCTTGAAAGCGATGACGTTTCTACGGCGTTACGAGACCTACAGATCGAAATGGACGCGCTGTTAAAAAGCTTGGATGAGGTTTCCGAAGCGGCTCGATAGGAGCAGGAGAGAAAGAGTGGGAAGGAAACGGAATCGTCGAATCGGGAAACTTCTACCGCTCTGCTATTTTGCTGTGGCATGTTTTTGCTGGATAACTTCCGAGGCTAAGTCCGCGCCACACCCAAGATTCGGTGGCGCTTTACAGACCGCGATTTTTCAACCTGTTAGGAGCCTTGATTCAGTCAATCATCTCAATTTTGCGGAGTTACAGGTCGCGTCAAACCTGTACGAGGGATTGGTGAAACGAGATCCGTTCGGACGAATTAGCCCTGCAATCGCTCAGAGTTGGAGTCATTCCAATGACCACCGGATCTGGATATTTGTAATAGCCGACGGTATGACGTTTCACAACGGAAAGCCGGTAACGGCGACTGATGTCAAGCTGGCGTGGGAGCGGTTCGTGCGGGATGGAGATTGGCTGGTTTCACCACAACCGTTGTTTCACATCCGGGGAGCCGAAGTCTATCGAGACAGCGCGGCGACGCAGATTGAAGGGGTGCGTGTCCTTAATAAGTCGCTGCTCCAAGTTATACTGCAAGCCGGTGATCCAGATTTTCTGGGCAAATTGACCTCGCCAGCAGCGTGGGTAACAATGCGCGGCGATTCACAACCGATCGGCACAGGGCAATTCCGCCTAGAGTCCTTCGGCAGAACAGAGGTCCGATTGACCGCACACTCCGGCTACCTTTGGGGGAGACCCTATCTGGAAAAACTGACTTTCCGCTATTATGCAAATCTGGATGAAGCCCTATTTGAGTTTGAATCCGGGGTTTTAGATGCCCTGCCACTTTCCACTGCAGAGGTAGAAAGACGCCAGCGCGAGGGGATCGATGAGATATTGATCCAAACGGATGCCGCGACACTTGTATATCTCCGCCTCCCTGAGAAGATCAAGATCTCTAATGTATCACATACCTCACCTGTCCCGACTTGGCATAACGTGCTCAAATATGCGGTTGACCCGAACGCACTCCTGCGTCTACAATATGGGAGAAATCCCTCTAAAATGGTGTCTGTTCCCTTTATGTTCTCCCCCGACCGGGTAAAGGCGCGCAGACGCCTAAAACATGCGGGCTGGAGCAGTCCACTCAATCTGGTTTATACGGAACTCCCGGATAACACGGGCAATGCGATTGCCACGTGGTTGGAACGCGATTCACTTTCTCAGATTGGATTACAAGTAGAGATTCAACCAGCCGATTCCGATACTTTACAGGGGGGATTCCAGGGGGATGGACCGACACTGGCGCTGCTATCCATGCCGATCGCACCCGAGAGCGATATCTCATCTCTGCAGATCGGTTACTCCGATTCCCTGATTCCACTCTATCTGCTGCCCGCTAACTTTCTGTGTCAGCCGGAAGTCCGCGGGATCAAGGTTGCGTCAGGCGGGGTCCTCGCATTCGAGAGGACATGGTTAGCAAAATGAAATTATGGTGAATTCTAAAAATAAATAGGACTTACGCACTTGAACACTCAAAACTTTGTAGTTCGGTGATTCATCACCGCAGTACGCTATTTCCAACGCCCGATGAATCGGGCAACTACAGTAAGGTCTTAGGTTTGTAGTAGCGCAATTCATTGCGCGTCCGGACGGGCGATAAATCGACCTACTACAAACTGAACTGCGTAATTCCTAAATAAATAGACACTTTCGCTTCCCGATAGGTGCCGTAGGGTAGGTTGAAACGGCGCGTCCCGATAAATCCCCGATGAATCCCCGATACATCGGGACAGGCGGGACAGGCGGGATCCCGACCTGTCGGGAGAAACAGCGCCTACCAAGTATAAAAAAACCGGGCTATGACACCGGTAGGTGCGGTTTCTAACCGCACCGGTTTGGAGTGTCCTATTAATTCTAAGATTTACCATATATGGTGCCGGTTCTGGCTAATCTGCCCGCTGGAGGGAGATGCCCGCTGCTGCGTTGGGACGCTAGTGGGGTAACTTGAGTTAGACAAGGCAAGTTGTAATTGATATTCGTGGATGGCATCGCTTATGGAGGATAGTTCCTATGCGTGGATTAAATTCTGAACAGATTGGGTTCTACAAGGACCAAGGTTATCTCTTGGTCGAGGACGTGATCCCTGTCGAAGACATACAACTACTGATTTCGGAGCTAAACGAGACGGTTGACCAGAACGCACGAAAAGCGCAAGCAAGCGGAGAGTTATCCGAACTTTTTGAAGATGAGCCCTTTGAGCGTCGGCTGGCTCGGATTGTCGAATCTGTAACCGATCCATCCGAAAGCTCGTTCACTGACACGCTCTTCGATGGATTGCACGGCAAGCTGAAAACCAACGGTATGTTCGCTGTTATGACCCACCCGGCGATCTTGGATATTGTGGAATCGCTGATTGGACCGGAAATTCTTGTGCACCCCCAATTCAATATCCGCCCAAAGCTGCCCAATCAAGATACCTCCGTGGTCCCTTGGCATCAAGACTTGGGATACCTACAAGCAGATGCCACCAACACTTTCATGGTCAACTTTTGGATTCCGCTTGTGGAGGCAACCGTGGAGAACGGCTGTATGGAAGTGATTGCGGGGAGCCATAAGGCACCGCTGATTAACCATGTCCTCGGGCTTGGACCAGGAGCCAATTTTAAGGGGATTGTCGATGACGCGTTGCCCGATGGTGAGCAGGTGCAGTGTCCTGTTCCGTTAGGGGGCGTGTTGCTTATCCAGCATAAAACCATTCATCGCTCGGTACCCAACCACTCCGACCACGTCCGTTGGAGCCTCGACTTGCGCTATAGCGACCCTCGGATGCCTACCGGGCGTGATGGGGTGCCGGGCTTTATTGCGAGAAGTCAGGCAGAGCCAACATCTGTGGCGAATAACCTTACAGACTGGTTGCGGCTGTTCTAGTCAGTGTAACCGACTAACAGTGCGCGTCCGAGAATCGGAAGGCAGCTACGAGCATACGTCAAACGGAAGGCTGTGGCCATGAATGAGCAAGATCAATACCCGACCATGGGTGAGCGAGAAAAATACCTGTTCGATCTTCAAGGGTTTCTGTTGGTCAGGAATTTTCTATCAACCGCTGAAGTAAAAGCGCTCAACGAGTCCCTTGACGCCAACCTGGACAAACGCGGGGAATACGGCGAGCCGAATGTCATCAGTGGGCAGTGGCAGGGAAGACCACTCGAGGGGCGGTTCAGTCCGTTTCGGCACTACAGTGGCATGTTGACGTGGGAGCCGCCCTGGTGTCAGCCCTTCCGCAACCTGTTGGCTCCCCCCAAACTCATCCCGTATCTCAACACCTTGATGGGCCGCGGCTGGAAACTAGATCACGGCGTTGATGTTCTGACCTCCACAGCCGGATGCGAAGGATTAAAGCTGCACGGTTCAGGCAATACCACTTTCAACGGCTCCCGCTTCTATGCGTACCAAAACGGGACAATGCGTTGCGGACTAATCGTTTGCCAATATTACTTGACCGATGTGAATCCGGGCGATGGGGGCTTGTGCGTGATACCCGGCAGCCACAAAGCAAACTTCTCCTGTCCCGAAGATATCTTGACGTTAGAGGCTAATGAGGAAGCTGTCTATCACATTCCTCTTGTGGCTGGCGATTTGGTAATCTTCAACGAGGCGACTACCCACGGAACTCTCCCTTGGAGAGGAAAAGGGGAGAGACGGACGGTGCTCTACCGCTACACTCCAAAGTATCTCCACTATGCCGGTGGCATTTACCAGACACACCTACCGGAGTGGCTCTCTGAACTAACCGAAGCCCAGCAGGCGGTGCTGGAGCCACCCTACATCTACAATCGACCCCTAATCGAGGCGGACGGTGAAACTTTAATACGGCCCCGACGGGAGCAGGAGTAATAGGATGCGGTAACGCGCATCTTGCAGCTCGACGCTCAGAAATTTCAGAAAATGATCAGAAAAATAAGCATGGCGTTTTGCCTCATCGTGACTGTTCTGTTTATTTGGGTCTGGCACCATCAGAGCCAGTTCAATGACCATTCGCGCAAGGGGTTCTTTCATCTGACGAATGGTGAACTGGATCAGGCGGTTGAGGCATATACCAAGGCCATAAAAAATAAAGAGCGGACAATATTTTTCACGCAAGCACCTTCGGCGTATAATAACCTCGGTCAAGCCTACCTACGCAAAGAAGAATATGTACCGGCAATCGCTGCCTTCCAAAAAACGCTTGAAATGAGTCCAGGTGCGGTAGGAGCTTATATCAATCTAGCGACGGCTTACCTGAAACAGGACTTACCAGACGCTGCAATCGAATCGTGCGAGGCGGCGATTCGGATCTCTCCAGATGTCGCGCACCTGCACTATAATCTGGCTTGTGCGTACGCGCTAAAGAAAGAAGATCAGAAATCCATTGACGCTCTACAGAGAGCAATAGAGCTGGATGGACGGATGCGAGTGCTTGCCGACGAAGAGAATGTATTTGACCGTCTTCGATCGTACCCAATTTTTCCTGCTAAGCCTGAGTAAACGCCTAATCCTCACAGTTGTGGAAATTTCTGCTTGACAATTTGAAGACAGGCATGTATAATTCACCGTTGCGTTTGCTGGCGTAGCTCAGTTGGTAGAGCGAGTGATTTGTAATCACTTAGTCGGGGGTTCAAGTCCTCTCGCCAGCTTTCACTCTATCTTTGCTAACGGGCGGATACCCAAGTGGTCAACGGGAGCAGACTGTAAATCTGTTGGCAATGCCTGCGGAGGTTCAAATCCTTCTCCGCCCATCATAATCTAAACGTCGGAGACACGTCCCTGTGACGTCCCAAGCGAAACGCGGGAGTAGCTCAGTTGGTAGAGCATTGGCCTTCCAAGCCAATTGTCGCGGGTTCAAGTCCCGTCTCCCGCTTTTTAGTGTTGCCCCCGAGCGTGTGTTCCCTAAGTTACGCCGACGTAGCTCAGTAGGTAGAGCGCGTCCTTGGTAAGGACGAGGTCACCGGTTCAATCCCGGTCGTCGGCTCCATCCCATCTTTTGACGCAGTGCGGTCAAATAAAATTGAGTGAGTATTATGCCAAGAGATATTGTGACGTTAGCGTGTGATGATTGTAAACAGCGAAATTATGCGACGACACGGAATAAAAGAACGCAACAGGATCGCTTTGAGATGAAGAAGTATTGTCGCTATTGCCGTAAACATACATCGCACAAGGAGATTCGATAATTGTTGTCTTGCAGGCCAGTAGCTCGAACGGCTAGAGCGTCGGTCTCCAAAACCGAATGTTGGGGGTTCGAATCCCTCCTGGCCTGTCCTTTTTTTAATTGAAAACCTATGATAACACGTATAAAGACGTTTATTCGAGACATTCGAGCTGAATGGGATAAGGTCTCTAAGCCAGACCGGAAGGAAGTGCAGGGCAACACTCTCGTGGTGATTGTGGCTTGTGCAATCTTGGGGTTTTTCCTCTGGATAGTTGACGGCAATACGGAATATCCCGGCTGGGTTTCTATACACGGCATCATTCTGTTGGTCGCAATTGTGGTCTGTGTAACTCTGGTTGCCAAGCGTTCTACGCCAAGATGGCAGATCGCATTTTTAGTTTCCCTGATCCCATTGATACTTGTCGCTGTGTCCTATTTTGTCCTCAATTACTCTATTGAAGGATTCGGCTTCGCGTTGTTACGCAGCCTGTTTATTCGGACAGGTTAATCCGCAGATATGTCTATCTGATTTTAAATGTAGGTGCACTATGGACGATTTTTGGTATATTCTCCATATCTATTCTGGGCATGAAAAAAAAGTAAAACTCAACCTTGAGCAACGAGCGCAAGCCCTACGGTTGGATGAGGAAATCCTCAAAGTAATTGTTCCGACCAAAGAGGTTGTAGAAATCAAAAACGGCAAAAAACGGACCTTTGAGCGCCCATCTTATCCCGGATACCTCCTTGTGCAGACGGCACATGAACTGCGCGCAGATGCGGAAAATGAGGCAAGTCAGCAGAGCTGGCACCTCATTCAGGATACGCCAAGTGTTATGGATATTCTTGACTCGCTCACCCAAGAAGAGGTGAACCAGATTCTAAATCTGACAACCGATGACGAACCCCAGCCAGCACCTCCAATGCTGGATCACGCAGTTGGCGATAAGGTCCGCGTGATTGATGGTCCGTTTAAGGAATTTCCCGCAGAGATAAATGCGATTGACGAGGCTAGACAACGCCTGCATTTGACGATTTCTATCCTAGGCAGATCTACGCCGATTGAATTGGATCATTTCCAAGTAGAAAAGATATAGAATTAAGGAGATATAGATGGCTAAGAAGGTTGCCGGGGAGGTTAAACTTCAACTCGTAGCTGGGCAGGCGACGCCGAACCCACCTGTCGGTCCAAGCCTTGCCCCTTATATGATTAATATCCCAGAATTTATCAAGTCTTTCAATGGTCGAACGCAGGATCAACAGGGATTGGTGGTGACCACTATCGTCACCTGTTATGCGGATCGTTCGTTCACCTTTGACGTTAAATCGCCGCCTACAGCGATCCTGCTAAAAGATGCAGCAAAATTGGCTAAAGGATCCGGCGAACCCAACCGAGATAAGGTTGCTTCTGTAACGACGGCACAGGTGGAAGAAATAGCCCGAACGAAGCTGCCAGACCTGAATACGACCAGCTTGGATTCGGCGGTGCGAATGGTGGCAGGGACTGCACGGAGCATGGGAATTACTATTGATCGATAATTTTCGGGAGGATGAGAATGGGCAAGAGAGGTAAGAGATATAACGATGGTGCACAGCGGGTTGATCGTATGAAACTATACGATCTTGATGAAGGTGTGCAACTATTAAAGCAAGCTGCGTCAGCGAAATTTGCCGAAACAATAGACTTGGCGGTACATCTCGGCGTAGATCCCCGTCATGCAGATCAGAATATCCGTGGCACCGTCGCTCTGCCACATGGGACCGGTCAGGAGAAGCGCGTTGTCGTTTTCGCCCAAGGGGATAAAGCGCGTGAAGCGGAAGAGGCAGGAGCTGATGCGGTTGGTGCTGAGGATCTCGTCGACAAAATTGTCGATGGCTGGATGGACTTTGACTCGGCTGTTGCCACCCCTGATCTGATGCGGACTATCATGCCGAAGCTGGGACGTATTCTCGGGCCGAGAGGTTTGATGCCTAATGCGAAGGCAGGAACCGTGACTATGGATGTGGCAGAGGCAGTCCAGACGATCAAAGCGGGCCAAATCGAGTATCGGGTCGAGAAGGAGTCCGGCGTGATTCACGCCCCCGTTGGCAAGGCTACCTTTGAAGAAGCTCAGATCAAAGACAACATCCAAGCGGTGATGGGTGCCCTCGTGCGCGCCCGGCCGTCTTCTATCAAAGGAAGATATTTGAAAACTGTTGCTATCTCATCGACGATGAGCGTTGGAATTCGTCTGGAACCGCAGCAGTTTAGCTAAATTTAATACGTTTTATCAATTTTTAGATGTCGTCGTAGACAGTGGGTGCAACTTTGCTTAAATGGATATCCAGCCTACCGAGGCGGATTTGATACTTACCAATTTCTACTTTCGGATCGGAAGTGATAGAGATTGGTAGGTGCGGTCTATAGATGTGGAAACAAAGCCTCCTATACGACGGGAGGTTTTTTTTTGCGTATGGAACGATCGATTGAACTGAAGAGAGGGGGATCGAATGCCTAACGAAAAAAATGTTCAACAGGTAGAACGCATTCGAGAGGATTTCCAGAACTCAGAGGTCATTATCCTGACAGAATATCAAGGATTGACCGTTGAGGAGATAAGCGAGTTACGCGATAAGTGTCGTGAAGTGGAAGTCCAATACAAAGTTTATAAGAATACACTTATCAATGTTGTTGCTGAAGAACTTGAGATCGAAGGATTAGCGCCTTACCTTCAAGGGACGACCGCGGTTGCACTGGGCAACGATCCAGCTGCGTCCGCAAAGATCTTGAAGGAATTTAGCGGCGAACACGACAATCTGAAGATTAAGGCTGGGATTCTTGGTAACAGAACCATTGACGCTGCAGCGGCTGAAAAGCTGGTCGATATGCCATCGAGGGAACAGTTGATCGCCACCGCTATTGGTGGTCTCAACGCTCCCATTTCTGGGCTAGTCAATGTCTTGCACCAAGGCTCTCCAGTGACTGGACTTGTTAATGTTTTAGATGGTTCACTCCGTCAAGTTGCGACGGTATTACAGGCAGTTGCTGATCAGAAGCAAGCATCTGAATCAGCTTAACTTATTAGGACTTACACAGCCAACTGTAGGCGGGATTCAGAGCAACTTGCCCCGCGCTGAAATGCGTAAGTCCTACTTATGTTAAACACGGTCTTCAGCAATCCGATGTAAGGTACAATGCTGAAAGGCTCTCTTTTATTCAAGAAAGGAACGAAACAATGGCTGATATTGAAAAACTAATCGATGAGATTAGTGGTATGACAGTTTTAGAACTGTCCGAATTGGTAAAAGCGCTTGAGGATAAGTTTGGTGTGAGCGCTGCTGCCGCTGCGCCGATGATGGTAGCAGCCGGTGCAGTGCCGGGAGCCGCAGAGGGTGCCGCGGCTGACGCTGCGCCTGCCGAAGAGGAAAAGACCGAGTTTGATGTCCAACTGAAAGAGATTGGACCAAATAAGATCCCCGTAATTAAAGAGGTCCGCGCGGTCACCGGACTCGGACTCAAAGAAGCCAAAGAGGCAGTTGAATCTGCTCCGAACGTTATTAAAGAAGGCGTTAGCCAAGAAGAGGCTGAGGAAATTAAAGGTAAGTTGGAAGCTGTCGACGCAGTCGTTGAAATTATCTAACCCGCAACTTTTCTCAACCTACATAAACCCATTGTAGTCTTATGACTGCGATGGGTTTTTCTTTTGTATATTACGTTTGACGTTTCCGGTATCCATAGTAGGGAGCCAACCGATATGGTTCTTATTTTCTATATCGTTTTCAGCCAGCTGGCGGTCGGGGGACTTGCGCTGCTGCTGATCATCCCCAAAGACCTGGTGGGGCGCGGATTTTACAGACTCATGGCACTGATTTACATGCTTGTCATGATCTTTGCCCGTTGCGCACATTTGGCAATCAACGGCATCTCTGTCAGTGTTAGCAACTTCTTCCTCGCATGGGGAGGGCACGATTCCGTTTTTGTCCTTGTCTTCAGTGCACTTCTCCTGTTATACACAATCAGTCTATGGTTGAAACAGCCTCTGATTAACCGCATGTTACTCATTGGGGGAACAATCTGCGGTATGATCTGGGTGGTATACAGCGCGCAGTCGTATGAGACATCGACTGACCTTCCCGCGAGCAGACTGCTGTTGCCCGCGCAATTTCTTATCTCCGCCGTTTTATTAGGTTCCGTTAATAGCGGTATGTGGTTTGGACATTGGTATCTCGTGACCCCAAACCTGCCTGTCATCCACCTGAAGCGGTTCAATCAGATCTTCTTGGTATCTCTACTCTTGTCAATTTCACTTTTCATACTAAACGTGTTCCTCCGATGGCAAGCAGCGGATGTGAGTCCGCTCAATTTCTTTCATCAGGTTGCGTTTTGGTTGCGAATTCTCATCGGATTTGGCGGATCTGCGTTGCTATACATCATTATCTGGGATTGCTTGCGTGAAAAATCAACGCAGCGGGATGTTGTTGGGGCAACGCGCGCTGCAACCGGGTTCCTCTACATCGCCATGTTGACAGTGTTTATAGGTGAATTCTGTGGACGACTGCTACTCTTGGAAGTGCGGTTTATCTTGTGATTGTGGAAAATGAACTTCCCCCAGCCGAACCGCATTGTCCCCAGGCCCGGTAGGTCCGGTTTCTAACCGCACCGCATCCCAACGAGTCCCCGATTACATCGGGATAGGGCACGAGGAGCGAAAGCGTCTATCTGCTTTTAGGATTTACTATAACGCAAGTTGCTAATTGTCAAACCCGCTCGGCTTGGATAGACATATCCAAGCCATCTTTGTACGTATGCAGGGGATTTTAACGGAGTGAGAAGCCCAATCCTTTAGGTTTGGGAGTATGTCAATATAGTTGGACCGCTCACGTCTTAAAAGGTTCTCCTGTTCGACGCAGCTCTTTGGTGATAGCAAGTTGACAAGTCACATAACCGCTTTGGCTATACCCGCGGCGATTCAAAGCACCCGCAGCGTAGCCCGGTCGTGCGTCAGCGATCGTGCCAACAATAAGGTTCGCGTGCTCAGCTGTTGTATCGTAGCGGTCCGCAATCAATCCTACCATGTTTACCCAGGCGACCTTTAGTGCTTCCTCCCAAGTCGCGCCCTTGCCAGTCGTGAGGATTTCATGGGTTGCCTCTACCAGCGTGGTGGTTTCTACCACCGGATTACCGGTTGGGAAGCCGGGCGAGCGATCTACCTTTAAGGTAATCGCAGAGTCGATCTCGACCCCGGTGCCGGTTAACTCGCCGTCCCCCATCCGAGCGTGGACATCGCCTAAAGAAAGATAACCGCCGGGTTTCTGAGCGCGAATGTGCAGGGTGCTACCGGGTTGAACGGAATTAAAATCCATATTACCGCCTAGGTCCATGGCACCCGCATGAGGGGCGACCTCTTCTAACTGAACCACCCCAATCATCGGTCTAACCGGTACCACAAAGTCCGGTGGAAAATGGACCAACCCGTCCCGTACTGGAGCAATTAAACGCACGCTCCCCCAAAAAGGACCACCGTTGCGGTAGAAGCCGTAAGGTCCGACCTCCATGTCAATAATTTCTATTGCAACCCAATCGCCAGGCTCGATACCATCAATCAAAAATGGACCACCGGGACGAGACCCACGCGGCGTTGTGATATCTAACGGAGTCCCCGGCTTGAGTTCTCCTGTGATGTTGATGTCCTGATCGTGCCCTCCGACGGTTTCAATAACGACGGTTTCGCCGAGCTCCAACGTGCCTCTGACTTGACCGCGTTCCGGATCGTCCGGTCCGGTATAGTAGGGGGTGCGAGTGAAGTGGCGCATAGGTGTTTATCTCCTTTGTTCAGGTTCATGTTAATCTTGGCTTTCATTCTAATTGAATTCAAATGCACTGTCAACAGTGTTGTACCGTTCCTAGAAATTGCTTGCCTTCAAACCGGATTGGGGGTATACTCCCTCTGACCTTTCATAACTGGTTTAGTCCGACCTAGACAAGGAGCGTATCTTGCGAAAAAAATATAGAGCTATTCTCATCGGGATTATTGCCTTACTATCCGTCGCTATGTCAGTGGACGCGCAGATTATCAGCCCAGAGGAAGCGATCGGCTTTCCCGTAGGCGCAGACTACAAGCTGGCGCGCTGGGAAACCATCACCGACTATCTACGCTCACTGGATGCAAATTCAGACCGGATTATCTTGGAGGAGCGCGGCAAAACGACCGAAGGTCTTGATTTTGTCTTAGCCCTAATATCTTCACCGGAGAATTTAGCGAACCTTGACCGCTACAGAACCATCCAGCAGAAACTTGCAAATCCACAAGAACATGACCTGACAGAGTTGGAGCGACTGGCGCAGGAGGGAAAAGCGGTCGTTATGATTAGCTGCAACATCCATTCCACCGAGGTCGCCTCCTCTCAGATGTCGATGGAGCTGGCTCATCAACTCGCGACTGAAAACACCCCAGTAGTCGAGGAGATTCTGGAAAACACTATCCTTCTGCTGATTCCGTCCGCAAACCCCGATGGGTTGAACATGGTGGTAGATTGGTACGAGCGTACCGTCAACACGCCGTATGAGGGCGCGCCGATGCCCTGGCTCTACCATAAATATACCGGGCACGATAACAACCGTGATTGGTTCATGCTCACACAGGTCGAAACGCAGTTGGTGACTCAGATCCTTTACGAGGAGTGGTTCCCGCAAGTAGTCTACGACGTGCATCAGATGGGTAACAGAGGCGCCCGATTTGTGATCCCTCCTTACTTCCATCCAGTCAACCCCAATATACCGCCGCTGCTGCAACGTGAGCTCGCCCTAATCGGTGCACAGATAGCGCTCGATCTCACTTCGCAAGGGTTCACCGGCGTGTTGTCGAACGCAGTATACGATACATGGTGGCACGGCGGTTTTCGCACAGTGCCCTATCGGCACAATATGATAGGAATCTTGACCGAAGCTGCCAGTGTCAACATCGCCTCCCCAATTTTTCAGCGGAAATCGAGTTTGAGAGGGCATCGACGGGGGTTAAGTCAGTACACACAGCAGACCAACTTTCCTGAACCGTGGCCCGGCGGTTGGTGGCGTATGCGCGACATCATCGAATATGAGAAAGCAGCAGCGTATTCAATTCTGTCGGTCGTTGCCAGACAGAGGCAGATGTTTCTCACCAATTTCTATAAAATGGGGCTGGAGGCTGTGGAAAAAGGGTATCATGAACCGCCTCGCGCATTTCTTGTGCCGATGGAGCAGCGGGATATCAATACTGCCCTCAAGATGCTGCAAATTCTACAGCGCGGTGGTGTAAACATTTACCGGGCGAACACGGACCTCACAGCGGATGGTGTCGAATACCCCGCGGGAACCTATGTTATCTCGATGGCACAGCCGTTTCGTGCACATGCCAAAGATCTTCTTGAGGCCCAACATTATCCCCGACGCATCCCTGCGCGTGGCGCACCCCCGGAACGTCCTTACGACATCGCGGGCTGGACCTTGCCTTTACAGATGGGAGTCAACACCATCAGGGTAGTCAACGCGTTTGAGGCGGACCTAACACTCGTTGAAGGCATCCGAGCAGCGGAAGGCAAACTCCACCTTGACGGAGTTGATTTTCAAGACGCGGTGGTCTACGTTTTCAAAAATCAGACGAACTTAGAAACCGTAGCCTTGAATCGCTTACTCCAGGAGGGCGGATATAGAATCTATCAGCAGCAGAGAGAAACCGTGTGGAAAGATCTACACCTACCCCGTGGGACGGTTATCCTTAAATCAGACCGAATACCGGGGACGGACTCCCCCGAATTGCGCGATTTTGCTGAGTCCGTTGGGATTGAAATCTACGCGCTAAATCAGCGCTTTGTAGATATGAATGCACAACTCAGACAGCCACGCGTGGGACTCTATAAACCGTGGGTGGCGAACATGGATGAGGGCTGGACTCGGTGGGTGCTAGAGGAACACGAGTTTCCCTACCGTAATTTGACCGATGCCGAAATTCGTGCCGGAAATTTAGCTGAGTGGTATGACGCGATAATCCTGCCCGATATGAGAGCATCAAGGATGATTGGAGGACACGCGGAAGGTAGCCTTCCACCGGAATACGTGGGCGGTATCGGATTGGAAGGCGTGGCGAACCTTCGTACCTTTGTTGAACAGGGTGGGACGCTTATCTGTTTGAACTGGGCGACGGAGCTACCAATAAAATATTTTGGGTTGGAGATCACTAACGTTGTGGAGTCAGATCAGTCGAATTCACAGAAATCGGCCGGGACGCAATTCTTCTGCCCCGGCTCGTTGCTGCGCGTTTTTCTTGAGACAACCCATCCAATCGGGTACGGACTGGATCGTGAGATGGCGGTCTTTTTTAAGTCTGGCCCGGCGTTTGAAGCGCGCAGCGGGAAAAGGGTCGCAGCCTATCCCAACTTCAACCCACTCATGAGCGGTTGGATCGAGGGGGAGCGACGAATCCGTCAGAAAGGTGCGCTCTGGGATCTCAAGCTGGGAAAAGGGCACGTGATTCTGTTTGGCTTCAAACCACAGCACCGGGCGCAGTCGCACGGAACATTTAAACTACTATTCAATGCGATCTACTACAGCGTTGCTGGAAAATAAGTGCACTATCACCGCGCTGTGAGCCCTGCATAAACCTTTCGTCCCTCGTTAAACAAATGCAAAATCTCCTCTCGCTGCTCATCTTTTGTGAACTTGCCGATTCGACTGATCCAGTCGATAGAATCGTCAATTGAGCGGACAAAGAAACCCGCGGAATCTTGTGCGATTCCGGGCGGACGTCCGGTTCCTATCTGCACCGGACTCGTATGTGCGTATATTGATTGTGCAAAGCTATCCCGGGCGTCACCATAGGCGCGTGCCGCAATCCATCCATCCGTTTCGATTTCGAGATCGAATCCCCATTCGCCGTTCTGCTTCGGTGCTTCGTTGAACGCCTTGCGTTGCGCGACGCTGCCGTTGTGGACTAACTCCACGCGGCTAATCGGATAGTGCGAATTCCACGAAATTACTCCCGATAGTTTTCGGGGACTCCCATTCGGAGAGTCAATCTGTCCGCCGGACATTGTGCCGTCAACGGTGAGAAATAGCGCCGGTCCGTTCGTGATGAATGTATTTCCGTCCTGTAATCCTCGTAACCAGTTCTCGTAGGTGAATTCCTGATCTGTTTGAACATAAACGCGGTTGTTAGAGCAGATAAACCAATCGGTTCCAGTTGATGCGGGCAGTGAGATGCCGCAGTTGAGCAGATGGTACCAGATGTCATACTCCGGATCCATCCAGAACGGGTCGAATAGGTTGAAGGCATCTAACTTGCCCAACGCTGCTGCGACCGGTGCCTCCATCCCTATTCCATTGTGACACCATAGCACAATACCGCCTTGTCGTTTTGCGTCGTCGCAGGCGTAGCAGAGCGGTGGATAGTCTGGATCGAAATCACTGACGAGATCGCCGCGGCTGACCGGTTCGACTACGTTGCGGATTCGCAGCAACATAATATGCCCATAAGCCATGCCGCCGCGACGATAGTTGTGCCGATTCTCTTCTCCGCAATCCACAAGGTGGTGTGCAGTCGAATAATCCGTCATAAATCCGATTGGGTACTTGTTGCTGGCATAAGGCAACTCACGCCGCTGTAAGATACTAACTACCGTTACACTGAGATCATGCACCTTCGGATCGAGGTTCAAGCGAGCGTCGGGCTGCATCTCGTTTTCGCTGTAGTGGAGATGTGTGTTGCCCGGATACCAACCTTGCGATGGAAGATCTGTCCACCGTCTGAGGCCCAACTCGACATCAACGTGCCCCTTTTGAGGTGCTGAGACCACTTTCCGCAACGGTTCATATTCTGTGCCTCGTTCAACGATAATATCCGTCGAGCCTCGCGGGACATCCACCGAAAACTTGCCCGCGCTATAAAAGAATGGGTCGCCGGGACCCACTTTCAAGATACTGTCAGCCGGATGCACAAAATCCCCACTGCTCGTCAGGACATGCACCTTCGCTTCGACCGGTTCGCCTGAAACGCTGTCTCGAATGACCCCGTGTAGTGTTCCCATCGTTTTTCTCCTCCATCGTGATAACGCACCGCCACCGTTTTCCAATAGATTAGGACACGAGCGATTATAGCATTACGCACCACTTTGGTCAAGGCGTTAGGTTCTGTTGACATTTGACAGTTCGTAGGTTGGGTTGAACGGGGAACCGTGAAACCCAACACATTCCCTCTCCGCAGGTCGGGCATCCCCGGTCACGGGCCTGCTCTCGCCTGCCTGGTCTCGGCACGGATTCCTGATGTATTGGGGATTCATCGGAGACCCTCTCGGACTTGTCCGACCCATAGCCAGCAGGACGTAGAAGCCCGTATATTTCGTAGGGAACGGAGATCTCCGTTCCTTTTGTTCTGAACTACAGCGGATAATCGTCCGTCTTCTGCGATTCTGTAGGTCGAGATTCATATCTCGACACTCGAATGTCAATTTTGGAAAATCGACCTACAACAGGGCAACTGCGAGTTTCTTAATCCCGCCTGTCTGCTCTCGGCTTGTCGGAGTCCCGCCTGTCCCGATTTATCGGGGATTCATCGGGCCTGCCCCGATCCTATCGGGGGATTTATCGGGGCGGTGCCCCTACGAGGAATCCGCCCAATGTAGCCGCAGACCTCTTAGTACCGATGCCTCATCGGGAGTTTGTACCTTCCCATTGAAGATTCTCGGAGCGGAAAATAGTTCAGTTTTTCAGCGGACTTGGAAAGACCGGAAGGAACCATCAAGCGATGGCTTTCCAACGCTCGCAGTTTTGTTAGAAGCCGTCTCGGATTGAGAAAAATAAGAACCCAAAGGAGAAAAACTATGGCTTTCGAAGCATTTGAACTTGAACGCAATAAGCGTGAAATATTACGCACGATTGCTGCTTGTCGTGAAGACCAAGCAGCGTCGATTCACCTGAAACCTCTCGCTGGAAAAACGCCCCCCGATGAGTTGTGGACGCTGACTCATTTAAAGAAGCTCTGGCTGCGTGGGGGTACGATTGAGCATCTTCCAAAGGAGATTGGTCGATTGCAGGAATTGGAGCAGCTTGAGCTATTGAATACCAAGCTTCAAAGGCTGCCAACTGAGATAGTATCCCTGTCGCGCCTGCGGCATCTAGAACTGACCGATAGCGAAGTTACAGAATTGCCAGAGGAGTTTAGCCGTCTTGTTTCATTGCGGGTGGTTATTCTCCACCGTAACCAACTCCAGACACTGCCCGATAGTTTTGGGCAGATGAACCGGCTTGAAATTGCTGAAATAGACTTCAACCAGATAGAGCAGTTGCCGGAGGATCTAAGTGGTCTAACCAATCTTCGTGTTCTAGGCCTGGGTGACAGCCGGCTCTCGGCGTTGCCCCAATCAATAGGTGAACTCACCACTATGGAAGAGCTATACCTCGGAGCAAACCAGTTGACTGAGCTGCCCGACGAGATTGGAAATCTAGAGAGGCTTGAGACTTTCCAAATAACAAGAAATCAGGTCCGTGCGTTGCCATTGACAATTGGTCGTTGGTTGACGTACTCCCACACCCTGAAGGGTGGGGATTCTTATCCGCCAGCCCGACAGGTTGCTTAATTGTGCTATCAACAATACTTGTCCCGATTCATCGGGATCTTACAGTATCTCCTGCAATGGACAACGCCCTGCCCACTCCCGTCACCGGGAACTTTGGTGAGGTTAGCGGGTGTTCTCATGCCCGTCGGCATAGCCCGATGTTGCGGATTTTACCCCTGCTAACAATAGGTAGAACACCCAACCTCTGAAAGAAAGTATAGCATTTTTAACTGTGTCAGTCAAGCCTTTAGGCTTGTGATGTTAGTGTCCGTTACAGAACGCACACGAGAAATTGGCTTGCGAAAAGCACTCGGTGCGAAACGCAGGGATATTCTGTTCCAATTTTTGGTTGAATCCGTTTTTATGTGTAATGTCGGTGGGTTGCTCGGTGTCGGATTAGGCATCTTTGCCGGACAGGGCATGGCGAATATCGCTGTGAAGGTTGCTAAGGTTGTTCCTGAGTGGCCCACTGTGATCTCTGTTCAATGGATGGTTATCTCGGTTGCCTTCTCGGCAACCATTGGCATCTTTTTTGGGGTTTACCCCGCAATCAAAGCAGCGCGGCTTTCCCCCATTGAAGCGTTAAGGGCAGAATAGAAGCTACCCCGAAATCGGGATCTGCGCCACGAGTTATTTTACTCACGATTGGTTCGCAGCTGCTGACGGAAGGTTTTTGATGTATTGCTCAATTCCTTTGGCAATTGATGCTGCCAGTTGGCGTTGGTATGCCTTTGTCGTCAGTCTCTGTCCTTCCGTGGGATTTGAGATAAAACCAACCTCAACAAGTACCGCGGGAACTTTTGTGCCGATTAGAATCACCATAGGGGCGTGTTTGACCCCCCGATTTTTCACCCGTTTTCCTGATGTCAGCTGCGTTTGAATAAGTTGTGCTAACCGCCGGCTCTCCGTACTCTTACTCTCCTTGAGGATCCTTCCCACAAGTGCGTCAAGTTCCGTCATGTTGTACTCTGCCCCTGCGTTTTCTCGCATAGCGGTGATTCGGGCAGATTCGTCGGACGCGAGAGCGAGGTAGTAGGTCTCTATGCCGGCTGCCGAACGGGCGGTGCTGCCGTTGGCATGAATACTGACAAACAGATCGGCTTTCTGATCAGTTGCAAACTGTGTCCGCTTCCTGATTGGGATATGAACATCGGTTTCACGCGTCATCCGAACGTTATACCCTTTCTTAATGAGGAGGTCACGCAGCATTTTTGATAAGCTAAGTACAATCTGTTTTTCTTGCCTCGCTTGACTCACAGCACCGGGATCTTTGCCGCCGTGTCCCGGATCGATAACAATTGTTTTGACGCTCAAGCCCAACTGCTGTGCCAATGACGGGTCGGGGACAACTTGTACTGTTTTCGGTTGTTCAGGTGCAGGTTTTGCCTTGCTCGGCGGCGTCACCGGTTTGTCCGCAACGGGAGGTTTCTGTGATGGGGGGACTGGCTTGCTTGGCGGCGTTACCGTTTTGGGTTTAGCATCGCTTTTCTTGGGTGGCGACATATTGGTGCTGGATTGAGGTAGTTTTGGGGGGACAAGAGGAGGCTTGGTCACTTCCGGCGGCGTTTTGGGTGAACTTGGTTGGGCAACCCGAGCGAATTCTGTCGACGCAGTTTCAGGCAGAACATCGGTTGGAGCTTCCTCCTCCATTGGTTCAATATCAAGGCGTGAAGCCAGTTTCTTCGCATGGGCGATAATTTGGGTGTTTTCGCTTCGCTGAGAGAGTGCTTCATATGTAATACGCGCTAGTATGAAGTAACCTTGCGCTTCGTATGCCCTGCCGAGCCGCAGCTGGGCTTTGTCGGCGATTGTGTGAGTCGGGTAGCGACCGATGACCGTTTGATAGTGGGGTACTGCTATGCCATAATTTTGAAGCCGGCCGTGGCAATCCCCCAACCAGTAATATGCCTCCGCTGCGTATAGTGAATCGGGATATTCTTGGAGCAGTGTCGTGAGCGCAGCGATGGCGTTGTCGAGTGCCGGTTGCTCATCCCATTGGCCCAACCAGAGCCAGCAAGAAGCGATTGCGTATTGAGCATCGTCTGCCCATTCCCCCTCCGTATCCGCGTTGATCGCACGCTGGAATTCTTCAATCAAGGCTTCCCACTCCGCCTCGGTGGATGCGATCTCTCCATGCGCGAATTGGTAATGCTTGGCTGCCGCCGCACTATACAAGGTTGTTGCGTCAAGGGGCGATGGTGGAGGTGGCATTGTGGGTGCGCAGGCAAGCAGTGGTGATACGAGCAAGATAAGTGTGAATATATATATTTTCATACTGTTCTCTAATAGTACTAAAGTTTGGACAATTTGTTTTGGTATCAAGCAGCCTCGTCAAGGCTGTGTTGAATATTGTGCGAGTATGCGTCTTGATAGCTTGTCTGCGAAAAAACAGGTCTCTCAATTAAGACCGCGATATATTGGCTCAT
>JAJDUM010000095.1 GCA_022826645.1 Candidatus Poribacteria bacterium
CACCGCCTTGCGACGGTGCTGATACTCTCCCACGAAAGCCGTAAGAATTGTACCAGTTTTCGCAATATTTTATAACAAAAAAGGGCGGGATTTCCTCCCCACTCTAAAGAGATGGGGTCTCCATCCCGAAGATTAGATGAAGGGGATTTTACCTCCGCCTTCTGATCCCGTTCCGCCTATCCCGATCTTGTCGGGGAGGACTCCGATGCGTCGGAGGAATCTTCGACCTGTTTGACCAGCGTCGCACGCCCCGCAAGCACTAAGGCGCACCATCCAACCAATCCGACGGCGGCACCGGCAGCGATTGCGATCCCGGCTGCCTTGCCGGTCTCAATTTTCTTAAACGTCTCCTCGTCGAATTCACAAGAGATACTTCTCGGATTTCGCAGTGCAAGGCCACGCTTATCCCCCTTATGCCAGTATTCGACCGTTGGCGCCGTATCCCCCTCCGTTTTGATGTTGCCCCTTAGAGAGGGCGCGTTTACGTCTAAGGTGCTTTCACCGCGTTCACCCTTCCACACGGCTTTGGCCCCTACCGTCTCTTTATCTTCTTCAAGCGGTTCGAGATTCACGCGTGCCAGCACATGATCGGTGATTGTGAGAAATGCTCTTTTGAACTTTGATGCCGATACAACCCAATTTTCTAAATTCATTATGTACACTCCTCGTTCGATGGTGTTGCTTGTTGCGTTTCATGTGTTTCGTCAGTCATAGTGTAACATACTTGTTTGTAGCAATCTCAGCTAGCGATTAGTTCCTGCTTGTAGGCGTCCACGATGGCATCGAAAATCCGATCGGGAATAAATTCCAGTTGCGAATCCAATTCGGATTCGACATTGACCATCATGCTATGATCGAATGTGTCCCGTTCGGCGCAAGGGTCAAAGGATTCACCATGTTCCTCAAGCATTTCGGCAAGCCTTGCTGGGGTCAAACCTTCAGAAATTCCGTGCAGTCCATAGGCGGTCCCCCGGTAGCCTTTGTCGTAGTCCGTGCTGAGGTGTTTTCGTAAAATCTCCTCGCGAGCTGTTCCCTGTGCGCCGCTGTTTTCAATCTCATCCATCGCCTCGATTGCGCGCGGATCGAGTTCAATCTGGAACGCCGTTGAGGCATCGGCAGCAGCAGTGGGATATATTTTGTACGCCATTTGCACCTCCTTGTTCTATCAGTAATTCCTGCCATTTACATTTCACGATAACCTTTGACGCGCTAAAACAGATGCACCAATCACACCCGCATTATCGCCAAGGGCTGCCTTTACAATTTGAACACCGTTCATCGTCGTGGGCAAGGCATATTCTGCTGCCGCCTTGCGAATCGGATCTAACAAGCTATCCCGCATTGCTTCGATAACGCCGCCGCCGAATACAATCATTTCAGGGTTCAAGAAGTGGACAATCGAAGCGACACTAATTCCCAGATATTTTCCAGCACGTTGCATCACCTTAACTGTCGGTTTGTCACCACGCTTGACAGCTTTGGCGATAGCTTGACTCCGAATTTGGTCGAGTTTGCCGCCGTTCAGTTTAAGGAGTTTGCTTTTTTGCCCCTTTTTTAAGATAGCTTTCTGAAGTTCCCTTGTAATTGCCGTGCGACTGGCGACAGCTTCCAGGCACCCGAAGTTGCCGCATCCACACTGGGGACCATTCGCATCCACAATCATGTGGCCAATTTCCCCAGCGGTTTTGTTGATGCCGTGAAAGAGATTCCCATCTAAGATAATGCCACCGCCGATGCCCGTGCCAACAAAAATCCCGACAAGATTTTTTACCCCTTGTCCAGCACCGAAGGCATATTCACCGAGCGTCCCCACATTGACATCATTATCAACAAAGGTAGGAATGCTAAAGATTGTTTCGAGTTTCGCTTTGAGCGGCACGTTTGACCAGCCGAGGTTGGGTGCGAAAATAATGACACCCGTCTCCGGGTCGAGCGGTCCCGGCGACCCGATACCGATGGCACGAATCTGAGAGGGTTCGAGTTCAGCGCCGTCAATCGCTTCTCGGATGCATCGTTCAATCCGCTTAATCACTCCGTCGGGACCCTTCTTTGGCTTTGTTGCTGTTTTGGCTTGTTGAACAATTTGTCCTTCACCGTTAATAACAGCAGCCAAAATCTTTGTGCCGCCCATATCTACCCCGACAACATAATCGGTATTCACCGCCATTATCTACATCTCCTTTACATTCTGAATTGAATGATTCGCTTCTTCGGCGCGCTCTCTGGAGGGGTGGAGGTGCCTACAATTCTTGAGAAGGCGCTTCTATTCCCGATTCACCTATAACAATTCTAAAGAGTTGAATCTTAAAATCTGCTTCTTCAAGTGCCTCCCACCGCTGCAAGAATGCCTGATATTTTGCATCCCGCATTTCACGATAGCGGACTAGCAGGGCATTGATGCCGATTGCGTCGGTCTCTGCATCCCCTTGGTCCGGAAGTGATTGTAGGTAATCCGTCAAGACCGTTTGGACGACATCGCAATCGTGAATATCGCCGAGTTGTTCCTGCAAATCTGCCAATACCTTCAAGAAATCCTGGAACTCCTCGCCATAGTTGATAGCGAAGAATTCCATCGAGTACCTCAGCCGCTTCACTGAGATTCGCAGGTTGTGAAGTTCCTTGATATTGTCTGGATTGCGGATGGATTCCGCCCACGAGTAGACCTCCTGAATCTTTACGGCAAGAATAACCTGTGCATTCCAGCGGTAGCTCAGTTGTGGGTGAATTCCCTTCGCTTTCCACGCTTTTGCCATATCTATACCTCAAAAAATTCTAAAAACCTTTGCTCAAAATTGCGCTTGTCGAGTTTTTCAAACATCTTAAACATCGGTGCACGCTGTGCCTCCCGCTCTGTCTGGAGATGTCTTATCAAGTTTTGAACACCGATCTGTGCATCTGCTGGTACCGTTAGCACATCTTTCTGAAAACGATCAATCAACACATCTAAATCGCGCACATTCCCCAGCGTACTCGTAATTCGCTCAACCTGTTTCAGATGCCGACGAAACTCCTTTTTGGGGACAAAGCAATCCGCAAAGTTCCGCATCGCAGCACGTAGTCGTCGGGAAGCGACTCGCATATCGTGAACGTACTCGATATCCGTTCCATCAATCGCGCCTTCCTTGAAAGACATCATCTCATGGAGCCGGGTTGTGATAATTCTTCGGGCACACTCTTCAAGGCTCTTCTCCGGCGCAATATTTTTGACGGTCAATGCCTTTGCCATGTTGTTGATAATCTCCTTTTTCTAATTCTCCGTTTTCACGCCGAACACATTCAGGTGTATTATGCCCCGCTCATATTTCGATTGGAAAGTCGGGATTAGATCGTACTGTTGGCTTAATGCGTCAGCAATCTGCTGTAGGAACGCAGGTTCGCCAGCTTTGAGTTCTAGCTCGACGCCATACTCCTGAATAGATTGTGTTCTATCCTTATCCGCATACCTTACTTGATCAAGACAGACTTCGATACACCCCGCTTCAGCGTTTAAGCACCATGTTTCACGGAAATTTTCGACATGCAGAACCGGGAGTACGGTCTCTCCGTTTAGATACCTCACAGCGGCTTCGACAGCCTCAACACGAACCTTCTCAAGATTGCCGCTTAAGAGCACTTGTACCTCTTGGTCAGTAACCGGCATTTCGAGTTCTGTATAGGTATAAATATCGTCCGTTTGGGCTTTGAATGTAACGGCCGCTTCTCCTTCTACAATGGTCCTGGAAGCGTGGATCTTCTGCCTAATCCGCAAAGCAGCGCCATTTCGTGTGAGCAGTCCGTCCCTTGTGTCGAGATAGGTGTCCTGCTGTGGGGTGCTCTGCCAATCCGAAAGTGTGTAATCTGCCACCTGTTTTTGTAATCGAATCTGGTCAAGTACCTGTGGCGATTTTGCCTGAAATTTTGCCTCAACTTCAATCATTATCTGGCTGTATTAAGGATTATTCAAATCCGATTCTAATCGCTAAATTTGGGGTGTATTAAGAAATCAGCCGATCAACCTGTTTACTGTAGAAAATGTTCGCTGTGGGTAGATGTCCTGAAGGATCGAAATCGCTGCATCCGTATAGACAGCATCGGCACAATCGTCGTGGATCCGAACCATGCCTTCGATGCACGCACGCATATACGAGTCGGTGCTGACTGCCTTGTTCCAAACGCTTCCAAGTACCCCGCGCGGTTCAATCGCCTTCGGATCATGCCCAAAAGCGCACCGTCCAATCTTGAACTGATTGAATAACAGCTCCATCTGTGAGGATTCTTCCCACCAGCCGCGTGTGCCAACTGGGCTGGTCGGCGAGCTATCGGCTGCGAGCAACGGATGCGCGAAGCTGCCTCCTTGTCGGAGGGCATCAAACTCATCATTCAGGTCATCAATGCCACCGTCAAACCCAATTGGTGGTCCAGCATGGAAAAAGCCCCATTCCTCTGTCCGATGAGCAACCGGCAGTCCCTCAATCCATTCTAAGGTGCCATCTTCCTCAATGGTGCGGAGAAACAAATGCCACGCCTCCCGGAGATTTGCCGTGAAGGCGAGATGGTTAAGCTGCCATCGTTGTGTTACACTCTGAATCAGCAAATCTGAATCGGGATCAGATTTTGCTGTCGCCTGATAAATTTCTGCAATCGCCTGCGTCGAGAGTGGATCAATTTGCAGTAGGTGCAGCAGATTGTCCAATTCCTCATTTGCCTCTGCCCATGAAGTAATCGTCTGCCAGTGTTCGGGATTTGTCAGCCATTCTTGGCGATGATGCTCCACGTGTACGGCGCGCAGCAAAAACAGTTCATGGTTTCCAAGAAGCGCGATAATCTGACTGGGGACCTGACCTTCCAGCAAGCGAATTAGATCTATAACCTGCTTAGAACCGGGACCACTTGTAACGTAATCTCCGAGGAGAAACAGACGTGCTTCTCCACCGATCCATTGACTGTTTTCATCAATTAGCTGTGCATGCAGAAGCAGGTTACGAAAAGCTTGGTAGCTGCCGTGGATATCTGAAATAATATACCATAAACGCATAAGCAATTTGTTGGTTCATTAGTACATTCGTTCGGTACTGAACAAATGCGCCAATCAACCAATGAACTAAACAATCTATTGTTTCAAGCGGTGCATATAAATGTCACCAATATCACTGCGGGCATCGCTCCACACAACGCTCAATGTACCCAACTCGGGTTTGACAACAAAAGGGGGTTGATGCACACCCTCTGCCGTGGATAGGGGGATCCCATTTTCAGCCCAAAGTATTTTCCCCTCTAAATTGATCTTTTGTCCATAGATCGCGTCATTGCTCTCTTCACCGTAATCTTCTCGAAAATCCAGCCACGCAACAAAGAATTCGTTTTCACTACTCCGGACCAGGAACGGTTTGTCCTGATACCCACCAGCGACGCAGAGCGGGATGCCGTTCGGTGTCCATTGAGGCGTGCCATCGGCATCGATGCGTTGAGCGTAAAGATCTGAAAAAACATCCCGTTCATCACGCCAAACGGCTACCACTCCCCCGCGCCCATCGCTCGCGACTGAGCGATTCTTTTGAATGCCCTCCGCATTGCAGATTGGCACACCATTCGCCTCCCAAAGTTTGTTTCCTGCTGGATCTATCCGCTGTGCGTAGAAATCATCGTTGATAAAATTCTCATAGACCTGCCAAACAACGATGAGCCCGCCCCGCCCGTCACTGACAGCACGCGGCTCACCCTGCAATCCTTCTATCGGTGAAACAACCGTTGATGCCTCCCAAAGGTGTCTGCCGTCCATGCCTATTCGACGCGCCATAATGTCCCACTGTTCGTAACCGATGACTTCCCACCAGACGACATAGAAGCTATCTCCATCGCCAGCTACCAACCGGGGGGTGCTCTGAAGTGCTTCGGACGGGAAGACCGGTACGCCATCGATTTCCCACATCGGTTGACCGTTCCCATCAATTCGCTGGACATACAGGTCATGCAGGTCGGGATCCCGACGCCTGTCTTTCCAAACGATGATCGCACCGCCTGACCCATCACTTAGAATTTCTATGTCAGATTGGTCTGCCGGGTGTGTACATACAGGAACGCCCCCGTCAGGCAGAAGTTTGTTCCCTGGCAGATCTATCGCTTGGGCATAGACATCCCAATTCCCCGGTGCACGCTGATCCGTCCAAGCGATGATTATACGTGCGCCGTTACGCACCATCCGCAGCCACCGCTGATCGCGTCTTTTCTCGCAAATCGCCACGCCATCTTCAGCCCATAGCGGGATACCATCGGGGGCGAAACGTTGTGCGTAAACGTCCCAATCCTTTCCTGTACGGAAGTCCTCCCATATAACAACCGTACCACCAACACCATCGCTGATCCCCCGCGGTGCGAATTGACCTTGAACGGCAACCGCAATCGGGATGTTCTCTGAAGCACCGGTTGGCATAGAGCTGAAGGGGAGGAGCGTACTGAATAACATCAACCAGAAACGCGTCTGTTTCATGTTTTGATATCCGCATCGTGTTAAGCGCAATCGGTGTGTACAGCAAGGATGAACTTGGTAATATGAAGGATTATCTCAACGCGCACAATCTACTGAGGCGCATTTGCGGTCAGGTCGTCGCTTGTTATTGTTGGACACCAGAACTTTTCAATGTACGCGATGATCAGTTGTGTCCCCTCTTCGTGACTGACATACGGCGGCTTGAACGGATTGTACATTGCGTCTGTGAGGTCTCGAACCAATGCGACGTTGAATTGTCCAGATCGAACCATCGCCTTAATCGCGAATGACCTACCGAGTACGCACATATTGGTGTGGACACCCATGTAGAGCAGATTCTTGATACCTTGTTGCATAAGGACGTTATAGACCTCTTGACCGTTATCGCTGATGGCGTCTCCATCTTGAATCTCGATTGCCGCGTGCTGACGGTGCCACGCTTTATAGCCGTTTTCCTCACCCGTATCCGAACCACCATCCGATGAGTCAACCGGCTGGGGCGGGTCGGGATGTTCAATTGGTTCGGGCATTTCTACATGTGGGACATCAAGGACCCAGACCCTCGCAGGATATCCGTCGTAAAAATCCATTGTATCTGACGGGGCGTGAATAATCTGTATTCCTTGATTTCTGGCGGTATTAATTACGGCGTTCATTCGTGGTGCCATGATATCCACCCGTTCTGTCGCGCCCCATGACCAATGTTTATTCCACATATCCACGATAATAATCGCTGTTTCGGACGGCTGCCAGACGACCTCCTCTTCGACCACCCGCCAACCGTTGCGCCCAGTTGTTTTTGGAGTCTGCCGAAGGGTTGTTAGTTGAAGCGCGCCGTTGTCAGAGAGTCCGTTTGCTCCAGATGCGATGAGCGGAATGTTGGCTATCATTGTGTGTCCTCCTTGCATCCTTTATTGCTTTCTATGTTTCAGGAAATTTCGTTTGCCATGAACGTTGCGTACACCTTCGTGGTTTTTACCAGGTCCGATATACTGACCCGTTCGTTCATGCCGTGAGCCCCCTGGCCGTTGGGACCATAGCCGACGCCGGGCAGCCCACCCTCTTCGACGAAGAAATGTAGGTCAGTAAATCCGCTTGTCGTGCTGAACTTGATCGGCTGACGACGTATGCTGCGCACTGCTCGTGCAAACGCTTGGGGGAAATGATGTTCCGGCTCCACAACACACGGGTCAATCCTCAATGTCGAAGCTACGTCTACCTTCATCTCCGCATCGGATTGACAGACCGCCTGAATCGCCCCACGCAGCTCCGCTTCCGCCGCCGCCAAACGCTCGTTGGGCAAGATTCTCCGATCTATGGAGAAGGTTGTTTGTGCGGGAACAGTATTGACCTTGTCCCCTTCCGTACCGTGAAAGATACCGCCGATGTTGAGCGTGGGATATCGGTCATCACCCGAAAAGGTTTTGAAGACACGATCTGATGCTTTCAAGCCCTGCTTCAGGGGTTGGATCCCCGTGACAAGCGCAGCTGCCTTTTCAAAAGCGTTCAATCCCTTGTCTGGATTGGCGGCGTGGGCTGCTTTGCCATGAACGTTCACTTCCAGCCACAACACGCCGTTGTGGCCCAAACCCACGTTGAGAACGGATCCGCCTTCGCAATTAACGACATAATCTGCTTGCACCAGCCCGTTACGCGCCACATATCCCGCGCCTAATTCGCCGCCAATCTCTTCGTCGCAGGTGAGCGAACACTCAATGTTAAAAGTGGGTTGAGTCCCGTTCTCCTGCAGTGCTGTAATCGCGAACAGCAGTGCGGCGATGGAATCTTTCATGTCGTCTGCTCCCCGACCGTAGAGCCAATCTCCGCCAATCTCTGGCTTAAACGGATCGCAGCGCCACTCGCCGGAGACGGGAACGACATCGTAGTGGGCATTGAAATGCACGGTTTTTTCTGCCCCAACATCCCACCTCGCGATCAAGTTCATACGTGGATAGTCATCGGCGTGTGGTACAACTGCCTGTGCTTCGGCTTGGGGGACTGGCACGACCTTTGTGCTCATGCCGAGCGCCTCACACCGCTCTTGGAGCAGCTGTACAATCTCCGCGTAATTTGTACCGGGCGGGTTCACAGTAGGAATCCTAACCAGTTCTTTTAGCGAATCGCAGAGCCGTGACTTTCCACCTTCGATGTAGTTGTATATCTTCTCCATAATCATTTCCTTTGTGGTGTTGCGGTTGGCGAAGTTGGAGATTCTGTTATTCTATAATTTGTGTTACAACCCCAATGCCAATCTTTACGTCCATCTTCTTGATTTCGAACCGTGTGCCGATTGATAGCGCCATCGGTGCATCGAGTGAAATTTGTACGGTCGCATGTTCACCCGGATTAACAATGGCAACCTCCGCCGGAAGGTGGAGATGACCCGTAACGTCAATTGTCCAGAGATGGATCTCCGGTTTATCGTTCCCGACAAGGGGGATATGCGTTCCGCATTCCTCTTGGGTCATCACATAAACCGACGCTTCGAACTTGGTGTGTGATCTGATGCTCTTCGGCTGCGAAACGACCTGTCCCGGCGTAATCCACCCCATTTCCGCATCGACTTGGACCTCATCTTCTGCATCTTCCTCCGATTCGCTGTGTCGCAGGCCCACGCAACGGGTCCTGATGCGATCCCCTTTGCCAACGACATCGACTGGGTGTCCTACAGCAAGACCGCCCTGCACCACTTCACCATATAGCGTTGAAGTGTCTTTGGGGTTATCAATAACCTTGCGAATCGGCATCAATAACGGCAGGTCTAGTGGATTCAGCGGCTGCGGCATACAGCGATTCATCGCAAAGATGAGATCGACAATCGGTTTCCAGTGGTCCGAGTTAAGATTTTGTCCTTTATAGTTGAATGCTTTTTCTGCATCGCCAACGATGATAGGCGATTCGTCTTCTGCATAGCCGCAATCTGTGAGTACCTCACGAATTTCCATCTCACAGATCTCGATTAATTCTGGATCTTTGACCTTTTCTGCCTTGTTTAGGAAGGTGACAACGGTGGGTATACGTACTTGACTTGCAAGCCGAATCTCAGCTTCGGCTTCTGCTGTTACGCCATCGACTGCACTCACCACCAGAATCGCCCCACGGATTGCCGGCGAACCACCGATTAACATCTTGACGTTCTCCGCATGACTCAATCCGTCAATGTGTGTGTAATGCCTGCCGCTTGTTTCGTAATCAACCACTTTATAACTGACGTAAGTTTGCTGTCCGATTGAGTGGTGTGTCGGTTGCTGTGATTCAAAGTCAGCTGGATCTGTCTGTGCGGAGCCAATTCGTGAAACTACCTTGATTATTCCAGCGGTCAGCATCGTTTTGCCGTGTTCGACCCCGCCGAGCGTGCAGATTGTTAGCCCTTGATGTCGGTATTGCCTTTTTTCATCCATCGCTTTCCTCTCTGACGGAAATATAGTAAGTAATGCGTCAGTAGCAACAAGGGATTCGGCCCTCGTAAATCTGTGAAATCATCCCCCACCTACTCACCGCTTCTGCTTGAAGATTGGATTGAAAGATGGCATTTCGTATTGTATCACAGAGGATCGAGCAGCGTCCATTAAAAGAAAAATGGGACCTACCAGATTTTTAGGTGTTTATTCAGATTTGTAGCAGTTCATCTGATAATAGATACTTGGAGCTTCTTCTCCCTGACATCGGCTAAAGTCTCAGGATCCGGTGAGCTCTTAGTGGCAAACCTGATAGCGTCTGCCCTCCCCCAACTATCACAAGTTAATGTAGCTTCCACAAAAAAAGTTGAGAACTTCCAGTAGGAATTGGTGTCTATATTATATGGACGCCGATGGGGGCAATCAGCGAAATCTCTCTAACAGTGACTTTGATGAATGGGCACCCTCATGGTCGCCGGACGGCAAACAAATTGCCTTGGTTTCCATTAAGGACGGGTTCGGGATGGGTATCTACGTGGTGGACGCCGATGGGAAGAATCAACAAAGACTCACTGACGATCTCTCTCACGAATGGGCACCCTCATGGTCTCCCGACGGTGAACGCATTGCCTTTGCGTCAGATAGGGATGGGAACTGGGAAATTTACGTGATGAACCCCGATGGGGCACGGCAGGTGCGAAGACGCACTAAAGATCACTCCCTTGATATGGCTCCTTCATGGTCTCCCGACGGTGAGCGCATTGCTTTCGTGTCAGATAGGGATGGGAACTGGGAAATTTACGTGATGAACCCCGATGGGGCACGGCAGGTGCGAAGACGCACTAAAGATCGCCCGGAGGACATTGAGCCTGCATGGTTTGCTCCCCCTCTTGCGGCTGAAGTTGTCCCTTCTGCGGTTGCTCCCGCAGGCAAGAAATCCACGATATGGGGATGGCTCAAACAGGGCGACCGATAACTGTAATTATTGGGAAAGTTCCGTGTAGTGACTGAAACGTAATGCGAGATAACAACCACTCGCGGTGGAATGATAAGTTCACCGTACACACAAAGACAACTTGGGTATGTCTATCCAAGTTATAGATTCTCAGCGAATTTGGAGATGAGCGAGGTTAATAGGCCGCAATAAACACCCTAACTTTCAATGGGTAGCAACTTAGATTTATATAATGGTGTGCCCTGTAGGTCAATATTCATGTTTCAACACGATAATGTGATTGTCGATTGAGAAAATAGTTCAGTCCGAAAGGAGCGCGATCAATGAAAATCTTACAAGTATCCTTTGCCTGTTTTGTTCTATTGGTTGGGCAGGTTTTACTAAGTGATGCCAGAACCCCTAAACCCGTGATTATTCCTGCCCCGGAAGGCGTAAATACCAGTTGGGGGCATTCCGTGGACATCAGTGGGAAAACTCTCATCTCCGGGTACACTTCGTATACCGGGAATACTGGGGGAGTCTTTATCCTCGAACAGAAAGAAAAGCGGTGGGAGGTTGTGAGTCACTTTCAGACGCAGAATTGGGGGATGAGGGATTGGTTTGGGCATGCTGTGGCAGTCAGTGGAGACACCGCTGTCATCGGTGCTTACGAATTTGGTGGGCAAAAGAGGGTCGCTGGCTTTGTTCTGGGAGCCGGTCCTGGACGGATCTATACCTACCGGCGTGGCGAAACTAAATTTATTCCGGTGCAAGACTTCGTGGCCGCCGATGCCCAAAGCGATGACCGATTTGGATATGCCGTTGACCTCAGCGGAGAAAACCTCCTCGTTGTTGGATCCCCATATCATGATGAGCAGAAAGGTGCTGCATATGTCTATGCACAGGAAGGAGGCACATGGGTAGAAAAAGCCAAACTCCAAGCAGATGACGCAGCTTCAGGAGCACGATTGGGGTGGGATGTGGCTGTTGATGAAGACACTATCGTTGCGGGGGCACCACTCGCAGCTGCGCCCGAAAGAAACTCGGGTGCTGCTTATGTTTTTAAGCGTCGAGGAGATGGTTGGATGCAGGTCGCAAAATTGACTCCTAAGGACGGCGATGGTGGCGATGTTTTTGGCATTTCTGTTGATACCAGCAAGGAGCGCGTAATCGTTGGAGCTAGCAAAGATGAGAACGACGTGAAGAGACACGGTTCCGGCTCCGCCTATATCTTCACCAGCGTCGGAGATGTCCATATACAGGAAGCAAAATTGAATGCTGAAAGGCTTCAGAAAGGTGCCAACTTTGGACTAACAGTTGCGCTTGATACCAACCGTGCGCTTATCGGCGCACCTTCGACGGATACGAGAGCGGGTGTCGATTCCGGAGCGGTTTACGCTTTTTTGAAGGTTGGTGCCGACTGGGTTTTGCAGGCAACAATCACCCCTGTAAAGCAACCGGACGGACATCGAGGTGAAAAGCTAACTAGTGGTGACAACATGGGCAGTGCCGTTGCCCTTGATGGAGTGGTAGGACGAAAATTTAACTTCGCTGCCATCGGCGTACGATGGGATGCCACCCGTAGGGGCAATAATGCAGGGTCCGTATATGTCTTTGATACTGAAGATGAAGCAAGTCTCAATCTACCGTTGTCTGTTGAACCACGTGGTGACTTGGCACTGACTATATTGGGCGACATCAAGCGGACAGCCTTGCTCCAAAACTTTCCCAACCCGTTTAACCCAGAGACATGGATACCTTATACCCTTTCCCACGATGCGGACGTGAGCGTTCGTATCTATAATATCGAAGGCAAGCTAGTCCGTCAGTTGGAAGTTGGTCAACAGGCAGCGGGCAGCTATCTCAGTAGAGAGACCGCTGTCTATTGGAATGGCAAGAATCGGTTGGGTGTGTCTGTGTCAAGTGGTATCTATTTCTATACACTAAAAGCGGATACGTTTTCGGACACACGCCGCATGGTTATCCTAAAATAACCCCTAAGTTACCAGCTGCTAAACGAAGCGTCAAAAACTGAGTTTTCTTACATAAAGGGCACACGGTTTAGGGAAAAGTCCGACCCATTTTCCCAAAATTAGACTCTATCAACGCGGAACACCTCGGTTTCTCTATGATGTTTAGCAACTTAGGTAGGACTTACGCACTTGAACACTCAAAGCTTTGTAGTTCGGTGATTCATCACCGCAGTACGCCATTTCCAACGCCCGATGAATCCCCGATAAATCGAGATGAAGAAACGGGCACCTACAGTAAGGTCTTAGGTTTGTAGTAGCGCAATTCATTGCGCGTCCGGACGGTCGATAAATCGCCCTACTACAAACTGAACTGTGTAACTCCTATTAGGTTAAAATAATTACTCTCCTTGATATTTGTTGAACCCTCACTATTTCCTCCAAAGCTTGAGGAAAATCCAATTAGCCGCTTCTTCTGAGCGCACGCTGATAATCTGTTCATCATTGAACCGGGACTGAACTGCCAAATAAGCCACAACTTTGTTGTCGCATAGGTATGGGTCTCTTAACCTGTCAATACGCCCCAGGAAATTGATTATGCCAACAGATCGCGATCTTATTCATCAAACGCTCAAGGGCGATTCCCAGGCTTTTGATACCTTGGTCCAGAAATATCAGCCGATGATTTATTCCCAGGCGCAGCGTCTTGTACGGAATCCACAGGATGCCGAAGATTTAACACAGGAAGTATTTATCAAAGCGTATCAAAATCTCCCAAAACTGCGCGATACCAATCGGTTTGCCGGTTGGCTATCGCAAATAGCGAAGAATGTCTGCGTGACATGGATCCATCGGCGGAAAGGAATGTCAAAAGCTTGCCAGCCTGACGGGGATCCAATTTTGGGCCTATCTTCTGTTGAAGCAACGCCAGAACAATTCTTGATAAAAAAAGAATTGAGCCAGACGATCTTGAAGGCGATTGATTCGCTGCCGACTACGGATGCCGCAGTTGCGCACGATTTCTACATTGATGATCTCAGTTATGATGAAATCTCAGAGAAACACGGGTTGTCGCGTCGTGCCATCGCAAGCCGACTGCATCGTGGTAAACAACGCATTGCCGAGAAAGTCAAGCGTTCCTTCAGCGCATTTGGTGTTTTCTGGAAGTGCTGGGAGACACCCATACTAAAGGGGATGAAAATTATGTCAACCGTTGCGCGTTCTTGGTCTATTTCTTTCGTAGTCCATCTGTGTCTTGCTGCGATCATTGGGATGTATCTGGTTAGTCAAAGCCAATCATTCAAGGATTTGGTAGGTGTTGAAGTTTTTCAACCAGCGAACCCACCGCCTAAACCGCAAGTTCGGAAACCGGTTATCAAACCCATTCAAAAACCAGAGACACAGATCGAAGACACGGTCGAGGTTGAACCGGTCAAAACCCAACCGAGAGCAGCGAGTGCGCTTGTTGTTCGGCGAGCTACTGTACAACAGAGGAATGTCTCCGCGTTTTCAAATCAAGCGTTGAAACTCAATGCTCCTGTCAACGCTAATGTGCCGAAAGTGGTCAACTCCCATGCCCTTGTGCATCAAGTCGTGACACATACAGATGTCCCTGCTTCTGATGCGCCCGATGCACTGGCATTGTCTTCACCCGCCATTGCAGGTGCAGGTGGGCGTATGAGTTATGGGATTGGAGGCGGCGATCGTGGGATTTCTGAGGGTACTATACAGGTTAGGATCGCGAATGCGTTCAGGTTGCCATCGGAGCTTACGATGGTCACGGAGGTTGGAGCCGTTCGGGACGCCTTAGATGAGGTGGTTGATGATATTATTCTCGGTAATCTTGAAGTGCTGCCCCTACCTCGTGGTGAGCCGGGAGGCCGTGTTGTTGGTAAGGGGCGCGATATTCGTGGGATCCTCCGGTTCACCCGTGTCCGTCACAGTCTCTCCGACTGGTGGGCTGATCCTTCTGCGCTGAATGCGTGGACCAAGTGGATGAACGCGAAGACAAGGATTAGAACAGACATGAACGTCGAAGGTGGACCGCTCAAGTTCACCGATGCGAACCTGCATAAAGCTCCTCTACTTTTCATGACGGGTCATGATCCAGCGCTTGCCCGGTCCGTGATGGGGCGTTCAGGGAGCCGTGAGAAATTGGATAGTCGCTTGTCTGAAGCCGAAGCGGTGGGATTACGTCGATATCTGGTTGAAAAGGGCGGCCTCCTTCTCTTTGACGATTGTGGCACGAACGCACCAGCGCAGGCGATGATTCGTCGGTTCCTCGCTCAGATGCGTATAGTTATGCCTGAATATCATGTAACTCGAATTCGAAATGACCATGAGATATATAGCATCTTCTACAAGATGGGTGGACCGCCAACTGGATTCGATCTGTGGTGGTCGGGAGCTATCCCGCCGGGTGGGAATCATATCGAAGGAATTTTTATTAGTGACAAGATTTCCGTCTTAGTAATCCGTCGTGATTATATGTGTGCGATGGAGTCAATCGGTGCGCCAAGCCGTCCTACGCAATACTCGCCGAGTGTCTACCGCTTTATGACCAACGTTGCCATTTATGCGCTAACACGTGGTAAAATTTCAGATTACTCTGGTTATGTGCCAGAGGATAAGTTAGGGCACCAAAGATTTCCAAGCCGTGCACCACAGGCCGCAAGAATCGGAGCAGTTGAATAGCACCTGTTAATCGGTCACGCACATCTGTACTTCTATTATCTTAACGCAAGTTGCTAGTGGATTATTTAATAATGAGTGTAATCATAGTACTAAAGTTTGGACAATTTGTTTTGGTATCAAGCAGCCTCGTCAAGGCTGTGTTGAATATTGTGCGAGTATGCGTCTTGATAGCTTGTCTGCGAAAAAACAGGTCTCTCAATTAAGACCGCGATATATTGGCTCAT
>JAJDUM010000007.1 GCA_022826645.1 Candidatus Poribacteria bacterium
CCCCCAAAAGAGCATCGTGGTTGAATATGGTCGAGATTGAGTTGTCCGTGCTTTCAAAACAGTGTCTTTCACGCCGTATCGGTCAACTGTCTGAGTTAGAACGACAAGTCAATGCTTGGGTTGAAGAACGGAATCGAAAAAAAGTCCGTGTCAAATGGCAGTTTACTCTCAATCACGCACGGCAGAAACTCATGCGATTTTATCATAACTTACAAACATAATTTATTTGACACAGTACTAGGAGAATTTGACACAATGTACAGTGCTTCAAAAATCTTTGAACAGATTCCGAACTTCCCATCCTGTCACGCTTCAACAATCACCGAACTTCCCAACGGTGATCTGCTGGCTGCGTGGTATGCTGGATCGCGAGAAGGGGAGAAAGACGTCGCAATATTCACTTCGCGCCGTTTTTACGGAAGCGAAGGTTGGATCGAGCCGGAAATGGTTGTCAACACCCCAGACTGCTCCGAGGGTAACCCCGTCCTGTTCGCTGATACGAATGATCAGATCTGGTTGTTCTACGTTACGATGTACGGCAACCGCTGGACACAGTGCAAGATGTACTACCAGAAGTCAGATACGATGGGGTATAGCTGGGAGGAGAGTGTTGTTCTCCGCGAAGAATTGGGGTGGATGACGCGCAACAAACCGTTATACCTCTCTAACGGAGAAATTATGCTGCCGGTCTATGATGAGCGCAATTGGCACTCGATGGTGATGGTCTCCGGTAACGGTGGCGAAACGTGGGATACGTATGGCGACATATCGAGTCCGGAGGGGGTCATCCAACCAACGGTCGTAGAGCGAGCCGACGGCAGTCTGCTGATGCTGATGCGCAGTCGGGATGGGGAGATCTGGCGTTCAGTCTCTGAAGATTCAGGACGGACCTGGCAGCCAGCAGAGCCAACGGATCTGCCAAACCCGAATTGTGGTACGGATATGGTCCGCTTACACAACGGAAATATCGTACTTGTCTACAACGATACGCAGCGTGGTCGGACCCCCCTGACGGTCGCGCTATCCGCGGACGAAGGGGAGACTTGGGAGTACAAACAACATCTCGAAACCGAAGAGGGAGAATACTCCTATCCCGCCATTATTCAAGCCCACGACGGCGGAATCCATATCACTTATACCTATCGACGTACCAGCATCATGCACGTTGAAATCGATGAAGCATGGATTCAAGACTAATTCGAACGCTTGAGCAGCTATTCAGAAAATCTATTCCTATAGACTTTTTTATTGTTGCCTTATATTTTGAATTGTGATAAAATTCAGTGTCTTAATAGATTAAAATCTTAAATTAAACACAATTGGAGATGGATCCACATGCCAAATGCCCTGTTTGTTTATCCTGAGTTTCCGCCGTCATATTGGGGTTATAAGTACGCCTTAGACTTTGCGGACAAAAAATCAGCCATGCCGCCGCTCGGATTGTTGACTGTTGCGGGGATGTTCCCCAAAAATTATCAACTCAAAGTCGTTGATATGAATGTTAACACCTTGACGGATGCAGACATCGATTGGGCGGATGTCGTCCTAACCTCTACGATGGTTGTTCAGAAAGAATCATTGTACCAGGTTATCAAACGATGTAACCAGGCTGGAGTTCCTATTGTTGCTGGTGGTCCACACCCCACCTCCTATCATGACAATATAAGAGAAGAAGCCGATGGGGAAGTTGATCACTTTTTCTTTGGCGAAGTGGAAGAAATATTTGAGGACTTCCTTACAGATTTCGAAGCGGGAGTCGCCAAAGATGTCTACCGCGAAAAGAGAAAGCCAGATATAACACTTGCACCTCCGCCCCGTTATGATCTCATCAATATCCACGATTACGGTTCAATGGCGCTTCAGTTCTCTCGTGGATGCCCCTTCGACTGCGAATTCTGCGACATCACTAAACTGTTCGGTCGTGTGCCACGCACCAAGAACAACGAGCAGATGATGACTGAGTTTGATATGCTCTACCGGCTCGGTTGGCAAGGGTCGCTCTTCGTAGTTGATGATAATTTTATTGGGAATAAACGTGATGCAATGCGGCTACTCCCTGAGGTAATCGAATACCAGAAGGAAAGAGAGTTCCCGTTCAAGCTGTTCACCGAAGCTAGCGTGAATCTCGTCGAAATTCCAGATATGTTGGATGCCATGAGCGATGCCGGTTTTGACATGGTATTTTTGGGTATCGAAAGCCCGAATGAAGACGCGCTGCTGATGACGAAAAAGAAACAGAATACCAACAAAGAAGAAGATGCCGGAAGTTACCTGCACCGCGCGATTCGCACAATCCAAGGTGCTGGTCTGGAAGTCACAGGCGGCTTCATTATCGGAATGGATGGTGACAAAGAATTTGATTCGCATATTCGTTTTATTCAAGAGGCCGGCGTTCCTATGGCGATGGCGGGCTTATTGACCGCCCTGAAAGAGACGAATCTCTACCATCGTCTCCAAAAGGAAGGGCGTCTGCTTGACGAATCTACCGGAAATAACACCGAAATATCGCTGAATTTTGAGCCCGAACTCCCACGAGAGCACCTGATTTCCGAATATAGACGGGTGGTTTCCACGCTCTATGATCCAACCTTGAAAAACTACTTTGAACGATGTCTCACGTTGATTAAGAACCTCAAACCTGTTAGTCACGGGAAGACGAGGGTGGGCAAGACGGAATTGATGGCTATTGCCCGATCGTTTAAGCGGCAACTGTTCTCCAAGCAGGGACCGGCATATCTCCGATTTTTGATGAACGTAATCAAAGATCATCCAAATATGTTGGACAAGGCAATACGCCTCGCCATCCATGGGTATCATTTTGAGAAAATGACTACCCAGACAGTTGCTGTTGATAATTTCAAACAGTATCTGACAAAAGAGTTTGATGCTTTTGAGGAGATCGTTTCTGAATCTGAGGGACCTGTTAAAGCTGGCGTGAGTCGTATTGGAGAGGTCCACTCGCACGCACAAGAGCTCTTAGCCCGTGTCTACGCACAGTATGAAGATCTCCACGAAGATTTTAGATACAATGTGCGTGATGCTTTCGATGCTTTCCAGAAATCTGTGTTCAAACACTATTTGGAAGCCGAGTTTGGTGCATTCAAAGAAACCGTGTCCCGGTTTGCCAGAGCGGGTGGCGATCGAATCAGTGAAGTTGGTAAGCATACACAAGAACTCTTGGCACGTGTCCATGGACAATACGAACGGATTCATAAAGATTTTAGACATGGCATCCGTGACTCGCTTATCTCTTTCCAAGAATCTGTGGAATCCCACCTGGATCAGCTTGTTGGTCCAGTCCCGATCGAAATCAAGAGTTTCGATTAGCCTGTCTGAGTTACACCTCTCGAAACCATGGCCGGCATCGAAATTGAAAATCTTCATTTCACCTACCCCAGTCGTAATGCGTCAACCTTAGGCGGAATAGATGCAGAGGTTAACGCTGCGACGTTCATCCTCCTTACTGGTCCCACCGGCTGCGGTAAATCGACACTGCTGCGCACGATAAATGGACTGATACCGCACGCTTCGGGCGGAAAATTATCTGGTAGCGTCCGGGTCAACGGTACAATCGTCGCTGAACAGCCAATCGCGGTAACGTGCCAACAGGTTGGACTGCTATTCCAGAATCCTGAGGAACAGCTCTTCTGCATTATTGTAGAAGATGAAATCGCATTTGGCTTAGAGAACCTCGGACTCCCCTCCCACGAAATCGATCGCCGGATCGATTCTGCATTGATGCAGGTTGGACTCCCCGGATTTAGAAATCGTCAGATCGCCTCGCTTTCGAGTGGACAGAAACAACGAGTTGCCCTCGCGTGCGTATGCGCCATGCAGCCACAGATCCTGTTACTTGATGAACCGACCAGTTATCTTGACCCGCAAGCCACTCGTGAGATTCTTGAAATTATCCGTGATTTGAATAAAAAGTTGGGGGTTACTGTAATTGTTGCCGGACATCAGGTCAATGAGATAGCACCGTTATGTGATCGGGTGTGGCTCATGGATACTGGCGAACTGGTCTCCGACCTGCCAATAGATCAAGCCTTCATAGATCTTAAACCGTACACACGCCTCGGTGTGCAGGTTCCAGAACTCGCGGAAGTTGCGGCACAATTCGGCTATACTGAACGTCCACTGACCCTCAACCATGCGCTCCGGGTTTTTTCAACCCCAATTCAGGGTTCAAATGAACTTCGATTACCCCAGCATGAAACACCTAACGGACTGATCCGTTCTGATGGTTCATCAAGTGAAGACGAATCGCCGGATGTAACGTCTGCCTCTACCCCAGCCAATCCTGTGGATCCTGATGATGTGTTGGCGGAGGCGCAGCGGGTTGTTTTCCGTTATCCGCAAACTTCCGTTGACGTGCTGAAGGACATCTCTTTTCAAGTTAAACGGGGCGAGATCGTCGCAATTATGGGGGCAAACGGATCAGGGAAGACGACCCTGCTCCTACATCTAATTGCGCTCCTACGCCCGTCAGGGGGACAGGTCATTATCGACGGACAGGACACCCGGCGTTGTAAGCCACGCCATCTTGCAGGACAAGTGGGAATTGTATTTCAGAATCCCGATCTGTTGTTACAGGCGGCGACCGTCGCCGAAGAAATTGCTTTCGGTCCGAAGAACTTCAAGCTATCCCGTGCGGAGGTAGAGGAACGACTTGGCGAGATCTTGCCAATGTTTGACCTGCAAACCCTCAAAATGGAAGCGCCTTACGCACTCTCAAGAGGGCAACGTCAACGTACCGCAGTCGCTGCCAGTTTCTCTCTTTATCCTGACCTTCTTCTGCTTGATGAGCCAACAACGGGCCAAGATTACTATCACTTGCAGCAACTTATGCAGATGCTTGACAGCACCATGAAGGCGCAAAATAAAACGGTTATCTTCTGTACCCACGATGTCCACCTCACACTGAAATATGCGACTCGAGTGTTGTTGCTGCACCGTGGAGCGCTCATATTCGATGGATGCCCTGATGCCGCTTTTGCAGATCCGGAACGTTTAGAACATGCGTCGCTTGTCCCACCGCTGACGATGCAACTACGGAGGTTTCAAAATGATACATCTCCATCCTCACACGAAAATCGTCCTCCTCGCAATCGTTAGCTGTTTGGTTATTTTACTCGATAGCCCAATCGCGCTGCTTGTGTGTTTCCTGATAAGCCTCTGCTTCCAAGCATCAATTCTGCCATCGTGGCGTCAGTTACGCCTGCTTATTCTCTTTATCGGTTTGGGAACCTGGGGATTGATCTACAGCCAAGGGATCTTTTATAATCAGCTCCCTCGCACCGTTATCTTTACGCTTATCCATAAGGATGTTCCTGTAATCGGGGCGATGACGGGCGGCGTTCACCTCTATCGGGAGGGTTTATTTCACGGTGCCGTTCAATCGCTGCGCTTCAACACGACCTTAACAATCAGCTGTTTCATTATCTGGACAACCCAGTCTCGCGACCTCCTGCTTGCCTTGGTGAAGTTGCGCGTTCCATACAGCCTTGCATTTATGGTGACAACAGGACTCCGGTATATTCCGCTCATCGGTTCGGAGGCGCAGACTGTAATTCGGTCACAACGGCTACGCGGTTTTCGATACCTGCGTCTTAATTTTCTGCATACCATCAGCGGGATCTTGAACAGCTTGCGTCCGATCCTAACTAATAACATCCGACGAGCAACGCATCTCAGTGAAGCTGTCGAGAGTCGCGCCTTTTCGGCTGATGCTGCTACTACGAGTCGTACCTCCCTGCGTGAGTTGAAAACGCGCCGGGGCGATGTCATCCTGATTGCCACCCTCATAGTCTGTTTATTAAGCGTTATCGGTTTGAAAAGTATCTACTTTCTCTATGCGAACGGACTCTATTACGCCTCTTGGCTGAGAGGCGCGTACACCTTTGCGCGCGAAGTGCTATAGTCCCGATGAGACTGTACAGGAGTTACCAACAATGCCAGAACGTATCTTAGTCGTGGACGACCAAACGGCAATGCAAGATCTACTAACAAATCTACTTGAACAGCGTGGCGCAGAACCCGTGGCTGTTGGCACTGTGGAGGCGGGGTTGGACATGGTATCCAAGAGTCCCGATGCCTTTGATCTGGTCATCCTGGACCTCGATTTTGGTGAGGGAGAAACAAGCGGACTCGCTGGATTGGAAGATATCAAGAAAATCAACCCCTCCCTGCCAGTGGTTATCCTAACGGGCAAAGGTACAATCTCGACCGCTGTCGAAGCGATTAAATTGGGTGCGCAGGAGTATGTCGAAAAGGATTTCTACATTGAGGAGAACATGGAACTCGCCCTTACACGCCTCAACAACCTGATCCGCGCTACAATCGATAACAAGCGGCTGCGTCGAGAGCGTGAGTTTTATCGTGAGGAACTGAAAGGGCAATATAATATCGTAGGCAAAAGCCGCGCGATTCAACAGGTACATCAGCAGATAGCAGAAGTTGCCTCCATTCCTCGACCTGTGCTGATCCGGGGTGAACGCGGAACTGGCAAAGAACTGGTCGCCGCTGCGATTCACAATGACAGTGATCGTCAGAAACGGGCGTTCATCACAATCAACTGCGCGGCATTGGCAGAGGGGCTTCTGGAATGTGAACTCTTCGGACAGGAGGACAACGCTTTTACAAATTCGTCGTTCCGAGAGGGACGCTTTGTATTGGCGGATAGAGGTACGCTCTTTCTCGACGAAATTGGCAATATGTCAGTTGAATTTCAGCAGAAGATCCTGCGTGTGCTGGAATATCAGCAGTTTGAGCGAGTCGGCGGCACGAAGACGATGAAGGTTGACGTACGAGTTATTGCAGCGACCAACAGCGATATGGAGACGGATATAGAGGCGGGGAAATTTCGGGCTGACCTATACGACCGACTCGCATTTGAAACGGTCTGGCTGCCACCGCTGCGTGAGCGAAAAGAGGATATCGAACTTCTGTGCTATCATTTCATGGAGCGTCTCGCAGGGGAGGTTGCTAACATCAAACCCAAAAGACTGGCACCTGAGACTTTGGAATGCCTCAACGCATACGATTGGCCCGGTAATGTCCGTGAACTCAAGTATGTTATCGAGCGTATCACCTATAAAGTCGATGGAGACACCATCTCCCCACACCACCTGCCCCAAGAGATCCTTACCGCCTATTCACGCTCTGGCGATGGAGAACCGCTGTCTAATCGGTTGGCTCAAGTTGAAAAGCAGATACTCATTGATGTGTATGAACAGTGTCAGGGCGATTTGGAAGATATCGCTCGCCAATTGAGCACCCCGCTTGATTCGCTGAAACAACTGATGCAGAAGCATCAGATTCGCGATATATAGTAGAACCAACACAGCATTGAGCCAGCAATCAGACTGGAGGAAACCTTGCTGTTCACAATCACAACGACGGCATATCAGGCGGATGACCTCAGTTTCCTGCTTCACAAGCATCCGGCACGGGTGCAAGTCTTTGAATTGAAATTTGGAAAAGTCCACGTTTTTTATTCGGAAGTAAACGAGACGTGTTGCACGGCAGCAATGCTGCTTGAAGTTGACCCCATCGCATTAGCCCGTAGGCACAGGGGTGGAGGCGGCGGTACGTTGGGAACCTATGTAAATGACCGCCCTTACGTGGCATCATCATTTTTAAGTGTAGCGATCTCACAGGTATTTGGAACTGCGTTGGCAGGGCACTGCAAAGATCTGCCCAATCGGGTGGACGAAGCGATGCCTTTTGAAGTAAACATCGCTGTCCTGCCCTGTCGTGGAGGCGAGACACTGCTTCGGCGGCTGTTTGAATCGCTTGGCTACCAGATAAAGGCGATACCGTATGCGCTTGATAATCAATTCCCACAATGGGGTACCTCACGCTACTTTACGGTGAACCTGAAGGGGACATGTAGCCTGCAATTGCTTCTATCCCACCTCTACGTACTTGTGCCTGTTTTGGATGATGAAAAGCATTATTACGTTGGCGAAGACGAAGTGGCGAAACTGCTGCGTCGTGGAGAGACGTGGCTGCCTTCGCATCCGGAGCGGAACCTGATCACTGAACGATACCTTAAATATCAGCGTTCATTGGTGCGCGAGGCATTGGCAAGGTTGCAGGAGGATGCAGCAGTATCCGATGCAACGACGGAAAGGTATGCCGCTGCGGAAGAAGCTTTGGAAGCACCTGTGCGACTGAATGCGTTGCGATTAGAGGCGGTGTTAGAGGCATTGAAACACTGTAGCGCAAGACGGGTGCTTGACCTCGGCTGCGGCGAGGGGAAACTGCTCGCTATGCTGGTGAAAGACGCGTACTTTGAAAGGCTCGTTGGGGTGGACGTTTCCGCGCAAGCATTAGAAAGCGCCGCAAAACGGCTGCACCTCGACCGCCATCCGAAACGCCGAGAGCAGGTGTCACTCCTTCACGGAGCCTTGACCTATCGTGATGACCGCCTACACGGCTATGATGCCGCCACGCTGGTTGAAGTCATTGAACACCTAGATGCGCCACGTCTGAGAGCTTTGGAGCGCGTTGTCTTCGAATATGCCCGTCCGGGATGTGTCATCGTCACGACGCCCAATCGCGAATATAACGCCCGTTTTGAATCTCTACCTGCGGGCAACTTTCGCCACCCTGACCATCGCTTTGAATGGGGGCGTTCCGAGTTTCGCACATGGGCAGAATATGTCGCGACACAATTTGGCTACGCGGTGAGGTTCGTTCCAATTGGTGAAGCAGATGAGGCGCTCGGTCCGCCGACGCAAATGGCGGTGTTTGAACAACTGCACGATTGATTTGATAGTGGAGTCTAAAAACAGATAGACACTTTCGCTCCCCATGTTTGGTAGGCGCTGTTTCCAACTGCGCTGATGCCGTGCGGTTTCTAACCGCACCTACCGAGGTGATAACCCGAATTTTCCCATCCCCGGTAGGCGAGGTTTCCTAACCTCGCCGATACAGGGTGTTCAATTAATTCTAAACTTTACTATGATATGTCCCTAGTGGTAAATTTCACCGAAGAAGCAACTGAAATCCCCCAACAGAGCTTATAACAATCCTATTTGGCAATCAAGAGCGTGATAATGAGTGAGCCCAAGAAAATCACTATTCCAGAATTATCCCTTGTTCTGCTAATTGGTGCATCGAGTGCAGGCAAAAGCACCTTTGCCCGCAAGCATTTTAAGCCGACGGAGATCTTGTCCTCCGATTTCTGCCGTGGGTTGGTGTCGGACAATGAGAATGACATGGACGCGACGAAGGCGGCTTTTGATGTGTTGCATTATATCGCTGCCAAGCGATTGGCGGCTAGACGATTGGTGGTTGTGGATGCTACAAACCTGAAACTGGAAGATCGGAAGCCATTTGTCGATCTAGCCCGAGAGTATCATGTCCTGCTGATCGCCATCGTATTAGAGCCGCCGCAAAATGTCTGTACCGCACGCAATCAGGCACGCCCCGATCGGCATCTGCCGCGAAGCGTGATTCGGGGGCACATCCAGCAATTGCGCAGATCTGTACGCAGATTGGGGAAGGAAGGTTTTCGCTACATTCATCACCTGCGTAGTGAGGAAGATATTAATTCGGTTCGCATCGAGCGGCAGCGCCTCTGGACGGATCGTCGAGACGATTCTGGGCCGTTTGACATCATCGGCGATTTACACGGCTGCTGTGACGAATTGGAAGAACTGCTCGGTGTACTCGGCTACGTCCGAAACGAGGGAGGGATATTCGTCCATCCCCAAGGTCGACGTGCGTTATTTGTGGGTGATCTGGTTGATAGGGGGCCACGCATTGTGGACACGCTGGAACTGATCATTGGTATGTGCGAGACAGGCAGCGCGTTATGCGTACCGGGAAATCATGACATCAAGCTATTGCGAAAGTTGCGTGAGCGAAGCCAGACTGAAAAAGTTTCGCATGGAAGGCACCATCGGAGTAAAATTACTGAGACTCAAATCACGCATGGACTTGCCGAGACGCTTGCAGAGTTGGACGCACTCCCTGCTGATGAACGGGAGCCATTTGAGGAAAGGGTCATCACATTTCTGGACAGCCTTGTGAGCCACTTCCTTCTCGATGACGGCAAACTGGTTGTCGCACACGCGGGGATGAAGGAGGAGATGCAAGGGCGAGCGTCGGGGGCGGTGCGTGAGTTTGCGCTTTACGGCGAGACGACCGGCGAGACCGATGTGTTTGGTCTGCCCATCAGATACGATTGGGCATCGGCGTATCGGGGACGTGCAACGGTCGTTTATGGCCATACCCCCGTACCTGAGCCCGAATGGTTCAACCACACTATCAACATTGACACCGGCTGCGTGTTCGGAGGCAAGCTAACGGCTTTGCGCTACCCCGAAAAGGAATTAGTATCCGTCCCGGCGCAGCGGGTCTATTCCGACCCTGTGCGTCCGTTCCTTGAGTCTGAGCCGGAGGGTCCGCAGTTGACCGCGCAACAGGCACATGATGATCTGCTCAACATCGCTGACTACTTGCAAAAATTGATGGTTCACACGCAGCTGATGGGGAATGTGGTTGTCCGTGAAGAAAATGCTGCCGCTGCGCTTGAAGTGATGACACGCTTTGCAGTTGCTCCACAGTGGCTTATCTATCTGCCACCCACAATGTCACCCAGTGCAACATCGGGCCGTCCAAACATGTTGGAACACCCGGAGGAAGCGTTCTCTTACTACCGCAACGAAGGTGTGTCGCAAGTCATCTGTGAAGAAAAGCACATGGGTTCGCGTGTCGTTATCGTGCTATGCCGTGATGAAACGATTGCCCTCAAACGATTCGGCATTATCGGTAATGGCACAGTTCAACCCACATTTGACGGCGAGAAATCGCCCGAAACCAACCGTGTTGAACCCAGTATCGGTGTCTGTTATACACGGACAGGGCGTCCTTTCTTTAACGACCCTGAAATGGAGGCAGCGTTGCTCCAACGACTCCATGCCGCCTTTGATGCAATCAAGTTTTGGGAAACGCACGAAACCGATTGGGTGTGTCTTGACGCTGAACTAATGCCGTGGTCTGCAAAGGCGCAAGAGTTGATCAAGGAACAATACGCACCGGTTGGTGTCGCTGGGGGGATTGCGCTCAAACATGCTGCGGATGTTCTCACACAATCAGGAGAACGAGGGTTGGCTGTGGGGGAGCTACAGGAGCAAATCACCCAACGGTGGGATAGCATCGAACGGTATCGTAACGTTTATCGGCAGTACTGTTGGGAGGTGACATCACTCGATGATCTGAAACTTGCTCCCTTTCATCTGTTAGCGGTAGAGGACAAAGTCTACACCGACAAAGACCACCGTTGGCACCTCAACACACTGAAGGCATTGTGCGATGCCGACCCGGGTTTACTCCAAGCGACCGCTTACCGCGTTGTGGATGTGCAAGACGAAGCATCGCAGGGTGAAGCGATTCAGTGGTGGGAGGCGCTGACAGAGCAGGGTGGTGAAGGAATGGTCGTCAAGCCATACGATTTCCACCCGCGTGGCTCGCGTGGGTTGCTACAACCGGCGGTCAAATGTCGTGGGCGAGAGTATCTGAGAATCATTTATGGTCCCGAATATTTACTCCCCGAAAATTTAGACCGATTGAAAGCACGTAACTTGGGCGTAAAAAGGCGGTTGGCACTCCGCGAGTTTGCGCTTGGCATCGAAGCATTGGAACGCTTCGTGCGCCGCGAGCCGCTTCGGCGTGTGCACGAATGCGTCTTCGGCGTTCTGGCGTTAGAGAGCGAGCCTGTTGACCCGCGGTTATAGTTTTGAAGGAATGCGCTTTGTTTGCCGGAATCAGCAATTTTGAGCAAGGATGGAAGCGACGCTTCATTCGCTTCTTTCCTACTCTTCCATCCTTCCCTGTTTTCCGAAGATTGGAAAGGAGAAACCGGAAGTCATGTCTGATACTTATAAGAGAATCTATGCACAGTCGCTAAACGAGCCGGATACTTTCTGGGCGAACGCAGCGGAAGATATTCACTGGTACAAAAAGTGGGACACAGTGCTTGATGACTCTCAGAAGCCTTTCTACCGCTGGTTTACAGGTGGCTTGACCAACAGCTGTTATAATGCCCTCGATCTGCATGTGGAAAATGGACGCGGTGACCAGACGGCACTGATTTACGATAGTCCTGTTACAGACACCATTGAGACCTTCACCTACCGAGAACTTCGGGACGAGGTCGCCCGTTTTGCGGGTGTCCTTACCGCTCAAGGCGTTCAGAAAGGCGATCGGGTGATTATCTACATGCCCATGGTGCCTGAATCGGTTATCGCCATGCTTGCTTGCGCTCGGATCGGTGCCGTTCATTCCGTTGTCTTCGGCGGGTTCGCCGCCAACGAACTGGCAACCCGCATTGATGATGCAAAACCGAAACTCATCCTCTCCGCTTCGTGCGGGATCGAAGTGGACCGCATTATTGCATATAAGCCGCTGCTAGATAGTGCTATCGAGCTCGCAGCAGAAAAGCCTTCCCGGTGCATTATCCTGCAGCGTCCGCAAGAACAGGCATCCATGATCGCCGGTCGAGATCTGGATTGGTCGGAACTTGTGGAAGGCGCTACCTCAGTCGATTGCGTACCAGTTGCCGCAACAGATCCTCTCTATATCCTCTATACTTCCGGCACAACGGGTGTGCCAAAAGGCGTTGTGCGCGACAACGGCGGTCATCTGGTTGCACTCAAATGGAGCCTCCAGAATGTCTATGGGGTAGATGCAAGCGAAGTGTACTGGGCGGCTTCAGACATCGGTTGGGCAGTGGGACACTCCTACACCGTCTACGCGCCCCTCTTCAAAGGGTGTACGACGGTTTTGTATGAAGGGAAACCGGTTGGTACTCCCGATCCTGGCGCGTTCTGGCGCGTTATATCCCAGCACAGTGTCAGCATCCTATTCACAGCACCCACCGTCTTCCGAGCCATTAAGCGCGAAGATCCTAACGGCGATTATATCCGGAAATACGACCTGAGCGGTTTCCGCGCACTCTTTCTCGCCGGTGAGCGATGCGATCCCGACACACTGATTTGGGCGCAGGAACAGCTCAACGTCCCTGTGATTGATCATTGGTGGCAGACAGAAACCGGTTGGCCCGTGGGGGCGAACCCCATCGGGGTTGAGGCGTTTCCTGTCAAGCCGGGTTCCTGTACCAAGCCTGTCCCGGGCTACGATGTGCGTGTCTTAGACGACGACGGTGCAGAGGTGGAAGCAAGCCAAATTGGTAATATTGTTATTAAGTTGCCGCTGCCTCCCGGCTGTCTTCCAACGTTGTGGAACAACGATGAGGGCTATCAGTCCTCCTATCTCAACACCTATTCGGGCTACTATCTGACAGCGGACGCCGGCTACAAGGATGAGGACGGTTACCTCTGGATCATGAGTCGCACGGACGACATCATCAACGTGGCAGGACACCGCCTCTCCACCGGCGCGATGGAGGAAGTGTTGGCAGCCCATCCCGATGTGGCTGAGTGTGCGGTCGTGGGTATCGCAGACGAGATCAAGGGGGAAGTTCCGATGGGCTTTATTGTCCTGAAAGCTGGTGTCCAGCACCCCGACGATCTTATCATTCAGGAGCTTATCCAGATGGTTCGCCAAGAGATCGGTCCTATCGCCTCCTTCCGAGTTGCGACTGTGGTGCAGCGACTACCCAAAACACGGTCAGGCAAGATTCTGCGTGGGACTATGAAGAGCATTGCCGATGGGGTTGAATACCGTATGCCAGCGACAATCGATGACCCGGTTATCTTGGATGAAATCACCGAAGCCCTCGCAACCCTAGGTTATCCACGGCAAAGTACGGAGTAGTAGGCATGCGTCGTATGCCGTAACCCTTGGTGATCTATCAAAATCGAGCTATACTATGGGGACAAATAGATGACTGAATCGACACAAAGTGACATCGACCCACGCCGTCTGGAACTGGCGTCTGATCCGTACCGTCCAGCATACCACTTTATAGGACCAGCCAACTGGATGAACGATCCAAACGGAACCATCTTCTGGAAAGGCAGATACCACATCTTTTACCAATACAACCCGAATGGGGCTTTCCACGGAACGATACATTGGGGACACGCCTCCAGTGCGGATCTGGTCCACTGGACGGATCATCCGATTGCGCTGCCACCCGGTCCGGACGGGGCAGATCGGGACCAGTGCTATAGCGGCGCAGCGTTCGTCAATAAAGAAGGGGTGCCCACGTTCATCTATCACGGCTTGCCAGATGGCATCTGCCTCGCTACAAGCGATGATGATCTCCTTATCAACTGGGAAAAACACCCGGCGAATCCGATTATACCCAACCCAGGACCCGATGACGAATACTGCGTCGGTGGTGCCCCGTGCGCTTGGGTCGAAGGGGATACCTACTATGCGCTGACTGGAAACAGTGGGAATGCCCCGCCAGATGTAGCGTATCTATATACCTCTAAAGACTTTGCTAACTGGAAGTATCTGCACCCCTTCTACGAGGGAGGCACTTTCACAGAATGGGGCGAGGACTGCGGCTGCCCTGACTTTTTCCGTTTGGGTGATAAACACGTACTATCCTTCACCAGTCACCCGCGTGGCGCGCAATTCTACATCGGCACTTACGCCGATCAACGGTTCACTCCTGAGCGTCACAAGCGATTGGCGCTCGGCGATACAGGTCGTCCCGGTGTCTACAATGAGGGCTTAACACTGCTGGATGATAGGGGCAGACGCATTCTGTTCGGCAGGCTCCACGAAGCACGTTATAGCTATGTCCAACGTGCGTCTGGTTGGGCGGGGATGTTTGCACTGCCGATGGTTCTGTCGCTGTCGGATGACGAAGATTTGCTCTTAGAGCCTGTCCCAGAATTGGAGGCGTTGCGAGGTGAGCACACGCGCTTTTCTGACATCCAATTAAACGGGGACTCAGACCACCCGCTTGATGAAATTCGCGGCGATCAGTTAGAGATTCGAGCGGTATTTGAATGGGAGAGCGCCGAGGAGTTCGGTCTAAAAGTTTGCTGTTCCCCGGATGGCGAAGAACAGACCTCCATCCGCTTCAACCTCAACCCGTGGTCAGCCAACCGTCCTCCGGAAGAGATTAGACCACTTCGAGAGTTGATTTTGGACGCACATCGATCAAGCATCAGTTCGGAGGTGAGTAATCGTGAATCGGAACGGTGTACCTTTGACCTCCCTTACGGCGAGTCGATAGAGCTACGGATATTCGTGGACCGCACCGTGGTGGAGGTTTTTGCTAATGATCGCCATTATCTGGCAAAGCGCATCTATCCCGCGCGACCCGATAGCCTCGGCGTGGAACTATTTGCGCGGGGCGGCAAGGCGACCGTGCGATCGTTGGACGTATGGCAGATGGGGTCAATTTGGCCTATCGAATAGTAGCGGGCATTTCATTATGCAAAGGAGGGACTCCAATGGGTGAAAAGAAAGACAAATCATTTGAAGAAAATCTAGCACAGCTTGAGCGCGATGGATTTCTGCTTATCAAAAACGTACTCAACACAGAAACCGTTCAGAAATGGCGGGACAGTCTGTATGGGCGCTACAAGCGGGGAGAATATGATCGCAGAAACAGTGTCGGTAATGTGTCATATAACCAGTTGCTGGAGCAGGAACCGGAGATGACGCGAGCGCTTATTGCACATCCGAGTGTTGCACCATACCTGAAGGCAACGCTGGGTAAGCAGTGCCAACTCCGTAGTGTGCGTGCACACCTCAACCCTGACGACTACACGCAAGAATGGCACATGGATTTCTACGACTACTGGTATCAGGAGGAGAAGGTCGACGCCAGTCGTTTTGTCCAAGGGTTCTGTATGAACACCACATTTTACCTAACCGATAACACACCGGAGCGGGCACGCCTTACCTTTGTCAAAGATCTCTGTCATCGTCCAATTCCCGAAGAACTTCGTGAACATCTCTGGTACAGGGACGATCGAAACAATCCGTTCCAGCGTTGGTGCGACGAGCAGCCACATATAGACCTGTATCCAATGAGCGGAGATGCGGTGGTCTTTTACAGTCATCTGCCCCACCAAGGTGCCAAAACGGGACCCGATCCCGAAGGCGAGATCCGTGGGAATATCGTTTTTCACTACCAACAAAATCCGATGTATCCCGGTATCCGCTTTGTCAGCCAGCCACAGGTTACGCTTGATGCCCTCGGTTATGACGGCACTTTTCCCTTTGCAGAAAGTTGATAGGTCAGGACTTACGCACTTCGATTGTAGTTGCCCGTTTTTTAATCCCGCCTGCCTGCTCTCGGCTTGTCGGAGTCCCGATTCATCGGGGATTCATCGGGGGGCGGCGATGAATCCCCGAACTACAGGGCTTTAACCGTTTAGCTGTCTAAGTCCTATGGGTCTAAAAATTCTTAAAACAATAATGGAGGATATGCTTTATGGCAACATTTCGCCCCAAAGTCTTGATAGCTTGTGATGAACGTGTCCGCAATTCCTATCTACCACCCGAAGAAATAGAACGACTTGAAACCTTCGCTGATTGGGAGTGGTTCTCCTGCGAAGGCGGAAGCATCTACACCACGAACGAAAATCCCGAAGCAGCAGCAGAGCTCGGTGAACACCTCAGCGAGGCTAACGGTCTGGTTGTGTGTCACGGTTGCCCCACAGTTACGCCGGAGGTTTTGGATGCCGCACCAAATCTGAAAATTATCGGTGAATTAGAGGGGGATCGCTTCGCCAGCCGGATTGACTTAGAAGCCGCGTGGGAGCGGGGAATTCGCACAGTGGATACCACCAACGGCTCCTCCTATCCGGTTTCAGAGTGGGCGTTGGGGCTTATCCTGATTGCGTTACGCAACGCGGGAGCCCAATTCCGTCGTATTATCGCCGGCGAGACAACCCGAGATAACAGCGCGCTCGAATATGCCGGCGGACTACTCACCGGTAAGCGGGTGGGATTGATAGGGGGCGGAAATATGGGCAGGCGCCTTATCAAGTTCCTTCGTCCCTTTGAGGTCGATATCTGGGTGCATGATCCCTATCTGCCGCGGGAGATGGCGGAAGCGGTCGGCTTTCTACAAACCTCACTGGACAATCTGCTGTCGCAGTGCGATGTCATTGTCTGTGTCGCGCCGTTGACGCCGGGAACCCAGCGAATGATCGGGGAACGCGAGCTGAATCTAATCAAATCCGGTGCAGCGTTAGTCAATGTTTCTCGTGGTCCCATTATTGACCCCGACGCACTCATTGCGCGCCTCAAACGCGGAGACATCACCGCTGGATTAGACGTTTTCGATCCGGAACCGATTCCGCCCGATAGCGAAATTATCCATCTCCCCAATGTCTTCCTTACGCCGCACTTTGCTGCTTTCACCGGCGACGCCTATCCGCACTTCTTTGAGTTAATGGTAGACGAGTTAGATCGGTTCTTCCACGGGCACGAAACACTGTTCGATTTGACACCGCGCTCTCTTGCGAATCGTACCGGTGCTGAACCAGTTTAGGTAAAAACTTCAAATACACTGAAAAACTCGGCCCGCGAAAAATCGGTCAATCTCTTCGCGGATGAAGAGGGAGTTAGTCATGACGCCAGTAGAAGAAAAAGTGCACTTTGATACATTCGGATTCATTATCAGGCGAGGGCTCTTTGGAGCGGAGAAGATGCAAAAATTCTCCGACTGGTTTGACGAGGGATGCGATGCTCAGTGTGGTTCTTTCGCAGGTGAAAGGCAAATCGGTTATCCCGGACTCAGCATACATGAGGGATTCTGCCATCACTACCTCGACGACCCACGAATTCTGGATGCGCTGGAAAACCTAATGGGTGAGGATTTCATGCTAGTCGCCTCAGATGCCCAGCGACATTCAGGAAACTCCCATTGGCACCAAGATACGGCTATTCCGATGGAAGAGGGCAAAACAAGTGAATACTTGATGCTCAAAGTGATTATGTATCTGGACGACCATAGCGAGGGACCGGGGTGTTTGTGGGTGCTTCCGGGAAGTCATAAGCGAGGTTATGCTGAGTCGATACGCGAGTTGATAGGGATGGGAAATCCCACCGACGTCGATACGTTGACCCCAGCCGGTGTGCCACCAACCGCTTTCCCCGGCGCAGTTCCCACCAAAACCCGTCCGGGGGACATCATTTTCTTCAATCAGAAGTTGGCACATTCATCGTGGGGTGGGCAGCCGGGTCGGCGATTTTTAGGACTCACCTTCGGCGCGAAGCCGACCGAGGATTGGCAGATCGAGTGGCTCGTCCATCATGGCGAGCGGTGGAAAACAATGTGTAGGAATGAGCGACAGTCGCAGTTCCCGGATCATTTGGTCAGAACCGCAGGTCCTCGTCGTCAGCGCTTGATTGAGTTTATGTACAGCAGGGGATACTGATCCCCTTTTTGAGCGCACAAATCTAATGGCTGCTAATGGAACTCTACAACCCCCGACGCTTCGGAAGTCAGAGCGACTTGCGTAAGTTAACAAATTTCCTTTTGGTGGGATACCCCTCACATAGCTTTCACCCACGCTGCAGGGTATCCTCCAACCCCATAAGTGTGGTATACATTATTTGCACCCGCTGCATCGGGATTGAACGTTCCTGCGCCTCTTCAAGGATAGGACCGACGCACGCCTGAAATTCTGTGGGTATGCCTTTCTGTATATCCTGAAGGGCGGAGTGCGTCGATTGACTTCCAGATAGGGGCGATGTCAAAACCTTTTCGATCGCTTCTTCTGCGGTGCCTTGACACCAGGTTTTGACATGGTAGGGACCCAGATCTATTAAGGGAATTTCTTTCGCTGCAGCCAGCGCTTGAAGTTCTCTGACCATGCCGATATACTCTGTGACCAACTGCCTGTTGGACATAACACCGGCATTGTTCCGTCTAGAGAGGGTAGCAAGCAGTCCGATGGGGATCCAACCCACCATCTTCGACCATGTCGCGGACAGGATACTGTCGGATGCCTCCGTGATAAGCCCTGCTCGTTGAAAAAGGCTCACAATCTCGTCAGTGCGTTCCGATGTGCCACCATCTAGTTCTCCAAACTGTGTGCCTCCATCGTATGTCCAATTCACAACCCCCGACGTTGGACGCTCTCCTGCAACGACAGCAAGGCCACCAACCACCTTCCCCTTTCCAAAGACATCGACCAATAGCTCGTCTTTCACTACGCCGTTCTGCAAAGAAGTTGCAAAATCTCGGACCTGTATATGCTCTGTGATCGAGAGTGCCGCTTGTGTGTCTTGGGCTTTCACAGTGTAGATGAGAATATCGCATTCTCGGATGCCTTTGGGGTCATCAGTTGCGTCAATCTGGACGGTGAACTCCTGAAGTCCAGTCAAATGGAGGGCATGTTGCCTCTGGATTGCATCAATATGTGCCCCCGGACGGCCCACAACGGTTACATCGCACTCCCCTTTTCGAGCTAAGAGGGCGGCAATGGTGCCACCAAGTCCGCCCGGACCAACAATCACTATCTTTTTCATCACTTCCTCCGGTTCTTTCTACTATGTGTGAGCTATCCAAGAGGTAATTAGAGTCGCGAGATTACTCATCGCAAGTTCCAAATTCTCGGCGAAATCGGCTGCTGCGGTGTGATTCGCTGTATCGGTTACACCTCGGATCTCAACAAATGGGATGCTACTGAACGCGCAAGCCCTTGCGCCACCAGCTCCCTCCCATGCTACGGCCAGCGCCCCCGTGGATTCATGCAGCTCTTTTCCTCTTTCAGTTTCTACGACATCTTCATCCCCACTCGCTATAGGACCAAAGTGCACCCTAAACGAGTCGAGAGATTGTGATACAGATTTGAGATCTGCTATTGTGGCCCCCGCGCCGTCGAATTTCGGGAGGGCGCGCTCATTAAACTTGTTATTATAATCGTGTTCTACCGTTGTAGTTGCTACAACAACATCTCCAACGGGCACTTCGTCCGCTAATGCGCCGGCCGCTCCAGTGCAAACAATCAAATCCCAGTCGCTGCGCATATCCAACAAGTGCTGTGTTTGGAGGGCAAATTGAGCTTTTCCTAACCCACCCGGCGCAAGAGTTGCGCCCAGATCGGGAAGCTGTACAACCGAAAGCCTGCCAATCATAGCATTCTCGGCGCGGAAGCCTGCTTTAGTACAACCTTGCACAAGGAAATCTAACTCTTCCTTCATTGGGGTTATGATGAGTCTTCTCATACAGAATATTATAGCATCAGAGGAGAGAACGTAGAATTAAAAAGATTGATAGCCCAACTCTTCCGCGTTTTCGCCATGTTATCGGATTCAACGAGAGATCTGAGTGTCGAGAAAATTGCAACTTGGTGTGGATTTAGCAGTTGTTGAAAATGTCCAGAATTGGTATAATACTGCCATATATTCACTGACCACGGAGCGGATCAATGGTTGATAATCGGAAAGAGCAGAACGTTACAAGCGATTGGTGGCTTGGGATGCCCCATACGGTTGAGCCGAAGATCTTGGAATGGCTGGAAAAGTATCCGGACCAACTAGAACAGCGTCACACAACACAGTACACAGGACATAAGATCTACGCACTGACCGTAACCAACAGAGCAGTTCCGGGGCGCGAAAAGAAAAAGCTGTTGACCACTGTTTCCCACGGGCATGAACCAGCGGGCACCGCCGCAATCATGAATTTCATTAATCAGATGCTCACAGGCAAACACCTCAACGGGAATAAGACAGATCTACCCGTGGGTACGCTCCTTGATGAAACGCTGCTGACCTTCATCCCGATTGCGAATCCCGATGGCCGTTCCCGCGCACCCGTTGATTGTTGGGACGGCTCGATCTACAACGCTAACGAATTTTTCGACTACATGAAAGGCTGGCGCGCGGATGGCAGCCGGTTCGATTGGCCCGAACCCCGCGTGTGGAGGCAGAGCGAGGAAAATGTTGAGTGTGTTGGAATTACTTATGCACAGATCGACAAAGATACCTACGCCGAAAATTTCTGGGCACCCGAGGGAACGCAGTATAACGCATTGATGGAGCAACTTGGAGAAACCTACTACTACGACGCACTCTTAGACCTACACCAAACCTACGAGCAGGAAGAACACTACGACACCTTTGTGCAATACGCAGACGCAGAGTGGATGCCGAAAGCGCAGCAAGAGTATGCTCTCGCTTGGGGAGAAGAGATACAAGACGCCTTTGAAAAGATTGGTGCCCACTTTAGCGAGATTCATACCGGTGGCGATGAACGCTGGATCATCAACCAATTTTCTGTCAAATATGGAACCCCCAATCTGCTCTTTGAAGTTCAGAACAACCATCCCAATACACCGATGGATGAGCAACTCCTTTACGCCGAGACTATAATTCGCGGCAGCATTGACTGGTTGCTGCGCGGCACAAGTTGATTCATAACTAACCCACAGGAGTATTTCTATGAAGATCAAGCATGTCGAAACAATGACCTTGGATATCCCCTTTTACGCTGCCCACGTCACTCGCGCTATGCAGCGGGCTCAGACCCACAACGAGCGCGTCCAACTGTGTCGTATCGAGACCGATAACGGTATCGTCGGGTATGGCGATAACAGTGTTCAGAATCCGGACAGGCTGATTGGTCAGAATCCTTTCGTCATCATGAACGATGACTCCATCGGTTTCGGCGCACAGCTGGCCGCACTGGACATAGCAGGAAAAGCCGCCGGTGCCCCGGTACACGCCCTTTTGGGTGACAAAGTGCGTGATCGCTGTCCCATCTCTTGGTGGGATATCGACATGCCACCGGAAGATTGGGCCGCGGAAGCAAAGGAATCCCTTAAACGCGGCTACACAACCTTCAAAATGAAAGCTCGTCCTTGGCGCGACATTATCGAACAGATAGAGACGGTTGAAAAGGTTGTGCCGCTCGATTATAAGTTCGACATAGACTTCAACGGCTTCCTACTGACTCAGGCGAAAGCCGAGATTATTCTACAGCAGCTCGACCCGCATCCCAATGTGGGGATGTATGAGAGCCCTTTCTATCTCCAGGAAGACCTGACAGGTGCACGCATCCTCCGGGAACGTGTGTGCAAACCTATTGTTGAACACTTCCGTGAAGAGGTGCTTCATGCCCATTGCAGCGACGGCTTTGTAATCGGGGGCGGTGCCACGGTAACTCGGCACCATGCCACGCTCGCTGCCGCCTTCAACAAGCCTTTCTGGCTACAATTGGTCGGCACCGGTATCACTACCGCCTTCGCCGTACATCTCGGTTCGGTTCTCTCACACGCCCAACTGCCCTATATCACCTGCTTTGAGCTGTGGGAACACAACCTGCTTAAAGGAGGACTTGAGGTGGTAGATGGGTTCATCGACGTGCCAGACACGCCAGGACTGGGCATCGAGGTTGATGAGAAAGCTGTTGAGAAATACAAAGTTGAGTCGGATACACCGACACCGACAGATTTATACCGTCAGAAGAAGCGTATCCTCCGTATCAGTTGGCCCGGCGTTGGAAAGAAGCAGCGGGTGTGGGAGTTCACCAACGAGGGCAATTATCAACAGGCTTTCTACCAAGGTAACCTCCCCGGTTTTGAGCGCGGCGTGAACTTGGAGGTCATTGAGGAGGATAATAGCTCCGGCTTTCGGAAACAGCATGAGAAACTGGTTGCCCGCGGTTTATAATCGCCTAATCCTGTCTAATTGAATCTTTTCGTTAGGTCGAAAATAGGAAATGGCTGATGTTGTCAACAGTTGAAAAAACCAGATTACGGTTATCAAAAAACACCGAAGCGAAGAAAAAGTCGCAGTTTGGTCAGTTTCTTACATCAGCAAGAACTGCGGCTTTCATGGCTAGTCTGTTCCCTGAGGGCAAAGGTAGATGTCGCTTGCTTGATGCGGGAGCTGGAATTGGCTCGCTTGCTGCCGCTTTCTTGGACAGGTGGAATACTGCTGGTTTTGACTTTCAGGGTGTGGAACTCGATGCGTTCGAGATTGACGATTCTCTGTGTCCCTATTTGAATCGAACATTGGAAAAATACAGAAACAATCCTCAGTTTATTTCAACAATCCGAAATGTCGATTTTATACATGCTGCCACAGATTGGCTTTCTGGAAGTTTTTTTGCTGAAGAATTCCAAAAATATACGCACGCCATCCTCAACCCACCTTACAAGAAAATTAATAGTAATTCAGCCCATCGTTTGGCTTTACGCCGTGTTGGCATCGAAACGGTGAATCTGTATTCGGCTTTCGTGGCACTGGCTGTCGCGTTAACCGCCCCGGGTGGGCAAATTGTGGCAATCATCCCGCGTAGTTTCTGTAATGGTCCCTATTACCGTCCATTTCGTAATTTTATCTTTGAGCATGCAGCCATCCGGCACCTGCATCTTTTTGAGTTACGTAACAAAGCATTCAAGGAGGATAAGGTATTACAGGAGAATATTATTATCCGACTTGAACGTAGTGGACAACAAAGTATGGTCACAGTCTCCACTTCGGCAGATGACACTTTCACAGATCTTAAGACTCAAAACTATCCGTTCAATCAAGTTGTTTTCCCCGAAGACTCGGAGCGATTTATTCGTGTGCCATTAGCACCCCAAAATAATATCAAACCAACTCTGACAAACCGCTACACGTTGGCAGATCTTGGCATCAACGTTTCGACTGGGCCAGTAGTTGACTTCCGGTTGAGAAAGCACTTGCGTGATATGCCGGAGACAGGCACTGTTCCTTTGCTCTATCCATGCCACTTTGACGGTATTAGCACCAAATGGCCGGTTACTGATAAGAAAAAGCCAAACGCTATCCTACGCAACACTGATACCGAAAGATGGCTATGTCCGAGCGGATTTTATTGTGTAGTGAGACGCTTCACTGCCAAGGAGGAAACGCGTCGAATCGTGGCAAGCGTAGTTGCCCCTAGTGCACTCGACAGCGCACCCATGCTGGGAATTGAAAACCACTTAAATTTCTTCCACGAAAACAAGAGTGGATTGTCACCTGCCTTAGCACATGGATTGGCTGTGTTCCTCAATTCAACCGCTATCGATGAATATTACCGGTGCTTCGGCGGTCATACGCAGGTCAACGTTACCGACCTAAAACTTATGAAATATCCGAGCCGTGGTGCTCTAATTGAAGTTGGCGAATGGGCGATGCAGCAAGAACAACTCTCGCAGACCATGATTGATACCAAAATCGAGGCTTTAACCGAATGAACACTAGGAGTGGTTACATCGAAGCTGCTCACCAGATTATCGTTTCCCTAGGGCTTCCGCAAGCACAACAAAATGAGCGTTCTGCTCTTTGTTTGTTGGCATTGCTAAACCTTACTCCGAGCAAAGCTTGGTCTGATGCTGAAAATCCACTTGTGGGTATCACGCCGATCATCAATTGGGTGCGAGAGCACTACGACAAGGAATATGCGCCGAATACCCGAGAGACAATTCGTCGTCAAACGATGCATCAATTCTGTGATGCTGGCATCGCACTTTACAATCCGGATAGACCGGATCGTCCAGTAAACAGTCCAAAGGCAGTCTATCAAATTGAGCCTGCTGCGCTAGTTCTGCTGCGTACTTTCAGCACTCCTGCATGGCACGACGCGCTGACAGCCTATCTGGCAGAGCGCGAAACGCTGGTGGCGCATTACGCCAAGGAGCGAGAGCAGGATCGTGTTCCGGTCGAGATTTTACCGGGACAGAAGATCACCCTTAGCCCCGGGGAGCACAGCAAATTGATTCGCGCCGTCATTGAGGACTTCGCTCCACGTTTCGCACCGGGTAGTGTGTTGGTCTACGTTGGTGACACTGGAGACAAGTGGGGTTACTTTGACGCGGACTTATTGACCAAGCTGGGGGTCAATGTAGATTCTCACGGTAAAATGCCTGATGTGGTGCTGTACTATGCTGAGAAAAATTGGTTGATTTTGATTGAGTCAGTTACCAGTCATGGACCCGTCGATGGCAAGCGGTATGACGAACTCAGCAATCTTTTTGCTGAATCAAAGCCTGGATTGGTTTATGTGAGTGCTTTCCCAAACCGCGCCATGATGGGTAGGTATCTCGGCGAAATTGCGTGGGAAACCGAAGTGTGGGTGGCTGATGCACCCTCGCATCTGATCCATTTTGACGGTACGCGTTTTCTTGGACCATACAATGCGTTATAATAATGTCAGTTGCTACTTATGTGCAGACGATAAAGTTAAATTGACTTCTATGCCCGGAAATTAGGCATTTTGCCCGACCTACGCAGGGTGATAGGTGTATATCAATGGACCCATGAACCTGAAGAAAGGAGTATCGTCATGTCAGAATATGCAGTTCTTGGCAAAAGACTACCCAGAGTCGATGCCCTCGAAAAAGTGACAGGTGTGGCGCAATACGGGGCTGATGTTCATCTGCCCGGTATGCTGCACGGGAAGTTCGTTCGCAGCAAACACGCGCACGCGAAGATTGTTAGTATCAATACCAGCGAAGCAGAGAAACTACCTGGCGTAAGAGCAATTATCACCCAAGATGATGTCGAAAGTGGACGACGGGTGTTTGCTTCTGACAAGGTCCTGTATCTTGGAGAGCCAATTGCAGCGGTTGCAGCAACAGATCCGGATATCGCAGAGGAAGCTGCGGACCTAATCCAAGTCAACTACGAACCGCTCCCTGTTGTCCAGGACGTGACTGAGGCTATCGAGCCAGATGCGCCACGTCTCCACAACGATGACACGAAAGATAGTCCCGCCCGTCGAGCGATTCGAACTGACTTGAGAAAACTTGAGCGGGATGACTCACAAGACCACAGCGCAGAAATTGCCAAGTTAAATGCACAGTTGGAAGAGCTTAGGGACGAGGTCTACTATAACATCTCCGCCGAGACTCACACAGAGGTTGGTGATGTAGAGCAAGGCTTCGCCGAATCGGACCTTGTTGTAGAAAATACCTATGTCATTCCACGAGTGCATCAAACCTACATGGAGCCACACGTCTCCGTCGCCGATGTTGATTCCACCGGCAAGGTCACGGTGTGGGCGAGCACACAAGGTCCTTTCGCCATCCGATCCGGCATCGCGGGCACGCTTGGGGTTCCGCTCAATCAGATTAATGTCATTCCAACGATAATGGGCGGTGGGTTTGGCGGACGTTTTGGCGTCGCGCTGACGCATGTTCCTGCTGTGCTGCTTTCCCGAAAGACGGGCCGTCCAGTGAAGATCCAGATGAGCCGCGAAGAGGAGTTCACCGACGGTCGTCCCGCGCCGGGATGTGTCATTAAGTTGAAGACCGGCGTCAAAAGCGACGGCACAATTCATGCCCGTCAAGCACTTGCTTTTTGGGATTCGGGTTCTGTTTCGGGTGCTTCGATCGGTAGTACGCTTCGTGTTCGGGGTGTCTATAAAATCCCGCACCTAAAGGTCGATGCCTATGGCGTCTATACAAACAAGTCAGGTACAGCCGCCTATCGTGCACCGGGTACGCCCCAAGCCGCGTTCGCTGGTGAATCTCAGCTGGATGACATTGCGCGCAAACTTGGCATGGATCCAGTTGAATTTCGCATGAAAAATATGCGTGAAGAAGGCGATCCCATCCCCGGCGGCGGTCAACGCGGTGGAGCCAGCGAACCCAAGGTCGGTTATAAGGAGACCCTGCAAGCCGTTGCCGATGCCGTTGACTGGAATAACCGAACTACAGGACCCAATCAAGGGTGGGGTGTAGCAATCGGTGATTGGACAAACGGTTGTGGGCCCGGCGGGATGTTCGTTTCTATCCACGAAGATGGAAGCGCGCGAATCTTCCACGGATCGATGGATATCAGCGGCACCGATACCGCAATTACCCAGATCGTTGCCGAAGTGTTGACGCTCCCCTACGACGAGGTTGCAATTACCCGTGGCGATACCGATTCGGCGCCTTACGCAACAGGTTCTGGTGGTAGCGTTGTTACCTTCACGATGGGAAATACCGCCAAAATCGCAGCCGAGGATACCCGGAAACGTATCCTTGAACTTGCTGCTGAACGGTTGAATACCGAGGTAGAGAATCTCAAGCTGGATGGTGGACAGGTAACTACAGTGGTCGGCGATCCCCCGAAGTCGATTGGATTCGGCGAGTTGGCTGCATACAGTCTCTCAACAACGGGCGGTCCCATCGTCGGCAAAGGTTCATTTGCTCGACAACCGACGACACCTGCCCTCGCTGCACAGATTGCTAAAGTTGAAGTCGATACGGAGACTGGCAGAATCAAGGTGCTCAAAATGGCAGCCTCACAGGATGTCGGTTTTGCTATTAACCCGATGTCAGTTGAGGGACAAATCGAGGGGGGCACAGTACAAGGCTACGCTTGGGCGACCATGGAGGAGATGCAGTATGACGAGAACGGCAGCGTAAATCCGGGTTTCGTCGATTACCGGGTGCCAACTACAGCAGATTTGCCCACCGTCGAATCGATTATCGTTGAAGTGGCAGCGCCCCAAGGACCGTTTGGTGCGAAGGGTGTCGGTGAACCGCCAATCACGCCCACCTTGGCAACGATGGCGAATGCCGTTGCCGATGCAGTTGGCGTACGGATTACTGAGCTCCCGATGACGCCAGAGCGCGTTGTTGATGCGATTAGCGGCAACGGTAAGTGAATCCCCGATTCCACAAGAGCTACACCTAACATACTATAAATCCGTAGGCGGGGCATCCCCGATAAATCGGGATTCAAAGCAACTTGCTCCGCCCATAGTTCCGTCGATGCTATGTCCTATGGTGGGGTGCTCTGTTTCTTGTCTCAGCTCTAAAGTCCCAGCAGACGATATGTGTTTAGTCTGAAAATCTCTCAAGTCCCGTAAATCACAATGTATCAGATGAAAGAACTATGACCGCCAACGAACTTGCGGAATGGGTGATTGATGCCCGTCAGCGCACCTTCGATATTGTTGCAGATCTCACCGATGAACAGATAATGAGTCCATACCTCGCGATCGTCAACCCACTGCTGTGGGAAATCGGTCATGTGGCATGGTTTCAAGAAAAATGGGTGCTGCGAAATACATGCAAACAGAAACCCATTCGTGATGATGCGGACGCACTCTGGGATTCGATCGCGATACCTCATGAAACACGATGGGACCTGCCCTTGCCTACTCGTGAGGGAACATTAGGGTATATGCGAGATGTGCGAGATCAGATCGTAGATAGGCTTCAACGCGGAGAAGTGAGCGATGAATTGGCGTATTTTGTGCGCTATACTACCTATCACGAAGACATGCACAATGAAGCCTTCACCTACACACGGCAGACCCTTGAATACACGCCACCCCGCTTTTCTGCTGTTCCTGAACGTCCTCCTGATATTGGCGGCGGTCCCTTGCCGGGCGATGTCGAAATTCCCGGGGGCACGTTGAGGCTGGGTGCTTCGTCCGATGAACCGTTCGTATTTGACAACGAGAAGTGGGCGCACCCAGTCGAAATCCAACCGTTCGCCATCGCGCGTGCTCCGGTAACTCAATCTGAGTTTGCTGCATTCACCGAGGATAACGGCTACCTCCGGAAAGAGCTATGGACTCAAGAAGGATGGGAATGGAGAGAGTCCGTAGATGCAACGCATCCCGTCTACTGGGGGGCCTCAAATAACGGTTGGCTACGTCGACATTTCGACAAATGGGTGTCGCTTGAGCCACACCTTCCGGTCATCCATGTCAGTTACTACGAAGCGGAAGCCTACTGTCGATGGGCAGGGTGCCGACTTCCAACCGAAGCAGAATGGGAGACCGCCGCGGCTGTCGAACCAAATCCAACGGGAAACGAACTCTCTTCACAGAAACGTCGCTTCCCTTGGGGAGACGAACCCCCAACGCCAGAACGCGCGAACCTCGATTGGAGGGCGATGGGCTGCGTTGATGTAGGAGCGTATCCGAAGAGTGACAGTGCCTTCGGTTGTCGACAGATGATCGGAAACGTCTGGGAGTGGACCAGTACCCCCTTCCGCCCCTATCCCGGTTTTGAGATTGACTCATACGAGGAGTACTCCGAACCGTGGTTTGAAACCCGTAATGTGCTGCGTGGCGGTTGCTGGACAACCCGTTCACGTCTCATCCGTAATACATGGCGTAACTTCTATACCCCAGATCGGCGGGATGTCTTAGCGGGATTTCGGACCTGTACAATCTAAATCGGTGCGTGTTAACATTTGGTAGTACGTAGTTTGGGTTGAACGATGGTAAGGATGCGCCACCAACGACACCCGATTAGAGATGAGTGAAGTGACACCCAATATTACCCCCGTAGGTCGGGTATGTTGCCCGATCTAGCACCCAGCCAGTCCAGCACGGCGAGGGCAATTCGTAGGGAACGCAGATCTGCGTTCCATTTCTTCTGAGCTTGATGAATACCGAACAAGAACCGGAATTCACGTAGGGCTCAGCAGTCACTACTTTCACCCTATGGCAGATAATGACAGAACAAGCGCTACCGAACGGTGTCAACCTAATTAAGGCACCCAAACATAATCAGCAGCAGTCGCTAAAAGATGCGGTTGCAGAAGGATTTAAAAGAACCCCGAAAAGCACTCCTCCTCTCTTCTTTTATGATACAGCCGGTTCACAACTTTTCGAGCAGATCTGCAAACTCCCCGAATACTATCCAACCCGAACTGAGCATAAGATCTTGAGGGGTAATGCACGGGCCGTCATCTCAATAGTCACCGGCGAAGTGGAACTCGTGGAACTTGGCAGCGGAAGTTCCGCCAAAACACGAATTCTGATTGATGCAATTCTCGCCAATCAAACCCATCTTCAGTACATACCGACCGACATTTCTACCGACTTTCTGCTCGAATCGTCCGTTACCCTCAAAAACGAGTACGAGCGATTGTCGATTACCGCGATTGCAGCCGAACACAGCGACGCACTTCAACTATTGCCTGAAGGGGGCAGCCAATCCCGCCTTTTCCTTTTTCTGGGCAGCAACATCGGTAATTCTGAGCCGGAAGAAGCAATCAGCTTCATCGGACAGATTCGCCGCCGAATGCGTGCGGAGGACCGCTTGCTGATAGGTTTTGACTTGGTGAAAGACCGTCAGGTACTTTTTGACGCTTATAACGACAAGGCAGGAATAACAGCAGAATTCAACAAAAACCTGCTGGTTCGGATTAACCGCGAATTGGGTGGAGACTTTGATCTCAACCTATTCGACCATCACGCACCGTTTGTCGAGACACATTCTCGCATCGAGATGCGCCTAATCAGTCGCTGTGCGCAAGAGGTTTACCTGGAGAGTCTCGGACAAAGATTCGATTTTAAAGAAGGTGAGTATATTCACACAGAAAACAGCTACAAATACACGCTTAAGGGCTTTGAATCACTTTGTGAAATGGCGGGCATGAAGATGCAAAAATACTGGTTCGATGAACGCGCGTGGTTTGCCGTGGGGCTGTTCCACAAAGCCAGTGGAGGATAGAAGTATGAACGAAACCAAAATCGCACTAAGGGATGTCGAGATGCGTTTTGGCGATGTGATTGCCCTCCATTCGACCAACTTGCAGGTCGAAGCCGGGCAAACGACAGTGCTAATTGGTCCGAGCGGCTGCGGTAAATCCACAATTCTGCGGCTAATTATCGGCCTATTAACACCGACATCTGGGGCAGTCGAATTTGAGGGAGTACCGGTTTCGCAGGGCAATATCCTTGCGCTACGACGTCGGATGGGCTACGTGATTCAAGATGGTGGACTATTTCCGCATCTGACCGCCGCCCAAAACGTGACCCTGATGGCGCGACATCTCCAACCGCCCCTTCCAGAAGACGAGATACAAGCAAAACTGGATGAACTCTGTGAATTGACATACTTCCCAAAAGATGGTCTTGCTCGATATGCCGTCGAACTCTCCGGCGGTCAGCGCCAGCGCGTCAGTCTGATGCGCGCGCTTGCGCTCGACCCCGATGTTCTACTCCTTGATGAACCGCTTGGGGCGCTAGACCCGATGGTTCGTGCGTCCCTCCAAACGGAATTGAAAGAAATTTTCAACCGTCTTGGTAAAACTGTCCTTCTCGTTACTCACGATATGGCGGAAGCAGGCTATATAGGAGACAGCATCGTTCTCATGCGAGAAGGGCACGTTCTCCAGCAGGGAACACTTGACGACCTTCGTGAGCGACCGGCTGACGACTTTGTCTCGGAATTTATTACCGCACAACGTAGTTTAGTCCAGTTGTAAGATGGGGTGGAAGAAGGAAAGGATGGAAGAACTATCTTAGTGTGTTTCGGAATTGTTTCGCTTTTGCCCGGTCCGCACTAGCGCGAACACGATCACCTTTTTTAGAGTAGGCTAGGCCGCGACTGTAATAGGCTTTAGCATGATCGGGATTACGTGCTATTGCTTGGGTAAAATCAGCAATAGCGGGGTAAAAATCGTCTTTCTTATAGTAAGCCACTCCACGATTGTAATAGGCACTAGCATTGTTGGGATCAAGTTCTATCCCTTTGGCGTGATCGGAGATAGCTTGGCTATAATCACCTTTTCTATAGTAAGCCAGTCCACGATGGTGGTAGGGGTAAGCATTATTGGGATCAAGTTCTATCCCTTTGGTGTAGTCAGAGATAGCCCGTTCATTATCATCTTGTGTTTCGCGATTGAAATAGCTCAAGGGCTTAGGATTGAGGGCTCTCAAAATAGTACTAACAGCACGATTGACATATACTTCTATGTCTTCCTGTGAGAACCTGAGTACACGCCAACCTCTTAGTTGTAACTCCCTTGACTGATAATGATCCCGACTGAAGGCGTCGGCATTTGTATGGGGACCAAAGCCATCACAGTAAATCGCAATTTTCGCTTCAGGGAATGCAAAGTCTATGCACGTCTTAACATCTGAAATGGGGTGCCCTACCACTAAATCCCCTCGGAATTTGGGCGAAAGCTTTTCAAATAAGGTGCATAATAGTATACGTTCGATGTGCGAATCACGGTGACATTGCTCCAACAATTTATATAAAGCCTTGTGGTCCGCCGTTCCTATCATGTGGAATATAGGCGGTAACAAGCAGCATTCTAGTTCCGAATTACATAACCGTAATAATTGATCCAAATAATTGTTCATATGAGATTCCGTTTCCCCTTTTCATGCTTTATCCGGTAAGGCGCAGGAGATCTCCCGACGGAATTGGGAGGCCGAAATCTCCCACGAAACAGACAGAGGAATTATAGCATAGGTTAAAATTTAACACCAGCGGGAAAGAAAATGAGCAATGAATCGCACGACTGCAAACAAGGAGAGGACAGAAATCCTAACCAAAAAATGAAAAAACAAGAAGCACATAGTAAACAAAGAAATCTCTCACGTTTCACGTTTCACGTTTTACGTTTCACGTTTTACACACTATTTGCTCTGTTACTCGTCTATACTGTGCCTTCTACCGATGCCCGGACAATCGGTGTTGGCTCCAAACGATTCACAGAGTCCTACGTCTTAGGTGAGATAGCAAAGAAATTGCTGGAAGATGCCGGATACCGTGTAGAACTCAAGCAGGGGATGGGCGGCACAATTATCGTGTGGGAGGCACTGAAGAATGGCGACATTGCCATGTATCCTGACTACACCGGCACCATCCAAGAAACGATCCTAAAATCGGCGACCCCAATGACTTCTGAGCAGATGCGGAGTGCGCTTGCTGAACACGGTATCGGCATGACTGGCGAGTTGGGCTTCAATAACACCTACGCACTCGCCATGCGCCGAACAGATGCAGAAACCCGGAATATCCGTAAAATCTCCGATTTACAGAATCACCCAGATATCAAAATGGGATTGACACACGAGTTTCTGGAACGCGCGGACGGTTGGGAGCCGTTGAGTCAGCGTTACGGATTGCAGAACAAACCGCGCGGGATGGAACATGCTCTGGCGTACGTTGCGCTTAACAATGCGGAGATTGACCTCATGGACGCCTACTCCACCGATGCCAAACTCGCGGAGTATGATCTGACCGTGTTGGAAGACGATCTGCATTTCTTCCCAAAGTACAACGCCGTCTTTCTGTACCGGTTGGATACCGATTACGCCGCGATTGACGCGATTCGTGGGATGGAGGGTAAAATCGATGAAGGACTGATGATACGATTGAACGCCGAGGCTGAACGTACAAAAGACTTTGCCGCCGGTGCCTCGCTTTACTTCACTGAAGTAGAAAATAGGACGGTGAAAGTCACCTCCGAGTCCTTTGTATCTAAACTGACGCGTTGGACAGGGCGACATCTGATGCTCGTGGGTATCTCAATGGCAATTGCCATCTTGGTCAGCATCCCCCTCGGTATACGTGCCAGCCGCCCCGGAATACTCAGCCAAATCATCATAGGCGTGCCGGGGGTCATGCAAACCGTTCCGTCCTTGGCACTGCTTGCGCTGTTGGTGCCGGTGCCATGGCTCGGTATAAGTCCAACGACAGCGATTGTAGCACTCTTTCTCTACAGCCTCTTGCCAATTGTGCGGAACACCGCGACCGGGCTCCAAAACATTCCGACACCGTTGAGGGAATCTGCGACAGCGCTTGGTCTTGAACCGTCTGCCCAACTTACGAAAGTGTACCTACCGATGGCGTCCCGGACAATTCTTACGGGTATCAAGACAAGTGCCATCATCAACGTTGGAACAGCTACGCTCGCAGCACTCATCGGGGCAGGCGGACTTGGTGAACCGATTATCAGCGGACTTGCCCTCAATGATGCAGAAGTTATTTTGCAAGGCGCTATTCCGGCGGCCTTGTTGGCAATTTTAGTTCAGGTATGCTTTGATGCCCTGGACCGCTTGCTTATTCCGCGAGGCTTGCGTCTGGAGGAAGCCTCCCAACAAGCTGCAGCACGTGAGTGAGTTTAATTTTATTTTTGTTAGGACTTACGCAGTTAAACGTCCAATCCCTGTAGTTCGGCGATTTATCGCCACAGGACCTCCCTACCCACGCCCGATGAATCGGACAACTACAGTAGGGACTTCATTAAGGAGCCAGTAGGGAACAACGATCGTTGTTCCCTACTGAAGTGCGTAAGTCCTAAACAGATATAGAGCCGCGGTTGCAGTTGACGGTGAGGGGTATAGTTTTGCTGCTTTGAGATAAACTGGGTTAGCGTACTATGTATCATTTTTGCAACGACGATGTGGCACAGTTCCAACAACTTCTTTGTGAGGGCTGCGGTCCTTGGAGATAATGGCTCATGCCAAAAGCAAGCACATAGTTAATAGGGGAAAGCGTTTTCCAAAAAATTCGATTGTTTGCGTCATTTCCTCACATGATTCGAGATAACGGTGGCATCTAAATTGCTCGTGGTCGGTAAGCCAAGTGAATTTCGTTTGGCAGTAATCCGCGTCAGATTAGCAAATGACGTTTTTGGCACTAGAATCATACAAAGGGAAAATTCGCATAACGACTATAAAATAGGAGGAAACCTAAGATGAAGATGATGTGGGTTCTTGTATCTGTTATTGGGATTATATGTATAGGGGGTTGTGCAACAAGGAGCGCAATGCTAGACGCTCCCCTTGAGGCAGGACGTTCACAAACTTTTAGGGCAGACTATGACCGAGTCATTAGGGCATCACGTGACGCCCTAACCTCATCTGGACTGGACATTGATAAGGCATCCGAAATGGATAATGAGACATTCGTTATCTTAGCGCAGAAAGGAGTCTCAATGTCGAGTTATGGTGAATTAGTCCGATTGACAGTTCAGGGGGTAAGTGAGAGCGAAACCGAGGTCAAAGTATATACAAAAAAGAGGTTGGCAACTAATATTACCGCCAGAGGTGACTGGGCGGATACGGTGTTTGCAAACATTGCATTGCAGTTGCGATAGCACTTTTCCATGATAGAACTACCTATTGATTCAATTTGCCATTTGCATCAAGGCGGGAAACATTGTAGGTGTAAGGGGGCAAACTAAAGGTTTTCGTTTGTCTCCCTATACCCGAAATGGGTGTTAAAACTCTCTTATTTAGGATTTACGCATTTCAGTAGTGAACAACTCTCGGACTCTCGGTCGTAGACCGGAGGATCGTTGTTCACTACGGGCTCCTTATGGAGTCTCTGCTGTAGTTGCCCGATTTCCTGGTCTCGATTTATCGGGGCGGCGATAAATCCCCGAACTACAAGATCTTGAGCGTTCAACTGCGTAAGTCCTATCTTGTATAAACATAAACAAAAGACATCGGAGAAAAAAATGGACTGGGAAATCAAGAAGAGGGGACGTGTGACCTATTACCGGAAGAAAACAAACGAGGTTTTTTCGGATCTGGTTGTCGAAACGCTTGACAACGGCGACCTCAAAATCCGCTTCGTCGGTATGACCGGCGCAATAGCGGCAACCAATGAATTGGAACTGGACGGGATAGCACGTATGGATCCAGCAAAGGAGATCCCACGTATCTTCGACACATGGGAGATGTACGTACGCGAAGCAGGAATCTGTAGTTCCCTGGCTGAACTCGACTTCTTGGAGGTTCACTCCTTTGGTGCGGCACCCAAAGAACCGCATCCATTGGTCGAGCCAGAGGGTTACGCGGCGGAGAAGGAACGTATCCGCCAAGCCTATTCGCAGGCGTATGCTACTTACTGGAAGGAGAAAATGCCGGAGAGCGGACTTCCGGTGCGGTTCACAGTCTATCTTGATGAACTGCCTGATTCAGACGCCAGTTACGAGTTCGGGGCTGTGGCACTCTATCAGAAATCAGGGGAATAAGTTTTACTAACCTACTCTGCGGAAGTCACATCTTGGAAAGAAATGTCTCAAAACCGTTTCTTAAACACCAATCGACTCTCGATACTATTGGGAGAAACGCTCGTCTGTAGGTCCAATCCCAAAGAGTTCTGTTTTCTGTTATACCTTTTCGCAGCGATGCGTGCATCGATCGCGCTGACAACATGATTCAGAATTGCTATCCCCAGAAAAGTCTTCGCTACCTGGAACTTATCGTTAGCATCCATCCGCAGTTCATAAGCCACTTTGCGTTGGGGCGAATCATGTGTCTTTCGGTTCTCGTCTTTGAAGGCTTTTCGATCTTCCCAATACCACTTGCCAACCCTTTCAAGCGGTTCACCGTTGTTATCCGTATAAACATTGTGCCAGTTATCATATAGCGTTGCGTGTTCAAAATCTTCGATAGGATCCCAATCATCGAACTTTGTGGGTCCCTCGAAGATGACGTGGTTTCTCACATGCTCGCGATAGTCTTCTCGAAGGTCCTGTGCGCTGCTACGCGTGATAAAGTAGGCCGCAAGTAACCCCGCCTCCGCCGCAATCTGGAGATAACCGCGCTTGGCACCGATATAGAGTTGGCCCGAACCGGGAACAAGTGCCGAGTACAGAAACGCTTTTGTTGGTGATTTCATCGGTTCTATATTTAGTGTGCCTTGGTGTTCTTCGATAGAGAGGCTTCCGCCCTGTTTGGTCGGCAATGCCTGCGCGCCCAGCGCGGAGGTGAGTCGAAATGATGGACCTCGATAATTTTCGGAGGATAGTAGGGTTTGGGAGGCGGCTTTGACCGTGGACTCCTTTGACGCGATTCCCGTCTGCATAGAGATCTCAATACTGAAAAGTGCTACAAGCAGAATCCAGCAAATATGTTTCATTCTTCTTCTTTCTCAAGTTGGTTACAGATTCTATCTACCCCGGGCTAAAGGGATAATTCCGGACATGCTTAGAACTGTAGGATAAGCGCAAAGACATTTAGCCGCTGCTGTTCCGGACCGCCGCCGGGAAGCTGTGCGAAGTCAATCTGATAGTTAAGTAATCGAACCCCCAACCCATAGGTCAGGTGATCAGTAAAGTTAAGAAGGTCAATGCCGGGTTCCTCCTTGTAACCAACGCGGAGTGCCAAAAAACTTCCCAACCAATATTCGAGTCCAACACTCTTTTGTAAGTGTCTCCATTCAAAAGCGTTTACACCAACCCCCCGATCCGAAAGCAATCCGTCGCGCGTGAACTCAGGCTTCAATTCCTGACCTTCTGTTTCTCTCTGTTCGTTTTCGTCTTTGATAGTTTCGTTGAGCCGGATTAAATCAGCCTCTAATTCGTCTTCATCCTCTCTCAGTTTATGGATAGATGCAGTCAAATCACCAATGAATCTCAACTGATGGTTTCCTTGATTGTAGAGGGTGACCGCTGTTCCAAGCCTGAACATCCGTGGGAGCGGGTCGCTCTGATTTTCATCTATAAAATGTATCCGTGTTCCCCAGTTCTGGATAGCAGCACCGACCTGAATAGGAACCGGTGTAGAGGGTATGTCGTATTGCATTCCCAGATCTATGGCGTACGCGCGCGCGCCTTCCTCTCCCAATTTCAGGGAGATCACTTTACCGCTGATTCCGCCCAACAGTCCTTGTGCCAATTTATCCGCATAAGAGGCCGTCCACACCCAGTTCGTTCCGAGGTTCTCCGTCCGTATCGGTTCCGGGGAATCAATTGTCACATCAATCTCTCCCTGCCCTTCGAGTTGAAGCATAGTACCGAGCGTCCCAGCATCACCTAACGGCATAGCACCGGCGAAGAAGGCGTAATACAATCCCTCTCCTGCCTCTCCGAAAAGCTGGGTCCGGTCGACATACGAAAGCGCAGCTTGCCGCCTTTCCATAATCCCCAGTCCACTCGGATTCCATAAAGCCGCTGTAACATCGTTATTAATCGCTGAGAACGCATCGCCCAATGCGGCAGCCCGTGTGCCACCCCCGAGATCGAGGATTTTTGCAGCCGTTGTCCCCGGTCCCGCGGAAACAGGGAGAACAGCAAAAAGTGTTACGAATAATAGCAAAATAGTTGTAGATAAAATATCTACCTGTTTCATTCTTAGAATCTCCTGAATGTCGTTATCTAAAAAAATGAGTGTTCAAACTAACACCTACAACCACTCCAAACGGATAACGGCTTGAATAGGTTTACGGCAAGGAGGATTTCCGCTCCTATTCTTCCTCCGCCTCAACGAAGTCGAGCGCGGCTGAATTCATGCAGTAACGAAGACCTGTTGGGGGAGGCCCATCGTTAAAGACATGACCAAGGTGTGCATCACATCTTTCACACATGGCCTCCGTCCGAATCATGCCAAAACTGGTATCGGTCTCTGTTTCAATGTTATCCTCTGAGACTGGTGCCCAAAAACTGGGCCAGCCGGTGCCAGAGTCAAACTTCGTTTCTGAACTGAACAGATCGGTGCCACAGCAGACACATCGATATATCCCCTGCCCTTTGGCATTGTCGTATTTCCCAGTGAAGGCGCGTTCTGTACCTTTTTGCCGTGTGACATAGTACTGCTCTGGAGTCAGTTGTTCCTGCCATTCCGCATCTGTTTTTCTTATTTTATTAGACATGTGTACTCCTTTCTGGTGCGCTTGCCTCAGTCGGAACAGATCGATTCCTTGCAAGCCTAATCCAGATGTAAAATTATCTCATCCCCGTCCACTGTAACCGGGTAGGTTTTGACACGCATGCGCGAATCATAGAGCGCCGTTCCTGTTTTGATGTCAAATTCCCATTGATGCCAAGAACACTTGATAATCTCACCCTCACGTTCAAAATCGACATGATAGGTTTCGTCGGAAATGACATGAGGCCGGAGCCGTCCTTGGCAGAGGGGACCGCCTTTGTGTGGACACATGTTCCTTAGCGCGTAAAACGTCCCGTCAACGTTAAACACACCGATCCCGCCCTTGCCTCCCACCGATACAATTTTCCGTTCGCCGGGTGGTAACTCGTCCACTTTTCCAACTATATGCCGCCGCATCGTGAATTTACCCCTTCATTGTATCATATCGAAAATTAGCTGCATGCTTAAAGTTACCGACGCAAGCCTTCAGAAACGCATAATAGCCGCTCCGTTAGTATGGATCAAACGATTCGTCTATCATATATCATGCGGCCCTTTCCACAACTGCATCCCCCATCTGCAACCGATGTGCATAAAGTTCACATGCATTCTCAACAAAGACGCGTCGCTTGAGTTCTCCAGAAATCCCGGGCAACACACTCGTTGGGTTATCCCAATCCCAATGGGGATAATCGCTTGCATAAACCAGGATTTCATCGGCGTGTAGCCATTCAAGGAACTTGTTCCGATCTGCACGGGTTGGTGGCTGTTCCATCGGTTGAGAGCCGTAACGGATGTGTCCGCGAATATACTCGCTTGGCAACTTTTTGACCCACGGGGTGTAATCTCGCGTTGATTTCCAATCAGCATCCATGTGCCACATCAACCCAGGCAGCCAAAAGGTATCATGCTCAATGAACAGGAATCTGAAATTCGGAAACTTCTCAAAAACACCCTCGCAGATCAAGCTGACTGTGTGAGCCATTGCAATCTGTGGGCGTGCCATACGCATCTCCAGGTAGTATGACGGATATCCGGCCGCAGTTGGGGCATTGGCGATGCCCGATCCCTCTGCGCCGAAGTGCACGCACACCGGTAAGCTATATTCGTGCGCCGCTTCGTATATTGGGTGATAAAACCGATTCCCGAAAGGCATCCGTGCACCGGCTGGCATGATCACCTGAAAAACCGATGGATGCTCACCAAGCCGGCGAATCTCCTCCGCTGCCTGTTGCGGATCCGTCGGAGCGATCGCGATCGATGCTTTGAAACGAGAGTCTGCTTTAACCCAACTTTCAAGCGTCCAGTCGTTGAAAGCACGGCACATGGCTGCGCCGTAGTCGGAATTTGGATGGACAGCTGCACCGTAAACCGAAGAGCCTGTCAGTATAGCGATGTCAATCCCGTGGAGGTCCAAGTGCTTCTCTATAGCGAGTTCAATGTTACTGCCAGGATGTTCCTCCTGACCCTCCCACAATTCAGCACGGACTCCACCACGTGGCATGTTCGTGTAACCAACCCCTGGCATCATTGTCCCAAAGTCTTTAATGTGTTCTACATAATGCCGAGGTAGGTAAGGAAACAGATCTTCCTGTTTCTTCGTCGAATGGTGCAAATCACAGTCAATAATGTTGATTGTTTCTGTGTCGATAGCAGATTGTTCGCGTACGGTTTCCATAAAATCTCCTGTCACTATCAGAAATTGAGTCTTGTGGCGTGAACCTAATTCTTGGACGTGCCGTTCTATAATCTGGTATAATCCACCGCTAAGATTGATCTTCGTACACTGAAATTCTTTCGCATTTCCTGCTGTTTTGCAATCGTCACACCCGGAACACAAATCATCCGTGAGCCGTGCCTGAATCCGGATTTTGCCAACTTCACGGAAGCGTGGAGAATTGCTAAGATTTTGTGTATATAATAATACCCTACATAGGATATAGATTCAAGTCCTGTAAGCAATTACTTGCGAAGGAGAAATAAAAAAAGTCTGAAACCAGCGCATAAGAGATTAAATACTGATCGAAAACGAAAATAGGAGGCCAACCGATGAATGTTGCAGAACTGTTTGTAAAATGCTTAGAAGCTGAAGGTGTGGAGTATGTCTTTGGTGTGCCGGGCGAGGAAAACGCCCATTTTATGATGGCGTTGGAGGACTCTTCAATACCGTTTGTCCTTACTCGCCATGAGCAGGGCGCCGCTTTCATGGCAGATGTCTATGGCAGATTAACCGGCAGGGCAAGTGTCTGCCTCGGCACACTCGGACCGGGTGCAACCAATCTCATGACCGGTGTTGCTGATGCCAACATGGATCGTGCACCGGTAGTGGTAGTTACTGGACAGGCTGACAGCCGCCGGCAACACAAAGAAAGCCACCAAAATATGGATGTGGTCGGGATGTTCCAGCCGGTCACCAAATGGGCAAGTCCTATCATTAACCCCGAAAATATCCCGGAGGTGGTCCGCAAAGCCTTCAAATTGGCTGAAACGGAAAAACCGGGGGCCTGTCACATTGAACTTGCCGAGGACATCGCCTCCGAATCGACGGAGAATATCCCCATTCCAAGACAACGCCTGCGTCGCGCCGTGCCGGACGATAAAATTGTCGACCAAGCCATGGATCTAATCCGTCAAGCGAGGCGTCCGGTAATCCTTGCGGGCAACGGTGCTATCCGCAAGCGGGCAAGCAAGCAATTGCGGGAGTTTGCCGAAGCAACCAATATCGGTGTTATCAATACTTTCATGGGCAAAGGTGCAGTTTCCCGCCATGCGCCCTACAGTCTGTTTACCATCGGGTTACAGGCGAAAGACCTGGTCGCTTGCGCGGTTGACGCTGCGGATCTGGTCATAACCCTCGGCTACGATCTCGTGGAATATCATCCACGTCTCTGGAATCACGGCGGTCACAAGAAAATCGTGCACATCGACTTTTTGCCCGCCGAGGTCGATGAAGATTATCGTGTCGATGTCGAAGTTATCGGAGATCTCGCCCACGCGCTCTGGATGCTCAATGAGCGGGTTAAAGGCCAACCCCTTCAGTTGGATGGTCATCAGCACCAAACGATCCGAGAGGATATGCTGTCCGAATTTGCTCGACACAAAGATGATGAAACAGTAGGGATCATCCGTCCCCAAAAGGCACTCTGGGATGTGCGCGAAGCGCTGGGGCCCGAGGACATTCTATTGAGCGATGTCGGGGCGCACAAAATGTGGATCGCGCGTTACTACCAATGTGATGAACCGAATACCTGCTTCATCTCCAATGGGTTCTGTTCCATGGGATTTGCACTGCCTGGTGCTATCGCTGCAAAAATGGTATCCCCAGAACGCCGCGTGCTTGCCATCTGTGGTGACGGCGGTTTCCTGATGAACGTTCAGGAGATGGAGACCGCCAAACGGTTAGGGACCAATATTGTGGTCATGGTCTGGGAGGACGGCGGCTACGGGCTTATCTCTTGGAAACAGGACAACCAGTTCAACCGTCACACCAATCTTTCGTTCAGCAATCCGGACTTTGTTCAGTTAGCCGAATCCTTCGGATGGACAGGGATCAGAGTTGAGGATGCTGTGGACCTTGCACCCGCCTTGGACCAGGCTTTTCAAGCGGACAACCCGGCGCTTGTTGTTATCCCGATCGATTATCGAGAGAATGCCCTGTTGACAGAGCGCTTGGGAAATATTGCCTGTCCGATCTAATTTTTTGGGCTTGACTTGGTTTGTAGGGCGTGCTACATTAAATTTCTGCTTTGCCGCGCAGATGTTGGTTTATTATTGTACGGTTTTTGTGTGGAGCAATAGTTGGAAAAATCAAAACTGACAAATCGCCTTGACGCTGGATATTGGCTGTATGAACTTGCGCTTTGATTTGAATGGGATGCCAATAAGGCAAATGCTAACACCATAAAACATGGAGCAAGTTCTGAAGAAGCTGTAACCGTATTTCAGGAGGTAACGGCTGCTATCTTTGACGATGAGAAACACTCGGACGATGAGCTAAGAGCAATCATCATTGGATACTCTGATGGGAAGCGGTTACTCTGGGTATGTTTCACCGAGCGCAACGATGCAATTTGCATTATCAATGCTCGAAAAGCGACAAGGAGAGAACATCAAGATTATGACGAACACCAACTTCGTTGAACACGGGTCTAACGAAGCCGATGATATGCAAGCCGAATACCAGTTTGACTACAGTAACGCCAAACCGAACCGCTTTGCTTCGCGAATCGGACAGGACCAGTTGATGATCGTTCTCGATCCGGATGTCGCGGCGGTGTTTAAAACTCCTGAATCCGTAAATCAGGTATTGCGGGCGATTATCACCTCAATGCCAAGCGCAGAAAAAGGGGATTGATGGGTTTTGTATTCTATTTTATGATTTTCAAAGTTGTTATCTTAGAGTCGGCACGAACCACACAATCATTTTTTGCCATGTGTAAAATAAGAGGAGAACCAAATGCACGTAGGTACACAGCAATTTAACACATCCGATGTAGATCTGGAATACTTGGCAAGGCACGGAGTTTTCAACAAGAATGAGAATTTTATTACATTCCACCGCGCGTACGGCTGGGATGTAAAGGAGTTGAAAGAGAAAAAAGAGAAGTGTGCCAGATTCGGTATTGATATGGAGATGGTTGCGATTCCCCTCGCTCACCTGAACGTCAATGGCGGCGGCATCCCCAACTTTATGCTTGGCAACTATGAGGAAGGTGATAAGGAGATCGAACTGGTCTGCAATATGATTAAGCAGGCAGCCGAAGCCGAGATACCGTCGATCAAGTACTTCCTTTGTGCCCTGGAGAACCAGCGCACGGAAAGCAAGCCGCCCGGACGGGGAGGTTCTCAATACAGCACATGGAATCTGGAAGAGGCAGACTCCACCACGCCAAGATTCGATGAGCCAGTTACCGCCGATGAGAACTGGAGACGGATTACTTACTTCCTTGAGCGCGTTATCCCGGTTGCCACCGAGTACAAAATCCGAATGGCTTGCCATCCCTGTGATCCATGGCTCCCACCCGGTTATAAAGGTGTTGATCGCGTAATGGGAGGATTCGACGGCTTCAAGCGTTTTATCGAGATTTGTCCCAGTCCTTATCACGGTGTCAACCTCTGTCTCGGTTGTATGGCAGAGAGTGTGACGGATCCCAAGAACGAGGTTCCCGACATTATCCGCTACTTCGGCTCTCGGAAGAAGATATTCCTCTGCCACTTCCGCAACATCGTAGGCGCTCGCAATAAGTTCCAGGAAGTCTGGCCCGACGAAGGCGTGATGAATATGCGTTGGAATATGAAAGCCCTTAAAGAGGTCGAATATCCACACATGGTTGTCCCCGATCACGCACCGGGACATAAAGACCCGGAGAGCGGTCGTCAGGCATTCGCTTACGAATTCGGCTACATCAAAGCGATGATGCAGGCGGTCATGGACGAGGATTAAATTTCGTGTTTGGTTGGTGGACATCAACTTAACGGGACACCGAGTGAAAAGGTGCGAGGGTTTAGCAGATCAAAATATGTCCAATAGTCAATTACCTCCTCACGGACGCAATTGGGAAAAAGTTAAAGCCGAGATGGCTGCGGCACAAAAGGACGACTCTCCTTGGCACAGCGAACGCATGTTCATCGGGGGAAGCTACTTCGGTGGTGAGGAGGTCGTCAAGGTGGCAAACGAAGCCTATCAGATGTACATCAACTATAACGGGCTTTATGCCACGAAGGTGTTTCCCAGCCTTGTCCGTTACGAGAGCGATATTGTCGGTGCGCTACTCGGCATGATGAACGCTCCAAGGGGTGCAAGTGGGAGCATTACCACAGGCGGCACCGAGAGCTTGATTATGGCGGTGAAGACCGCACACGCATGGGCTCATGATCACCGTCCAGGGGCAGCTGCACCTGAAATTCTAATACCCCATGCAGCGCATCCTGCTTTTGATAAGGCGGCACATCTGATGGGAATCAAGGCAGTGCGCATGACCCAAAGCCACGATTTCCGCGCGGATGTCGAGGCGATGGAACGCGCCATCAACACCAACACCATCATGCTTGTTACTTCTGCCCCCTCCTATCCTTTTGGTGTTACCGACCCTATTCCTGAAATTGCTGCCCTATCGAAAAAACATGGGCTGTGGTTGCATGTGGATGCCTGTCACGGAGGCTTCATCTTTCCGTTTGCGCGCAAACTGGGCTACTCCATACCTGACTACGATTTCGCAGTGCCCGGTGTCACATCGATCTCTGTGGATGTACACAAGTTGGGATATGCCAACAAGGGGGTGTCCACCCTACTGTTGCGCGATGCCAACTTGGAGACCTACCAGCGATATACCTTTGATGCCTGGCCCTCCGGCACGTACTCTACACAGAATCTGATGGGCTCCCGTTCGGGTGGTGGGCTCGCATCCGCTTGGGCGGTGCTGAACTACCTCGGTGAAGAGGGCTATCTTGAGCGCGTGGGCGAAATTCTCGACACCAGAGAGCGATTCCTTGACGGCATTCGGAGGATCGACGGATTGGAGATATGGGGGGAGCCACAGGCATACCTTATCGCCTTCGGTTCCAACGCTTTCGATATCTTTGCGGTCGATGAAGGTATGTCTCAGCGCGGTTGGATGGGGAGCCGCTTGCAAGATCCTCCCGCTATCCACCTGTTCTTGGACCTGTCCCACGGTGCCATCGTTGATGCGTATCTGCACGATCTTGCCGAAGTTGTTAGAGCCGTGAAATCCGGCGAGATACAGAGCAGGAAACAGGGTGCTTCGTATTCAAGATAATATATTCCCACTCTCTCACGTTTTGAATGTAGCGCACAATACATAACGCAGACATCGACAGGAGGCAGCAAACAGCATGACACCCGATGTGGCACTCAAGAAACGCAATCAGTTGACTAAGGAGGGGTATTGTGTCGTTGATGATATCTTGACTCAAGCCTTTCTCGAAGAGCTCCGAGCAACGTCTGACCGGATGCTCGACGCCGTGGAACATCCGCCCCATTGGAAGTATCAAGGATCAGACCTTCATGTTAGAGGAATTGATGAACCGGCAATTGACCGGCTAATTCACTGGGAGCCAACGCGCAACGCCTTGGAGGATATGGGATTGGGCGACTTCAAGTCGGCGGGTGGATTCATCATCCTCAGCAAACCACCGGGCGGACCACCCCTCTACTGGCACCAAGATTGGATGGGGTGGAACGACCCAATCAGTACCGCGCCTTGGCCACAGTATCTGTTCCTGTCCTACTATCTGATCGACACCACCCTTGAAAACGGTTGCTTTCGTATTATCCCCGGCACACACCTGAAGCGGATTCCACTACACAACCGGCTGGTGCAAGCGCATGCACAGGGCGGCTACGATGTAGAGGAGGACGACCCTTATATGTTCTGTGACCATCCCGATGCTATCGACCTGCCGGTGAAAGCGGGATCGCTCGTGGTTGCAGAGGGACGGGTGCTCCACGCTGCGCACGGAAACCAGAGCGATAAACGACGGACACTGCTTCTCGGATGGCACACCCGTCCATCGACACCGCCCGATTATTGGACGGGCGATGTGCCTGAAGTTATCAAGAACCGCAATCCGGAAGCTGTATACGAAGCGACCCGTGAACCGGGTGAATACCTCGTCTGAATCGTAATCATAACCTTGTTCCCTTTCAACCGAAAATGAGGAGAATTGGATCATGAAACTCGGAATTGGTTTCGGTCAGGCTGCCCTGACGGAAGAAAATCTTCAGTACGCCAAGCAGCTCGGTGTCGGTCACGTCATCATACACGGTCCCCGCTTTGGGGAACGGGGTGTGCTAGAGTTTATCGAACTACTCAGAGCCCGAACATTCATCGAATCGCACGGCCTCGAGGTCGCAGGCATCGAGAATCTACCAGCAGACCACTGGGATAAGGTTCTCCACGGCGCGCCGGGACGCGATGAACAGATCAAAAAGGTCTGTGAGACAATCGAGAACATGGGTAAGGCAGGCATCCCAATCCTCGGCTACTATTTCAGCATTGCTGGCGTGTGGGGACATTGGCGCGCCTACGATAGTGGCGGCGGACGCGGCGATGCAGGGCTCAAGAGCTTCGATTACGACCTCGTAAAAGATGCCCCGGTTGTTGAGACAGGACGGGTGAGTGTTGAGGAGATGTGGGATCGATTGACGTACTTTCTGGAACGTGTGGTGCCGGTTGCAGAAAGTGCTGGCGTCAAATTGGCAGCACATCAGGATGATCCCCCGGCGGAAGAATTGCGCGGGACGGGACGCCTCCTGACGAGTCACGAGGGAATGAAGCGATTGATTGAAACAGTGCCAAGTCCAAACAACGGGTTGGAATTTTGCCAAGGAACCGTCGGGGAGATGGGACCCGACCGGGCAGTAGACGCCATCCGCTACTTCGGTGGGCAGGGCAAAATCTTCTACGTCCACTTTCGCAATGTTCGAGGTCAGTTTCCAAAGTTCGATGAGGTGTTCATCGACGAAGGGGATGTCGATATGTTTGAAGCCATGCGCGCCTACAAAGAGGTGGGCTTTGATGGCGTCATCATACCCGACCACGCACCCCGCGTAGCAGGCGACAGCGGCTATCGCCGTCAAGGCGTCACATTTGCGCTGGGATACATGAGGGCGCTAATGCAGATGGTCGAGAAATTGTCGTAGTAGCCGACCAATAACCCCAACCTGGCTCTATCTCTATTAGGAGAGACTGTATGGACAAAATCAAGATTGCCCTCATCGGTGCCGGTGGCATGGCAAATGGCGTTCACTACCCCTCCCTCGCGGCATTCGACGATGTGGAACTGGTAGGCTTGTGCGATTTAGTTCCATCGAAGCTGCAAGAAACCGCAGAGCGGTTCCAGATCGAAAAAACCTTTGCAGATTACAAACAGATGCTGGAAACAACAAGTCCCGACGCTGTGTATGTCTTGATGCCCCCGCAGCATCTATTTGCCCCCGTCATTCACTGTCTATCGCAAGGTCACCACGTCTTCATCGAAAAGCCCCCCGGCGTAACGCTCCATCAGGCACAAGAGATGGCGTTGGCTGCCGAACAACACAATTGCAAAACAATGGTTGGGTTTAATCGGCGGTTTATTCCGCTCATGCGTCAAGTCAAGGGGATCGTTGAGGAAAAAGGACCCATCATCCAGTGTATGTCCACATTCCACAAGAACACCCCAAGCGCACTATACTACGACGGTATCATTGATGTGTTGACCTGCGATGCGATCCACGCCGTCGACGCACTCCGTTGGATGGGCAGCGGGGCGGTCAAAGCTGTGGCGAGCGATATTAACAGTTTCGGTTCGGATCGGGAAAATAGTTTCAACGCCATCGTCAAGTTTGACAGTGGCGCTTCAGGCTATCTCTGCACCAATTGGGCAGTCGGGGGACGAATCCATATCTTCGAAATGCACGCGCCCGGTATCTCCGCATATATCAATCCAGACGTGGGCGGCAGTGCCATTATCCATAGCAGCGAGGGTGTCAAAGAGATTTCAACCGTTGAGGCAGCTGGAACGGATGCGAATCACAAGGCTTACGGGTTCTACGGCGAAAATCGTCATTTCGTGGATTGCATTCAGGAAGACCGCCAGCCAGACACCTGTTTTGCGGATGCGGTCAAGAGTATGGAACTGGTTCAGGAAATCTACCGGAATCGGATCGATTAAAAAACATTCAGATCTCAATAACTAAGGTTCATATATCTACAATTACCAAGCCATAACAAAGGAGAATTACAAAAAATGCTCGTTTATATCGGAACCTACACGCAGGGAGATAGCGAAGGTATTTACGTTTATCGTTTGGACACCTTCTCCGGTGCACTCGAATATGTCAGCGTAGCAACAGGCATAGATAATCCTTCCTTTCTGGACCTTCACCCCGATAAGCCGTATCTCTACGCGATAAATGAAATTTCGGAGTCTGATGGGAAGTCTGGCGGGGCTATCACCGCATTCTCCATCGATGAGAGCACCGGCGGACTGACCCTCTTAAATCAGCAATCGACAGTCGGTCCGGGACCGTGCCACTTGAGCGTTGATGCGACAGGGAAATTTGTCCTTGTGGCAAATTACGGTGGCGGTAGCGTTTGTATGCTTCCTATACATGACGACGGAACGTTAGGCGAAGCGACCGACTTCATTCAACACGAAGGTTCAAGCGTCGATCCAGCGCGCCAACAGGGACCGCACGCACATTCAATCATGATTGATCCAGCCAATCGCTACGCCTTCACACCGGATCTGGGTCTCGATAAGGTTTTAATTTACAAGATTGACCTGACAAACGGAAAACTCATTCCGAACGATCCACCTTCGGCAGACGTCGCACCGGGAGGCGGTCCCCGTCATTTCGATTTCCATCCCAGCCGGAAATATGCCTACGTCATCAACGAAATGGGCAATACCGTGACCGCTTTCTCCTACGATGAAGCGAACGGTGCACTGTCGGAGATCCAAACCATCCCAACGCTCCCTGACGATTTTGATGGCACAAGCCACACAGCCGATGTCCATGTCTCCCCAACCGGGAAGTTTCTCTACGGTTCCAACCGAGGTCATGACAGCATCGTGATTTTCGCCATTGATCAAGACACCGGCAAGCTTACCTTTGTCGATCACGAATCAACCCAGGGCGAAACACCGCGAAATTTCGCTATTGACCCGACGGGAACCTTCCTATTTGCCGAAAACCAAGGCACGGATACCATTGTCACATTCCGGATCGATTCAGACACAGGGAAGCTGACAGCAACAGGCCATGTGGCTGACGTGCCGATGCCTGTGTGTATAAAGATGAGGTAGTCTTTGAGTACAAAGAGGTGAAATTCTATGCGCACCATTCCTACAGATACGTCTCAACCAACAACTCGCGTTCCTGTTGAGGATTCCCTTCCAGACCAGCTCGTTAGTTTCGGCGGCGATGGTGAACCCAAATCGGCTCGCACCATGCTTCAGACCTTAGTCGAGTTCGAGGAAGAGGTTGGGTTTGACGCAGACAGCTATTCACTGGGGGGCAATGTCCAGCAAATTGAGGAGAAAATGGCGGAGCTGTTGGGCAAGGAAGCCGCCGTTTTTATGCCGACCGGTACCCTCGCCAACCATCTTGCGGTTCGAATACTCTGTGGAGATAAGCCACGTGCAGTCGTGCAGGAACAGAGCCATCTGTATCAAGACAGTGGCGACTGTGTTGCCCGTCTCAGCAATATCAATCTCCTACCGTTGGCAAAAGATCGCCCTCATTTCACGGTTGAAGAACTGAAACGGGCCGTCGAGGATTCCGAGCAGGGGCGCGTGCTAACGCCGGTTGGTGCGCTCATGATCGAGAGTCCCGTTCGCCGTCAGGAGGGCAAGGTCGTTCCCTTCGACGAAATGCGGGCGATAACCGACTACTGCCGGGAACGAGGAATCGGCACCCACCTCGACGGAGCGCGTCTCTACATGATGTCGGGCGCAACCGGGGTTTCGGTGAAGAGGTACGCCTCCCTATTCGACACGGTATATGTGTCCCTGTACAAGTATTTCGGTGCGCCATTCGGATCGGTGTTGGCGAGTACCTCCCAATTCTGCGATGGACTGTACCACGACCGTCGTATGTTCGGCGGAGGTCTGGCGTCTGCCAATTTTGCAGCAGCCTTGGCGTTGAAGGGCGTGGAAGGATTTGAAGAACGTTTTAACACCGCCATGAAACGGGCTATAACGCTTTTTGATAAACTGAACACATTGGCTGGTATCCACATCGGACGAATCGTGAACGGTTCCAACATCTTCCCCATCGAGTTATCCCGGGATCTCGATACAGATAAGTTTGTGAAAATACTTCAAGAACAATCCGTGTCCATTTCTCTGGGCGATCCGGATTTGAGGCGGGGCACACTCAGGGTGAATACCAGCATATTGAAGCAAGATGTTGACACGCTTTTCTCTGCTTTTCGTTCTGCCCTTGAAGGTAGTCGTTTATAACCCATTAAAGGCACGAATATGAACGAAATTTACGAACTAACTGTCTGTCCATGGACGCCCTCACATCCGCGGAATGACCACCAACTCATCTTTCCGTTGAAGGATAATCGACTGATGTTGGTTTGGTGCGAATACTATGCGGATAACCCCTCACTTGTGACGGATATAGCAGACGCCCATCACCGGGTTGGTGACAACATGCCGTGTCGTATTTCCGCTAAAATATCTGCGGATGCTGGGCGGAGCTGGAGCGATACATTTACGCTGCAAGATAATATCGGTAAAATGAACGTGAAACATCCCAACCTGCTCCGGCTCCCGTCAGGTGAGGTCCTATTTACCTATACTGTGCGCAATTCCGTTAGCGATTTAAGGATCTACATGAAACGCTCTACTGACGAGTGCGAAACGTGGAGCGATTCCCGTCAAATTTCCGCGCTGGCGGGGATGAATTTCACCAACTGCGACCACATCCTTCAACTCAACTCCGGCAGAATCCTGCTCCCTGCACATCACGGTGCATTCCACGGCCAGGGAGATCACTATCAGGCGCTCTGCTACTATGCCGATGACGACGGTAACACATGGAAACCGAGCGAAGTACCGATGGACCTGCCGAAGCGGGGTGCTGAAGAACCTTCGGTTGTGGAGCTGCAAGACGGTTCTCTCCTCGCAGTAATGCGGACCAGTCTGGGGGCGGTCTATAAATCCTACTCTAACGATAACGGGGAGAGTTGGACTCCGCCCGAGTCAACGGACCTCGCGGCACCGGCATCCCCGCCGCTGGTAAAGCAGATTCCCAGCACGGGTGATCTGCTGCTGGTATGGAATCATAACGTTGACCTCGACCACCCCCATCAAGGCGACCGAAACCCGCTCACTGCGGCCATTTCCAAGGACGAAGGGAAGACGTGGGAAAATATCAAGGATATCGAAAACCATGTTGGATACGACAGCGCCTATGCCGCGGTAACCTTCGTTGATAATGAAGCCCTCGTAACCTACTACACCGGCTCTACCTCAACCTACGGTGAATCGGTTATGCTGAAGATCTTCTCGATAGATTGGTTCTACCAATAGAAGAATCTAGTATACCCATCAATCCACTCATCCTTCCTACAGTTCTCATTGCTAACCTCTATCATTGTCATGAATTTAGTCTTGACGCAATAACACTCTTTGGCATACAATGCGCTGTTGAACGCCCAATACCGATTCAGACCTGTCCTACCCTTCTTACGGTTATGGATTATAGAACATTGCAAAATAACGTTGCTTTAATTAGAGAACTTCACAATAGATTTCGAGTGGACAAGGAGATCATATATGCAAGCTATTGATGCAGTTGCACAAATTTTGAAAACTGAAGGCGTTGAGAATCTGTTCTGTTTCCCAGCGAACAGTCTCATTGATGCCTGTGCAAAGGTCGGTATCCGACCGGTCATGGCGCGAACAGAACGGACACTGATCAATATGGCTGATGGATTCAGTCGAATTACCAACGGTGACAGGTTAGGCGTTGCGTGTGTCCAGTCCGGTCCCGGAAGCGAAAATGCGTTCGGAGGGGTCGCCCAAGCGTTCTCAGACTCTGTCCCTATTCTGATGCTACCGGGCGGCGTTGCCCGCCGTAGCCACGGTATCCCCACCCATTTCGAGGCAGTGCCAAATTACCCTGGTATCACGAAATGGGTCGCTCAAGTCAACTTCCCCGATCGAGTTCCCGCCATGATGCGCCGCGCATTTAGCTTGCTCCGGACAGGGCATCCCGCGCCGGTGATGCTCGAAATTCCGACCGATGTCGCCAGCGAAGATATCGACGACGATTTCGACTACAGACCACCTGAGAAGATTAAACCTGCTGGCAATCCCCGCGATATTGAAGCATCGGTCAAAGCCTTACTCGCTGCAGAATCTCCAATCCTTCATGCAGGACAGGGGGTGCTATACGCCGATGGAACGGACGAGCTGATCGAATTTGCAGAATTGGTGGGCGTTCCAGTCATGACAACCATGGCGGGCAAAAGTGCGTTCCCCGAAAATCACCCGCTCGCGCTCGGTGCCAGTGGACATACCGGCACCGGTATGGTCAAACATTTTCTGGGGAAAGCGGACCTCGTCTTTGGGCTTGGATGCAGCCTTTCACAATCGGTCATGTCCACCCCGATCCCCGACGGAAAGGTGTTAGTTCACAACTCGATTGATGAACTGGATATCAACAAAGATTACGCCGCCGACTACGCGATTATCGGCGATGCGAAAATCGTCTTAAACCAACTAATCGATGAAGCGAAAAAGCAGTTAGGCGGTGTGCGCAGTAACGACGCAGTTGTTGCAGAAATAAAAACGGTGAAGGAACAGTGGTTAGCGGAGTGGATGCCGAAACTGACCTCGAATGAAGCACCTATTAATCCCTACCGTGTCGTATGGGATCTGAACCAAGCGGTAGACCGCACCCAAACGATTGTCACACACGATTCCGGGAATCCACGCGATCAGACCCTTCCCTTCTATGAAGCAATTTCCCCCCACGGCTACATCGGTTGGGGCAAGTCCACACAATTGGGCTATGGGCTTGGTTTGATCATGGGTGCGAAAATGGCTGCACCGGAAAAGCTCGCCATCAATATCATGGGCGACGCTGCGTTCGGTATGGCAGGGATGGACTTTGAAACCGCTGCACGGGAGCGCATCCCGATCCTAACTATCATGTTCAACAACTCCGCACTCGGCGGTTACGAGAAACACATGCCCGTCGCAACCGAACGTTTCAAAACGAAGTTCCTAACCGGCGATTACGTCAAAGTTGCAGAAGGGTTGGGAGGATACGGCGAAAAGGTCGAGGATCCAGCGGACATCATCCCCGCTATCCAGCGTGCCCAGAAAGAGACAGAGGCGGGCAAACCTGCTCTGCTTGAAATCATCACGCGTGAGGAAACCGACTTTTCACTGGGAATCTAACCGCAAAAACGGGGGAGTGGTGTGGGGATAATTACGCCGCTTCCCCAAGCCCCATCCCCAAAGTTCGCAATAGAAAGGAGCCACCTCTCATGGCAGATTATCAACCGCTCGATTTGTCAACGTTATGTAATGCAGGGTTTGAAGTTTTGGGCACGAACGCGAGTGCGCCCATAGGCGAGCAGGCCTTCCGTGGTCTTCCGTTTTTGGTCAACGCGGACGATTCAAAATGTTTCATCGCACTTAATGACGGTTCCGGAAGCGTGACGATCCCTATCAACCAATCCGCACGCCGCATTGTCATCGCACATCGCCTGTTGGAATCTGATCTGATGGAGGGCGGTGCCTTAGGCAAACCTGTCGCAGATTATGTGTTCCGTCTCGCAGAAGATGCCGAAATTCGTATTCCCATCCGTGAGCGATTTGAAATTGCCCATCTCTCCGAAGGTGGATCGCCCTTTCACGCACTCCCTGATCAGAATGACCAACTGATGCCGCGTTATGAGGGGAGCTGGGAGGATATGGGCAGGCGTCAGACTGAGGTGTCGCGTGGCACAGCGCGAGGCTACTATCTGTGGTCCTGGGAAAATCCGCATCCAGACCGTGAGATCGAATCGCTGGAAATTGTTCCGAGCGGTCCCCACTTCATCGTCGCTGGAATCACACTTTCACACGTTGACGAGCATCCCTTTGTCCGAGGAGGAAAGCGTGAAGCACGTCTAACCCTGACCAGTCCTGAAGATGCCGAGAAGCCGTTTGATCTTGATGTTGAAGTCGATCGGGGAATTGCCACCTATGTTCATGCACTGCCCGAAGCCTCGACCGATGATTTTGTCAACGATGATTTCGCCGGTTGGGGGGAAGCGCAGAACCCTAAGTCGAGCCCAGCCTATGTTGAGGTAGCCGCCATTCCATCAGCAACGGTGACGGTCAAGCAGGGTGAGGAAAAAGTGGGTGAGGTCCAGTGGGGTGATGTCGAAGAGAAGAAGGTAGTCGAAACCCCACGAATGCGCGTGGAACTGCTGGACCGTGGACGGAATTGGGTCCATGTGAATGTCCTCGATGACGACACAGGCAACCCAGTCCCCTGCCGTGTACACTTCCGCTCGCCGGAGGGTATTCCGTACCAGCCGTACGGGCATCACAACCAAGTCAATTCTAATCTCGGCAGTTGGCATATTGACATTGGTGGTGATCTCCGGCTCGGACAAGTCACCTACGCATACATTGATGGTCGTTGTCAGGGATGGCTACCGCGCGGTGAGGTTATTGTGGATATCGCGCGAGGATTTGAGTACGAGCCGTTACGGACGCGGGTGAATATCGAACCGGGGCAACGCGAACTGACGCTGCGTCTCAAACGATGGATCCACATGAACGCAGAGGGATGGTACAGCGGCGATTCGCACGTTCACTTCCTCTCGACACAGGGGAGCCACACGGAGTCTCAAGGCGAAGATCTCAACATTGTCAATCTACTCCCGTCACAGTGGGGAAATCTCTTCACCAACACGGAGGACTTTACCGGCAAGCCGAGTATTTCGCAAGATGGTAATAACATCGTGTATGTCGGTCAAGAGAATCGGCAGCACTTTCTCGGTCATCTCATCCTATGGGGGCTAAAGGAGCCGGTGATGCCGTGGTGTAGCGATGGTCCCGGTGAATCTGAACTCGGAGGGACACTGGAAATCACGATGAGTGATTGGGCGGATCAGTGTCATGCACAGGGCGGATCGGTCATCATTCCGCACCTCCCAAACCCGAACGGTGAGCCCGCAGCACTGATAGCCACCGGTCGCGTGGATGGCGTAGAAATGTTGCGTCATGCACCGTTCAACCATCTTGAATATTACCGTTATCTCAACTGCGGTTATCGGCTGCCACTGGTAGGTGGAACGGACAAGATGAGCAGCGATGTACCTGTTGGTATCTATCGTACCTACGCATATCTGCCGGACCAGGAATTTACCTACGACAACTGGTGTAAAAGTGTATCGCAGGGAAGGACATTTCATAGTGGTGGTCCCATTATCAACCTCACAGTGGACGGACACCATATCGGTGATACAATGCAGCTATCGGGTGCCGGTACAGTTGAGGTCGAAGCGTGGGCGGAGAGTATCTTCCCAATCCACACCCTCGAAATCGTCCAAGCTGGACGTGTCGTGGCGTCAACAGAAGATAGCAAAGGCACACGACGGCTGGAATTGAAAGCGCAGGTAAAGGTAGATGGACACACATGGGTTGCCGCTCGATGTGGTGCTCCCAACTATACCAGTATTCCCCATCACGATGGCTGGGGACGAGGGATATTTGCCCACACCTCTCCGGTCTATATTGCCTGCGGAGGCGAATGGTGGATGTTCGACAAGGATGCCGCGCAGTATATGCTTACGCTCATTGATGGCAACCTGACCTATATCCGTCAAACAGCTGCTCGACATGAGCCCGGTACGGCGACACACCATCACGGCGAGGACAATCATCTCACTTACCTTGAGCGCCCGTTCGTTGAAGCTCGTGCAGCGATTCACCGGCGGATGCATCAACTGGGGATTGCGCATTAATGAAACGTGAAGCGTGAAACGTAATGCGTAAAATATCAAGGTGAAAATAATGGAGGTCTGCCCATGACCAAACTGGTGTCAAGCGGTTCAGATAAGCCGGAGGATTTCGGTTTAACTGATGACCAGATTACGCAATTCAAGCTCAACGGGTTCCTCGTGGTTGAGGATGTTTTATCGGCAGAAGAGGTAGAGACCCTTTCTGCCCATACCGACCTTATAGCTGCTGGCGAGGCAGAAAACATTCCGGAGACCAGTATCCAACTCGAAAAGATTTTCAGTGACGGCTCAAGGTCCGTAGAAAATCAGGTCCTATCTGTCCGCAAGCTATTCAACATCGCTGTCTACGACGAAATCATGTGGGCGCATGTCTGCAATCCCAAAATTGTCAACATCGTTGCGGGGTTGCTGGGTACTGATGATATCAAGATGTACGGCGACCAACTCTTCATGAAAGCGCCAGACGGAGTTGGCACAGCGCAGCGTTGGCACCAAGATTCCGCCTCCTGGCGTGATATCTTCCCAAAAGATCTGGTTAGCGCATGGACGGCTATTGACCACGCAACACTGGATAACGGATGCCTAAATTTCGTACCCGGAACGCACCGCTGGGGCATGATGCGTGGCGAGCAGTTGGCACCGTTTCTGGAAGACTTAGGGAGCGACGAATGGCCAATTATCCCCGTACCGCTGAGACCCGGCAGCATCAGCTTCCACCACAGTCTTACACTGCATCAAAGCGGTCCTAATAACACCAATACACGTCGCCGCGGTTACGCTGTACACTACATGCGCGCGACCTCACGTAAAGATAAATCGATAACCGATGCGCCGAAGATGCCCCCTTTTAAGCAGGTGAGAGGTCGTTCTTGGCAAGGACGTGTGTGAGGTTGAACGCAAAATGTCACATCGGCAGCGGCTGCTAACAACCTTCCTTATCCTTTGTTTGATCGCTATCTTTGGGCTTGGGATACAGGGGAGTTCGGTTGAGTCAGCGAATCTAATCTCTGCAACACCTCTATCCCAAACCGCGCTTCAGTTGCGATTTGACCGAACCCTAAACCCCGGAGCAGCAGAGGATCTGTCAAATTACCGAATAGAGCCGAAAATTGAGGTCGAATGGGCAACGCTCCACTCACGGGGGACTATTGTACATCTCTCCATCAGTCCACTTAAAATTGATAAGAACTACACCCTAAGCGTTCACGGTATAGTTGTCCCAAAGAAGGAAGTCACTATTGCCCTGCCAGAGATCATGGATATAACCTTTGGTGAAGGTCAAAGGGTGACGTTTTCAGGATGGGTGCGGGATACCAGTTTAATCGTCGATCCACAGAAGAAGTTGAGAAACTATAATGCCGGTGCCGAAGAATTCCTGCTGTGTACACCTATCGGCGGTGTCTTCTTCCTCGCTTTTGACATCATGGAGGCGTTCGAGGAAATCGGTATCACGCAAGAGACCAGCATCCTAAATGCTTCTATCAGCCTCCATGCAGAATCCGTCGGAAACGATATACCCCAGCAGATTATTATTCGGCGTGTGCTGCTTCCCTGGCATGAGGGGGCACAGAAATCCCAGCCCGCGCAAGAGAATGAACTGACTTATAACAGTGCGATGCACCAAAATTTTCCGTGGAATAAACCCCCGGCGCAAGCGATGTTAGGGGGTGTTAACGGTGAGGAACCGAGTGATTACAACGGCTCTGAGGATGTCGCATATCGAATCGATGGATTGACAGAGATTGGTGCTGCTGAAGGACGATATCTCTGGCACGGAAGCTCGATAACAGAAGCCGTTCGTTTTTGGTTCGCCTATCCGGATTATAGCTACGGTTACCTGTTTGCGCTGCGGGACGGCACAGCGCCTGTCCGTTTCTCTTCCAAAGAGCACCCCAATGACACCCACCGACCTGTGCTAACAATTCAGTATAACACAAGGGTAGGAAATAACGAGTGATGTTCTCGATATCCGACGCGTTATGCCGTTAGGTAGGACCTTATCTGATCCAATGTACGCTCGGATGCCCCCAAATTCTCCTCAATGACCTGCTTCCCGATCTGTCCCATCCGAGCCCGTTCCGCCGCATCCGAAAGCCACGATGTGAGCACATCTGCCATCTCCTGAGCGTTATTAATCAACCGAGCTGCCCCTCGCGTTTTCAGGATACCTGCCTCATAGGCGTTGTGAATCGTGGGACCGAATAAAATCGGTTTCGCCATTGCTGCTGGTTCCATCACGTTGTGGACACTCCCGTGGAAACTCCCACCGACGAACGCCACCTCCCCTAACCTGTACAGCTGTGCTAACAGGCCAACGGTGTCAATCACAATGACATCAGTTTCGCTCAGATCAATACCTTCCCGTAGCTCTGAGAAGTAGACCCCGGAAAGACCTAGATCATCAAGCTGCGCCCGAATTTCATCGATCCGTTCCGGAGTCGGTTCGTGGGGCACGAGGATCAAGTGTGGCAGGTTGTTGGAATCTGGAGTATGCGAGTTGTTTTCACGTAAATGTTGGTACGCCTCAAGCACGACTCGTTCATCCTCCAAGTAAGTGCTGCCTGCAATTAAGATTGGGCGTTTCAGTGTCGGTTGACCCAGAAAAAAATCAGCCTTCCCATTAACAGCGACCGCACGTTGGTATACACGGTCAAAGCGGGTATCTCCTGTTACCTCAATCTGTGCGGACAGTGGACAGATCAGGCGAAATCGTTGTGCATCGTCCTCCGAAATTACGCAGTGTACCGAGATGTATTGATGGACAGCTCTGAAAAAAGGGCGCGCAAATGAGGCTAACCGTTTAGATTCTGGATGCAGCGTCCCTGCGATGAGCGCGATAGGAACGCCGCGCTTAGCAGCACACCAAACAAGGTTGGGCCAAATGTCAAACTTGGAAAAGACGAGAAGAGATGGCTTGATGATTTGAAAGAGGCGTTCTGCGTTTCGAGCGGTATCCAACGGAAGATATATAGCCGCATCGTGGTGAGGATAGCTTGTTACGTTGGAATGGACGGAGGGGGAAAAGTACGTTAAGACGATGCACGACTCATCTTTGAGTGCTTCGATGAGCGGTTTGGCTTGTTCAAATTCTCCAACAGATGTGAAATGAAACCACGTCGTCTGATTCAGTTTTCGTCCTGATTGCAGCTGTTCTGCGATTGAGTCGAAAACGCCTCGCCGCCCGGCAAGTCCTTCTCGGATCTTGGGACTAAACCGAGCAGCTATGTAATACCCAACGGTCAGCGCGGGGATTACAAGAGTATTATAGAGCGTTTTCCAGACCATGGTATGACGCGGTACGCTTATATTGCAGACAGGATTTTGTCTTTAATTGCATCCTTTGGTAGGGCACCAACAATCTGCTCAGCGACGGTTCCTTCTTTGATGACCAGGAGCGTTGGGATGCTACGAATACCATATTTCATTGCTGTTTCGCGGTTGTCATCCACATTCAATTTTCCCACCTTGAAGGTGCCAATATTCTCATCAGCAAGTTGTTCAAGTGTCGGCGCAATCATTTTGCAGGGACCGCACCATTCTGCCCAAAAATCGACGACAATTGGCGTGTCGGAATTTAACACAGTATCTTCAAAATTGTCATCCGTGACTTCTATAACATTCTCAGCCATGAATTGTCTCCTTACGAAAATAGTAGTACAAAATACACTAATATAATACCTCAGAAAATTGAGAGAGTCAAATGGATTACGATCAATTTTCGTCCGGTATTGCTCGCAGATCATCCACCGTTTTTGTGAGATTTTCCACAATCTCTTTCTTGAGGAGAAAAACTGTCTTTGGTACGTTCCGCAAGCGTCCGTAGTGCTGTGTATTGTCGGCAGATTTTCCAATTGTTACCCGGTGCTCTGTGCGATCTTTCAATGTCACCACAAGTTGAATTTCCGGCGCGTCAAATCCTGTCGCTGCTACGGTTGGGGCCACCGGTAAGAACGCCTCAACGGTCAACTGGTTTACCTGCTCGATGATGCTGCGAACTGCTCCATTTTTTGCTGGCTCTTGGACTGGATGCGTCAGTCGCCAATTCGTCCCCTGTTTTTGACAGGTCAAATTGACATTGCCATGTTTTAGCGCAACTTTGGAGACAGCATCGCTGTCGAAATCAAGGATCTGCTTGTGTCGGAGTTCAGCAACTCCCATCCCAAGGAGGTCGACAATCTTCCCCTTAACTAAGAAGACGGTGTCAGCGTTCTGGGATTTGACATAGACGTTATCCCCCTTCGTCTTCCCAACAAGCAGCACGGCAGGTTCGGTATCAGGGACCATAAACGACGCCTGAATCGAAGGTAAATCCAAGCCGTAAGGATGAAGACTCTTCGCCTGATCGTCGGCGAACGCAACCGCCTTTAGCGCATCCACACCGAATAAAAGGTCATCTACCGCTTCCGCGTCTGCCTTCAACGTAACCGGGGACGTAATCTCCCATTCGCCGTCCGCATTTTTCTGACACATAATCCTGTCTTCCCTTTGGCGGAGCGTGAACCGATGGGTAGCCGTGCGTTGGAAGTCAATGATCCGTTTGTCGCGGAGATCGAAAACGGTTCTGTCCAGTGTTGTGTAAATCTCCCTATTGACTGCGTAAACGGCATGATGATCCGGGCGTGCGACATAAATTCGTCCGCCTATTCCTGCATCGCTACCGATCTGTAGTTCCTGTTTCGGGGCATCAGCCGTGAACTGAAGTGTAACGGTAATTTTCGGGGGGCTGAGCCCATAATTTGCAGGATCGTAGTCACCAGCCGCCTCAAAGACCACCGCTTTCAAACCAGCAAGTGCCGCCACGATTTCTTGAATTGATCTGGTATCGGCTTTTGCTTCCACCGGTTGAATCATTTTCCATTCACCCGCGTCCCCAGCTGTGTCACTGTTCAAACCGATCTGGCTTTCGCAATGGATCTCAGGCTGGCTCCCAACTCGCAGATGGAGTGCTGTTACCGCAGCCGGTGAAAAGTTGAAAATATCCCGATCCCGCAGGTCCGAAGGCGATTTTGTAAAGTCATCCAGCGCGCTCGATTCTATCAGAAAGATATGGGATTCGGACTGCTCTTGTGTGTAAACGGAATAGTTGACGGTCTTATTACCAATGAAAAAGGTTCTGGCTGGGGCTTCTCCCCCTGTCCATAATTCGATTTGGATATTGGGTGGCTGTAATCCGTACTGTGCATAATCTTCCGCTTCGAGTGTCTGCTTGACCTTCTTTTCTAACAGATCGTTCAGCATCTCATTGACCTTAGCCGCGTCAGCTTCAGCAGTGAAGGGGGCTGTCAGTTTCCAGACACCGTCGGCGTTTTTCGCTAATGTTAGAGATCGATACGATTCGTCCTTGAACGATAAGCGTATCCGCTGAATTCTGTCCTCATTGAGCGTATAAATCTTGCGGATCTTCTGAGCTTCCGCCTCCGACTGTTCTGCGTCGGGAGATGGACGCCCGAAAAAGAAATATGCACCACCGAGTACGATGAATACTGCAAGAAAAATCAACGTCGTTTTGAAATTCACGTCTGAATCACCTCCTGTTTTACCTGTCCATTCACCACTTTGCACACCCCATACGAGACGTCGGATGCAGAATCGAACGTCTTTTCAAACGCTCACCGATTGTATCAGATAAACCGTCTATTTTGCGACAATGACCGTGCCAGTATCATAACTCTCGCCCACCTGAATCTGATAAACGTAAACACCACTTTCCACGATGTTGCCAAGCTCATCCTTCCCATCCCAGTCCAAGTCACGAGTGCTCGGATCTGTAGCCCTTAATTCCCTAATAAGCACGCCGTGGATATTGAAAATAAGGACACTAAACTCGCCTTCAACGCCTTCAATCGCGCGAGCGGGGAACACGACACGGTTAAAGTCGGGATTGTCCGACAGAGGGGTGAACGGATTTGGGAACGGCTTGCCGAGGATACGCAGAATTTGGGAAATCTGTGCCGAGCGATTACCGACTTCATCTACCGCTTCGATCGCGTAAGTAAAAACACCGATCCCAAGCCTGCGTTCATCCAAAAACATATTGGCTTCCTCTACAGAAATTTCTACGTTTCCTCCGTGTCGATTCGTCAAAGGTGTGAGGCGTTGTCCCAACTTGGCGAAGAAAAGTCTATATTTAACGACGTCGGGGGTCGGGCTAACCGCCCAGCTCAGGTTGATGACATCGTCAGATTCAACGACAGTCAGGTTTTCAGGCGGTTGAGGTGGGGCTGTGTCCAATAGCACTTCGACGGTGACGCTGTCGGAACGCTTAGATCTTAGGAGCGGTGTTTTATACGCTTCAATCGCATAGTTATGCGTTCCCGGCTCGACGTTCACATCCAGGAATGCCTCAGTATTTCGACTTGAATCGGCTTCAACTCTGATCTCAATCCGGGGTGCATCGTCACGATAGATAAAGTAGCCAGCAACATCCGGATCGACTGATTTTTGCCAAATGAGTATGACGTCATTTTCGCCGTCTGCATTTCTTGTCGCACTGAACCCTTCGACTAGATCGGGAGGCACGTTGGGAATGATCTGGAGCGTAAAATCGTCGTTATTTCGCTTGCCATCTGTGTTGCCCGGTTCGATAAATCCACCAATCGGCACGTCAGCCAAGTTTCTGAGACGTGCTCTAAAGGTAATCTCTTCAGCGGTGGAATCCTCTGCAAGCGTGGGATTCGGTGCCTTACCGTCGAACACAATCTCGTTGAGCGTATTATCGAGATCGGTGATTGCTTCGTCTAAAAGAATGCGGAGGCGGTTTCCTGCGGGCTCTGCAACGGCATCAGTTTCTTGACCGTTACGCGAAAAAGATCTAAAGTCTGACGGATCAACAATGAACCCAGCTGGCAGTATAATTTCAATTGTCTTAATGTCTTCATCAATCGGTTTCGCGAGCGAACGATCGATCCGCAGGCTAACGATCAAGGTCACAGTCGAGCCTGCGGGAATAAGTCCTTGGTCGTCATCTTTAACGTTGATTTCGCCTACCGATGTAACGGCGGTGTGACCATTAACTGCGAAACACGCTAAAAGAAATGCAATCAGAAGGACGAGGAAATGGGATTGTTTTTTGCTATTCATTCAAACATTAGGTTCAATGAGAACCGTTGGGTTGTATTGTCTGCTAAGGCTCCCGTAACGATATGAAAAGCGTAATCCAGTTGGAGCCGAAGTGCAGCAATTGGCAGTTTTACGCTGCCACCGAGTGCAATACCGGTCGCATGGTTGACATCACTTCTTAGTGAATAGCCTGCACGGACACCGATCGTTCTGTTGAGCCATAGTTCCGCCCCGATGTGGCTGTGGCGTACCCCATCCCGAAAAGCAACTTCAAAAACACCAAGCCCCGACTTGAGCACTTCGCGTAGTGCTTCCTGCTTGGTGGTAGCAGCAATCGTATCAAGACGATACGCTAAGCCGAGGCGAATGTTCTGTGGAACGAAATCTTCCCCTGCTGCAGATACACTCATATCGGCGGGGAACAGGTTTTCTGCTGAGAGTCCAAGCGTTAATCCAGTTACTGGGGTTGCCAATAGCCCTAGATCGAAAGAGAAATCAGTGGCGGAGGTCAGAGAGAAAAACTGAGGATTATTTTCGAGATGTGCACTAACGGATCCGTTACCCTCATCAAAACGGTTACTAAAGGACTTCAGATTCAAACCAAGCGCAAACTTTTCTAAGAAGGCTTTTCCGTAAGATAGGATAACAGTCTGTTCTTTATAAACCTCTGAATCTTCGCTCAGAATACCGATACTCGCGCCGAGCGATCCGACAGATCGAAGTGGGACTATTCCACTGAGATAGTTATAGTTGATGAGCCCTCTGAACCGCTGTGCGGTCGTCAGGTTGAGATGAGCAGCGTCAATATAGCCAAGTCCGGCGGGGTTGTAGCTCGGTGCGTTCCCATCATCTGCCAGTGCCACGAACGCCCCACCCATTCCGAGTGGTCGCGCTCCTACTCCAATATCGTTGAATGCGGCGACCGCGCCGCCTGCGCATATAATCAGCAGTCCGATTGTACTAATGACGATTCGCACCCTGTCTTCACCCCTGCGATTTTTCGTTGCGGAACCGAGATAAATCCTTCGCATTTTAATTGACATTAAGTATTTACGCCGTAGGTGGTACGGGGGTTTTAGTCACAAAAAAGGCAGGACGTCTCCTTGGACACCCCGCCCAAAATCTAACGGCTTCTCAATCCCCAAATGAAGCAGTCTCTGCTGCGAAACGGTGCACGACTATAGTTTTTCTCCATTCTGATGCCTGACGCTAATCAACCCAGAAACCATTTCCACAGAAAGACCGTAACGGTTAATTACATCTGATTTTCATGCCAATATTCACCATTCTGCCAGCGCGCTCCGCTGCAGTTTCGATGAGTGCTGTTGCCTTTTTGATCGCGGTTTCCAGAGCCATCGGTTCAGGAACGATGTCAATCATCGCGTCAATCCCTGCATCGTAAACGCCATCAGAACGGTCAGCAATGCTACCAGCGATTGCAATCACAGGAATGTTCTGTGTCTTTGCAACCTTTGCAACACCAACAGGCGTTTTGCCGAAAACTGTCTGAAAATTAATCTGTCCTTCACCTGTTATTACGAGATCTGCACCCACGACCTGTCTGCTCAACTGGGTTGCTTCGGTGACAATTTCGATCCCCGATTTCAGCGACGCATTCAGGAAAGCCATCAAGCCGGCACCTAATCCGCCAGCAGCTCCCGCACCGGGGACAGCATTTACAGATTTATCCAGGTCTTGCTGTAGAATCCTATCATAATGTCCCAAGTTCGCATCCAGTACCTCAATCATCTCAGGGGTTGCGCCCTTTTGAGGACCGTAGACGTGAGAGGCGCCCTCTTTGCCAGTGAGCGGGTTGTTGACATCACAGGCGACGACCGTTTCTGTTTCAGGGATGCGTGGATCCAATTCGGAAATGTCGATTGAGTTGAGTGTTGCCAAGGCACCACCGCCCCGTTCGATCTGCTCGTCGTTTGCTGTGAGCAGCTTTGCGCCGAGGGCTTGTGCCATGCCCGCGCCCCCATCGTTTGTCGCACTGCCGCCAATACCAATGATTAGTTTTCGACATCCGTAGGCTAACGCCGCTCGGATCAGTTCTCCCGTCCCATAAGTTGTAGTAATACGTGGGTCGCGTTTGTCGTGTGGGACAAGTGTCAAACCGGAGGCTGCCGCCATCTCAATAACTGCCGTGATACCATCGCCGAGCACCCCATATTGGGCATCAATTGGATTGCCGAGCGGATCCCGCACCCGTGCCGTTAAGATTTCTCCGCCAGTCGCATCGACAAGTGATTGCACTGTGCCCTCACCGCCATCTGCCATCGGTACTTTTTCAATAATTGCTGTCGGAAACACACGACGCAAGCCAACTTCAATGGCTTCTGCCACTTGTAAGGCGGTCAGGCTGCCTTTGAACGAATCGGGGGCAATAACGATTTTCATTGCTAGACTCCGGACATAGGGTATAATACAGAAGTATAGGCAAATACACACATTGGTGGATCTACCCTTAACCCCGTTTTGCTTTTAATAAATTCATTTTAATCCTATCACGAGAGGCGAATCGTGTCAAGCGGAAGCCCATCAGTTCTTAGGGTCATTTAGTTTTACTGTAGGAGGGATCTCCGAATCCCGATATCTCACTGTAGGCGTGATCTCCCGGTTGAGCCTTTTCAAACAAATATGGTTAAAAAGCCGAAAACTGAATAGCCCTACATCAGTTCTTAGAGCACAGATAGGATATTCATAGGTACAATATGCCCACTATTGATAGTAAGACAAACGAACCAAAAAGAAACATTGTCTACTTTGATCTGGAAACACAGAAATCCGCACGAGAGGTTGGAGGATGGTCACACATTGACCGGATGAAACTAGCGATCGCTGTGACTTACAGCACTGCCGATCAGCAGTACACAACCTTTCAGGAGTCTGACGCTGACGCACTGATAAATCAACTAACAGAAGCGGATTGTGTGGTTGGGTTTAATCTCAAGGGGTTTGATTACGTCGTCCTCCGCCCATATACATCGGACAACTTATGGCAACTGCCAACTTTCGACATGTTGGAACACGTTAGGCGTACGCTCGGATTTCGCCTCAGTCTCGACGCACTTGCAAGGGAGACGTTGCAGGAGACCAAGTCAGCTGATGGGTTGCAATCCCTGCGATGGTGGAAGGCGGGTAAGGTCGATCTGGTTGCGGAGTACTGTCGCAAGGATGTTGAGATCACGAAGCGATTGCATGAGTACGCCTGTCAAAATGGACACCTTCTGTTTCGAGGGCGGGATGGCAGGGTGCGGCGTGTGAATACAGCACGATGGTGAATTGACTCCATAGCTGGAGGTAGTTTTGTGTTACGCAACCGAGTGTCTTAATGCCGTATAGTAGTGAGCCTTTTGTTGTCATTCGTGGGGAACGGAGAACGGAGTTAATTCGTCCTGTAGGTCGTGATTCACATCTCGACAGCATTGGCATTTTCAATCAATAATCTGCAACCGTTTCCACCGATCGTAGTAAATCCGGATTTTCTCAGGCAGTGCCTCGCGAACACTGTCTACTAACCGCCACCTAAACCGTTCATCTAACGTCTCAGGTGGATCGTCCGCTTGATGTTTGACTAAGCATCCACACAGGGTCAGACGCTCCTCCATCCCCGCTGGCATCACTCCCCTGTGAATGGTGTTTCCGTTCCAGAATATAGTCTGCCCTCGCTTCAGCTTTATCTGTCTTGCCTCCGGAATATCGCCAACTCCCTTGTTGCTTATCAGCACCTCGCGCTCGTGGTCGGTACGATACCGGCGCTGGCTGCCCGGCACTATCCATAGACACGGATCGTTTACCAATGCGGTGTGCCATTTGAGTAAGTCCTTACGGTAACGACTCAGAATTTCCATCTCTACCTCATAACTGCCGTCCCGTTCCTCCGCACCAAAGTCCCGGTGCCAGCCACACTGATAGCCGTCACCTCGGATGGCAAACGCGGTCACCCAACCTAAACGTAACTCCTCGCCAAGGAAAGGGTGCACATAACGTTCAACCGGCTCCGAAGCCAGATAGTCCGAGAAAATCGGCTCACCGAATTCCGGTGCCATGACCCCCATAATGACGACCGGTTCTGTGCCCTCGCCGCTGGTGCCAATCCTGTCAATGCTGTCAACTACCTCGCCGGAGCGCACCTTATCCGCTACGCGCCGTGTGGCTTCTGTCAGCGCCGGCAGCATCTCGGGTACTACCGCATCGTCAGCGATAAAGTAACCTTGGTCCGCGTACTGCTCGATCTGTTCCTCGGACGCCATACCCTATTCCTCCATTTCTTGTGAGTCCACTCCGTCTCTGTTATTGAACTGTCAATAACGATCCACCCTGTCACACCTAGTCCTACGTAATGGGAGTCTCTTTCCCGCTTTCTGCAGAACGGTAGATCCCCTCCATCATCTGTTGCACATGCAACATCTCACTGAATTTCACAACCGGCGTTCGATCGTCACGGACAGCTTCAACGAAATCTTTCAGGACCTCAAAGAAACTGTTCTCAGGCTCGACGACCTCTGGTGTTCTGTCGAAAACTTCATTCCCCTCATCGAGATAGATCTTCAGGGGAATCTCCGCCGCACCGAAATCCCCTAACACCTCAATGGTCGGTCGGCTCTTCCACGGATGCGTCAGCCAATTGCTCTCAAGTGATAGTCCTGAACCGTCCGCGAATCGGATATAGCCCGCCGCGAAATCCTCCGTCTCAAAATCTTCCAACGTCCCCGCCCATGAGATAACCGGATTCTTCATATGCCGAACCTTCTGATACGTGGTTCCCATCGCAGCGACGGGTGTAGGATCGCCGATAATCCAGTTTGCGAAATCGAGGGTGTGCACAGCGGTGCTATACAGAACGCCTCCACCCGATAGTGCCTTGTTCTGAAAGACACTGTAGCCGGGGATATTCATCACATGTCCTGTCCAGACGCGGGTGTAATATATCTGTCCCAAGGCACCCGTTTCGATAAACTTTTTCAGCGCATACCCTGACGCCAGTCCACGATTCTGAAGCCCCATGCTCATCTTCTTACCGTTTCGCTTGCAGGCATCAATCATCTCCTGTGCTTCCGCGCTGCTCACACAGAGTGCTTTTTCGCAGATCACATTCGCGCCGGCGTCAAAGGCATCGACCGTCTGATCCCTGTGGAGCGCATGAGGCGTGCAGACACTGACTAAGTCCAAGGCGTGTTGTTCCAACATCTCTCGATAGTCGGCGTATGCGTGCGGAACCTTAAATTCCTTCGCCACCGCTTGTGCACGTTCAAAGTTGGCATCGCAAACCGCCACAAGCGATACCTCCTCCATCTTCGCATAATTTGCAACATGCCCACCTCTTCCTTGAGCACCGCAACCAATCACAGCTGCTTTCATAGAAATCCTCCGCAGATTCTCGTAGATGTTGTGTTAGTCTAACACCGTTTATCTGCTCTGTCAATCCGCACTACCATCGCCCGGTTTTTTATTTTTCCCTAAAGGTAAATGTGCTATAATTGAAGCAATTTCTAACAATTGTCTTTCTTACTCGGCGAATAGGTGCCTTAAATAGGAGAAGGTAAGTGTGACCTCTGTAACTATAGATAGATATATACCCTTAATCCCCGCAGTGAAGCATTCACCTAAGCACTATCTGTGGTCTTCGTACGATGCCGAAGCCGATGCGTTATATGTGAACTTCAAAAAACCGAGTCATGCAGACAATAGCGCGCTGACTGACGATGATGTTATCATCCGCTACGAGCAGGGGGAAGTGATCGGTCTAACAATCCTCAACGCCAGCCAGCGCTTCCCCGAATCGTGAAACCTTTAACCGGATTCTGCGGCGGAGAGTACGGTAGCCGGGATGCCCTCTACAAAGGCACTAGAACCCGATTTTTTGTCAGAAACTCGGGTTCTGAAGTTTGAGCAGAGCGAATTTTTATGTCCCGGCGCATTTTCGAAAAAGACGTAAATACTGGATAACAATTAACGTCCAAAGAAGTAGAGTTTTACATGAAAACAACCGCAACACTATTTATTTTATTGGTGCTGTTTATATCAAATATATTTGCTCAAGACTATACGCAGTGGGGGTTGCCCGAAGGTGCTACAGCACGCCTTGGTAAAGGTTCAATAAATGAAATACAGTATTCTCCCGATGGCACTCGTCTCGCAGTTGCCAGTTCCATCGGTATCTGGCTCTATGATGCACAAACCTATCAAGAAATGGCCCTGCTCACCGGACATACGCGGTGGGTCAATAGCGTATCGTTCAGTCCGGATGGACGCACGCTGGCAAGTGGAAGTGATGACAAGACTATCCGTCTGTGGGATGCCGTTACAGGTGAACATAAGCACACACTCACAGGGCATACGAGTGCGGTCAGTAGCATGGCGTTCAGTCCGGATGGAAGGATGCTTGCCAGTGGGAGTGAAGACGATACAGTGCGATTGTGGAATATCATAACAGGTAAACACAAGCACACGCTCACAGGACATACGAATAGGGTCTTGAGCGTGGCGTTCAGTCCAGACGGACAGGTGTTAGCAAGTGGGAGTTTGGACGATACTATCCGTCTATGGGATGCCGTAACCGGTAAACACGATCACACACTCACAGGACATATGAGGCCGGTCAATAGCGTAGCTTTCAGTCCGGATGGAAGGACGTTAGCAAGTGGAAGTCATGACCGGACTATCCGTCTATGGGATACTGGAACAGGTGGACACAAACAGACGCTCACCGGGCATACGTTTGGAGTCAAAACTCTTGTGTTCAGTTCAGGTGGGAAGATACTGGCAAGTGGAAGTTGGGACAGTACAGTACGCCTGTGGGATGCCATTACATGGGAACATAAACGGACGCTCACCAGGCATTCGGACAGGGTAGAAAGCGTGGCGTTCAGTCCCGATGGGAGTACACTTGCTACTGGGAGTTCGGAGACGGCACACCTATGGGATGCCGCTACAGGTGGACACAAGGGTACACTCACAGGGCATACGGATGATGTTGATAACGTATCGTTCAGTCCAGATGGACAGACGTTAGCAAGTGGGAGTTATAGGACGGTGCGTCTATGGGATGTCATCACAGGTAAACATAAACGCACACTCACAGGACATAAGCGTTCGGTCGATAGCGTATCGTTCAGTCCAGACGGACAGACGTTAGCAAGTGGGAGTTATAGGACGGTGCGTCTATGGGATGTCATCACAGGTAAACATAAACACACACTCACAGGACCTGGGCGGACGGTCAGTAGCGTATTGTTTAGTCCGGATGGAAGGACGTTAGCAAGTGGGGGTAGTAACCGGACTATCCGTCTATGGGATGCTGTAACAGGTAAACATAAACGCATACTCACCGGGCATACAAGTGCGGTCACTAGCGTAGCGTTCAGTCCGGATGGAAGGACATTAGCAAGTGGAAGTGATGACAAGACTATTCGTCTATGGGATGTCCTTACAGGTGAACACAAGCAAACGCTCACCGGGCATACAAGTGCGGTCACTAGCGTATCGTTCAGTCCAGATGGAAGGACGTTAGCAAGTGGGAGTTGGGACAAGACTACTCGTCTATGGGATACCGTTACAGGTGAACACAAGCGCACATTCACGGGCCATACAGGTTGGGTCACTAGCGTAGCGTTTAGTCCAGACGGACGGATACTGGCAAACGGGAGTGGTGGGGCGATGGAAAGCGGGAGTGTGGATGGCACAATCCTCCTGTGGAAAATATCTCCCTCAGAGCCTGACTCCCCGACACCACCTAAGACTGACACGGATTGAGTCTATGACAACGTAATTCGTGCGGTGATGTGGATAGTGAACCCGGGTGTCGGTGAAGGGAGCGGTGTGCTGTTTGATAGAAAATTTAGGGTCGCTGTCACCTACGCACATATCACAGATACAAGTCAGGCGGTCGATGTGTATTTCCCCGCGCCCGACGAGAATGGAAAACTAATTACAGAGCGGGATTTCTATGTGAAGAGCCGGGGCGTGTTAAAGCGACTTGGTTATTACACCAAAGGGCACGTGGTGGCGAAAAATGTAGAGATAGACCTGGCAATTATCCGGCTTGATGGACTACCGGAGACCGCTCGCTAGATTGACTGGGGTTTTGCCACACCTGCAATAAATAAAGGAGAGTCGATCTACATCCTCAGTAATGCGACAGGACATGACTTGTAGGATTGGAAATCGGGGCAACTCCAGAATGACGACGGAAAGTTACTAGCCCGTGCAATCCGTAGCAATTCCATAACCCCGGCAACTCCAGAATGACGACGGAAAGTTACTGTACATCCAATCCGATGTTGTTGGTGGCAGCAGTGGAGGACCGGTGCTGAATGAGCAGAGTATCCTACTTGGGATTGTTGGACGGAGCGATAGACACATGAATGCGTCGGCGATTCCTGCAAGATACATACACCAGTTGCTATCTGAATCCAATGTGAAACACTCTGGCTCACGTCGCTAAAGGTTGTTTTGATAAGGAAATACTCATGAAACTTCCAAAATCCAGCACCATTGCATTCGCCCCAGACTTACCCATCTGCCGGCTCCTCAACGGGATGTGGCAGGTGTCTGGTGCCCATGGTCCGATTAATCAAGAAGACGCAATCCGATCCATGTTTGACTACATTGATGCCGGATTTACCACATGGGACCTCGCCGACCACTACGGACCCGCAGAGGATTTTATCGGTGAATTTCGGAAGCAACTTGCCGCGGAACGTGGTGCGGATTCCCTCTCTGGAATTCAGGCGTTCACCAAGTGGGTACCGCGACCGGGGCGGATGGCAAAGCCGTGGGTAGAGTCAAATATCGACATATCACGGAACAGGATGGGCGTTAATCAACTCGATCTGTTGCAGTTCCACTGGTGGGACTACGAAGATGAAAACTATCTTTCAGCCCTCACCTATCTCGCCGAACTTCGGGACGAAGGGAAACTGAGGCATCTCGGCTTGACCAACTTTGATACCGAACACCTTTCGCGCATCACGGACGCGGGCATCCGTATCGTGTCCAATCAAGTGCAATTTTCGCTGATTGACCGTCGACCCGAAGTGGCAATGATTCCGTTTTGCCAAGCACATGAGATTCAGTTGCTGACCTACGGAACCCTTTGCGGCGGATTGTTGACCGAAAAATACTTGGGGCAACCCGAACCACGAGGACGGGAATTGAACACCGCTAGCCTGCACAAGTACAAACAGATGATCGACGCTTGGAGCGGTTGGGAACTGTTTCAAGTGCTGCTTTCGACGCTTGAGGGGATCGCACAAAAGCATAATGTCACCATCTCCAACGTCGCAGTTCGAGCAATGCTTGAACGGCCGACGGTCGCCGGCGTTATCATCGGTGTGCGGCTGGGTATCACCGAACACCGTGCCGTCAATGCGCGTGTGTTCGATTTTGCTTTAGACTCTGAAGATTATGCCCGGATAGATGCTGTCCAGTCTCAATCTCGCGATCTGTACAATCAAATTGGTGACTGTGGAGATGAGTATCGAAGTTGGTGAGTAACGTAGGTTGGGTTGAACGGTTAAAAGCCAATCCCTGTCAATAACGATAGTGGTTCACCTTTTAGACACCCTCGTTTTACAAATAGATATAGTGAAACCCAACACCCAATCCATGCGCTGATTATCAAGAGTTGGGTTTCGCTCTATTTGTGATATTTCACAAGTGAACATAGCTGTAATCCAAATGAAGTTGCTTGATATATTTTATAGGTGCCGCTCAACCCAACCTACACCTCATGAGGCTAAAATCCCAAAGAAACGAGAGGTAAGTAGGGAACGCATATCTGCGTTCCTTACAAGGAGATAAACGATGAAAACAGATACACTTTCAACAAATCCAGTTTCCATTCCCGGAATGGTCAGCGTCAAGGCGACGGAACTCTCAGCACCACCGGCGTGGGCGCTGAAGCAGCGCAATCTGATAAGCCTTATGGAGGATGCAGCGCCGATGCTGCTCAAGAAGTATGCAGAACCGGGAGGCGCGTTATACTTTGCGGACGACTTGGATGACCTCTATGAACGGATTTATAACTGGGGACTTTTCTACGCTATGGGGGCAGATGAGCGCATCCTCGAAATGGCACTACAGTGTTGGAACGCATCGACCCGTATCAGTAGCGACGAGATTGTGCATCGGACGCATCCCCGCTTCTCACATCAGGCCCATAGAGAGTACTACAATTTAGCGTCGCCCGGTGCAGCGGAATGGCATCATTTGGGGGAAGGCAACATGGCATTCTATGACTTTGGTGTTGCCAGTCCTACCATTTCAGAGAATGTACGACGCGCGAAACAGTTCGCGGCGATACATATCGGTGAAGACCAACAAGCCCCTAATTACGACCCTGAGCATAAGATCTTTCGATCGCCCATCCAAACCAGCCGGGGTCCCTGCTTCCAAGCCGATCTCGAACACATAAAAGTTTGGCTTGCAGGCAGAATGGGAGAGGATCCCAGTAAAGCGATGGGGATGCGGACCTCGCTCTATCCGGTCGTCAAGGAATTGGAGGCGAACTGGTACGAAGATCCGCAGCGAAGAGATGAAATCGAGAAGTTGTTTGAGCAGATTATTCTCAGGGGCGATGTGCCACATAGTCTGGGTGCCACCGCACTGGTGACCAATGCGTATCTCTATACTGGAGACGAAAAGTATAAACGGTGGGTTCTTGAATACACGGAAGGCTGGATGGATCGGATCACAGCGAACAACGGCATCATTCCAGACAACGTCGGTCCCACAGGAAAGATCGGCGAGCACCGTCAGGGACAGTGGTGGGGGGGCCTTTACGGATGGCACAGCTATTGGGCGGGCGATATCACATTTAACTCACTCATCGTCGGTGCCGAATGCGCACTTCTGCTTACCGGAGACTTCGGTTATCTCGAACTCCTTCGCTCTCAGATTAAACTCCTGCTGGACAGCGCGGTTACGCGCGATGATGGTCAGCTTGTCGTCCCGACCGGATACGGTCCCGACGGTTGGCAAACGTATAAGCCAATGCGGATGAAAGACTTGGCGCACCTGTATCACGCCTCAATGGATCCCCAGGATTACGAGTTAATTACGAGGGTGCGGGAGGGTGACGTGGAGCGCGATTGGAACCACGTTATGTTTGAGGCGGAAAAGAATGACGGGAACACAGGGTATGGACGATTCCAATACTACGATGGGAAAAATCCCGATTGGCCCCAAAAAATACTGGACGCCGAATATGAAGGGGCTTTGGCACTGTTTGAGGCGGCGCGTAACGACACCCGTGATGTTGAGACAATAATCGCAGATAATCAGCAACCACCGCACTTTGTGCTTACCAAGGGGTTGACGCAGGTGATGCTGGGTGCCCCGCAAGCGGTTTATACCGGTGGACTTCTGCGGGCGACCGTGCGTTACTTCGATCCAGACCGCGTCCGACCCGGTGTCCCGGAGGATGTCGCTGCGCTCGTTGACAAGTTGGGATCGGAGGTGGTGGGGATCCAACTTGTGAATCTCAACAGAACTGAAACCCGGAACGTAATCATCCAAGCGGGTGCTTTCGGGGAGCACCAATTTACCAAGGTACGGTTCCAGGAGACAAACGGGGAAAGTTCATCAGAGCGGGTTGTTCCGATCGACGCGAAGTTCTTCGCTGTTGAACTTCCCCCTTCGAGAAGGATTCGGTTGGAAATTGAAATGCACCGCTTCGCGAACTCACCAAGTTACGCCTTCCCTTGGCATGGGGATAAGATACCAGTACCGTTCCAATAAAATCGCCCCTCTACGTTCGTAGATCGGGCATCTCCGCTCACGCCTGTCCTCGCTTGTCGCTCTGCATTGAGAATACAGGTGAATGACCACTGCTTTCGATTCCTTTGTAGGTTGGAATGCATTGGTAGCCTCGTAGGGGCGACAGGTGTGCAGTATGATAATCTAGGTTAAGATAGCACTTTTTGGTGCTATGGGTTGCTCACCAGGAGGAGAACTGTGATAACAGCAGAACAGATCGCTTATTTCCAGACGTTCGGGTTTTTGGTCTTGAGAGGGGCATTCCAACCCGATGAAGTGGATGAAATCTCTCAAAAATTTGATGAACTGCTTGATAAGGAGCGGGACGGGCAGCCCTTTCCGGGCGAGAGCCGTCAGTCGCTCTACGGTATTGCCGAAATCACCCCTTTGCTAACGAATCTGGTGGAAGATGACCGTATCTATAAGACGGTCGAATCCCTGCTTGGAGAAGGATTCATGTGGCTCTGTTCCGAGGGAAACCTCTACGTCGGCGATACTTACTGGCATCCAGACGGCACACGCCTCGACTATCGACCGATGAAGGTATCGATGTATCTCGATCCGCTGACAAAGGAGACAGGTTGTCTGCGTGTAATCCCCGGTTCCCATCGCTTACCGCTGCACGAAACGCTCAAGCCTTGGGAACAGTTCGGTCTGCCCGGTGCTGATATTCCCTGTTTTCCACTTGAATCGCAGCCCGGAGACGTTTTCTTCGCGGATATGAACACATGGCATGCGTCCTTTGGCGGCAGGACAGGACGTCGGCATCTGGCCGTCAATTTCGTACCTAAACCCGCTACCGCAGCGGATATGTCCATGTTAAAAGAAAATCATCAAGGTGTCTTAAACCTTATCGAACGATTGCAGTACAGTCGACCGGGCAGGGTGTTCTCTGACGCCTTTCTTCACAGTGACCGTCCGCGTATCCAACGGCTGACCGCCAAGTGGGTTGAGTTGGGGTTAGAGTAGATCTCAAACCACATTTCACCTGTTGCCAAGTGCAAAATTTACCAGCGTAACGAGGAGAATTCTATGAAAATTACAGATCTCAAGGTATTTGCTGTCGATCAATTTGTATATGTCAAGATCGAGACCGATGAGGGAATTTACGGAATTGGAGAAGCCTCGCTCAGCGGCAGATCCTTGGCTGTCGTCGGGGCACTCGAACATCATCTCAAACCGCTCCTGATGGGTGCAGACGCAACCCGAATCGAACATATATGGCAGGACATCTTTCGTGGTACGTTCTGGCGTGGCGGTCCCGTGCTGCAATCTGCGCTTGCTGGCATAGACATCGCCCTGTGGGATTTAGCTGGAAAAGCACTCGGTGTACCGACCTATAGATTGCTCGGTGGGGCAACTCGGGACAAGGTTCTGGTCTATCGTCATGCCGGTCTCGAAGGTTCAAAGCAGATGGTAGATGAGGGTTGGAAGGTCCTCCGTATTTCACCGATTCGGTGTGACGGCGGCTTTAATCAGAAGGAAGCGACGCTGCGTGGCATTGAGTATATGAAAGACGTACGGCAGGCTGTCGGCGATGAAATCGAAATCATATTTGAGGTGCATACACGCTTGACGCCGCCCCACGCTATTCAGTTGTGCAACGGAATCGAAGAGTACCATCCCTTCTTCGTTGAAGATCCCATCCGTTCCGAAAACCCAGCATCGTTTGCCGCGCTCCGCGCACATACAAACGTACCGATCGGCACCGGCGAGCAGCTGCCGACAAAATGGCTGTTTCGTGAATTGATCGAACAGGAGCTAATTGACTATCTTCGGGTGGACATCTGCCATAGCGGTGGGATCACCGAAGGAAGGAAGATTGCCGTGATGGGAGAGGTGCACTATCAAGAACTGGCCTGTCACTACACAGGAAGTCCTGTCAGCACTGCGGCGATGCTACATCTGAATATGTCCGTTCCGAACTGCGCCGTACAAGAGTATGGGGTGCACACCGACTGGATGAACGAGGTCATCCCCAACGATATGCGGACAGAGGACGGGTATCTTATAGCGAGCGATGCGCCGGGGTTAGGGATAGATCTGAACGAAGAAGCCGCAGCCAAATATCCACATTCGTCAAAGGATCCCACCCACCTGCGACGGGAGGACGGATCGGTACAGGATTGGTGATACCCTGTCCTTTTACATGAGAAGCATAACATCGCGGAACAAGGCGGCAATCTCGAAAGTGGGTATGTATAACCATGAACAAAAGCACATGCGACATTCTCATTCATAATGCTCAACTTTTTACGATGGATCCGGATCGTAAGATCTACTCGCCGGGCGCGGTAGCGATCACCGGTTCGCGCATCGTAGCGGTTGGACCTGACGCCGAATTGCGGGAAAGGTTTGATGCCAGCAAAACGATCGATGCAGCGGGGGCCATCGTGCACCCCGGTTTCATTGATGCGCACAATCACATTGTACATACCAGTTGCCGAGGAATTTTCGGTGGCGGTCATGACGCTGAATCCTTGCCTGTCAATTTTGCCGATTGGAAAGCAAGTGTTACGGATGCGGATGAAGCCGCAGCGACCACCATGGCGGGAATTGAGATGCTGCGTAACGGTTTCACAATGTTCATCGAACCGGGATCACTCTTCTCAACGGAAGCAGCGGCGGAGGCGGTTGAGCGTGTCGGGTTAAGAGCCCTTTTCTCTCCGCTGTATCTATGGGACCGGGGCGAATCCTTCGAGGCGATTCCTACACTTGCAAGCCCCAGTCTCATGGCGCGTGCGACCATTGACCACGACCGGTGTATAAAGGAATTGGATGCAGAACTGCACCGAAACAAAAACACCGATGCCTTAGTCCGTGGGTATATATTCGTCTATGGAGAAGGGACTGCCTCCCCTGAATTGTTGAGGACAGCACACGCCTGTGCGCGTGAGAACAATGTCCCACTCCATATACATGCCGGTTACCTCCCTGAAGGGGCGGATCTTTATCGCACCTTGACTGGAAGAAGTCACCTCGTACATCTACAGGAGTTGGGCTTCTTGGACGAAAACACCGTTGTCGTGCATGCGAATGCACTGGATGCGGACGAGGAAGCCGCAGTGCACGAGACCGGCTGCAAAATTGTATGGTGTCCGATAGCGTTCTTCTCGCTTGGCATTACATTCGATATCACCTTTAAGATGGCAGAACGGTATCGCCGTGGCGTCTGTGTCTCACTTGGCACCGACGGGGCGCGGGATTGCACACCGGGAGAGACCATGCTCACAGCGCACCAGGTCGCGCAGTCCTATGGGGATCCCGTTTCTCCCGGCACCTTGCTTGAAATGCAGACCCTCAACGCAGCAGCGGCAGCCGGATTACAGGCAGAGTTGGGCAGCTTGGAGCCCGGCAAACGTGCGGATGTTGTTGTGAGATCCGCACGGTCCTCCGAAGCCTACCCCGATAACAACCTCGTTCACGCACTGGCGTTAAGATTGAGAGCCGGCAGCGTGGATACGGTTCTGGTCAACGGTGAGGTCGTCTTCAGCGGAGGGCGTTCAACGCGCGTGGATGAACTTGAGGCTTATCAAACCGTTTCTAAATCGGTTAACGAGCGAGCGGAGCGGCTCGGAATCGAACTGAATCCCGAGTGGCAAATTGTGAACGGATAGATTCTACACCAGCTTTGACGACTAGGGAAAGCGGAAACATGTCATCTGAAGTGCCACTGATTACCAATCCAGCCAAAAATCTCCTCAAAAATGGGGCGGCCGTGTTCGGGTTCAATGTGTTCGAATCCCTGCGTCCATCCGTTGCCAAGATAGCTGCGCACACTGGATATAATATGATGCTCGTTGAGAATGAGCATGTTCTCCACAATGACGAAACCCTAACAAACTTTCTGGTCATCGCGAGGGACAACGGGCTTTCACCCGCCGTAACTGTCTTGGAACCTTCTCGACACATCGTGTCGCGTGTGCTCGATGCCGGTGCCTTGGGCATTTGCCTCTCCCACGCCGAGACACCCGACCAGGTGGAAGCGCTGGTACGTTGGATGAAATATGCTCCAGCGGGTGAGCGCGGATTGGCGATGGGTGCCAACGTAGATTATGCGGAGGCAGATGCTGCCCGATACTGCGAGGAAGCCAACGAAGCAACGCTGCTAATACTCAAAATCGAATCTTGGCGCGGGGTCGAAAATGCCGAGGCGATGTTATCCAACGAATGGGTGGACGCTGTCGTATTCGGTCCCGGCGACCTTGCAGCGAAGATGGGATTCCACGGAGAATGGGAACATCCCCAAGTGGTCGCTGCGATGGAGCAGGTCATTGAGATTGCGCTGTCTAGAAATTTACCTGTAGAACCAGCGATTTATCCAAAAGACCGTAGGGAATATCGACGTCAACGGGAGCGTGGCATCCAACTCTTTGGTAGCTTCAGAAATCCTGAGTACAACCTATTGCGGCAAGCTGCGTCGCAGGCAATGTCCATATACCGCTAGAGAATATTATGATGTCAGTTGCCGTAAAGTAGTAAGCATATGCCGTATGCCGTAACCTTTGTATGCCAATTGATTAAGCTGCTTATTTCTTACAGTTAAGAGTACGCGTTTTCTAGCCCGACTTAAAGCCCCAGTTGCTTTGAATCCCGATTTATCGGGGCGGAGCGACATGTGCAGCTTGGTTTATCCTCCTTCATCTCTTAAATTATTAGGATAACAGACATGGAACGAAAAATCACACTCGGCATCACCAGAGATATATTCGATGCAGACGGGAAACTGGACATCCCCGGTCCGGGGCTTGAACTCCTCGACGAGATGCCTAAGATACAGTATCGGCGGTTTGATCGGTTTCTGCCGGAAGTTACTGCTGAGCAGATACAAGGCTGTGATATGGTCATCAGTGCGGCGGCTCGCTGGACAGAGGAATCCCTCGTAGGAAACGACCAACTCATCGCCCTGCTGTACACCGGCGTAGGTTACGACCACATCGATGTTAAAGCCCTGACCGATGCCGGTGTTCTCTTCTGTTTTGCGCCCGATGCTGTCCGTCGCCCCATGGCGTGTACCGTCATAACCTTTATCTTGACGCTTGCGATGAACCTGATGGCAAAAGACAGGATTACCCGTCAGGGGCGCTGGGAAGAGCAGAACGACTTTCGTGGCGAAGGACTTATGGGCAAAACGCTTGGATCTATCGGTGTTGGCAACATCGGCCATGAGGTCTTTGTGTTGGCCCAGCCGTTCGGTATGCGCCATTTGGGCTGCGATCCCTACATTACACAGGCGGATGTCGATGATGTCGGCGTACAGCTGGTAGATATGGATACCCTGTTGGCAGAATCGGACTTCGTGAGCATCAGTGTGCCGCTTAACGAGGAGACACGACACCTTGTGGGTGAACAAGAGTTGCGTAAGATGAAATCAACCGCCTACCTGATAAGCACTTCACGGGGATCCGTCGTTGATGAAGCAGCGCTTATCCACGCATTACAGGAGGGATGGATTCGGGGCGCGGGAATTGATGTCTTCGAGCAGGAGCCCGTAGATCCGGACAATCCGATACTTAGCATGGATAATGTGGTGGTATCGCCACACTCACTGTGTCATACCGACGAATACTACCGGCTTGCGTGGAGCGGTAAACTCCGGCAGGCAGCACAGATTCTTCGAGGTGAAATCCCCGGCTCCTTGGTCAATACGGAAGTCCTCGAAACACCGGCGTTCCAGGCGAAGTTCAAAAAGTTCCAAACGCCATAAGAAAACTCAGACCTTGCTGTCTGAACCGATTGCATTAATACATTAGCACATTGGTTCGTCAATGAACTAATGAATAAATGAACCAATGAACAACCAAAGAGGAGATGATTCATGCAATTTGATCTGTTAATCAAAGGTGGTGATGTTGTAGATCCAGGTGGAGGTAACGACGGCAGGCTTGATGTCGCCGTTAAGCGCAATCGCATTGCAGCCGTTGACACCAATATTCCGACAGAATCCGCTGCCCAAGTTATCGATGCCAGCGGTCAATATGTGACACCGGGGTTAGTAGATCTCCATACTCATATCTTCTACGGTATCGGATACTACGGTGTCCATGCAGATACGGTGGCAGCGCGCAGCGGTGTAACCACTTGGCTCGATGTGGGATCTTCGGGCGGATACAATTTTCCCGGTTTCAGAGAGTACATCGTCACTCCTGCTCAAGCACGAATTTATGCGTTAATCAATATTTCATCCATCGGCTTGACGACGCGGTCAGGGGAACTCAGGAACTTGGATTACTGCGATATAGATCTCTGCTGCAAAATGATCAATCTGAACCGGGATATAGCGTTGGGCGTAAAAGCACGTATAGATCAGGGGCAAACCGGCGGCACAACCGTTCCACTGACCTACGCACGAGAGGCAGCGGATCGCTGCGAACTTCCACTGATGGTTCATATTGGCGGCGGACCACCTGGGATCCTTGAAGTCCTAAAACATATGAAACCCAACGACATACTGACCCACTGCTTTACCGGTGGCGATATGCGAATCATCGACGATTCGGGTAAATTGCGAGATGAGGCGAAGCAGGCTTGGGATAGTGGTGTCGTTATGGACATCGGACATGGAGCGGGTTCTTTCTCTTTTGAAACCGCAGAGGCGCTAATGAGTGTGGGACATAAGCCGGATGTCATCTCCTCCGATATCCATCAAAATAGTATTGGCGGACCTATGTTTGATATGCCCACCTGCCTGAGCAAATTTATGGCGTTAGGGATGAGTTTTGGGGAGGTCATACAGGCGTCAACCGAGAAGCCCGCCCAAGTGATGGGTTTGGGAGACGAAATTGGGACACTCAAACCCGGTGCCTTGGCAGATGTGGCACTCTTCCGTATTGAATCAGGCGACTTTACCTTCTATGATGTGCGGATGAGCCCACGGAAAGGGACGGAATTGGTACGTAACACCTTAACCATCGTCAACGGTCGCGAAATGCCGGTCGTAACCGAGAAACCGCCAGCGCCGTGGTTCGAAATGAGCGATGGCCAGCGCCAACTCATCGAACGCAATCACACACCGGACGCGTTCGACCCTAAATCAGGGGGTTGAGGTATTCAATATGTCACCAAATCTATACGGTATGCAACGCTTTAAGAATAAAATTGCCTTAATAACGGGTGGGGCTTCAGGTATCGGTAGAGCAACGGCGAACCGTTTGGCATCGGAAGGTGCACACGTCATCATTGCAGATAGGAATGCGGACATGGCAATTAAGACTGTCACTGAAATCGAAAGTGACGGCGGAGCTGCGACCTATATGGAAGTGGATTTGGGGGATGATGCCGATGTCGAAGCGGTTGGTCGTGCCGTCGCCGAAGAATTCTCCGCACTTCATGTTCTGGTAAATAACGCCGCCATTCTCAGGCAGGGTCGTATTGAAGATGGGAGTTGGCTGGCAAATTGGGAACCGGAGACAGCAATCGGTTTGAGAGGTTGGGTCCTTATGACGCAGGTGCTATTGCCGATGTTAAAGAAGGAGGGCGCTGCTATCGTCAATCTCTCGTCCGAGGGCGGTTTTCTCGGTAGACCGGGGCAATGGGTCTATGATGCGATAAAAGCGGGTTTGGTTTCAACCACCAAGACGATGGCTTATGAGTTTGTTGACTACGGTATTCGGGTCAATGCTGTTGCACCGGGGTGGATCGTCACGGAGATGCACTTCGGTAATCACTCCGATCCGCAAGCGCGAAAAAAGGAATTGGAAGAAACGTCAATAACTTCCTGTATCATGAAACGTCGTGCATATCCGGAGGAAGTCGCGTCCGCCATCGCCTTCCTGCTCAGTGACGATGCCTCTTACATCACTGGCACGACCCTCCACGTCGATGGTGGACGCATGGGCATGTCAGTGGGATAGCTTTCGGCACTGATCGGAATCCGATTGTTGCTAAGCGTCAAGTCTAGCCCTACCGAGAACTGTTCTACGCTTTATTCTGAAAAGCAGAAGAAATATGATAATCGACACCCACACCCACTTTGGCGAGCCCTCTCTCCCCAAGGAGCTCCTCTATCGCACCGAACTGCCGGAAGCCTACAAGGCGGTAGCTATCCCCGAAGGCGTCACAGGGACTGTCGTCACTGAATCGTCAGAGGATATCGAGGATAATCAATGGACATTGGATATAGCGGATAAGTACCCATTCATCGTTGGAATGATTGGGCACCTGGATCCGTTTTCCGAAGGTTTCGACCAGAACCTAGACCGATTTGCAGCAGATCCCAGATTTTGTGGGTTCCGCCTCCACACCAACTGTTGTCATCGATACACCGGTCAACCGCGCCAAGGAATTGATGCTATCCCGGAACGATTGTTGGAAAGTCTCGCCGGACTGGTCAAAAAAGATCTTGCGCTTGATGTTCATGGCGGATGTGAATATTTCGACTATTTCGCCGAGTTAGCCCAGCGTGTGGATGGGATCCGCATCGTGATTAACCACATGGGCGAGTGCCGTCCCCTTACCACCGGTCCTCCCAGAGCGGAGTGGATCGCAGGCATCCGGCGTATTGCGTCGCTGCCAAACATCTACTGTAAAGTATCCGCGCTTGTCCAGATGGCCGCCAATGTCCCAGCACCAGCTGATCCGGAATTCTATCGTCCGGCGATTGATGTTGTGTGGGATGCGTTCGGCACTGAGCGGCTAATCTATGCCAGCAACTGGCCACAAATCGAACGTGTGAGTGATTTCGCTACGGCACATCGAATTGTCGCCGATTACTTTGCTGAAAAGGGTACGGATGCGGAGGAGAACTTTTACTGGAAAAACGCCAAACGTATGTACAGATGGGGAGGCGATTCTTGATTTACACTCCTGCCACACTCAAGATAAATCCGATCTGTATAAGGTATAATCCGACTGCTTGGGCGCTCGTGTCCGCTTCCAGAATTCAAGGAGGGTGAACGGCCAGTTTTGAGTCACACGACCTTGGCTGTTCTTATACCAGCTTTTCACATTCGGTGAGCCCCATGCCATCTGCAGATTGCCCTCGTCAACCCATTGGTTGTAGGTATCATGGGCCGACTGTTTGGGGTCGAGGGCCGCGCAACCAGTTTCCAACAGCAGCTTGATACACCCCAGAATGTATCGCATCTCACATTCCGAAAAGAATATGATGCTGCCATTGGCAACGATATTCGTGTTGGGTCCATACATGCAAAACAGATTGGGAAATTTGGGAATAGTCATCCCTAAATATGCACGGGGATTGCCGTCCCAATGTTCTTGAAGATCGATCCCTCCGGAGCCTTTGATCTTCATCGGCCAGAGCATACGGCTGGGGTAAAACCCCGTGGCATAAATCAGCATATCCACTTCGTAAGTTTTGCCAGATTTCGTCACAATTCCTGTCTCACCGATTGCGGCGATCGGATCTGTAACAAGGTGAACGTCCTCCCGCTTCAGTGTTTTGAGCCACGTGCCGTTATCCACCAGCATCCGCTTGCCCGCCGGCGGATATGTTGGGATACATTTTTTTAGCAGATCCGCATCATCTCCCACGATTGATTTAATGCCTTTGGTGAAGTGGGCACGCAGTTCATCGTTGGCGGGACTGATCGAGTGGACTTGGTCTGTCCAAGAAGCATCTTTTCTCACCCAATCAAGGACGCCTTCGGCATTATGCCAGAACCTGAAAACGCGGAACCATTTAGCATAGAACGGTACGTGATTCAAAAGCCAGTGTTTACCCTCCGGGATATCGTCATGATACACGGGTTCGATCGCTATCCAGTTCGGAGTCCGCTGAAAAACAAAGATTTCACCGGCCCGTTTGGCTATCTCCGGGACAAATTGAAAAGCACTGGCACCCGTACCGATCACTGCAATCCGTTTATCGGTTAGATCGTGACCATGCTCCCATCTTGCCGAATGGAACGAGATGCCTTTAAACGTCTCACGCCCTTCGATATCGGGTAGTCTAGGTCGATTGAGTTGACCCACAGCGCTGATAACCGCTTGGGCTTTCAGGGTTTGGCTCGCACCGTCGGCACTCTTAACCGCTACTTGCCAAGTGTAAGTGTCTTCATCGAAATCTGCCGATTCAACGGACGTGTTGAACCGGATATAAGGCCGAATTCCAAACTCGTCGGCGCACTGGTTGAAGTACTTCAGAAGTACGTCCTGCGGTGAATAATACTTCGGCCAATTCTTGGGCTTAAACGAGTAGGAGTATATGTGATTGGGGGTATCAACGCGGCACCCCGGATAGCTGTTTTCGAACCAGGTTCCCCCAACCGCCCCGTTTTTCTCAATGATTGTGAAGGAGATACCCGCTTCCTTGAGACGGTGTGCGGCAAGGATACCGGACATACCTGCACCGATGATGATGACGTGAAATGCACGTCTTTTCTCTAGCGGGATACCGTCCATCCCCGACTGAGCATAAGGATCTCCGCCGTCCAAGGATAACTCACCCATCAGGAATTGTCCGTAATCGTTGGGCAAAGGCATTCCGACGAGGAAGTCCATCATTTCACGAACCTGGTCCACGGTGGGCGGTTCAGGCAGCTTGCAACCACTATCCCGATAGGTCTTAAGAATCTCAAGGGCTTGCGCCCGCACATTCGCTCGCTGCGCTTCAGTAATGCCGACGTAAGGATCGCCGAGGACACGAGGGTGTGGACGAATGTCTCCGCGTATGATGCCCATGTCACCGGTCAGGTGCACAAGCGACATCATAAGCGCAGGGATATTGGCTTCCTCTAGGGCAGCTTTAATAAACACGTCAGGTTCGGTAATCGCATCCCAAGCATCGAACTGAGTTGTAGCCATGCTTTCCCCCGAGAAAGAGTCATGCGAATAGATGTGATAGTCCTGGTCCCGTCGGATTTCTCCCTTATGCTTCAGATGCCGAGATCCCTCAGATTGTAATCCTTCACGATGTTTTCTCGCGCTGCCTCGGACCACCTATTCTCGACTTCCTTTCCAACCATAGGTTGGTAAACGTAAGGCTGTTCGTGTGGGAAGCGCTGCTGGCGGGCATCGACGCCTACTGCAATCAGACGGGATCTTTCAAAGATGCGCTCTGCGTCGTAGACCACCGGTTCCTCTCCATAGGTTGTTTCTAGGCCAATCACAGAGGTATAGCGGTGAAATCCAAAGTTGACTGTCACCCGCCAGTCCGCCGAAGTGTTCGGGAAAGAGGCGTGCAGCGCTTGGCGGTTAGACATGACAACATCGCCGGGTTCGCACACCATCGGCACCGCGCCGGGCAGACGGTCAGAACCGTCATTATCTTCAACCATCGCTCTGATATCGAGCTTGCCTTCTTTGTGCGATCCGGGAAGTACCCAAACCCCATTAGCCGCAGTGCTCCCGTATAATTGCGCCATGAAATTAAACCCATGTGTGCCTTGGTCCCAATCCGGCTTGTCCCACCGTTTAGTGCCGTCTTGATGCCACGCCACAGATGCCCCCAACCCCGGCGGCTTGACAATTATGGACTCAGTGAACGGCGTGAAATCCGGTCCGTTGATATGCTCTGCGACGGCCAGTAGCTGCGGATGGCCATAGAGCCTTAGACTGGAATCCATAAGCTGGAGCGGTCCTGAGACAGACGTAATGACAAAGTCCGGTGCGTCTTCCGGCGGGGTGGGTTCATCCATTTTGGCAGGATGACGACCGTTGTTGCTTGATGTTCCACCCACCGGATCGCTCAACGGTTTTGCAAAATTGAAGCTGGATCTTGTAAACTCCAATCCAAGTGCAGGTCTTCCCTCTGAGTCAACCTCCGCATCCTTCGTATACGGTGCACGGTCAAGCACTCGCTCAAAATCCTCCTGTAGATCCTTGAGTTCCGCTGCGCTCAACGCCCCTTCAAACACATAGAACCCACAACGCCAGTAGGCATCTGCGATGTCCTTGTGCAGTGTGCCATCGGTGTTAAATCGGATTGATCCCCGATTGCCGATTTCAAAAGCCTTCTGCTCACCCTCTCGAACATAGGCATCCATTGTCATATCTTCTGTTTTACTTGCACTCATCTGCCTATCTCCTCTCCGTGGTGTAGTGGAATGAGTTAGGAAATCTCAAATGGAAGAGATTGGGGTCGTTGAATTGATAATTGCCCTTCCTCGTGAAGCGACAAACGCTCCGATCCTTTCGTCCATTTGGGCAACAGTCGCTGTGCTCCAACCCTCCCTTATTTTTTTAATCTCGTTCATTGCCTGTATTGTTATTCGGTAAGAATTTAGGATTTTTCAACGTGAGGTGTCCATCCGTAACAGACCGAATCAACAGAAACGATTATACAATGCTCTCCCATATCGATCAAGCGGAAAATATTCAATTGGTTAGAGCCTTGCCCCACGAATACCGACCAGTGCATAGCCTTGTGCGCGGGGAGAGGTGATCTTTGACAGTCCAAGGGGATGGCGGCAAAAAGGAAACTGAGCTTATAGTTTTGACGTTGTATCACTCCACCCAAAGCAGATAGGTTCTACATATAACTCCACCACGTTGTTGATGTGCCCAGAAAGGGACAACAAAACATTGACAGAATCAAATAACAGGCAAGAACAGAAGCATTCTAAAACATCTTTGATGAATCTTGACAGAATCGTCAAGCCGCTACTTATTCTCGTTATCATCGGCGTTGTCGGCAATTTAGTTTTCTGTCTCTGGACGACAGACCATCAGAAACTTGCCGAACTCCTCAGTTTCGATGGTCGCTATCTTTTGTTGGCAATGCTGCTAACGCTAGTTCCGTTGTTAGGGCACACCGTTCGCACCATCATGTGGACGCGATTCCTTGGATACCGCATGGGTCTGGCCAAACTTTCTAAAATCATTCTCGCCAATGAGTTGGCTGCATCTGTCACTCCGACAGCTGTTGGGGGTGGTCCCTTGAAGATTGCCATGCTCGTTCAAGCTGGGCTTAGGACCGGCGCAGCAGCATGTGTAACCACGTTGCCAACATTGGAAGATCTCCTCTTTTTTATCGTGGCGGTGCCACTTGCGATGACTATTTCATCGTCATGGAATCATCCAGTATTCGATCTGATTGCAGAGGGAATCGCTCTACATTGGGTACTACCTTGCCTAATTGTTGGTTTGGCTGGAGGCGGTGGACTGGCGCTGCTTTGTCGGAAGTCAGGATTGAGAATTCGGAGGTGGGAAAGACTTCAAGAGCAGTTGAAGGCAGCCGGGGCCGATTTTTTGAACGTCTGTCGAACGATTGGAAGGGCGGGTAAATCTCGTCTTCTACTCAGCACCATCATTGCGGGAATACAGTGGACATGCCGGAATGCCGTCGCTGCGATGCTTGTCGCGAGTTTAGGGGTAGAAGTCGAATTCATCCGCTTTCTGCTACTACAGTGGCTCATTTTCATCCTTACGCTATTCATACCCACACCCGGTGCCACAGGCGGGAGCGAAGCACTGTTCTATCTGATCTTCAAACCGCTACTGCCGAATGAAATTCTCGCCGTTACCATTGGCGGTTGGCGATTCTTGACGTTCTACTGGGTTATGATTATTTCTGCGGTTCTGCTCTACATCTTGCTGAACTTTGGGACGCCTAAAACTGAACGGCCCACTCCAGATACTGTCAATCCTGTGGGTTGATATATATGTACGGGTGCTGGTATGTCAAACACAGAAAATTGACCTACTAAAACAGCTCTGAAGTGCTGAATTTTTCTGTTGAGGCAACGATTAGAACCTATCAGGAGATCTGCCCGTCCGTCGAGTTAGGCAACCGGGCTATCATTCAATGCACTCTGAAGTGACCTTGCTAAATTCTCAGGATCATCTGTCCCTATTCGATATCGCTTTCCATTCTTCATCTGAAGTTCAATTGCTGAGAAACCAGAAACATTGAACAGCCAACCCCGAGGCGTAAATCTTATCCCCCAACCGTAGTACCAAGGATTCCTAACCACACGATATGCCTCAATCTCTTGTAACGGAAAAACCTTACGGATAACTCTCAAACCGAATTCAGCCTTAATTATTTGGTCATCGATTGTCACCGTCAAACGACTAAATACCCTAAGCACAATTAGTACCATAATCAGACCGGCGCAGGCAAGCGGATGAAAATCTACCATAACATTTAAATAGACCATAAACAACGCTGCTGCACTGTATGAAATCAAAAGAAGATAACCAATCTGAGTATGTTTGTACTGTTCCGTAGTTCCTAAACCCATCTCCTTACCCTGATTATCATGTAAGTCCAGCCAACCATTTCAAGCGGACTGTCCCTCCGACGCATTTCTCCCAAGTTATCGCCAATGGAGGTCAGAATAATCGTAGCTGGTTGAAGTAATCTGATCCATCTTGCCCGTTTCAACATCAACGATAAAGATTTCGCTGGTTCGCCTTCCGCCCGAATCGCTTCCAATAAATGCGACCTGACTCCCGTCTGGATGCCATGTTGCATCCCGTCCCTTGTAAAGACTCAGATTAAGGGAGCTCTTAAACCGGCCCTTCTCTACAGTGGCGATGCAGATTTCGCCCGAAGTATAAAACAGAATCTGTTTGCCGTCCGGAGACCACTCCTCTATCCTGTGGCAAGGAGGTTCATCGTTCTGGAGAAACCAGGATCCGGTCACACCGACCACATCCGGTTCTACCAACGCGAGGAACCCATCCGTCTTAAACGCAATCCATTTCCGATCTGGCGACCATTCGGGCCAATTGATTCCGTCCGGCAACGCTTCAAGCAGCCTGTTTTTCGGTTCTTTTACCTTCTCACCTTTCCTATCCCAGTGAAGCCAACCCTTTGCCCATTGACGGGTTCTCCAGCGTTTCGTCGATTCACCATCTATCGTTACGACCCAGTTTTCGAGTCGATCTCTTGCACGGTCAATCTCAACCACAACGAGGATTGCGTGACTTAGTGGAGACCACCAGAAGTCATGAATACGATGCTGTTTCTTGATGAGTCTTTCGTTCTCTGTGCCATCTTCCCGCATCACATAAAACGATTCTGCTCCATCAACCCCGGATATGTAAGCGATATGCTCCCCGTCTGGTGACCATCGGGGCCTGCGCGAAAGTCCGTCGTTCGTGAGCTGGCGGAAATCGGTTCCGAGCGGATTCATCGTGCAGACATTATACTCATAGAACTCCCACCATTTGGCTGTTCCCCGCCCTCTTTCCAGCGTTCTGGTTGATGCTCGGAAACCGTCCCGGTTGTCCAAAGGTTTGCGGACGGTAAAAACTAATTTTCCCACCTCGTCCTGTGCTGAGGCAGCACCAGTTAACATAACTAACAATATAAACACACGAATTACACACTTTACACGCATAAGATAACCTTTCTGAAACTAACACGGCGCCCGTAACCCAAAAGTTTAAGCATATTCTGAATTTATCCGAGTTCAAACGACCGAATCCAATACATTGGACGCAGATAGGTAGGTGAGGTTCAGAACCCCTTCCAAGGCAAGGCTCCGTTTTTTGGTGATTGTTGAAACTTTTCGGATGATATTAACGTTACAGTTCTGCGGACAGATTTTCCACCTATTTCATCTAAGTGATTTCGATGCAAACAAGACAAAATGTGAGGCAGTAATGATTCCGTTTTCTTTTATCCCCTTCTTCGCGAGGAATATCATCGAAGTATTCCGATTCATGTTACGGGCGGTACGAGCGTTCCGTATCTCAGATCTTCTCTCCTCAGAGCAAGGGGTAAAGTCCATAGGGTTTTTGCGAGTGCTCCCCGCCTTGCTGATGTTTTCAATCCTATTTCCATCGAAATAACGTTTCAAATCCCCTCCTCCTGCTTTCAGTGCCATTGAGATCTTTCTCAGTTGCCTCCACTTCGCTCTATATCTTTTCTAACCGGTTTATTCAGGCGTAGAGAGCGCAGCACTTGTCCTTAACTCTGGGTCTTGATGGTCCAACCCGTAAAGGCCGTATTAACAACCCTTGACAAGGTGGTGAGCTGCACTCGTCGAATGCTATGTTTTGCCTTTTCTGCTCCCTGAATAAGGTGTTCGTAACGGTTCTCTTTCTTCATAACTCTACGCCGTGAAATCCCGGTATCATCTGATACGGTCTGATAACTTCCCTCGGCAGCAGTCGGAGGCAGTGATACTGACTCCTTCTCCTCCAAATCTGAGTGGCTATCTTCCAGTCTCTGTTTTGACATCTGCGTTTCCCCTTTCAATTTCGTGTTTTTTCTGTCGTGAGCGCACTATCAAGTTTTTCGTTGGTAACACTGTTGCTATCCAGATGCAATAAACCTGCCAATCTTATGCGCTTTCCTTTTTTTCCTATCGGGACTGCGTCATTATCATACATTCTTGTTGACATCTACAGATGAGTGATGTATCTTAGCGATAGTCCGTATGAGGCTCTGAGGCAACGCATCCTTCAATTTTTCCCCCTTTGCCTGCGTAGGCATTTATATCGTACCAATAGCATTCACTTTATGACGGGAGGAGAATCTTCAGAGGTCCAGTAAAAGAGCAGCAAAGGTGGAGTGCATCATACCTATTCTAAGTGTCAGAAGTTTCGCTGCCAGCCTTGATTATTATGTAAATGTGCTCGGATTCACGAAAGAGTGGGATTGGGGCGATCCGCCGGATATTGGAAGTGTAAAACGGGACGATCATTCTATCATGCTATGTGAGGGGGAACAGGGGCACCCCGGCACATGGATCTGGATGGGCGTCGAAGATGCTGAACAGTATTATGAGGAGTACAAGGCGACTGGCGCGAAGATTCGAGAACATCCAGTCAACTATCCTTGGGCATACGAACTCAGGGTGGAAGATTTGGATGGTCACGTTTTACGAATCGGGTCAGGTCCCAAAGAAGATGGATCTCACGATCACTAAAACCAGCTGCATCTGTTTGCCTTTCACTGGCATTAATCGCAATGGCAATTTCCTTAGAACTTGATCTGTATACTTAATTAGACATTTCTCAAGATGGTGTCTCAATTAATTCACAGGGTGTGTGGACAGGGCGTCATCGCACGAAGGATGAGAAACGTTTGAGACCAATGAACGGCTATAAACCCGTTTTGATTTGCGATTGTAAAGTAGCAATTTCTGAATCCCCTACAATGCTGTAGATCTAATAGGAAGGCTTGTATGAACGCTGACAATAAGACAATTAGTAAATTCAGAATCAAGATGGCAGCGATTCTAATCCTCAGGAGAACACTTACTTTGGCAACTGTTTGGGGACTTGTTTGGGGAACAGCTATCATTGTCCTCCGTGCAGTGAGTGGAATGTCCACCCTGATTTTATTTAGCGGCGGTGTTGGTCTGATACTTGCCATCGCTTGTGGGGTCCTGCTAGCGTTGCGTCAAATCCCGACGCGAACTACGCTTCGGGCAAGTCTTGACAAATACAGTGGTGCCGGTGGGTTGATGATGGCAGCGGAGACCGCAGAGTTGGGCAACTGGCGGGAGCGGATGCCCGCAATGCGCCTACCCCGTTTGCGTTGGCGCGGCGGTGTCGCTTGGGCTCGCTTTGCAGGTGCTGCTCTGTTCGTCTGTGTCAGTCTTCTGATACCACAACGCTTTGTGGAAATTTCTAAGACCCAATCTCTTGATATCCGCGAGGAGGTTAAGCAGTTGGCAGAAGGAATTGATGTCCTCAAGGAAGAAGAGATCATCGGGCTAACCGAAGCTGAGAAGCTCGAAGAGAAACTCGCTCAACTCCAAGCGGAGGCTTCGGGCGAAGATCCGGTCAAGACATGGGAAGCGCTCGACCATCTTTCGGATGCCCTCATGCAAGAATCAGCGGAGGCCGCACAGGAAGCTCTGAGCGAAACAGAACGCCTAACGGAAGCGGAGACCTTGTCCGAAGGCTTGATAAATGAAGGGTCCGAGATGGAAGCAGGGCTTTTGGCGGAATCGATGGCGACCTTATCTGGCTTGGTTCAGGAAGCAGCGCAAGAGGATGCATTGCTCGCAACGGAACTCCCCGATCTGAAGGGCGATGCAAATTCACTCACGCTTGAGCAACTGAAAGCGATCTCCGCCGCGTTACGCTTGTCCAAAAGCGAGATCAGCGATCGATTGGCGAAACTGTACGCGGCCAATCTGATTGATCTGGAAACACTGAAAGCAGCTGAGCGACTTGGGCAGTGCGATAGTGAGGGACTTGCTGCCTTCCTCGCTGAGAATGCAGATAGTAAGTCCGTTGCCCAGTCTATCGGTGGATGGTGTCGAGGCGTTGATCGAGGTCCCGGCGATGCACCCATGACCTGGACCGACGGCACGACAGAGGAAGGTGCAAAGTTCAAAACGGAAATCCTTCCGCTGTCGGACATCGCCTCTCTGGAGGACAGCGAAATTGTCGGACTTAGCGTCGTGGCACCATCGATCGAAACATCAAATCCTACATCGCAATCGGGAGCACTCAATGGTGCGGCCACCGGCGGCGGTTCGTCCGTCACCCAAACCGTTCTACCGCGTCATAAAGGGGCGGTTAAACGGTATTTTGAAAGACCTTGAACAACCATGTCAGATAACATACAATCCGAGAACCTCCTGCAGCCTGAAGAACTTAATCCCGCTGTTGAACTCACAGAGAAGGTACTTGCCGAGCTGGATCACATCCTACTGGGTCGGGCTGCACTTCATCGTATGGTGCTCATCGGCATCCTGAGTCAGGGACACATTTTGCTTGAAGGGGTTCCGGGGGTCGGCAAAACTGCACTTGTCAAAGCGTTGGGGCAACTGCTCAGTCTGGACTTTAATCGGGTACAGTTTACCCCCGACCTCATGCCGGGCGATATTGTCGGAACACATATCTTGCAGCAAACCCCGGAGGGGCAACGCGAGATGAGTTTCCAAGCGGGTCCGGTATTCACGAATATTCTGCTTGCTGATGAGATAAACCGGGCTTCCCCAAAAACGCAGTCCGCCTTGCTTGAGGCAATGCAGGAGCGGTCTGTTACTCTCTTGGGCAATACGCGCCCCCTTCCCACTCCCTTTTTTGTGCTCGCCTCTCAGAATCCGATTGAGTTAGAAGGGACATATCCGCTGCCAGAAGCACAGTTGGATCGATTCCTCTTCAAACTGATCGTTCCCCACGCCGACGTGGATGTACTCGACGACATCATCTCAACCCGTCGCCGTGGCGAACCACCTGCACCCGCATGGTCAATGAGCGCCGAGCAGCTACAGCAGTTATTTGATGTGATGGATAGGATTTTCCTACCCAAACCCGTCTCGCGTTACATCTCACGTCTGACGGCTGCCACCCATCCGAGCGCACCCGAATCCACCGAAGCAGTAAGAAAATACGTTACATACGCCGCCTCACCGCGCGCAGCGATTGCAATGGCGGAAGCATCGCGGGCATCTGCGCTGCTCGCAGGTCGCCCGACCGTCGGATTTGAGGATGTGAAAACCGTCGCTTCGTCTGTCCTGAACCATCGTGTGATCCTCAACTATCAAGCCCGATTTGACGGTGTAGATACCTTCGCGATTGTGGATGGCCTGCTCGCTGCCCTCGACGAAACCGACCTCAATCTGCCCGATGACTTGGAAATTCGTTCAGCGTAGGTCTGTTTCAGTGTGAATAAAGGAGTTCAGAGATGCGTTCACTTCTCCCTGAATCAACAATACGATATTTCCACCTGCGCGCCATTTTTTTTCTAGTTTTTGTCTGGATGGGTTGTGCTGTGGTCAGTGGCTTCGCACAGGTCGATTATGAGGATATTACCGTCTCACCAGAACTCCACCCAAGTGCCAACACTTTCCACGGTTATGCGGAATATAGGATTGCCGTGTCTAACCGCTCCCCCGAGAAAACGCATCAAGTCACATTGATGTTGCCTGAATCAAGTTACGGGTACGAGACCTACATACGAAAGATGACTCGCTCAGTCGTTGTTGCTCCGTCCACCACAGTCCGCGTTTCGTTATTTCAACCTCCTGTACAGATGCATGGTAGCAGTTTGGGGGTTGCTATCGACGGTAAGATGCAGGAGGAAAAGGTCCCGCTGTCCATCAGCGATCACGGACGACAGGTACGTCTGCATCGTATTCCAACACCTAGCGGTATGCATCTAAGCGTTACTAACCTGAGCCCCCGGGTCCTAATAAGTCGGGATGTGAATACCGCTGAGCTACATACCCATGCTGATATCTTCTTCGGTCCGCTATCTTCAAGTAGTCCCTCTCCTTCAACCGGTCCATTTCCCTCTTCGAGTAGTAGACAGGTGCCCTACGAGATCGTTGACCTCGGATTTCCTGTCTCGTCGTGGAGCACAAATTGGCTCGGATTCTCAAGTTTCGATGGCGTTGTCGTTACAGGTGACGCTATCCGGCGAATGCCACCTGAGGTTCAGTTTGCGCTATGGCGCTACGTCGAATGCGGCGGTTCCCTGTTTGTGTTAGGAGGGCGAGAACTTCCAGAACGGTGGGGATTGAAGGCGTTGCCCAACTCTGAACTGTCCACACCAGCTGCAGAGTTAACTCTTTACGATGCCGGCTTCGGTGAATGTATCGTAAGTCCTCAAATGGATACAACCGCGCTGAATTATGACCAATGGTCACAGGTTATGGAATCATGGCTCAGGACCGCGATCCCTTGGCGTTGGGAAGGGTTGAGTGGGGAGGTCAACAACGTCTTTCCGGTGGTGGACAGCTTGGGAATTCCCGTACGGGGGCTCTATTTTCTGATGCTCCTTTTTGCTCTGATCGTTGGTCCGGTGAATCTCGTTGTACTATCTCGGAAAAAACGGCGTATCTGGATGCTGTGGACAACACCGGTTATCTCACTGGCAACCTGTCTTGCTGTGTTCGCTTACGCAACTTTTTCCGAAGGGTGGAAGCGACATATCCGGACCGAAGGGTTAACGATTCTCGACGAAAAAACTCACCGTGCGACAACCATTGGTAGGACAGCATTCTATTCGGCGCTGATTCCGAGTGAGGGGTTGCACTTCGGCTATGAGACGGAGTTGACTCCTACACCTCAATCGATGACTACAAACACAGCTCGTACCGTTGATTGGACACAGGATCAGCATTTGGCAACCGGTTGGATAACTGCCCGCGTTCCATCGGATTTCATGGTGCGCAAGAGTGAAGTGAGACGTGAGCGTATCACAGTTAGAAGGGGAACAGATGCCGGACTACGGATTGTCAATGGATTGGGGGCAGACATAAGCAAGTTGTGGTTAGCGGACAAAGGTGGGACAATCTATTTTGGGGACGATATTTCCGCAGGTGAAGAGGCGAAGCTGATACCATTCGAGATGGTGCGTCTGGAAAATCCGGATGAGAACCTTCTGTTTGAAATGTCCTCCGCTTCAACCTATCAAGCATTGGATAAAGGTGACGTTCCAGACGCACTCAGATATGTAATGGCAACCCATGACCTACAATTGTCTAGTGATCTTACAGTTGCTATTAAGCAGCCTGGATATCATTGGAGAATAGTGGATCTGCGTTGGGGACATACGTATGATATCAAAGGTGATGAAGATGGGGAGGCACTGAAAATCTACGGTGAGCAGTTATCTAACTTGCGCGGGATATTTGCTTCTGATGATTGGCTAAAAGCTATCGAACATCTCAAAACAGAACCTGAGGAATATCTCCGTCCCGGGTGCTATATTGCAACCTTGGAAACCTCCCCGTTTATCGAGAAAGGACTCCAAAAAGTGACTGAAGAGCGGGGCAGTTCTACCGTCTACGGCATTTTGACAGAGGAATAAAGTCCCGACCCAGTTAGGATGGGTTAAAACTTAACATGGCGATTATAAAAATCACAGCGAAGCATTCTTCTATTTATGTTGGGAAATCGTGCAACAGAAACCGAGTTTTTTCTTGAAAACTCCGTCTCTCTGAGCGTTCTGCAATCCCCTTTAGCATGAGCATTAATTCGATCACCGTGTCTTCGCGGTAATCTGGGGTATCACACATGCAAGTGAACATCCTTAACCTGACAAAAAACTTCGGCGCAGCACGCGCAGTTGATGACATCTCTTTTAGCTTCTCATCGGGGGAAATCATTGGATTTGTTGGACCCAACGGTGCGGGCAAGACCACTACGATGAGGATACTTGCAACGCTGGATGAACCCACAAGCGGCGATGCTAAAATCGACGATCTCTCGATTGTGGAGTTGCCCGAGAAGGCGCGTCAATTGGTTGGATACGTGCCTGATGCGCTCCCCATGCACCGGGATATCTCTGTCCATGAATACCTCGACTTCTTCGCACGCGCCTACGGATTGGTTGGACCGCAACGCCGTCGGGTGGTCGAAAATGTCGAAGAATTCACCAATCTCATAACCATTCGGGAAAAAACCTTGCACGCTCTTTCAAAAGGAATGAAGCAGCGAGTTAGCTTGGCACGATCCCTACTTCATGACCCGCCGGTCTTGGTGATGGACGAACCCGCAGCCGGACTGGATCCACGGGCTCGAGTGGAATTGCGGGAACTTCTGAGAATCCTTTCGAGCCAAGAAAAAGCCATCCTGATCAGCTCACATATCCTAACTGAACTTTCAGAAATCTGTGACGGAGCTGTTATTATTGAACAGGGGCGAATCATCACTTTGGGGACATTGCAAGACATTGCTAAGCCAGAAATCGAGCAGCACACGGTCCTGATTCGAGCGCTTAATCGACAAGATGACATGTACAATTCTCTGTTGTTGCATCCGAATATTGCAGCGACCAACCGGTTAGGAGACCAGATAGAGGTGAAAATCAACGGATCTGAAGAGGTCTGCAGCGATCTTCTCGATAATCTGGTCCGAGATGGATATCGCATCGTCGAGTTCAAGCAGCAGGGCAGTGATCTGGAAACTGTTTTCATGAACGTGACAAAGGGAGAGGAATAGTGAAATCTATTGATAATCTCCTCGACAGAATTGATAACCGACTCAATCCTATCGTTGTCAAAGAATTACGGCAAGCGGTGCAGGGAAAGTTCCTAATTGTGATACTAATCTGTTTTCTTTGTCTTCAACTGCTTATCATGGGACTATTCCTGATAACAGATGAATCTATTTCTACATCTTTCAATGCGGGACTGAACACCTTTCGGGTATTACAGAGCATTCTGTTTGGGACATGCCTGCTGTTTGTGCCTGCCTATACAGGCATTCGGCTGGCAAGCGAGCGAGCCGATGCCAATGTGGATCTCCTATTTATAACGACCCTTGCACCGCGATCGATCATCTGGGGAAAGTTCCTCGCAGCGCTTGTTATTACCGTTCTCCTCTATAGTGCCGGTATGCCATTTATGACCTTCACCTACCTGTTACGTGGTGTTGATTTGCCGTCGGTTTTCATTCTGCTCGCACTCAATTTCATTGTGGTCGCGGTAAGCATCCAGTGTGCCATGTTCATAGGCTGCATACCCGCCAATCGGGTTTTCAAGGTGATTCTCGGTGTAGGTTGGTTTGTTATTATCATTGTTATTTTTTTTACTCTAATCGCAATCACGTTCGCGCCTGATGGACTTCTGCACTCCGGCATGGGGAGTCAACTCAGATCTTGGGAATTCTGGCGAAATGCGTTGACTGTGCTCGTCGGTGGACTATCACTTATCGGCATCTGTGCCTTACTGTCGACCGCGCTGATAAGTCCTGTCTCCACCAATCGGGCACTACCTGTGCGCATCTTTATTACGGCAGTATGGGTTTTGAGCGGAGCCAGTGCAGCGATCTGGAGCATAGATGTTAATGACTTCAACCCTGTTATGGTGTGGGCAATCGTAAATACTCTCTTGCATTCCATCGGGCTATTTGTTGCTGTCAGCGAACGGGAGCGTTTGGGGTGGCGGGTTCGCCGCACTGTTCCACGCAGATGGGTGTTTCGGCCACTGGCATTTCTTTTTTATAGCGGTGCTGGCGGTGGTGTAGTGTGGTCTTCTTTGATAATAACTTTGACGGTGCTATCTGCGGTGGCGTGGTTGACTGTTTTTCCGCACATGGAAACCGGTGATGAGATGCACCGCATCGCACCACCAGCTATTTTGGGGTTGTATGCATTCAGCTATGCGTTGGGAGCTTCGCTGATAAGAAGAAACTTTCTCGCGGACCGAGTTACCAACACCCATACGTGGATAATTGCCCTCGTTCTTTTGGGTGTCACAACAACAATTATACCGCTCGCCCTCTTCTTTGTTCGCGGGAAATGGGAGGAGAATTCGCTGGTCATGAGCCCCCTCGGCGCCTTTCTGTTTCATGAAAGTGCGGTTGTCCCTTTTAGTTTAGTTGTCTCGATTTTTTGTGCTGTGGTCATTGGTGTGCTCAGTCTGCCATGGTTCATCAGGCAGTTTAGCGGCTTTCGACCGGCCTTAGAAACAGAACAGCAAACCGCTTGAGGAAACGGATCCAGATAGTGAAACCGAGTTTCCCAAATTCCCGGTAACTCCCCTGACAAGGGGGCTGGGACGATAGGGGATCTTCTCTCCCCCGATAAATCGGGATTCAAAGCAACTTGTCTTTCCCTTCTTATCAGAGGGGTTGAGGATTTAGCGGGTTGGCTGTGCCTCGGGAGTGTCGAAGCAATGCTGAAATCTAGCATAGCTGGCCTACTTTCTCATTCAGCAACCCAATTGGTCAATTAACTAATGAACCAATGAACGAATGAACCAATCTTGCTCCAGCAAGGTGGCAGCTTGCGTTATTCCAGACCTAAGAACCCCAGACCGGCGGCGGTGATCTATGATCCCTACCTTCACATTTCCACTCGGCTTCCTCTCACTTCTGGCGATTCTGGGACTTGCCGCCATCTATCTGCTCCGCACCCGATCGCGACGTTACCCTGTGTCCAGTCTGATGCTATGGGTCAACCAGCAGCAGGCGCGGGAAGGTGGTTTGCGCGTTGATCGGCTGCAGACATCGCTCCTATTCTTACTGGAATTACTCGCTATTATATTGCTTGCCCTCGCAGTGGCAGCTCCAATTATTCGGACATCACAAGGTGCGGTCCCACTGATGGTCGTTCTTGATGACTCCTTTTCGATGTTGGCAGGTACAGGTGATATGCCCAAAAGCCGAGCGATTGCAGCACTTGACGAGAAACTTGCGTCTCGAAGGTTCAATCTACTTGCAAACCGCCGTTACGCAGTCCGTTACGTGCTTGCCGGCACAGAACCACAGTTGTTAAACGAAACCGCACGAACGACAGCCGAAGCAATTGCACAACTTGATGCGTGGCACTGTCTTTCACCTTTCGCAGACTTGGAAGCGGCGATAAGCCTCGCTGCTGAGCTCGGGGGTGCCAACGCTCTCATACTGGTCCTCACAGATGATTCGCCACCAGAACTAATGGAGTCAGACCGGATGCAGTGGTGGTCATTCGGAATTTCTCGGTCCAACGTTGCGTTTGTCAACGCTACCCGAACTGCCACCGATTCGGGCGACCGGTGTCTGTTAGAAATAACCAATCTTTCTCCAGATGTGCGCAGCACAGAGTTGATCGTGGAAGCGGTAGGCGCCGCTGAGGGAGAATTAACACCACCGCTGCACCATTCCACGCTCGAAATGGATCCACGGACGACGCGCCGAATTTTCCTTAATCTTCCGCCCGAAACACCCCCGTTGCGTGCACGAATTGGGGACGATGTGCTTGCCATTGATAACGAGGTTACGCTTTTGCCACAACCGCGAAAACCGGTGCTTGTCGATATCCGTATTAAAGACGCACGGCTCCGTTCGCTTGTTGAGGACGCATTGACATCGGCCGACAGGGCCAAGTCCGTAAAAATCGGTCATGAGCTGCTGTTTCTTGATGATACCGCGACTGCCGATGATTCCGTTGAGGCATGGTCAATGCGAATTATCACTGAATCGGAAACATCGGCTTATCTCGGTCCCTTTGTTATTGATCTGACCCATCCATTAACTGAAGGACTTTCGCTCGACGGGGTAGTATGGGGAGCTGGTATGAAAGAGCAGTTTATGGGTACACCAATTATCACCGCCGGAAACGTGCCCCTACTGACCGATACCGAGCAGCTCACGGGAGCCCATGAAATCCGACTACGTTTGCATCCAGATTTTTCGACACTCCAAAATTCGCCAAACTGGCCCATCCTGATGTGGAATCTCCTTCAGTGGCGAGCCTCCCAAACACCCGGATTGGAACGTACCAATCTTCGCTTAGGGGACCTCACCACACTGAGAACTGAGTTAGGGGTATCATCTGTGGAGGTTACTTCACCGGATGGTGAGTTACATGTACAGTCTGTACTCGACAGAACCATAAACCTTAAAGCTGAAATGGTCGGTATCTATGAGATACGTGCAGGCACCGATCAATATGCCTTCTCCTCAAACGCACTGTACCAATCCGAGTCAGACCTGACCGCTAAGACTACAGGACGGTGGGGTGCCTGGGGAGAAGCGACGCTGCGATGGTGGGGCTACCAAAGTTTTGCGTGGTTCTTCCTACTGCTCGCCATTGGTATCCTAACACTGCACCTGATTCTTGTGAAACATGAAACATAGTATTATCACACATTGCCTAGAGTAGAGCAATTTGCCACGGAGGTGCCTAAAATGAGAGTGTTCCACCTGAAAACCGAACAGAAAATTGAGAAGCCGCAAGACGAACTTTTTAGTTTCTTTTCAGATGCTTATAACCTTGCTGAGATAACCCCACCTTGGCTCGATTTCCAAATGTTGACACCCGCACCTATTGAGATGAAAGTCGGAACCCTGATTGACTATCGCCTTAAATTGCGTGGTGTTCCCATCCGCTGGCAGAGCGAGATAACAGATTGGAGTCCTCCCCACGCCTTCACTGATGAGCAACGCCGAGGACCCTACCGACGTTGGATTCATACGCATACCTTTGTTCCTGTTTCCGATGGTACGCTGGTCAGGGATGAAGTGGAGTACGCGGTACTTGGCGGTAGCCTCATTCAAAAATTTTTCGTCGCTCCAGACATAGAGAAAATTTTCGCCTACCGGGCAGCCAAACTGAAAGAACTCATCGGGTAGCTGTGTGAAATGGTGTGAAGCTGGTATAAAGCATCTTAGCCATCAGAACTTGGAGGAATCGGTGAGCAAACAGCAGATCTCTGAAACAGGTAGCTATCGTCATGACAATCTCCTTGATTTGACCGCTGCCCCGCACGAGGTAGGACTGTCGTCAGAACGACTTGAATGCGTCTCCTCCACTACCCAAGGTTTCATTGAGGATGAAGAACTCGCGGGGGCAGTCACGCTGGTCGCCCGGCGGGGCAAGGTCGCCCACTTTGAAGCATACGGCATGATGGATATCGAAGCGGATAAGCCGATGGAAGAAGATACAATCTTCCGGATTTACTCGATGACCAAGCCGATCGCCGCTGTAGGCATAATGATGCTCTGTGAGGAAGGGAAACTGACACTCGATGCACCCGCTGCCGCATATCTACCCGAATTGGATGGCCTGGAGGTGGCACAGGACCCGGACGCTGATCTGTTCACGCCCATGAAAGCGAACCGGGAAATGACCGTTCAAGATCTAATGCAGCACACTGCTGGATTGCCCGGCGCTGTCCGGTATATGGCAGGCACAACTGCGGTCGATAAGTGCTATCGTGAAGCGGGGTTGGACCGCCTGCATGAGTGCAATCTACAGGAGCTTGTCGAGCGTCTCGGTAAAATCCCACTGCTATATCAGCCGGGAACCAAATGGCACTACAGCATCGCCGCCGATGTCTTAGGAAGGCTCATCGAAGTCGCTTCCGGTCAAGCCTTCGACCAATTCCTGGCAGAGCGAATTTTCCAGCCCTTGGGAATGGTGGATACCGGGTTCTATGTACCGTCAGAGAAGATCGAACGGTTGGCAGGCATGTACGGTCCAAAACCGGCGGGAGGTCTCCAGACCATTGATGCACCGGAGGGCGGCACCGGTTACATATCCAAGACCAGTTTCATAGAGAAACCGAAATTCCTATCCGCTGGCGGAGGCTTAGTTTCGACAGCCTCCGACTTCGCCCGATTCTGTCTGATGCTCTCATGTAAGGGGACGCTATCCGGAAACCGGTTACTGAATGCGGAGTCCGTCGAGTTGATGACTCGCAACCATTTACCCGATAACCTGATACCACTCGATAAGAAACCAAACGACCGCTATGGGGGACTCGGTTTCGGACTTGGTGTTTCGGTCCGCGTTCACCAAACCGATTGGGTGCCTGCGTCCCAAATCGGTGAGTACGGCTGGATCGGCGGAACCAGCACCGAATTCTGGATCTCACCACGGGACGAGCTGGTAGCGATTACCTTGGCACAATACATCCCCTTTTCCCCACTGAGCCACACCGTTAAACCGCTGGTCTACGCGGCGATATGTAATTGACACCATTACACCCATGACACTCCTACAGCCAATCTGGCTGCTCCTACTCATTCCCCTAATCATATCTCTGCGTGTCTGGAGACTTCCCTCTCGCTTCTTGGAGGTGCTCCGTCTATTGGTGCTGTGCCTGATCCTACTTGCGATGTGTGGTCTTGCTGTGAAATTGCCGAGCCGGACAGGTACAGTTGTCGTTGTGTCGGACAGAAGCCAGTCGATGCCTCCCGACAGTGATGCCAGGCAAAAGGAAGCGATCGATCTCATCCAAGGTGCCATGAAGAGCGATCATAACCTTGCTGTCGTTTCTTTCGGCAGGGTTGTCACCGTTGAACAATCTCCCCAAAGTGGAAAGTTTGCCGGTTTTGTCAGTGAAGTTCACGGTGACGCTTCCGATCTGAATGGGGCCATTGAGAAAGCGGCAGCGCTCATCCCGCGGGATGCGCCCGGCAGGGTGCTCCTGCTCTCCGATGGACGATGGACAGGAAAAGATCCATCCGGGATAGCCGCTCAAGCCGCAGCGCGAGGCATCCCCCTCGATTATCGTCTCATGCAGCGAACCTCGACAAACGATATCGCTATTTCCCAGATAGATGCGCCAGAGACGGTCAACCCCGGCGAATCCTTCATGCTCGCTGCATGGGTACACGCACCAGTTCCCAGCGAAATCTCATTTGAATTGTTCCGCGGGAACCAACGGTTAGCAGCTGGTGCGCGAAACGTGCCCTCCGGCCTCAGTCGTCTCATCTTTCGGGACAAGGCGACACAACCGGGAACCCATCAGTACACCGTGCGGATTTCAGGAGCAGAAACCGATCCGGTGCCAGAGAATAACACGGCAAAAATTCTGGTCGGCATCAGAGGTCCGCGTCCAATCTTACACGTTGCTAACGCTTCCGACTCGGGGTTGGTGCGTCTGCTACGGGTGGGTGGACTGGACCTAAAATCGGCTCCACCGTCGGCGTATCGTTGGTCGCTTGATGAACTGTCAGGGTATTCCGCTGTGTTAATCGAAAACGTGTTGGCAGAGGAGATTGGACTCCGCGGCATGGAAAACCTCGCCGTTTGGGTCAAGGAGACTGGGTCGGGACTTATGATGACAGGCGGTAAATACGCTTACGGTCCGGGCGGCTATTTCAGATCGCCGCTTGAACCAATTATGCCGGTCTTGATGGAGTTGCGGCGAGAGCACCGGAAGTTATCACTGGCGATTGTCGTCGCCATGGATCGGTCTGGCAGCATGTCAATGACAGTGGGCGACGGAAGAACGAAAATGCAACTAGCAAATCTCGCCACTGCAGAAGTGTTAGATATGCTGTCACCGATGGATGAATTCGGTGTGGTTGCGGTTGACAGTTCGCCTCACATCGTTGTAAACCTTGCACCGATTGAGGATCAGTCGAGCAACCGGGGTAGAATTCTGCGCATCCGTTCACAAGGCGGTGGGATCTTCGTCTATGAGGCACTTTCTGCCGCAGCCAGGATGCTCGTGAAAGCCGAAGCCGGTACCCGGCATATCATCCTTTTTGCAGATGCCGCTGATTCAGAGCAACCCGGACGATACCGCGAACTGCTCGAGGAATGTCGAAAAGCTAACATAACCGTCAGCGTTGTCGGATTGGGCACAGCCAGTGACGTCGACGCCGACTTACTCCGTGACATCGCTCGCCGCGGGGAAGGACGTGTCTTTTTTACCCAAAACGCCCAAGAATTGCCACGCCTGTTTGCACAAGATACCTTCGTTGTTGCACGTAGCACATTCATTGAAGAGCTGACCGTAGTTCGGACGACGGGGGGCATGGTCTCTCTGACCGGGAGGGGACATCAGATACCGACTCCGATCGGCGGGTATAATCTCTGTTACATCCGGCCTAGCGCGAATCTCGCCGCAGTGACGGTGGATGAGTACGAAGCACCAGTTGTGGCAGCATGGCAGGCAGGGATTGGTCGGGTACTCTGCTACACAGGCGAAGCCGATGGGGTGTTTACGGGTCCCATTGCAGGTTGGAAGGACGTTGGGAATTTTCTCACGAGCCTCGCGCGCTGGACAGCAGGTGATAGCGGAAGCCTACCCGATGAGATGCTACTAACGCAAACAGTCAGAAACGGAATCAATGTGGTACAGCTTCATCTGAATCCAGAGCGGGAAGCGGAGGTCTTCAAAGAACTACCCACCGTGAAAGTACTCCGTGGTGCTGTTGGACAAACACCATCTGTTGATGAAACCAAGCTATCTTGGAGATCTGCCGATACCCTCGCTGTAGACATCCCAATCCACGGGAGCGAAACAGTATTAGCAACGGTAGAGGTTCCGGGCGGCGGAAATATATCGCTACCTCCTGTCTGTCTACCCTATTCACCGGAGTTCAAACCTGCTCGCACCGAATCGGGGGTTGCAACGCTGGAGCGACTGGCAAAAGTGACCGACGGGAAACAGAGGATTAATCTGGGGGAGATCTGGGATGACTTGCCACGACAGTCCCGTCTAATCTCGCTCCAACCATGGCTACTAATTGCCGCACTCATCCTGCTACTTCTCGAAATCTTGGAACGCCGCGCAGGCTTGCTATCCATGGGACACGGACGTCGGTTTGTAACAGCAGTGTCACAACGGATACCACGGGAAGAGCGCGAGGTAGCTCAAGCGACCGCACCACCCTCGACTGAGGAGACGGCACAGTCCACGCCAGAAAAAACGGAAAAACCTGAAACACCTCCTGAACGGGAGGGAATGCTTGATGCTTTAAGTCAGGCACGAAAGCGAGCAAGCGGACGGACAGGACACCAGAGATAAAACGCATCAGGAACGCCTTTACTTGTTATGTTTATTCAAATACTAGCTATTCAAGACCGTCGGTTTTCTCGTAGGGGCAGGGCGATTCAGCCTACGTATTGCCTGTCAACTTACGCTATAATAAATAACCAGATTATCAAAACCGTATGAACGAAATCTACCGACAATACCTCATAGACGGCGAACGTGCAGGGACGCGATATGCCTTAACCGCACCGCGTAATGTTCCCTTCGGGGCTGCAGGCAGTCAGATGGGGAAGCGTCCGGGCAGTTCGCTCGAGTTTATCGATCACCGCGAATACCAACCAGGCGATGACCTGCGCCGAATTGACTGGGGAGGCTTCGCTCGAAGTGATAAATTGACCGTTAAGCTGTATCGCGACGAAGTCAGTCCGCATCTGGATGTCGTCATTGACGGTTCTGTTTCCATGGCACTTGAGGATAGTCCCAAGGCGCAAGCAACACTCGGATTAGCGGCGGTCTTTGCCACTGCCGCAGCAAATGCCGGTTACTCCCACACCGCTTGGACAGCAGGAGACGGGTGTCAGCAGGTGGACAACGGGACCGACCGACCATCAGTATGGGAAGAAATCGACTTTACGCATCGCGGGGACCTGCCAACCTCATTTGCGAAGCTTCCACCATTATGGCGGCCATATGGATTGCGTGTGCTGCTCAGCGACCTACTCTGGCTGGGAGATCCATTAACGACGTTGGCACAGTTTGCCGAGCGAGCGACAGCAGTCATTGTTGTGCAGGTGTTAGCTGAGGTTGACGTGAATCCAACCGCACGCGGCAACCTCCGACTCGTTGATTCGGAGACAGATGTCGCGCAAGAAATCTTCATAGACAGCGTTGCTGAAAAACGATATCGCGATGCGCTTGCGCGCCATCAGGAAAGTTGGCACCTCGCCGCGAAGCAGACTGGAGCCATTATGACAACAGTTGTCGCGGAGGAAATATTGAGCGACTGGCGACTGGACACGTTGGTTGCCGCGCAGGTCCTCACCATCGCATAAAAGGCACGATCTGTAGCGTTGGTAGTTTTTCACGATAAATCAGTTCCATTGAAGTCGTGGCTGCCTTGAAATCCGAGAATTTTGTTGTCAAAATTTATAAAGAACAGCTTTGTCGCATCTTTTTTCTGATAAAAATGCGTGTTTGGGCTTGACGCCTCATTAGTAAATGTTGCTAAATCACGGATATATTGTGTATAATATAAACAATACACCTGTATGTTGTGTTTAGATACAGGGGCGACCCAATTTCCTATGTTGCTGACAACGGGGAAATTGAGCCTTTATCCTATAACTGCCTTAATTATGGTGAATTAGACAAATAAGTGGACATTTGCCGACAACTTCGACCTTCGTAAAGTTTCTGAAGTCCCCCTGACAAGGGGGATTTAGGGGGTTGGTTGTGTATTGAGAGTGTTCAAGTAATCCTAAAATCTACCATAGTTGGTTCACGGCTTGCTGCCAATCGAGGCAGCGCCCAACAACACTACCCAATAGGGGAGGTAAAATGATACAACAATTGAAGCAACGCAGTGGCCTGTTGTTAACCTTGGTTGCCGTTATGTGCATCGCTTCGGTGTTCGCCGAAGCTGCCACCCTCAACGTTGCGGTGATGGACGCCCAAACCGGTGAAAAACTGGACGGCATTTCCATTGCGATCACGTCCGAGGCCGGTACTTCTACTGAAGGTACCAGCGATGCGTCCGGCATGATTGAAGTTGCAGATCTGTCTGCAGGGGTCTATACGATTACCGCATCTGCCCCCGGTTATGCCGACAAGATGGTGGCAAACGTCGAAGTCGTCGCTGACGGCACAACATCGGTAGAGATTGCGCTTTCGTCAGAGATTATTGAACTCGATCAAGTGTCCGTTTCGGCTTCGCGTCGTCGGGAAAAGGTGCTTGAAGCACCAGCATCGGTCTCGGTAGTTTCCTCTACAGAAATCAAAGACCGCGTTGCACCAAGTGTTACCGAACACTTGAAGTCAGTGCGTGGGGTGGATGTTGTGAACACTGGATTGGGTTCGTCACACGTTGTCGTCCGTGGATTCAACAACGTGTTTTCAGGTTCACTGTTGGCGCTTGTTGACAATCGCATCGCGCGTATTCCCTCGCTGCGGCTCAACGCCTATTCCCTCATTCCGACCTCAAGCGAGGATATCGAGCAGATTGAAGTCGTTTCAGGTCCCGGTTCGGCGCTGTACGGTCCAAATAGCGCCAACGGCGTCATGCACATCCTCACCCGTTCGCCGTTCACCTCTCAAGGAACAACCGTCAGTCTTGGCGGCGGTGAGCGCAGTATACTTATGGGGTCGCTCCGACATGCCGGCGTTATCAATGAGACGGTTGGCTATAAGTTGTCAGGACGGTATTTCCAAGGGGATGATTGGGAAGAAGGGCGATCGTCAGAAGATCTCAACGGACCAGGAGAGCCAATCTTTGATACGTACCAAGGGAGTGGCGAATTCCGCCTTGATTATAAACCCAGCGATGATTTAACAACAATTCTTGCTAGCGGTTTCACACAAACCACCGGCACCGAATTGACCGGTCTCGGTGCCGGTCAAGCCAAAGACTGGACCTACGGTTACGTACAAGGGCGGTTCATTTACAAAGACCTCTTTGCACAAGCCTTCTGGAATCGTAGCGATGCCGGGGATACCTATACCCTGCGGGATAACTTGCCGGTCGTAGATAAGTCCGACCTATACGTCGGACAGATTCAACACGGTTACAGCCTCGGAGAGCGTCAACGCTTTACCTACGGTCTCGATCTGTTACTAACCCGCCCTGACACTGAGGGGACAATCAATGGCCGCAATGAAGATAGCGACAACATCAATGAGATCGGCGCGTATTTGCAGTCGGAAACCAAACTGACTTCACAGTTAAAGCTCATCCTCGCCGGACGGGCTGACAGCCACAACCACCTCAACGATCCGGTCCTTTCACCGCGTGTCGCGCTTGCCTTCCAACCAAACGATGACCATAACGTGAGGCTCACCCTTAACCGTGCTTTCAGTACGCCTAGCGCCTCCAACCTGTTCCTTGACCGGCTAGCAGCTCCGGACGCCTACGGGTTAGGCAGCAATTTTGAACCAATATTAGGGTTCAGCCCTAATATTGATATACGGGCACAGGGTCCCGGCAGTGACACAGGATTGACCTTCAACAGGGATGCAGCTGGTCGTCCACTGTTTCGCTCACCTTTCTCACCGGTGGCAAAACTTGCACCGGACGCATACCTTCCCCTTGATGACCCTATTGCTACCAACCTCATGTGGGGCATCGGACGAGGGGCGATCATGGCTGGCGTGCAGCCAGTTTTTGAAGCCGCAGTGAAGCAAACCATACAGCAATCTTTCACGCCGCAGGCATTGCCTCAGGTTATTGCAGGACTGCCCCCAGAGACGCTTCAAGGCGTGGCAACACAAGCGATTTCAACGCTCCCACCGCAAGTGCTGCAAGGGTTACCGCCAGAATTCGCTCCATTGCTGCAACCGGGCGCGATCGCTGCACTGCCACCCGAACAGCTGCAACAGATAGTGCCACAAGTGCTTCAAGTGCTACCGCCGGAGGTAGTACAAGGTCTTGCAGCATCACTTGCAGCATCCACAGAGGAAGAAATTCTTACTGGATTTGCTAACCTCATCCCTGAGCAAGTAGATGGGGTCAAAAATGTTTTACGTACCGTTAATCCAGAGACTGCCGAATTTGCTGATATCGAAGATGTCAACGATGTTGACCCGCTTAAGCCGACAATAACACAGACGTATGAATTCGGCTACAAAGGGATTCTCATGAACAAGTTGGCTTTTTCCGCCGATGTCTATCACACAAAAATTAACGATTTCATCGGTCCCTTGGTCGTTGAGACTCCGAATGTGTTCTTGGATGCGGATTCGTTGGCCGCCTTCTTGGGACAGCACCTGACGGCAGCATTAAGCGACCCCAAAAATGCCACGCTGAATCAGGCATTGCTTGCTTTTGATGCACCTGCTCAGGGAGGTAACGGCAACGGTTCAGCTATTGATGAACTGACAAAGTTGTTCGTGGCTGGCACTGAGAACAACGGCCCCGCTTTCATCCCCTTTGGTACCGTAACGCCTAAGGAGGCAGCGGATCCAAATGCGGTCCTGTTGACCTATCGTAATTACGGTGACATCTCGCTCAACGGAATTGATGCTAGCATGACCTATTACCTCAATCCGAGTTTGAGTATCGGCGGGAATTACTCGTTTGTCAGCAAGGACTTATTCGAGAACGAGCTCAACGACATCGCTCTGAACGCACCTATGAATAAGTTCGGTGCAAACGTTCAATACGTCAATGCCAATCTCGGATTGGGGGCAGGGGTCCGCATGAACTTTGTGGCCGGTTTCCCTGTGAATTCAGGGGTCTACATCGGTGAGGTCGAATCGTATTCTACGATTGACTTGAACGTGGGTTACGACATACCGTTCGCCACGGAGCCGCGCCTGTCGCTGACAGTGCAGAACCTGCTCGGCACGAAATATCAACCATTTATCGGTGCTCCAGAGATTGGCCGTCTGTCGCTGGTACGGCTAACCCAAACATTCTAGCTTCATAGTAGGTCGGGCATCCTGCCCGACCTCAACAATCCGGCGCGATTAATTCGTAGGGGACGCAGATCTGCGTTCCCTACCCAGAATCCAAACAAAACGCCCTGATATCACAACGCATCGAACCCGCGACGGTTGAATCAGGGCGTTTTTTTGTGCCGCATTTAAAGATTGCTGTCGAGTTGTAGTGCGAGCCAGTAGGGATAGGTCTCAGCCCGGTACACCAGCTCAAGATTCACCTTCCGGACTTCGCTCGGTTGCGCCACAACCCCCGGAGGCTTCCTGCTGGATGGCTGGAGTGTGAAAGTCAGTGTATTACGTCCTTTTCTTAACAACTCCGGCGGGATCGCTGCCTCTATATGACAACCGGGCTTGTCCTCCGGATGGTCTGTGACCGTAAGGGGCGTTGTGATGGATTGTTCGGGTGCCACAGCGACCTCCTGACCATTGACTTGCAACTCAATATCGTCCGGCGTCATTAGTTCCGTGATATTGAGGAGCAATCTGGCGCGCACCGACTGACCCCCAGCGAGCGTAGCCGCAAGGTCATCGGGAACGTCAATCTCCATTTCAGCCTTGCCTGCTTTGTTTTGATATCCCAACACTAACGGTAGAGCTAGCTGGTAAACATAGACCCTGTTGGCATAACGGAGGCGTTCTGGATCTCCTAATTCCCGGTAAACCTCCCACTGCAGCTCAAAAAAACGGATCACATAGTCATAGAAGAAAATACCATCCGCTCCCTGTTCATAAAGCCGGTGGGCAATCCCGCGGTGCTCGAGATACTGCGTCAGGTGCGCAGGATAGCCATTTATCAATCCACCGCGACGGAACTTGAAAAACCCGGGTTTACCCGCTCCTGCCACGAGACGGCAATCTGTCCCCTCGACCGTCCGGCGCCATGCCGAGATATCCATCTCATAAAGGCTAATTGTGCGGCAATGTGCGATCAGTATGTCCAGCAACCCCTCCCGGGTCCAGCTGTATATATCCAACCCCTCGGCAAAATGGCAATGAATATCGTCTTCCGGACTTTCGCGTACATCCTGTCTTCCTGCCTCAGGAGTCAACTCCAGCCCTTTCTCCTTCCAGATTGAGTCCCGTGAGTATAATTGCGCCGACAGACCAAGATGTTTCCCCTTCTTTTCGCCTACCTCGTCCAGCATTGTCCGAACATCCCGCACATGTTGATTCATGATCTCGCGCCCTTGATCCGCTTCCTCTGTATTGAAGTACGGAGCGATGCGGGTGTAGTCCAGGTCAATACCGTCAATATCGTAATTCTCCGCAACCTCACGCAAGAATGCCAAATTCTGTGCAGCAATCTCCGGCTTATTCCAATCGTACGTCGGCGACACTTGGGCATCGCGCTTCGATTTTAGCCGTAGCTGTGGGTTCTCTCTGTAGAATTGGGTTTGATACCTGTCGAATTCGAGTATCCGGTACGTATGATGACCGTCGTTCATCCGGCGGCTACCCCAAGCCTGAATGCCGCAACGGTGACACTCGTCAACAAAGACAGCCATAGGGTCCATCCCAGCTTCGACCCAAGCTTGCTGCGTTTCCCACATTTCGAGGACATCGGACTTCTGGAAAGCCCTTACCACGCCGAGACACCGCTGCAGGATTCCTACATGCGACCCCTCAAAGCACTGAACGAGAGACCGAATTTGCCGTTCAGCTTGGTCAGGGCTACAGGGAGTCTCCCCCGCATCATACGTCATGATAAGCCGCTGGCGCTCCCGCAAGGGCGTTGTCTCTGAAGCAAATAGCTCTTGGTGTAACATGGCTGCCTCCTCTACACATTCAGACACTGTGAAACCCAACACTTACGTTTCACTGCCTGTCCCGACTTGTCCGGGTGTCACATCTCACATCATTTCAATGAACCGATGAACTAATGTACCAATGAGCTATCCGACAGCTGGAAATCCACTCCCCACAAGCGGCTCACCGCTATTGACCTCGATGGTCGGGACGAGGCAATGGGCGGACGCCTGTGCATCGTTGAAACAGACCCCTTGAGCGTAGTAGATGATTACAAAGGCGCGACGTTGCCTATTCGTCGTGTTCTGTGGTGTTGCATGGAAATTTAGACAATGGTGAAACATACATTCACCCGTTGAAAGTTCCACAGGTACGCCGAAACTGGCAGGACGTGCCTCTATTCTTGCTCGTTCAGTCTTAAAGGTCGGATCTTTTGCTGCCGCCGCTTCCTCTCTCTTTTTCGCTTCGGGAAAGAAGCGCGAATCTCTATGGCTGCCGGGAACCACGTGCATACAACCATTCTCCACAGTTGCATCGTCAAGCGCAAGCCAACAGCTCAGAATGCGTGGTTCGGAAAGGGGCCAGCCGTAGAAATCCTGATGGAACCTAAAATGACCATTATCCTGTGGCGGTTTGGAGATGATGTGATCATGCCACAAACGGACCTCCGGCGTCTGCAAGAGCGTTTTAGCGATGCCAGTTATCAAGGGATACCGGACCGTTTTCTCATATTCCGCATCTCGCTTCCACATGTTGACATACTGGGTGAGGACGCGCGGTTCGTCCTCGACTTCTTTGATTTTACGGCGGTGCCCTACGCTGAACTCAGGCGATGAATCATCCCCTCCCGCTAATTCATAATCAACAATACGATCTAACCCGTTGATAAGTGATTCGACCTCACTTCGTTCTAAAACCTTTCCGTATTTCAGATAACCGTTCTCATCGAAAAATTGTGCTTGTTCCTTGCTAACCATTTTTTCCTCCGCCGGCTATTTTCTAATGCTGCTAATACATTGATAAGATGAGCATCTCTGCCGCAGTTCGCCGATTGTATCACACTTCTCACAAACTGTAAATATCGAACACGGTAGCGGGCAAATCGTCTGTAGGTCGATTTCCGTTAATCGACATTTCCACCCAGATTCAGCTAAGCGATCCACACGTGCGCAACTGAACTTTTGCAAAAAGTGTTAGATTTTGTTAGATTTTGTCAGAAAATTGTGGATAACTCACCAATTAACCTACCCCTAGCGAGAACTATACAGCTATCAACTCCCGTGGGAGTGGGCTTACCCAGCCCTAAAATGCTCCTGCTGGATTGACAAATCCAGCAGATTTTCACGCGAGCACGTAGCCTGAGTTGAACAGGAACTGTGAAACCCAACATGATCGTCCCAACCAATTCTCGCTTCCACCGAGCGATATGCCTGTCAAAACGCAACCTCCCCGTAGGTCGGGCATCCCCGGTCACGCTTGGTCTCGGTACGGACAAATCCTCTCGGACTTGCCCGACTGTATCCCCAGCGGGGCGACATGTGGCAACCGTAGGAGCGTATCCCTGTAGTTTCGCCCTTCATTTTCACGCACACCAACGTTTGACAATTTACCGGGGGTAACATATAATGAAATAGACTGACAGGAACAAGCTAAAGTTGATTGAGTCCGGGTTTACGCCTGTCGAAAATATACTGTAATTGTGGAGGAAAATCATGGCAGAGAAAAAAGTACTCGTCACCGGGATGAGTGGATTAATTGGTGGCCTCGTGCGAGAACGCATAGAGGGCAAGTGTATCTTGAGCGCGCTGAATCGCCGCCCAGTAGAGGGAATTGAAACCCATCAAGCCGATATCGCAGATTTAGAGGCCATCCGGCCCGCTTTTGAGGGGATTGATGTCGTTGTGCATCTGGCTGCGATGGCACAACCGGCGGGCATGACTTGGGAAGAATTGTTAAATGCGAATATCATAGGATGCTACAACGTCTTTGAGGCATCACGGCAGGCAGGTGTGAAGCGGATTGTCTTTGCCAGCAGTGGGGCGACCGTCAGAAATTGGGATCGGGTGTTTCCCTACAATGCAATCGTTGCAGGACGTTACGATGAAGTCCCTGAAACTTGGAAGAAAGTGGACCACAACACGCCAGTATGGCCCGGCGGGCTTTACGGATGTACCAAAGTTTTTGGCGAAGCGTTGGCGAGGCATTTTACGGACACTTGTGACATCTCGATAATCAGTCTACGCATCGGGGCGGTCACCCGTGAAAATCGTCCAACAGAGCCACGTGGTTTCTCTGTTTGGTGCAGCCAACGGGATGTCGCACAGATGATCGAAAAGTGCATTGAAGCCCCTGACAGCGTGAAGTTCGATATCTTCGAAGTCGTGTCCGACAACAAATGGGCTTACCGCGATATTTCACACGCCCGTGAGGTGGTTGGATACGAGCCGGAGGACGCAGCCGAAGACTATCGCTAATAACAAGGTGAGATGCCAAAACTAAACGAGGAGAGCAGGAGGGGATTGAGAAGGCAAAGATGCAAGGGCGCGAGGAAGGAAGTTCAGTGGACCAATAGACTAACATAACTCTAGCGGGGCGACGTGTGTCAAAGTAATAGGCATACGCCGTATGCCGTAATCTGTACACATGCTGACAGGTGGGACATCTTGCCCGGCTTCAACGCTCCATAGAGTTTAATCGGTCGAGCGCGTGGATCTGCATTTCATCGGTGTGATACGAGATTTTACGGTTTCTATCCTGAAAATCCTTGAATCCTGAGTATCCTGATTCAGACAAAAATTCATTAGTTTAATGACCTAATGAATTCAACACTCACGTATCACGTTATTTCAATACGCGAATGAACTGCTCTTATTTAAGTAACGCCTTTCCCCAAGCCGCACCACTAAAGTTGGTCATGTACTGCTCTATTGCAACAATCGCAAAGGCTTGTCCCCCCGTAATCGGCACATCCCCCGAATCTCCCGCCCGTCCGACCAGATATAATTCACCCTCAGACGTAACCAACACCGCGCAGACCTTCGGATATACTGTGAAGAAATCACTGATTTTTCGCAAAAAAGTAGGCGGCTGACGGGGTAGTCCGACAAAGGTCAGCCCAAGTTGTACTGCAAAGTTTGTCGGCAGCGGCGAACCGACCAGATTCACGGTTAGCGGCGCGTCCATATAGACAACGACGCCTTGATTGGCTCCAAGCACTTCTTCTGAATCCTCAGAGACCTCGATCCAGCAACTCCCATCGTGGATATACATGTGGGCAGGCATCAGAATTTGAAATAGGTCACCCACCGTTTCAATGCTCATGGGTTCTCCATCCACCTGCGTAACCTCAAGGGGGACATGAACAAAGTTCCACCCGGCATAGAGATTTAGCTGAAACGCGTAGAGACGGTCTTGGTCAGACTCCGGGTCGCTTCTTTGCCGTGTCTCCGGCTGCTGATTATTTCCATCACCGTTATTGCCCCCATTGTTTCCGCCGTTATTCCCACCACCATTGTTCCCATTATTACCGCCATTTCCATTACCGTTGCCGTTTCCATTACCATTGCCGCTGGTGACCGTCGCAGTGCCAGTCACAGATTGACCATGACTGGTCGCTGTGATTATGTATGCGCCGGTGGCATCGCTTTCCAGCGTAATTGTTGTCTGTGCCTGTCCATTGCTACCAGTTGTTTGACTTGAAGGACTCAGCGTTGCATTTCCATCGCCCGCAGTGATACTGAATGATACGGTTTCCCCTTCCGCAGCGGTTCCATCCTCCCGAACTTCCACAACAAAGGTCAACGTATCACCTGGTGCACCAGAGCCGGGTCCACTTATTACAACTATGGAGTATTGTGGATCCGGCGGGGAGGTTTGGACTGTCGCAGTGCCAGTCACAGAATTGCTCCTATTGGTCGCTGTGATTGTGTACGAACCGGTGGCGCTATTGCCAAGTGCTAATGTTGTCTGTGCCCGTCCATTGCTGCCGGTTGTTGTACTTGTCGTCCCAAGGGTTGCGTTTCCATCGCCGGCGGTGATGCTAAAATCTACAGTTTCCCCTTCTGCGGCAGTTCCGTCCTCCCGAACTTCCACGACAAAGGTCAACGTATCCCCGGGCGCACCAGAGCCAGGACCACTTATCGGAGCTATAGTGTATTGTGGCGGTGGTGGCGGTGGAGGTGAGGCTGTAACCGTCGCAGTGCCAGTCACAGATTGACCATGACTGGTCGCTGTGATTATGTACGCGCCGGTGGCATCGCTTTCCAGCGTAATTGTTGTCTGTGCCCGTCCATCGCTACCAGTTGTTTGACTTGAAGGACTCAGCGTTGCATTTCCATCGCCCGCAGTGATACTGAATGATACGGTTTCCCCTTCCGCAGCGGTTCCATCCTCCCGAACTTCCACAACAAAGGTCAATTGAACACCGGGGGCACCGGATCCTGGTCCACTTATCACAACTATGGAGTATTGTGGCGGGTCCCCGCCGCCACCATTTCCGTCGCTGTTATCGGTATTATCAGTGTTATCGGTATTATCAGTGTTGTCGGTGTTGTCAGTGTTATCGGTGTTTCGGACGTTGTTCCCTTCACCACAGCCAGTATCAGGGGCATCTCCACGCACCTCTGCATACCCGCCTGGGGTCCAGTATCCCCAACCGCTTTCCTCACCCATATCCCATCTGCCATTGTTATTGTCATCATCGTAGTCATTAATATGCCCGTGTCCACCTGCAAAGTCGTTGCCCGGGTTGCAAGTTGAGTTCCTGACCATGCAGGGATCGTTCGCAGTAGTTGGACAGAAATGTGCCACCGGATTCATGTGCGCGAATACATCCCCACACCACAAAGTTGATAGCACCATTAGAAATAGAATTATTCTTGTTATTTTCATTTCTTTACTATATACTGCTTTCCATCTGCTAGCGCAGCCGTGGTGGTGATATTAACACTGACGCATAAAATAAGGCCCGGAATTTGCTACACCTTTTCGAAACGTTTTTTATAGTTCTTTTTAACTTATACTAAAGTTTGGACAATTTGTTTTGGTATCAAGCAGCCTCGTCAAGGCTGTGTTGAATATTGTGCGAGTATGCGTCTTGATAGCTTGTCTGCGAAAAAACAGGTCTCTCAATTAAGACCGCGATATATTGGCTCATC
>JAJDUM010000054.1 GCA_022826645.1 Candidatus Poribacteria bacterium
TACCGTTTTCTGCGGGACATCGGTTGAAAACTCCTTTCTTGCTGGCGCGTTTCTGACCCATATTGTCCCACAGATGATAAACGATTTACCAGTCCAAAATACACCTTAATCAACTGTCTAAATTTTGGGGGTAATTATATACTACGATATACTTTGTAACTGGTAGATACGATCTAAGGAGGACAAAAATGGAACAATTAGTCTTTTCCTTTCAATCTCCGCAAGAAAAAGATCCTACTGATGCAATCGAAGGACTCAAGTATATAGAAAACTACATCAGTGAAAAGGAGCAGAATGAATTGTTGAAACAGGTTGACAACCAACCTTGGCGCAACGATTTGAAGCGGCGTGTGCAACATTACGGGTTCATGTATGACTACAAAGCGCGTAAGGTAACACCTGATATGCGTATCGGTCATTTGCCAGAGTGGTTGAAAACACTGGGTCAAAAATTACATAGAGATGGTTATGTGCCCAGTAATCCAGATCAGGTTATTATCAATGAATATGAGCCAGGGCAAGGAATTACAAGCCACATTGATTGTGAGCCCTGTTTTGCGGATACGATTGTCTCTTTGAGTTTGGGTTCAGGTTGTATTATGGATTTTACATACAAACATGATAAGACCCAAAAGATACCTGTCTGGCTTGCGCCTAGGAGTATTGTCGTATTGAAAGATGAAGCGCGGTATAAATGGCTGCACAGTATTCCTGCCAGAAAAGTAGATGTATGGAAGGGGCAAAGCTATCCAAGGCAGCGTAGAGTATCGCTAACATTTAGAGAAGTAAAATTGATGCCATCTTCCCGCGCTGTGTCCAGTCAATCCATACCTGTAACAAAGAGATTTTGATAAAAGAAAACAGGACGATGCAGGAAAAATGGACGAGCTGGAAATGTCTGATAACCCGAATTATTGGACATTCTGGGAGTTAGGCTTCCTACTCTGGTAAAAGGTAGGCTAAAAGAACCTCGCAATCCATTTGCTGATTCTCTTTGTTTCTGACCTTTCCGAGTTCGTCAACGCAGCCCAGGAGATCCTCCTTGAGCGCAACAACAGCCAACAGCAGCGAATCAATTGGATACCGTGAACTAATTCGTGGCAACCGCAATTTTCGCCTGCTCTGGTTTGGACAGATTATCAGCCTCCTGGGGGATTGGTTCAATTTTGTCGCTTCCGCCTCGCTCATCGCAATACTCACCCAGTCCGGGTTCGCTGTCGGCAGCCTCTTCGTCGTCCGTATGCTCGCCCCATTCTTCATCAGTCCCATCGCCGGGGTGGTCGCCGACCGTTATAACCGCAAACATATCCTCATCATAACCGACCTAACGCGTGCTGTAGCCGCATTCGGTTTTCTTTTCGTTCGGAGCGCCGACCATGTCTGGCTCCTTTACGTCCTGACCGCCCTCCAACTCGGCATCAGCGGTTTTTTCTTCCCCACACGCAATGCAATTTTACCCGATATCGTCTCGTCACAAGGACTCGGCGCTGCCAACGCCTTGGGATCCGCTACGTGGTCGGTTATGCTCGCTGTGGGTGCTGCCATCGGCGGATTAGTGTCCGGGGCGTGGGGCATCTACCCCGCCTTTGTCATCGACGGCTTGACCTTTCTCCTCTCCGCTGCATTCATCATCCCGATCAGACTTGATGCGAACCCTGCCCTCGGCCCATCGGATAAAACCATGGGGGCTGCCATCAAGGAGTACCTCGACGGTTTGCGTTATCTCGGGGTGCACACCGATACACTGGTCGTTGCGCTGCATAAAGCCGCCAGCGCACTGGTGATGGGGTCAGGATCTCAGGTGGCAATGGTTGTCATCGCCAAAGATATCTTTGTAATCGGAGAAGGTGGCGGTATCAGTCTCGGTCTGATGCTGGGGATGGGCGGCATCGGAACAGGGATCGGTCCCATTATCGCTCGTCATTTTACTGGTGATCGGGATCGTCCACTGCGGTATGCCATCATTTTGGGCTATCTGATGGGGGCTGTGGGACTGGCAATCGTCGCGCCGATGATCCAATTCGGTTGGGTGCTTTTGGGGGTCACCCTCCGCGGAATTGGCGGGGGAATTATCTGGGTGTTCTCAACACAACTTTTGTTGCAGCTTGCCCCCAACCAAGTGCGCGGACGGGTCTTCTCCACCGACTATGCCCTTTTCACACTGATGAGCGCTATCGGCTCTGCCGTTGCTGGCGGGGCACTCGACGCTTCACTGAGCATCCCTGCAATCTTCTGGTGGATGGCGGGTTTGACGGTGATCCCAGCGGTTCTCTGGGCGGCGTGGCTAGGCGAAAGAAACGAACGCGCAACGTGAAAAGGAACGCAAGTTGCTAGGGCGTATTGACATTTTGCTTTCTATTGCGAAAAACGGTCAAATCACTGGAAAAGCTGCCAGAAACCGAGTTTTTTCTTCAAAACTCGGTTTCTTTTCTGGGGATTTTACTTCGGTGAACCGATTTATGTCACTCTATTATCTAGTTATAATGAAATGTCAACAGAACCTAGCAACTTGCGTTAAAATAAATGAGGCGGGTGCATAAATCGCTTTCGTGTGGGGGAGTGCAATCTGCGATTTAGACAAATGGCACATGTCGCCCCTCTGGGGCTTTGGGGTATGGGGCTATCGGTATGCCTATAAACATGTCGCCCCGCTGGGGCTAAATGCACCCTGTCCCTTTCTAAAATAGTCCCGTTTCACGTTCCAGTCCCTATCCTGAAAATCCTTAAATCCTGAGAATCCTGATTCAGACAATAATGATGCACACCCCTCAAATAAATGGAGGCGCGATCACGGGATACACGATTGGTGCAGATTCGTGGACGAATCACGTTTCACGCTTCACTCACCGAATCCTAAACTGCGGAGATGTGCGACAGCCTGCTTCATATCCCCGGGTGCCTGCATAATCCACGGTCCCTGAAAACCCACATCCTCAAGAACCCCCTTGACACCAGCGAAATCCACCGACCCTGTGCCGAGCGTTGGAAAATCCCATTCGTCAAAATTACCGCTATGGTCCTTCAGATGGGCACTCACAACATACTGTGCAATCTTTTTCAATTCCGTGACCGCATCCGCCCCATCCGTATAGAAACTGATATTCCCCGTATCGTAATTGATTCTGACATTCGGGTGGTCGGTCGCGTCCATGGTTTTCAGCGCAACTTCGGCATTATGGACCAGCGATGGATGCGTCTCAAGTGCGACAGTGATGCCACGTTGTGCCGCCTCATCGCCCATCGTTTTCAGCCAATCGCAGGCCTTTGGTCTCATATCCTCATCGGCTTTAATGCTACTAAGCGCGAGATCTATGCCCATTTTGACCGCTGCATCAAAGGCATTTGTCCACGCCTGGCTTGCCGCCTCAGTCGCGACAGTATCCTCTTCGAGATATAACGCGGTCAATCCGATGGCTTGCAGCCCCTTCGCTTTGAGATCTGCTTGAAGTTCTTCGACCTTGTCAGGTTCAGGGGCACCGATTTGAACATATCGGATGCCGTGTTCTAAAAGCTCTGCACCGCCCCCTATATTTGCCAATACGTTTGCCATACCGACTCCTTTCTGCGCGGGTGAAACCGCGCTTCCGCTCTTCCCGACTTATGCACTTTGTGCGTGATGGTGTACTATCTTACACCCTTGGCGGATGGATCGCAAGCCGTTTGTTGAGTTGGTCTAAATTTTTTGCCCTTTTTTTCTAATCGTGCTATAATGTCTGCTCTACTGCCAGAGTTTTTTCCGCCGCTAAATGAATGAGGAACGATTTGCATTATGCTTAACGATTCACAAATTGCAACATTCAAAGAAGAAGGTTACCTGATCATCGAAAACCTCTTTACCGACGATGATCTACGTCCCGTGAAGGACGAGTTCAGCACCGTTGTCGAGGGGCAGGCACAGCAACTACATCAAGCCGGCCGACTGAGTGATTTGTACAAAAACGAGTCTTTTGAGCGGCGTCTGGCAAAAATTGCTGCCGAAGCACCCGAAGCGACCTCAGCGCTACAAACCCGTGCCCATAAAGATGAGGCATTCTTTCAGTTCCTGAAACATCCCAAAATTCTTGATCGGGTTGAGTCGCTGGTGGGTCCCGATATCCTGTGCCACCCCTCCTACAACATCCATCCACGCCTACCGGGAGGGTATACCACCTCACATCAGGATGCCGGATTTTACCTGCCCGATGGCGATGAGACGTTGATTCTGGCATGCCTGATACCGCTCGTTGATACCACACCTGAAAATGGGTGTCTATGGGTCGCCCCACGTCGACATAAGGAAGGCGTTTTACGCCATTTCTGGGGCGAGGATGGGCTAAATATCTCCCCTGAAGAGCTCTCAGAGGAGGAACGACAGCCAGTGCCTACAAAGGCAGGCAGCATGGTGATGTTTACCAGTATGACCCCGCACGGTTCGCGGGTTAATAACACAGATACCATCCGTTGGAGCATGGATCTGCGCTACCAAGCACTGGGGAAACCCACGGGACGTTGGTATGTCCCCGGCTTTGTCGCCCGGAGTCGCTCCAACCCTGAATTAGAAACACCTAACTGCACGGCGTGGATTGCTGAAGTGGAACGTGTCGAGCAGAAGGCGAACAAATACCCCGAATGGCCACGCTACCGTTGGCCCCAGACATCATAACAGGACTTACGCAGCCAACCGTAGGCGGGGCATCTTGCCCCGCAATTTGTAGTAGCGCATTTCATTGCGCGTTACCACAGGCGATTGTGCACGGAACGCGAAGAGAAACCGAGTTTTTTCTTCAAAACTCGGTTTCTGTTACACCATTTCTTAACATGAGGCACTTGCTCAAAGGAATCTCCCTATGGTCCGAATCCCAATAACCATGTGCCACGGTATCAGGCATGATGGCGACTATCCACTGACCGCGGACCATCTCGACAGACTGGTGAAAACTGCCGCCGAACTGAATTTTGAATCCATCAATTACCATCAGCTTTTTCAATGGTTCCAAGAGGGAGAGGAGTTGCCGCATCGACCAATCATGTTTGATTTCGATCACCCCGTGAAGTCGATGCGTTATGAGATACACGATACGCTGAGCAGATACGGTTACGCTGGAAACCTGTTTGTCAATACCGGACCGGTGGACGAACTTTACATCAAGCCTATGCCCTCGGATTCCCTCCGTGAGATTATGACATGGGACGAGATAGGGCAGCTCATGGAAAGTGGCTGGCATATCGGGGCACATACGGTGACGCATCCAAACCTATCTGAACTCTCCCTTGAGGATGCGTCCGGCGAAAAATTACGCGCGGAACTGGAGCAATGCAACGAAACATTGAAAAAGTATCTCGGAATTACGCCACAAGATTTTGCTTTTACAGGCACGAGCTGGAGCAGTATCGCAGAACGCGAAGTCTCAAAAAGATACCGGTTTGGCAGGCTCTGGATTGTGGGAACAGAATATCAGGTTGATGGTAAGAGGACGAGATACGCGGATCTCGTCGGGGTTGATGGTCCCGACGAAGCGGACGGTGGACCACCAATGGCGGCGCGTTATATTACAAAGGATTCGCCCCCTTACCGTTTGCCGTCAATGGAAATTCAGAGACCGTTGATCTACGACACCGATGCGTTTCGCCGCTACCTTGAAGGCGCACTAAAGACTTAGAGGGATCGCACAACTTAAATCTGAAAGGAAGTAAATAGATGGCATCAATCGATTTTTCATTGACCGACAAGGTTGTTCTCGTAACCGGCGCAGGGAAAGGCATCGGCAAGGAGATCGCGTTGGCTTGTGGGGGCGCCGGAGCCGACATCGTCGCAGGGAGTCGCACTGTCGGTGAAGTTGAACAGGTAGCGGAACAAGTGCGAAAAGCGGGTCGACGTGCAGAAGCGTGGCAACTGGACGTTGCGGACGTTTCAAGCATCGAGGGGTTCATACAGAAGACACTCGACACCTTTGGTAGAATTGATGTGTTAGTCAACAACGCCGGAGTCAACAAGGTCCAACCCGCTCTCGATTGTACCGAAGAGGATTTCGACTATATCGTGGACGTAAACTTTAAGGGCACGTTCTTTATGAGCCAGATGGCGGCGAAGTCGATGATTGAGAACGGTATTCGAGGGCGGATCATCAACATCAGTTCGCAGGTCGGCGTTGTCGGTGGACCACTCCGAGCACCCTACAGCGGCGCGAAAGGTGCCGTCTGTCTGCTAACCAAATCGTTAGCCGCGGAATGGGCAACGCACGGCATCACCGTCAACTCGGTCGCACCAACCGTTACCCGCACGCCCCTTTCAGAAGGGGCACTGAAAAACCCCGAATTTCAGAAGATGGTAACCGAAAATGTTCTGATGGGGCGGATCGCAGAACCGGAAGAAATAGCAGCAGCGGTCATCTACCTCGCAAGTGACATAGCTGGCATGGTCACCGGACACACACATCTTGTCGATGGCGGCTGGACTGCGGTTTGATGGCATGAATTATAGTGGATCTTAGAATTAATGAGACACGCCAAACCGAACCGCACTGCCCCCGTGTTTGGTAGGCGCTGTTTTCAACTGCGCCGATGCGGCGCGGTTTCTAACCGCACCGCCTCCCGTCGAGTCCCCGATTACACCGGGAGCAGGTCCCGACTCGTCGGGATGCACGTTTCTTAATCCCGATTTATCGGGGGAACAGCACGGGACAGGACACGAGGGCGAAAGTGTTTATCTGTTTTTAGAATTCACCATAGTAAGGTTCGGATCAGGGGACCGGAATAGGAAGGGTAAGAATAGTGAAAAAACTAACCTCAAACGGTATACCGCTCGATATGTCACTGGACGCATTCGGTGAGATGCGTGACTCAAATGATCTGCTTGACGACACCCCCGCTTTGAGGGAGCGAATGGCAGAGGACGGTTATCTCCTACTCCGCGACTATTTGGATCTGCAGTGGGTCATGGATGCCCGTCGATCCGTACTTGAGGTGTTAGCTGAACACGAGATGCTCGACGAGAAATACCCCCTCATGGAGGCGCAGGCAGCAAAGAGCGATCAAGAAACATTTCGATCTGCGATCGGCAGTCGCGCAGCGTTAGGGAAATTGCCCGCCGTGCGAAAGTTGGTGCATTCCGGTCGGATGATCGACTTCTACACCGCATTCCTCGGCGGAGAGGTCAGATCTTTTGATTTCATCTGGATGCGCGTGATGGGACCCGGCAGAGCCAGTGCGCCGCACTACGACATTGTCTATATGGGACGAGGCACCACGAACCTATACACCTCGTGGACACCCCTAGGAGATGCTCCCTTGAGCGATGCCTCGCTGATGGTACTTGAAAACTCCCACCGTCTGGAGGAACTCAAATCAACCTACGGACAGATGGACGTAGACAAGAAAGGTAACTGGAAAAAATCGGGTGGGAGCTTCGGCAAAGACCCCGCAGCGATTCAGCAGGAATTTGGAGGGCGTTGGCTCACAACAGACTTCCGCGCCGGAGATCTGCTGGTGTTCAGTATGTATACGATGCACTGCTCGCTCGACAATCGCTCGGATCGAATTCGACTGTCTTCGGACACACGGTACCAACTGGCATCGGAGCCGGTGGATGAGCGCTGGATTGGCGATAATCCGATCGCCCATTCAGTGCGGGAATAGGTGTGAGATACTATAGTAACGCAAGTTGCTAGTTGTCCAGTCTACTCGGCTTGGATAGACATATCCAAGCCATCTTTGTAAATAGGCAGTGGATTTGTCAATCCACTGCGAACGGGTAATGGGCTTTATTCAGTTCCCATTCTCCCGTTTTACAACATTTTCCATAACTAGCAACTTAGGTTATAGTAGATTTTAGAATTAATCGAGGGGTGTGCATCATTATTGTCTGAATCAGGATTTAAGGATTTTCCGGTTTCCTAATCCCGATTTATTGGGGATAGAAACCGGAACGTGAAACGGGACTATTTTAGGACAGGGTGCATTTAGCCCCAGAGGGGCGACATGTTTATAGCTGTGGGAGGGGCATCCTTGCCCCGATCTCCGTGCTGATTACCCCGATTTCATCGGGAGGATTAGCATCTAAGATCGCGCATGGAGGCTAGTTCCGATGTCCTGATGAATCAGGAGAAGCCCAGCCCACGCGAGAGCGATTTATGCACATCCCTCAAGTAATTGGACACCATGAACGAGCAGGTCAAAAACTGGCTGGCAGGGGTACGGCACACGCTGCACGCCTACGATGTAAAGGGAAATCTGCCAAATGTAGCGTAAACTGTTAGTTTGCGGCTTGGGATTATCCAGATTTATCGGGATGGCGCAAAAAAACTATCTACTTTTAAAGTCTACTTATCTTTAGAATTCACTACAATCAGAAGAACCGTGAGTAACATAGACGCATTAAATATGGAATGTTTCATAATCCAAATTCAAAGAGATGGGAATTTCTTTGTCGCTCAGTGTGTTGAGGAGCAATCCTGCTTCACGCAGGGAAAAACACTTCAGGAAACCATTCGTAATATGCGCGAAGTTTTAGAATTGATGTTAGATGTAAAGAATCCTCAACTAGAGGTGCACTTGCGACACGATGCGGTTGAGGTGTTTGCTTGAAGATTTTCGTCAGGATATAACAGCAACCTTGTGTAGAAAATATATCCTATCCAATAGGCAATAACTTTATAAATCAGGCAGGAGATCATCATGATTATACGAAACTGGCGTGACTCAATCCCCTATGTCGGGCACGAGAGCAAAATTATCTGGCCCATATTGACTCGCGCTGGGAGCGAAAACGCCGATCCGCCGGAAGTAGCGTGTCTGCAAGGGTTGAGCAATTTCACACGCCATGTCGTTCAAGGACGTATTACGACAGATTATCACGACCATCAAGACAAAGAACAGGTCTACTACTTCATCAAAGGGCGAGGCAAAATGTTGATTGACGGTAAGGAATACCCGGTAACAGCGGGTGATGCCGTACATCTACCGCCCAAGACAAAGCACGGCGTCATCAATGACGGTGAAGATGAAATTGAGTACCTAAACATCAGCGCACCTGTTGAGCAATAATTCAGTAAGGAGTCTTTATGATTAAGCTCGGTATGTACGGTTCATATTTCGGCAAGGACGATCCAAAAACACTTCCCTATGTTGAAGATGTGATCGATTTCGCCTACGAGTTGAAGCTAGACGTCGTCGATTTCCGCGCCGACGTGGGCTTTCGCTCACAGGACCTCGATTACCTGCGCGCTATCAAGATTAAATGCCTCAAAGCCGGACTCCCCATCGGCTACCTCGCGACCGGCGGCCATTTTGTGGGAACCGAAGATGAGCTGCAGGAGAAAATGGTTCGGTGCAAAGCGGATCTGGATACCGCCGTTTTCCTGGGTGCACCAATGGTCAGATCGTTCTGCGGTCCCACGCCGGAGACCGATGAAGGGCAAGCGCGGGAAGTCGAGTGTTTCCAAGAACTGTGTGATGCCGCCGCCGAAAAGGGTATCATTGTCGGCGTACAGAACCATCCATGTACCGGCGACGGGATCCTACAACTTCTGCGCGAGACAGATCGCGAAAACTTTACCTTTATTCTGGATACCGGTCAGTGGGTGGGATCTCCCTCACGGACCCAAGGTGTTCCCGATCCGGATATAGATACCTACGAATTCATGGAGCAGACCGCTGCCTACGCCTCCTATGTCCGTGCAAAAGTTTATAAAGTGGATAGTGGGCGTGAGGAGTGGTTAGACTATGAACGTATTGTTAAAATTCTGAAAGCAGCGAATTTTAATGGATGTATGTCCATCACATTTGAAGGCAAAGATGTCAACGAATGCGATGATAAAGAAACCTTCAGGCGAGCGGCTAAGTATCTACGTGAACTACTGGCCGCCTAGTCTTTTTGGATAAATCCGACGCCGCTGCGCGAAGGAAGCCTTGTGCTTGCGGAATCGGAACACGATACACAATCAAGGAGATTACAATGGCCGAAAATATTTACTCAAGATTGGGTGCAGTTCCAATTATCAACGCTGCGGGTAACTCCACCGCCATGGGCGGCTCAACCCCTACCCCAATAGTCAAACAGGCAATGGAAGAAGCGGAAGAATACTTTGTGGACATGGAGGAACTCCTCGAAAAATCTGGAGACCATATCGCTTCTCTGGTTGGCGCGGAGGCCGCTTATGTCACAGCAGGCTGTTACGCCGCTATGGTACTGTCCACCGCCGCGTGTATGACCGGCAACGATCAGGAAAAAATGGATCAGCTTCCAGATACCACCGGCATGAAGGACGAGGTCGTCATCCAAGCAAAACAGCGATACGGCTTTGATCGGGCGTACACCATACCGGGAAGCAAGCTGATAGAAGCGGGAGACGAAAGCGGGTGCACGGCAGAACAACTGGAAGCCGCAATCGGTCCCCAGACCGCAGCCGTTATCCACTTTATCAGCCCAGATCCGGATGTCACCGTTGTCTCACTCGAAGATACGGTCAGAATAGCACGTAAGCATAACGTGTACGTTATCGCCGACGCCGCTTCGCAGATCTTCCCAATCAATTATTTCAAGGACACCGCTACATCGGCAGACTTGGTCTGCTTCGGCGGCAAATATGTTCACGGTCCCCACTCGGCCGGATTTGTGGCTGGCAAGAAGGACCTCATCCAAGCGGTCGCTGCCCACGGTTTCATCGGACCCCGTCCCCTCGGACGCGGGATGAAGATAGATCGACAGGAGATCATCGGACTCACAGTCGCCCTCGACCAATGGTTCACGATGGACCACGAGGAACGCTTCGATGAATATCGGCAAAAGCTCGCTGTCATTGAGCGAGCCATTGAAGGGGCTCCCGGCGTGGAAGAAACGAAGGAAGTTTCCACGCAAAGGTATTGGGGCGTTGAACTCCACGTCGTCATTAACGCGGCAGAGGCGGCACGTAGTGCCCGTGAACTCATCGAAGATCTTGATGCCGGCGATCCCTGCATCAAAGTTGGCGGTGAAGGCGAAGATGCCGTCGTTATCCGGGTGGACAACCTAGAGGAAGGTGATGAACACACCATCGCCCAACGGTTGAGAACCCTGCTCGCCGGTTAAATTCGGTTCCGGTTTAGTTCGTAGGGAACGCAGATCTGCGTTCCCTACCTCAAGGTCTATTCAGTTAATTCCCATTCCCCTGCTAACAAACTATTGGCAAACACATGCAGATGAACAAGCAGTTCCCAACAGCAGCATGTGACCAAATTGCGGCGGACTTTTGCGGACGTATCGGCTTCTACATCGAAGACCTGACCACCGGAATAACGCACGAACACAATGCGGATCAACGCTTTCCCACTGCGAGCGTCTGCAAAGTGCCAGTGATGATCGAACTGTTCCGTCAGGTTGAGAACGGTACGCTTTCTCTTGACGACCGCCGTCGGCTGCAAGGAAACATCTCCACCCACGGGTCAGGAACGCTACAGCTGATGCAAGATGAACCGGAACTGACCCTACGCGACTATTGTCGGTTGATGATCGGGGTCAGCGATAACATGGCGACCGACCTCCTCTTAGAGGTGGTTGGGTTGGAATCTGTCAACGCCACGCTGGATGCGATGGGCTTTCCCAACACCCGAACCAGTGTAACCCTGGGTCGCTATCACTACCGGATGTTCGGCATGGACGATGTTCCGTGTAACCGAGCAAACGATGTGGTGCAGCAGAAACGGGCAGAGACGTACGGCGCTGACTTCGACAGCGTATCCTTCCAAGATTCTCTGGAGAATAACGTCGCCACCCCACGGGACATGGGAAATATCCTGAAACAACTTCACGCCGGTCAAATCGTCAGTCCGCAGGCATCAGCAGCGATGATCGAGATGCTCAAACTCTGCAATGACCGCCGCATGATCGCACGCGACTTAAACCGTGATATCCCAATTGGCCACAAGATTGGATCAAGCGGGCGTATCAAGGGGGATGTCGGGCTTATCTTCCTTCCAACAGGTCCCCTTGTCGTCTCCGCGTTCGCACTTGCGAGCAGCGACGGTGTCCGTGGCGATGAGGCAATTGCAGAGATCGCCCGATTAGCAGTGGAAACCTTCTCGCCCGAAAGCATCGCCCAATGATTCTTTATACCTTGCGTTTTCTTGTCCCGATGCTTTATCGGGAATTATATTCTATCAATATCTAATTTCCTATGGAGGAAACAGAATGGCAGATATACACAGTTCTTGGCAACGCGATTTCGATGTATACGACAGACTCAACGCACTCGGCATTGACATTGGTACAAAAGCCGACGCAATTTCCGATCCCCGCGGTCGGCGTATCTGTAACCTCACCTTCACCCCCTCCGGTTTAGTCTTCGCTTCGGGAACAGGTGCCGGTACGGGTCCAGTGACCAACGACGACCAAGATGTGGAAGACGGCTATGAAGCCGGTCGAGAAGCAGGCATCAGCCACATCCTCTCCCTACACTGGGGACTGGAACCCTTTGGAAACTTGAACGATGTCTGGTACTGCGTCAAGTGTATCGGGATGGTCAATTCACACGGCGGCGGGTCTTTTACAAAATCACCCCAAGTTGTGGACGGCTACACAAAAGCTTTCCACGACGTGTTCGGCGGTCCGCTTTCTGAATCGGCTGAAGACGGTATGGACTCATCGTTATCGGGCTGGCACGCGCGCAGTGCCGTCGCAGGTTATGATCTACCGGGAAACTGCAAGATCGAGCCTGAGATGATTTTCCAAATCGATCCAGATTTGGCGCTCAGGATCATCCGTGAACGGGGTCCACACATTTAAGTTTTGATTCATGTTAAGAAACCGTGAAGCAGAAACCGAGTTTTTTCTTCAAAACTCGGTTTCTCTCCATATTTTGCACTTTCTTTATTATTCGAACCTCCCGATTTATAGTGAATCATAAAAATAAATAAACACTTTCGTCTCCGTGTTTGGTAGGCGCTGTTTCCAACTGCGCCGATTGGTAGTGTCTAATCAATTCTAAAATCTACCATAGTTTGGAGGCATTATGTCCGTTCGTTTCGTCTTTTTGACTGACAGCCACTATTATCCCAACGCACCAAAGGATTACGGTGCGCCGAAGATGCTGACACAGAGTAAGACCGTGCTCGACGCAATCGTGCCAGCAGTCAATCCGATTAAACCGGAATTCATCGTTCACGGCGGCGACTTCCTCTGCGGTGGTAGTTCGTTTGAGCTGCCGTGGGAAACCTATCTGCAATCAATTGAGGACGTTGCAGCAGCCTTTGCCGACTTTGAGGCACCGCTGTACTGTGTCCCCGGCAATCACGACTCCGACGCACAACACGGATCCTTTGAAGCGTTCGCGGAAAGATTCGACATCCCCGAAACGCTCAAGGTCGTTGATGCCGCCCCACGCCTTCGTCTCGCGATCGCCAACATCTATCACCAATGCGATCCAATCGAAGACGGCAGCGGCGTTTGGACCGATACCCTCGACAATGCCCTCCGTGAGGAAGCGGAAAAAGCCTACGACGAAGGGCACGCGATGCTGTTGTTTATCCATGCATGGGCACTGCCAAGCCACGAAGAGGGAAAGGGAACCCTCGACGGTGCAAATCGGTTGTTGGAAACCGTGAAACAGAGTCCCGCCCTCGTCGCGCTTTTTACAGGGCACCGGCATACCAACCGTATCCGGATGTACCGTGATTTCCTCACCGTTGACACCGCATGTCTCATCGGTTATCCGATGGGGTTTCGGGAGGTCCAACTCCGCGACGACGGATATTTCGAGACGCGATTTCACCAACTCCCACTACCAGCACTTATCCAAGAATCGTACGACAAATCCAGCGCCGAAACCAATAACGCTTGGTGTGGCGAAATCCATGACCGGAATACGGAAATCCTCATACCGAGACTGAAAGAGATTTGGTAACCGCGAATCTACATGAATTCCGGTTCGATTAAGGCAACATACTGTAGGAGCGATCTCCGAATCGCGACTCTGACCTTGGGTTACATCAGTATAGATTCGCGTGATTAGCGGATTGGCACTATAGAATAGGAGAAATAGATGAGAATCCTCGTCACCGGTGCCGCCGGGGCTGTTGGTACGGCGGTCGTGAAAGGGATGAAAGACCGGTATTCGCTGCGTGGGTTTGACCGCGTACCGATGCCGGATATTGCAGACACTATTGTCGGGGATATTGTGGATGGGGTTGACGTTACCGAATATCTCATCGAGCGGGGTCATGCGCTGCCGTATGATGGTGGGCGGAAGGCTGAGCTGGATTGGGAGGAACTGAACAAAGGGCTTATGCGGTAGGTTACACAAGACCTTCAGAGGCTTTTACGCTTCTGCGGATGTTGCCCTGCGGGGCAGCTTTTATTACTAACGACAATTAAGAAGGAGCAAATATAATGGACGCATTTGATAGACCACGTATAAGAAAATCCCTCATTGCTGAAGAGGGGAACTGGCATAACGGACGAAGACCGGATCCCGGTGGCGGTTATACGATTGGTGTAGGTCATCACCTGGACACGGAGGTAACTCAGGATGGCTACCGGCTAGCGATGAATCAGCTAAACTATAACGGTGGTTCGGCACTTTTGCCGTCAGACATTCAATCTATCTCTAACCCAGCTGTGAACCAGATATTAAATGATGACATTGATCTTGGGGATAGACAGGCGCGGGAATTTGTGATAAGTCCATCAATATGGTCAGGGTTGGGCAATGTGCGCCGTGAAGTTATCATACAAATGGCTTTTCAGATGGGCGGGGATGGATTAGGAAAGTTTGTGAAGTTCAAGCAGGCACTATTAGATCGTGATTATAACAAGGCGTATGATGAGATGATTGATTCCAAATGGTGGAGAGAAGATTCTCGTGATCGTGCACAGCGAATGGCAAATGCGATGAAATACAACAGTGCCTCATATTTCTTACAGGGTGAAGACCCTTATGACGGCGGTTAAAGTTTCATTGAACCGTGTTGGAAAAGTATCATAAATTTCCCATCGGCAGATTTCCGGGTCAAAATGATAAGGTCAAACACCCGATATGAACCCTGTGGATAGGCATAGACAGCTTCATAAAGGAGAACATCTTCCGTTCCATCGCCGTTGAAATCCGTGCGAACAATCTGTGTGAGGTATTGCCTTAGCCCATCACCTTCATAACAGACATCGGCCCGTTTCTCTGGCTGTATGACCTTAAGTAGCCCCTTGTTAATCTGATCCTGATACCTGTCGTTCTCAATGTTATATCCGTATGTTTGCTCGAAATCGGTGATGACCGGAAACAACATAAGCGGCAGTAGCTTAGGGTCGTATAGTTGCTCGGGAGCAGGCAGGAAACTTTGTTTTGGCTTGACCGCTTGTTGAAGCAAGTTAAGGGTTCGGCACGGATACTTTAGCCATGCGGATGAAATGACGTCGGTGCCTGTATATGGTCGATAACCTTGTTCTAATGCGGTGTCATATTCGCGGCATGTGCGTACCTGAATCTGTTTTCTTTCTTTGGAGGCTCCGGATTCGCCGGAATACTTGGTTAGCGTGGCGGTCTTGAATGTTGCCATGTATATCGGCAAATCTTGAATACTTTCAATTTCCGATTTCTTGAAAGACGTTCGCTTGGTCCCGTCTGCGAGTTCTATCGGTTTGGTTAGCTTGAAGGTAATGTCTTCTTGCGGGACTGCCCACGTGATGATTGTCCAGCACAGTGTCGAAAGCAAACAACTAAGTCCGATGTAAAACATGCGATTTGATGTCATGGTGATCCTCCTTTTTTAATAGAATAGCATAGCGAAACGAGTATGGAAAGAGAAAAAATGGAACGATGAGCCTCCATTCCACAATCACATCCGTTATCTGCATTATTATCGCGTGCGTGTTTGCGCTCGCTGGGTTGGCGCAGCTGCTCTGGATGGCGATGCAGCGGTGGGATAACGTCTTTGAAGCCGCACGGCAAAACGGTGTCCGTCGTATCGCCTTCGCCAGCCGCGCTGGGCTTCTTGCGCCCTACCCAAAAGACATCAAGCGAACGGTCGATATGACCCCTCGACCAGAGACCTACTATTCAATCAGTAAGGTCTTCGGAGAGAATCTGGGCTATATGTACTCAGCCCGATTTGACATGGAATGTGTCTCAGTCCGGATCGGCAACTTCAAGCGAGACCGTGACCTTCCGGATCACCCCCATCAACTGAGCCACGGCGATGCAGCCCTTGTATTTGAGCGCGCAGTCACACAGCCGGGGGTAAAGTTCGAGGTTGTGTTCGGCGTTTCAGACAGCACATGGGCACTCTACGATATGGAGCATGGGCGGGAGGTTATTGGCTACCACCCACAGGATAAATCGGACGCAGAACCGGAGGTTTGAAAATCAATGGTAACGGTACTTCAAGGAAAAGAATGATGGACGTTCTTATCATCGGTGGCACACGATACATGGGTCGGATTGTTGTACAGAGACTGCTTGAACGCGGGGACAAGGTCACCATCTTTTCCAGAGGGACCACCCAACCCGAATGGTGGGATCAGATTGAGCATATTCAGGGCGACCGTGAGGATCGAGCAGATTTCGTCGCAAAGCTGAAGGGAAAATCCTTTGATGCGGTCATTGATACCCAAGCCTACGGTAAAGAAGATGTGGAATCTGCGGTAGGCGCGTTCAATGGAAACGTGGGTCGCTACGTCATAGTCAGCACCGGATCGGTATACTTGGAAGGCGCGGTAGACTTCTCCAAGCACTGCACATTTCAAGAGTCGGTCGTGGATTGGTCTTCGATTGACTATACCTACCCTGCAGGAGAAGACCCATACGGTGTCGGCAAGCGACACTGCGAAAAGTGGCTCCAAGAAAACAGCGAGGTTCCGTACACTATCATCCGTATTCCGGCGGTCATGGGCTGGGACGATCCGACCGGACGGATGTGGTGGTGGGTCCAGCGGGCACTGGACGGACGCGGCGTGGTCATCCCACTGGAAAACCGTGGACTGTTCCGCACCCTATACTCCGCTGATGCTGCGGAGGCTTTCATCCGTGTCCTTGATATGCCGGAAACCGCCAACCAGACATATCACATCGCCATGCAAGAGATAATGACCATAGAACGTTGGGCGGAACTGATTTGGAAAGCAGCAGGTCACGAGCACCAGATTGCGTATGTTCCAAACGAAATTATCCAAAAACAGACCCATCTAAACGACTACGCCCCGCCGATGAGTAGGTCCGCATCATATATCTACAACCTGTCCAAAGCTGAGGGTGACTTCGGTTTTACCACCACACCCGTAGAGGAATGGATCCAAACCACCGTAGGCTGGTATCAAGAACATTACGACGGAGACAATTCAGAGGGTTATGAATATAGGGAAGACGAGTTGAGCTTGGCAGCAAGATGGACAGAACAATTCGGTCAGTTCATATCAGAGTTCTAACCGTAGTAGGGAACAATGATCGTTGTTCCTCACCACATTAGGATTCAGGAAATTAACAAAACAAAGAGCTCCCTCTCTCATCATCCTGTAAATCCTAAAATCCTGTAAATCCTGATTCAGACAGTTATCCTGATTTGACGTGGGGAGGCACCAAAATGTCAAACGCTGACGCAAAACAAGCACTGTTCCACCGTGATCTGAGTTACGATTATCCCCTAATAGTACGCGGAGAAGGGATCTATCTCTACGACGAAATGAGTAAACGCTACATCGACGGCGCGGCTGGCGCAAGTAATGTTACCCTGGGACACGGCCGCCAGCGTATCGCGGATGCGATGGCAGAGCAGGGTAAAACACTCGCCTACTGCTTCGCCACCCATTTCACGACCCAACCGGCACTCGACTTAGCGGATCGGGTCGCCAAAATAGCTCCCGGCGACCTGAACCACGCCTACTTCGTTTCGGGCGGTTCCGAAGGTATCGAAACCGCAATCAAGATCGCTCGGCAGTACCATGTCCAGCGTGGAAACGGACAGAAACACCAAGTCATCTCCCGTTGGCGCGGCTACCACGGCGCGACGCTCGGCGCTTTAGGCGTCACAGGTACACCGGGGATGCGCGACCTCTACGCACCCCTGCTCCCCAATTTCCCCCACATCACGCCTTGCTACCCATATCGTTGTGCGTTCGCAGGCTGTGAAGGAAAATGCAACTTGACCTGTGCCAACGAGTTAGAACAGATGATCTTGCAGACCGGTCCTGAGAACGTAGCGGCATTTGTGGCGGAACCGTTGGTGCTCGGAGGCGTTGCTGCGGCGATACCGCCCAAAGACTACTATCCGCTCATCCGCGAAATCTGCGATAAATACGACGTCCTATTTATTGCAGATGAAATAATAACCGGCTTCGGGCGCAGCGGCAGATATTTCGCCATCGAGCATTGGGACGTGATCCCAGATATGATAGTTTTTGGAAAGGCAGCCAGCAGCGGCTACGCCCCTTTGAGCGGTGTGATTGTTCGGGACAGTATTCGCGATACCTTCGCGGCGGGTGGTACACCTTTTGCCCACGTCTTCACCTACGTCAATAATCCCATAGCAATGCGGGTTGGACTGGAAGTGCTGGACATCATCGAAGAGGAAGGGATTCTTGAGCATACCGCGGAGATGGGCGCGTATCTGTTGGAAAAGGCAAGCGCGTTAGATGCCCATCCAAGCGTCGGCGAGATTCGAGGGCTTGGTCTGATCCTCGGCATCGAATTGGTACGCGACAAAGATACGAAGGAACCGTTCCCCGCATCGCTTGCCGTGCACAAACGTCTCAACAGAATGTTGCTGGACAAGGGGTTGTCCATGGGAAGTGGCGGCGGTACGGCAGATTGGGTGAACGGCGACGATCTGCGTTTTTATCCACCGCTCATTATCACGCGCAGCCAGATTGACGACGTGATCGCTCTCATCGACGAAAGCTTGACCCAACTGGAATCTGAGTTGAAGGAAATTTAACGCAAAGCCGCCAAAGTCCCCCTGACAAGTGGTACATCCCGGTTTATCGGGGGCGGGATTTAGGGGGTTGTCTGTGCATTGAAAGCGTCTAAGTAATTCTAAAATCTACCATACTATTTCTTCCTTGCGTCTTTGCCCCCTAGCGTCCTTGCGTTCTATTTTTCTTCCTCTGTATTCTTACCCGAATAGCGGATTGGTCGTGCCAAATGCGTCTACGGCTGTCCCTGTAACCGCTGAACTTACGTCCGACGACAGGAAAACAGCGAGTGCTGCAATCTCTTCGGGCAGCATCAGCTTCGGATTCTCATCCCGACCACCGCTCCCAAATGCCTCGCGGAACCCCTCCGTATCAACCCCACCGGGACAGATGCAGTTGACATCAATGCCGTGCTCCTTAACCTCGGCTGCAACGCTCTCCGTCAGGCTGATCAGCGCCGCTTTCGTTACCCGATAGGCAGTGCGCCCCTTGCCCCCTTTGCGTCCACCAATGCTTGAGATATTGATAATCTTGCCGTATCCGTTTTCGATCATGCTCGGTAGGGCGAATTTCGTGAGCAACGCAGCAGCAGTCAGGTTCACATCCATCACCTGTCGCCATAAATCAGCGTCCAAGTCCACCAAATCTATGGGAGGGTGGATGATAGCAGCATTATTAACCAAGATATCAACCCCGCCAAACTTCTCGGTCGTTTCATCTACAATCCGACGGATATCTCGCTCAACTCCCAGATCCGCTGTCACCGCCAATCCCCCTGAACCCGCTGCCTCGACCTGAGCAACGACCGCTTCAATCGCAGTTGTCGTGCGGGCAGTTGCGACGACGTTAGCACCTTCCCGACCAAATGCTAAGGCAATCGCTCTCCCAATCCCTTGGCTCGCGCCGGTAACAATGGCAGTTCTATTCTCAAGTTGTCCCATCAATTTTCCCTTTCGACCTTCGCTCATGTTAAGAATTAGTGCAACAGCACCGACTTGCCTCAACAACCGTACGCGGGGCATCTTGCCCCGCCCTCAACGCTTTCACCGTAACTGCACTCTGTTTTTACATGAGCCTCGACCTTTTATAGTTCCCAATCCACTGACCTCTAGTGTCAGTTGGTGAAGATATTGTTTTCACGTTTCACGCATCACGTTTTACGTTTCTTACTATCGCCCAGTCAAATCATCACCTAAGTCATCAGTATCGAACTGCCCCGCCTCCATGCAAACAGCCATCACAAGCATTTCCAAATCCGCCTGTGTGTGGTTGTAAATACCGTGCGATCCGCCCAACCGGTTAGGTATCGCATCACCCACACATACCTCCTCCGTTTCGTCGTCCACCGTCATCCGACCACTCCCCGCCATGATGATGTACGTCTCCTCTATCGTATCGTGGCGGTGATAGCCGACCGATGCACCGGGTGGAACCACACAGTGGGCAACGAACCCCCAATTGGTTCGGAAATCCTGATGTCCCCAAACCTGCCTCACACCTACCAATCCTTTGCCTTTATGAACGTTCGGAGTAAAATTCAGCAGATTGCGGTCAAGCCGCCCGACAGGAAGCCTATCAATCGCCTCCAACGGTGCGCCGACACGATCATCCCCGAAGTCTGTGCAGTCATACCCACCGCCCGTATTTGCGACACAGAAATTCATGAACCGCGTCTCCTTGTCCGTATGGTTGTAGATGGCGTGGGATTCCCCTTTCCGGCAAGGGACAGTCGCGCCCCCAACCACCTCCGCCGTTCGACCGTTGTGGGTGAACTGCGCGGCGTTGTCCAGAATTGTGAACATCTCCTCGCACTCATCGTGACGGTGATGACCAATCCCGCCGCCGGGCGCCAAAACTGCGTAATGAACAAACCACCACGGTGTCTCAAAAGCGTCTTCACCCCAGAGACCCTTAATTAAAATATGTCCCGCTCCGCCATGGACATTTTCCGATACACTCAATTCCTCCCGATCCACATGAGCAATCCGCATGACTATTTCTCCCCCTCTTGTACTATAACCTAAGTTGCGATTTATCAACCCCGCTCGGCTTGGATAGACATATCCAAGCCCTCCCCGTGCATGTGCAGTGGATTTGTCAATCCACTGCGAGCGATGATTGACTCAATTAAAGCCAACTGAGCGGTATCTTATCATGTTTGAAACCACAACTCAACACAATTTCAGCGTGTCGCTGAGGGGTCCCAACCAGCATAAAATCGCCTATTATACGGGCATCAAGTGAAGGGTCTGGCAATCTGTTTTGGACTTGACGGAGCATTTTTTTTGTGCTAAACTCGACACCAACCCGAAAATTCAATATCGGAAATTTGTTTTCTATATGGAGTATTTGCCATGATGAAAATCGGTGCCATGTCTTTGAATGTCAGAGATACAACAGCCACCGCCTTTGCACAAATCGTCTACGACCTCGGATACGACATGATTGAATTGCATTCGAGTGCGTTTGAGTCTACCGACATAGATTATCTGCGAACGGTCAAAAAAGACCTGATGCAGAAGGGGTTGCCACTCGGATATATTGGAATCAGCAACGATTTCGGACGCCCGATTGAGGAGCATCCGGAACAGATTGCGTTAATCAAGAAATGGATTGATGTCGCAGATTTCATGAGCTGTCCACTGGTCCGCGTCTTCGCTGCATATCTCCGAGAAGAGCACGAAGACGAAGAGGAACTCTGGCCCCCAATGATCGCGGGCTTCAAGGAAGTTGCCGAGTATGGCTACGAAAAAGGGATCCTCGTCGGTCTACAGAATCACAATCACAACAATGTCACCCGTACCGGCGATGATCTGCTGCGCGCCCTGCGTGAAACGGATCACCCCTACTTCACACATATCGTCGATACAGGGCAATACGCCGGCTCGCCCGGCGCAAGCGGTCACCGGGGATCAGCTCATCCGAATTACGATTGTTACGATAGCATCGCAAAGACCGCCCCTTATGCCGTGTACGCTCGCACGAAGTTTTATCAGATAGACAGCGGCGTGGAGGAGTGGCTCGACTATCCGCGTATCCTTGATATTTTTCGCGGAATCGGTTATAACGGATGCTTGTCGGTGGTCTACGAAGGCGAGTCCGATCGAGTGGAATCGATGCGGAAAGCTGTGAACTATCTTCGATCCATTATGTGAAATGCCAAATGAATCAGATTGTTGACCTGACAATGCCAATCGAAAACCACTTTCGGTGGCCCGTAGATCGGCAACTCAAAGAGGACTTCAACACAGGCAGTGCCTTCCAAGTGACCTGGGCTGGCTGGGCGGTCCATGGGTTCACACATGTTGACGCGCCGAGGCATATCGACCCCAACGGTGGGACAACGAGCGATATTGCGCTCGATCAGATTGTGGGTAGAGCCGCAATTGTCGACCTCACCGGGATCGAGCCCAATTCAGCGATCACTGAGACCCGAGTCCGTAACGCCGGTGCACACATCAATCCGGGCGACATTGCCCTGCTGAAGACCTGTTGGGATGAAGTCGCCTCGCCCAAGACACCGGAATTCTGGACGACTGCGCCCTACATGACCCGACCGGCGTGTAAGTGGCTCCTATCACGTCAGATTAAAGCGGTTGGTTATGATTTTCCACAGGATTATCCCATCCGAAAGCTGCTCAACAAAGAGGTCGCACCGATTTCTGAATTTGTCACACATGACGTGTTGCTTCGCAATGGTGTTATCATGATTGAATACCTCTGTAACCTACACCAATTAACGACCCCCTACACCCAACTCTATGTACTCCCGTTGAAGATTCTGGAATCGGACGGAGCACCCGCTCGCGCGATTGCCGTTCAGCCTGAAGGGTAAAAATACGTCACGGCTATCGGTGAGCACGATCGCTTATCTTGCAATCTCCATAGAGGTGCGCTGGGAATACAGAATATGGAATCACATTCACACTTTTCCAATCGCCAAGACTTCGCGCCGTGTAATACCCTGCATTTTCGTCCCGAAGGTGCGCTCGTCGGGGACGCATCCTTCTACTGTCGGGAAGGCGAGTGCCACCTTTTCTATCTGAGCAAGAGAAACGACGACCCGCCCAGACTTCCTCGCTGTGAACTCGACCACGCCGTGAGTACCGATCTCCTTCATTGGGAACTTCTGCCACCAGCATTGCTGCCGGGGCAGCCGGGAGAGCCAGATGATGACGGGATAGGTGGTGTGGCGATAGTGCGCTCCGAGGGAAAGTACCAAATGTTCTACGCCGGCACTAACCCCCAAGTGATCTATCACGCCTCCAGCGACGACCTCATCAAGTGGGAGAAAGATGCGCCCCTGCGACCGATAATTGTTCCAGATACGCGCTGGTACGTTCCTCACGATGCCCCTGTAGAAGACCCCTACCTCCTGACAGCCTGGCGGGATCCGTTCCTGTTCTACGACGATGTAGGTGAGCAGTATGTGATGATCACTACCGCACGGCTCAACCACGGACCGTTGTGGGAACGGGGCTGTGTGGCTTGGACTGTTAGCAAAGACCTGAAAAACTGGGAGGTGAGACCACCTCTTTACAGTCCTTTCATCGGGGCAGCCCTTGAGGTAACAGAGATCTTTAAGATGGAGAGGCGTTACTATCTGATCTTCTGCCACGGAGAGACGAATACCACGCGCTACCGGGTCGCAGAACGGCTGGAGGGTCCCTATCTCTGTCCTGAAGACGACGTTCTCCTGCCGAACTATATGTATGCACCTCGAACCGCTACGATGGATGGCGAGCGTTACCTCATTCCCTGGGCCGCGGACCGTATCGGCGGTAACGATGATTATCAACCCGAATGGGGTGGAGAGGGATACGCTTGGGGCGGCGCCCTGGGAACTCCCCAACACATTCGGACGCTACCGGATGGCGGGATCGGCCTGTTTTATCCAAACATCGTTGATCGCTTGGCAGGCGAGCCGTTGCTCGGTCCGAGCCTATTGGAAAGGGTACAGTCGGAACGGGGCGAGTGGAAAGGAACATCAGGCAGACTCTCCGGCGCTTCTTCTCAGGGACTAGCGCGAGGGATGCTTTCCGCCGACGGAAAGGATTTTATTCTCTCCTGCGAGATAACGATGAGGCGAGGTGGCGCGGCGGGCTTGATTCTCCGCGGGAGCGAAACCGGCGAAGCGGGCTACTTCCTGCGCTTAGAGCCGGGAAATGGTGTCGTCTCGCTGTGGCGATACCCCAGACCATGGGTAATCTCCCGTCCGATGGCGATGAAGGTTACATCCGAAGTTGATTATAATCGCCCGATGGCGTTAAAAGTCCTACTCCACAGACACATCTTAGATGTCTACCTGAACGACAGATTGGTAATTTCGCGTGCTGTTCACGACTATAAGGAAGGATTGTTTGGGGTTTTCGTCGAGGATGCCGAGAGCGAATTTACTGCACTCAAAGCGAACGAGCTAAAGGAATGACTTGGCGGACCATCTTTCATTTTCTCGCATCTCATGACTAAGGAATAGAATTTCAATGAAAATTACTGACATTAAACCGATCCCAGTACAGGTCGGACACAGAAATCAACTGGTGGTTAAAGTCGAAACAGACGAAGGGATCTACGGGTGGGGCGAATCCGGGGTATCCGGGCGTGAACTGGCTGTCGTTGGTGCGATCCAGCATTATCGCGAATTCCTCATTGGACGCGATCCCATGCGTATTGGCGGACTCTGGCAGGAGATGTATCGGAGCCAGTATTTTGAGGGCGGACGTATCTTGACCGCCGCTATCGCCGCTATTGATATCGCACTTTACGACATCGCGGGCAAGGCACTCGGTGTACCGGTCTACCAACTGCTCGGTGGGAAACAGCGCGATTTCGTCCCTTGCTTTGCCACCACCTTTGCCCAATCGGTTGATCAGTTAATTGAGGATGCCAATTTACTGATCGAAAATGGTTGGAATGTCATCCGCACGGCACCAGTTGAAGACACCGATCCAACAATTTTTGAGCCACGGGAGTCAATTGCTATAACCGCCAGCCAGTTGACCCAACTTCGGGAAGCGGTCGGTCCTGCGCCCGTCCTGGGTATCGATTACCACCACCGCTTGAGTGTCGCAGAAGCCGCATCTTTTTGCCAGCGTATGCCCAGCGGTACCCTCGACTTCCTCGAAGAACCAATTCGCGACGAGACGCCGGCGGCGTATGAATCTTTGCGCCAGATGGTTGATGTGCCATTTGCAATCGGGGAAGAAATCTCCAGTAAATGGGACTTTCTGCCTTATCTGGAACGGGGGATCACCAACTTTGCCCGTATTGACGTTTGTAATGTCGGAGGACTAACGGAAGCGATGAAAGTGGCGAGTTTAGCGGAAACGCACTATATCGACCTGATGCCGCATAATCCGTTGGGTGCGATCTGCACAGCAGCCACAGTACACTTAGCCGCGGCGGTTCCCAACTTTGCTTGGTTGGAGGTGCGAGTCTCACCAACAGAAGATAGCGGATTTTACAACGAGGACGTCTTCCCGATGCAGCCGGAGCTTGAAGGGGATCGTTTCGTGGTACCCAATACGCCGGGGCTTGGTGTTGAGTTCAATGAAGAGATAGGGGCGAATCAGACCTTTACATTCTGGGAGGCACCGCACTGGAGGCGCCGCGATGGGTCTTACACCAACTGGTAGGTCAGGCTGCTGACAACAGTCGCCCGTGAGAGGAGGAACTTGTGACATTAACCGACAACCAAGTCTCACATCAAACGGTTCGCTGGATCCACGTTACAGATCTACAATTGGGCTTGGGCAAGTCCGCTGGCAATGATAACGATACCATCGCCCGGAGTCTCATTGAGCAGGTCGTGTCTGAAGAAGCGGATTTCGTCATCAATTCGGGCGATCTTATTCACGGTGCACACGCGGATCAGACAACCGAAACGATCACGGAGTACTGGTCGGACTATCAGACAACCGTAAAACCTCTTGAGGGGAAGTCGCCCATTCTTTCTGCCCCAGGCAACCACGACATGACGCGTGAAGATAAATCTATGGAGCAGTACTGCCGGGAAACCGGGAGAGCCGGCCAGCCGTCGTATTACGCAGCGATGATTCAAGGCGTGCATGTTGTATGTCTCGATGTCGTTTCAGCACTGCACCGGGGAGGTTTTCCCAGCAAGTCTGAACAAGAAGTGTGGTTGAAGCAGGAATTGAACCGTTTATCTCAAGTCAGATGTCTCATTGCGGTCGGTCATTATCCGATTTTTCTGTCCCCCGACTTTTACGGAAGGTTCTCGGATTCGTCCCTACACTATGATGAACGTACCGGGCAAGAGGGAGTACTGCTCCCGATTCTGCTCAAAGCTGGAGTCGATCTCTATCTTTGCGGTCATCTACACACCTATGAACGGACACGGTATGACCAGTTGACCCAAGTGATGGCCGGTGCCTACGGGGTCGCTTACCCAGATCTGATGCCATATCAACCAAATCAGCACTGTCAAGCTCTAGACAAACGACAGTGCTACGTTCGCTACACCCTCACTGAGGACTCTATCCATGCTGAGGCGATGTCGCTACAAGGGGCGGTCGTGGACGCTTGGTCACAGCCGCTTAATCGGGATCAGCGGTGTGACAGCATTATTCGACAATAAAACGAAAACCTATACTGTAGTTGCCTGATTCATCAGGCTATTGTTGCCCGGCTCATCAGGTATAATAAACTGTAGTTGCCCGATTTATCGGGCGTTGGAACCGCTCGCAGCAATTTTCTGATTCGCCGGAAAGGAATTCATGATGAAGCAAGTTATCATCGAAAACCCTGTTATCAATTTCCCCTTCTCTGAACCGCAACGCCACTTCAAATTCGACGAAAGGGGTATCACCAACAAGATTGTCGACAGGCGGCAGCAGAGTGAGTATTTCACTCCGAATAGGATTATGTCATTTCTCAACAAATGAACGCCATCAAAAGTATACGTCTAAGAAATCATGATTACTCAACCAACGGCTATTACTTCGTTACGGTTCTCACAAATTATCGGCGACCATATCTAACGAAAAATCTATATAAGTTGATCAACACCGCGATCCAAGAATTGAACGAATTAGAGGGTGTAAAAGTAGACTACGCGGTCATGATGTCCAATCATATCCATCTGATCTTGATATTGAACAACTCTCCGCTCAAATTGGGCGAAACTGTTCGTCGTCTGAAAGCGAAAACGAGTCAGAAAGCCGGATTGAAGCTATGGCAACCCAATTATTACGAGCATGTGATTCGACACGATCAGGCACTATCACGAATTCGGCAATACATTGTCAACAACCCTCACGTAGAGCAAATTGAATTCAGGGATTTTTACGACAGCAACAAGCCTAACTGCAAAACGTAATTATTCCGTAGTTCGGCGATAAATCGCCGCTAATGCCTCGATAAATAGGGAAAACATCGCCTGATAAATCAGGCAAATACAGGTCATCAGGAGGACAACGTCATGAATGATCTCGAACTGCAGCAATATCTGTTCGATATACAAGGCTACTTGGTTATTGAAAATGTCTTGAGCCCCGAAGAGCTTGCAACGCTCAACCAGTTGATCGATCAGCAAGAACTACCCACACCGGGAAAGGTTCAAAGATTTGGTAGCGCACCAGACGGATCAGGCTTTCTCGATTGGGGAAAACCGTTTTGTGACCTTCTGACTCACGATGCGATTATGCCGATCCTCCGATTCCGGTTGGGTGATTCCTTCCGTCTCGATAGGATCTACGGGATGTATATGCGTGACGGGATGCCAAGAGGACGACTCCACGCCGATTACGGTGCCACCTCTCCAACCTCCGGTGCACAGCCGGGCGAATACTTCCCTTTCCGCGACAACGCGATCACTAACGGATTTGTCGTGGTAACATGGGTTTTGTCCGACGCAGGTCCCGACCACGGTGGATTTTGCTGTATCCCCGGCAGCCACAAAAGCAATTTTAAGCTACCACCACAGATAGACGAGTCCCCCGAAGATGCACCGTGCGTAATCATTCCAAACGCGCCAGCCGGTTCGGCAATTCTATTCACCGAAGCGCTGACCCATGGAACAGCAGCCTGGCGTGGCAAACACGAAAGACGTACTCTGCTCTATAAATACTGCGTATCTCACATGGTGTGGACCGCCCGGCGCGTACAACCGCCAGCAAATGTAGAATTAACACGCCGTCAGGAGATTCTCTTCGGTGCCCCCGGAGATCCGCTCCGCCACTTCCCATCGCTATTTGAAGGGTTTGAAAGCGAGCAGGTTGTATGAGCAGATCACTGGAATCCGCCCTACACAACTTGGCACAAGAACGGTTAGACGCCTCGGACATCAGTTATTGCGGGATAACTAAAAATGGATACCAAATCCCCGTTCTCCTCCATAAGAGTGCCTACGATTTCAATGGAGATTGTTCCCGAATACTGATCATCGGAGGGATCAACGGAACTGATAGTGATGTCCATCTAGTCCTCGATGTAATTGAAACACTTACAAATCACTACAATAACTTCAACGCGCTGTCAATTAGCTATATTCCCTGTCTGGACTGCGATGCATATATAAGCAATCCACAGGCACCTCAAACTGAAGGGAAATTGACGCACGGATTCCCACCCGACGGAAACTACTTTTTTGATTCAGAAGTACCGGAGAGCAGATACATTTGGCGGTGGGTGTCTTACCAAGCTCCCGATCTAGTGATTGAGCTCGCCCTTGGCGAATCAATCCAGATTGAATCCAACGAGGCTGCTCCTGCTTTCATCACCGATATGGATACAGTGAGGTCTGTTTCGGACGATAGTCTAATCGGAGCGCTGGGTCGGAAACATGAGTCCAATTTGGGACCGATACCCGGAGTCAGAATCACAGGAACAAGCGAACAAGTTGTATCAAAGACAGTCGAACTATTGCACAAAGCGGCAGATTTGAGAGACACGGATCAACCTTCATCGAGCCATGCCGCAGCTGCAATCCGCAGACGAAGGGACCGAACCGCACAGGAGGTGAGTGAGGCATTAGCGTCACAGTTTGGGTATAAACTTGATTCCCCGATTAACTACATCCAAGGGGTCGGTGTGAGCGGCAGGATTCGATTGGCGGAACGTAAGAACCAAGTAGTGCCTGATGATATCCTTCAGCTTGTTGACCCCTACGTTGCCGACCCTCCTACCAGTTTCGGCGCTGCCCCCGGTTCCGCTTCGCTTGCTGGAGCAGTATGGGCAGACGATCTGTTCCGAGTAACCAAAGACCCAAGATATAAAAACTACCTCTTAGATCTGACAAATCGGTTTGATTTGAGTGGCTCAAATCCTCCTGCACCCGCAGATCCGAAGTGGAGAACCGAGGATATGTTCATGCTTGGGTCAACAATGGGGAGGAGTTATGCGTTGACCCAAGAGACGCAATATCTGGATATCCTGACCAATTTCCTCGTCGAAATGGGCACACAACAGATCTCAGGGTTGTACTGGCACGATAGAGAAACCCCTTTCTACTGGGGCAGAGGGAACGGATTTGCCGTTCTGGGGCTTGCAGAGACGTTGACCTATCTGCCGCAATCTCATCCCCTATACGTCGATATACTTTTGATGTATCGGAAACTAGTGAACGGGTTGCTAAAATACCAGAACCCATCGGGTTGCTACCACCAAGTCATTACGTTACCCGGTAGCTATCAAGAACTTACAAGTACCTGCATGATCGGCTACGGGATTGCCAGAGGAATTAAATTGGGATTGTTGGATCAATCCTATCTCCCAACCCTAAAATCTCTATGGAACGGAACCAAAGCGAGGATCACCGAATCGGGCGATGTCGTTGATGGATGTACGGGAACAGGCGCATTAGAAACAGAACACGACTACATCGTTAGAGAGGCACTGAGCGGTTATGACGACCGTACAGGCAGCCTAGCACTGTGGTTCGCCGTTGAGATGATGCAGTTCGATTAGCTTGCTCTTAGAGGGTGCACGATTCGTCCACTAGCGAAATGTTGTATTCATTAACCCAACCGACGATCAAAGGCGAAAATGGGGCAGACCGCCTCAGCCCGACCGCCTCATACATGCTCTTATTTGACCCTAAAGCTGCTTTCGATGACAGGTGTCAACGGAATTTTCTCAGCACCAAAATCCTTAAGACAGTGCCATTTATGTGGTCTTATCAAAACAGCTTATGTGGTTTAGTGCACACACTGCAATCCACAGGCCCGCGCATCTGTACCTACCACCAACGAATGGTTTTGGAATAAATCCCTGCTTGCTATTCAGTGTGTATCGTCATCTCTCAACGCCCCATCTTACCCATTCGATCAGTTGGCACTCAAATTGCCTGCATAGTTTGTCAAATCCGACGACCGTATCGGCATCTTTAAGGTGACTGCGCGTGATACCTACCGGCGTTGGTACCGAGCGACGCAGTGGGTTATAAGCACTGACATCGGTATTATGAACGAGCGACGGAGGGGTTGTGGGTGTGGGGTCACTCGCTCTCTTTGCTGAATCCGATTCCCAATACGCAAATTGAACTGATTAGCCATAACGATCGAACGTTGCTGAGTGACAGCACCAATTCGGCTACTCAAAGCCGTATACCCAACAGTTATAAGTACGCTAGGGAGACCTAACGATGTCCAATCAAAACCAATTAAGCAATTCAATGACAGAGAACCACCAAAAAACGAACGCTGATAAAAAATCAAGCGTGGCTATGCTCCTATTAGGAGTTCTCTACCCCGCAGGCGTCATCGGCTTTGAACTGGTGACCCGTATGTGTGCGAAAATTTTATTCAATCCGATCCCGACGATTTGGCATGTGCTGTTAGTGAGTTTGGTGCCGGCGGCAAATGGCTTTATCTGGTGGAGATTGAATGGGGCATTGAACCAACACACACGGCTGTTAGCATTTCTTGGTGCAACTGCTATTGGTATCGCCGCATTTTACATGCTTCTCTTTTTGCCAATATTTCCAATGGCGGTGTTCGCTGTGGTGTTTTACGGTATCGGTTTGCTTCCGCTGGCACCGCTCGTTTCGCTCATTACCGCAAGTCTTCTATACAAGCGGTTGCGTAAACGAGAACCTACAAAGATGGAACCTCAGAAATCACCCTTATGGAAAGGGCTTACTGTGGCATTTGGTCTGCTGATCCTCTTGGAGTTACCCACGACAGTTACAAAAATAGGCATCCGATGGGCGACCGCGCCCTCAACAGAAGCCAACAGACGAGGCGTTCAGTTATTACGTAGGTTTGGCGACGAAGATGCCTTACTACGCTACTGTTATAGTCGTACGGGTCTAGCGGGCGGCCCCTGGAGCCTCATCGCATCGCTTCTCCACATCAACGGAAAACATATCCCAACGCCGAAGATACGTGAAGTTTTTTACCGCGTGACAGGTGAACCCTTCAATTCACGACCCAGCCCCTACGATGGGGGCACCTGGCAGATATTGAATAATTTTCAATTTGACCGGAATCAAGGCGGCACGCAAGTTGGCAGCCGCATCCGAGACCTGTATTTACTATCTTCTCGCATTGATGGTTCCGTTGATGGCGATAGCGCCCTTGCCTATCTCGAATGGACGATGACGTTTCGCAATAATGCAACGCGGGCTCATGAGGCACGCGCACAGATTGCCCTGCCGCCCGGCGCTATCGTATCACGCGCCACACTCTGGGTGAACGGTGAGGAGCGTGAAGCGGCGTTTGCTGGCAGAGCACAGGTCCGTCGTGCCTACGAAAGCGTTGTCAGGAGAAGCCGAGATCCGTTGCTAGTGACAACGCAGGGACCTGAACGGATTCTCGCACAAGCGTTTCCTGTACCTCCCAACGGCGGCACACTTCGCTACCGTATCGGCATAACGGCGCCTCTTGATCTTGCAAACCTTAATGAGGGACGGTTAATTTTGCCGACTTTCGTTAGTCAGAACTTTAATCTCAGACACGATTTTCGGCATGCCCTTTGGATCGAGGGGAAGCAACCCCTAGAGACAAGCGCTCGACTCGCTTTGCACAGCCGCCGCGTCGCACACGACCACTATCGTCTAAGCAGAGAGGTCACAGACAAAGATCTTGCTTCGCCCAGTGCATTCATTACGGTTGCTCGTGATGCAAGCATCAACACAACGTGGACACTCGATTCGGTGAATGAGGGAGAGTTTGCAATTGTGCAGACGATAGCAGAGACTACGCCTGAAGTCCCGGATGGTTTAGTCATTGTGCTCGATGGTTCAGCACTGGTCGAGCCATCGGTTCAAGATATTATTGAGGGGTTAAACGCGATGCCCAGCGGTGTGGAAGTCGGGTTCATTATTGCTTCGGACACGCTGGCTCAGATTCAGCCTTCAGCGTGGAACGAAAATCAAAAGCGGAGAATTGTCGAGATGCTGAGAAAACATAGGCTGGTCGGCGGACAAAACAACGTGCCAGGCCTGGCATCTGCGATGCAGATTCTTGAAGCTTACGATCAGGGGACGCTGTTATGGATTCATGGGCCTCAACCCGTGCCTTTTGAAAATACCCATGCGATGCTCAATCAAGCGATAGCGCGTCTCGTTAGATTCCCTGACATTGCGCTTCTATCTGTAGCCGCCGGTCCAAACCGTCTCTTGAATCAAGCGGAGTGGGCAATGGAAGCGACTGTGATTCCTCGGCTTGGTGATGTCAAAGCAGATCTACGCCGCTATTTTGAGAAGATGGACGGCAAACAGGCTACATTTGAGATTAAACGAAAGCGAATTCCAGTATACGAGGTAGACCAAGAGCTATCCAGCAACTTACGGTGAAGCTGACGATAAAGGATACGCCAGCAATCACACTCCACGTGGTCATGGTACCGATGCCGATCAGCAGACCAAGCCACGCCGCTCGTGGAGACATCGGTTCATTTGCTAGCTGGGTCGATGATGTAGTAGGGTCCGATAGATTTGGTATTTGTGGACCGGATGGATGAAGCGCAAGCCGGATCGTGTTCGCAAGATGACGCCTTGCCCGCCAAAGGATGACAAGAGTGAAAAACAGAAAACCGCCAGCCATCTGATACGCTGCAAACTCATGGGTGACATAGATTAGTTGCCCCAATGGTAGACCGAATTGTGTCATTACAACAGCTACGAGAAGATACCACAGGTAGAAAAACCAGAGGCTAAAAGCAAGATCTGTCGGTAGGAGATAAACAAAGCCGATTGCGCTAAAGTAGATGATTGCCACTAGCATGCGAATCCCGTTCCACGGCTTATCCGTGAGATATTGCGATAGACTGTAGGACAACGGAATCCTAGGAAGGGTTGGAAAATGGAATTGAAGCCCATTCCAAGTGTGAATAATCGCGGGCAAAGCGATGCCAATCCATACCACGGGCGATCGAAAAAATGCCGGGATCACACGGTTCTGATTTTCCGCGCCAAGCATCTCGATCGGCAACTGCACAAGCGGGAAGCCAAGTCGCTCACGCTCGATCCATTGGCGGCGAAGCAGAACGCATACGCAAGTCATAGCAAGAAACAATCCCAACGCAAAAACACTCCACGCTGCTATTGGTTTGATCCAATACTCCCAAGGCACCCAGAAGGTTTGGGAGGGCGTTCCTTCAAAAAAGAGTCGTGCAGTTTTTGTGTCCAGTGGTGCAAACCAGTCCGGGACATGATGAAAAAAGGTAATGTTCCACTCATTTTCGGGGGACTGATAGTAGGTAGGCGCGATGATAATCGGAATGAAATACGCGGCAAAACCCAGCGATGAGATACCGGCGCTTATCAGTGTCATCCCGTAGATAGTTACTAATTCAGAATGGGCGAGGGGTGTCCCAATGCGGTGAAGCAAGGGGTTAACTACCAGTTGGAGAAACACAAAGATCATCAGGACACCAACCGGCAAGTGGCAGGAAGCAAGCCATGTACCTCGAATCCAGAAATCCCCAATTGGCGTGGCAATCGCAAGGATCGCCGTTGCGAAGATTCCTATTACTACGCTACGTGTGGTCATAATCGACTGATAGGGTAAAAATTCGTGCGTCGCCTAAGCTGTAAAACGCCTTAACAAGAATGACCTATTACGAATCTAACAACATGTTGAGGTACATATTTTTGCATCACTATGGAGGTATTTTCCCTTCAGATTATATCCATTTCCCCCACTGTGTCAACAGAAAAGCGTATCTGTACGTTGGCGGTGGATTGGAGGAACTAATGATGCGTAGATTCCAGCTTCTAAAGCATATTCTTGACTTGTCAAACTGCTTTCTTCGCAGTATACTCATGGTGTAAACAAAAAGGGGGAAACAAATGAACGAATACGATCTAACCATCATCGGTGGCGGGAGCGCGGGCCTTGTGCTGGCGGTGGCGGGTGCAAAACTAGGGAAAAAAACAGCCCTCGTCGAAAAACACCGACTGGGAGGCGATTGCCTCTGGACAGGGTGCGTACCCTCGAAAGCCATCCTCAAATCAGCGAAGATCGCCCACTACATCCAAGAATCCGAAAAATACGGTGTCCTCACGAAAGACGCCCAAGTGGACTTTGCACGCGTCATGGCGTACGTCCGTAGCACCCAACATACCATCGAGCAAGAACATGATAATCCTGAACGATTCCGTGAAATGGGTGTAGATGTAATCTTTGGGGAAGGACACTTCGAGTCACCGAGGACTTTTGTGGTTGAAGATACGGAGAACGACCAAACCCTCACGCTCAAGAGCAAAAAATTCGTCGTTACAACCGGGTCTCGCCCAACCACACCCCATATCACCGGGATAGATTCCGTCGATTATCTGGACAGCGAAAATGTCTGGGAATTAGATGAACTTCCCGAAAGGCTACTCGTGGTAGGCGCAGGTCCCATCGGTATTGAGCTAGCGCAGGCATTTCATCGTCTGGGCACAAAAGTAACAGTCGCGCAGCGCAGCGATCGAATTTTAACGAAAGAGGATATCGAAGTCTCTGAAAAAATGTTGACCTATCTCCGCGAAGATGGGGTTGAAATCCTCTTAAATACCAATCCCGTTCAGATTGACCGGATCAATATCCCGCCTAACGACGAACTCAATCCGGATATAGCGGTCTGGGGATCGCAAAATACCGACCCATTAGATGAGTATCACGTCAGACTCAAGACAGCCGACACGGGGAACGAGCGCGGAATCACCGTCGATCGAATCCTGATTGCGGCAGGGCGGACACCAAACATCGAAGGATTAGGACTGGAAGAAATTGGCGTCAAGATCGGAAAAAGAGGGATCGAAGTCAACAACAAGCTGCAAACAACCGTCAAAAATATTTACGCTGCAGGCGATGTGGTCGGACATTACCTCTTCACGCATGTCGCAGCGTTTCAAGCGACGCAGATTGTCCGGAATATCTTCTTCCCCGGTTCCAGCGCGATAAACTATTCTGTCGTCCCTTGGACTACCTTCTGCGATCCAGAGGTCGCTCGGTGCGGACTCACCGAAGCGGAAGCCCGTGAAAGACATGGAGCCGTCGATGTTTTCAGAGTGGATCTACACGACGTCGATCGGGCGGTCGCCGAAGGAGAAACGAAAGGGTTCATCAAGGTCATTGCAACCCGTTGGAAGGGTAAAATCTTAGGCGTCCACCTTGTTGGTCCGAGTGCGGGAGAGGTCATCCATGAGTTCGTCTTGGCGATGAATGCGGACCTCCCCCTGCGAAAGTTGGCGGGAATCATTCACGTCTATCCGACGTTTTCGAGCATTGTCTGGCGGGTTGCCGGAAAATGGCTTGCTGAGGGCACCCTAATCCAAACGCTACGTGGGATGCTCCAGAAAGGAAGCTAACTTTCGGTTGTTACTTTGCGGCAACCGTGATATAATTTACCCAAAGAATCATAAAACCCGTAAATGAGATGTAACATGTTCCATTGAAACGAGGAAATAAAGAAATATGGATGCAAGCATTCAACCGATTTTGGAGAAGGTATTAGCCGGTGAACGGCTTGATTTTGATGACGGGCTGACCCTTTTCAAAAGCCACGATCTCTTATCAATCGGCGCGGCTGCTGATACAATCCGACAGCGAAAGCACCCAGAAGGACACATCACCTATATCGTTGATCGTAATATCAACTACACCAACTGGTGCTATGTCGATTGTGACTTTTGCGCCTTCTATCGCCACAAAACTGATCCCGATGCGTATGTAATGTCCAAGGAGGAATTAGGAAATAAAATCCAAGAGACAATCAATCTCGGCGGCGTACTTATCCTCATGCAGGGTGGGTTACACCCCAAACTGAAACTAGATTGGTACGAAGACCTCCTCCAATGGATTAAGGCAAACTATAAAATTCATATTCACGGCTTCTCACCACCAGAGCTTGATTGGTTCGCCAAAATTAACAGACTTTCCCTCAAAGAGACCTTAATCCGTCTGCGCGATGCCGGTTTAGATTCTATTCCCGGCGGCGGAGCAGAGATCCTGACCGACCACGCCCGCGACGAAATCAGTCCTAAAAAATGCACATCAGACGAATGGCTAGAAGTAATGCGGCAAGGTCACTACGTGGGACTCCGTTCAAGCGCGACCATGATGTATGGACATGTCGAAAGCTACGGTGAGCGTGTGGAGCACCTCCTCCGCCTGCGAGAACTACAAGACGAAACCGGCGGCTTCACAGCTTTCATCTGTTGGTCACTTCAACCCAAGCACACGCGCCTCGAACATATTGCGCCCGCAGGCAGCTTTGAATACCTCAAGACCCTCGCAATCTCCCGATTGATGCTCGATAACTTCGACAACTTCCAATCGTCATGGGTCACCCAAGGACCAAAGATCGGTCAAATGTCGCTCAAGTTTGGCGCAAACGATATGGGCGGCACAATGATCGAGGAGAACGTCGTTAGCAAGGCAGGGACGGTCTACTGTATGCCCATCGAAGAAATCGAGCGCACCATCTCTGAGTTAGGGTTCGTCCCGAAACAGCGGAATTTCTTCTACGAGACTATTAACCAATGCCTCTAATTCCCGCCGCCCAACTCAGAACCATCAGCATCAATATCTTCACCGCCATAGGTCTCCAACCGGACAAAGCCCAAACGATTGCCAATCTGCTTATTGAGTCCAATCTCGCCGGACACGACTCACACGGTGTTCTGCGCTTACCGCAGTATGTCGTCAGCATCCAGAATAAGGCAATCGATCCAGACGTGGAGATTGAGGTTGTCAGCGAAACCCCTTCCAGTGCGGTCATTGATGGGCATAGAGGATTGGGACAATTCATCGCCACTCAAGCGATGGAGGTCGCCATTGCAAAAGCGAAAGCACACACCATCAGCACCGTCAATGTCTACAACTGCAACCACATCGGGCGTCTCGCCGATTATGTGAAGATGGCTGCCGATGCAAAGATGGTCGGCTTGCTGTTTCTTAACGGCCATGGCGGGGACCATGGCGTTGCACCGTGGGGCGGAACCGATCGGCGACTCAGCACCAATCCCTTTGCCTGTGCACTCCCTACAGGCAAGGACAGTCCGATGGTCATTGATCTCACCACCAGCATCGTTGCCGGTGGAAAGATTCGGGCATATCGCAGTCGCGGTGAACCTTTACCGGAAGGCTGGATCCTCGACGCCGATGGTAATCCCAGCACCGATCCCAACGCATACCTCGAACATCCGCAAGGTCCGCTACTCCCATTCGGCGACATCGTGGGTCACAAAGGGTACGGGTTGAGCATGTTGACGGATATTCTCGCCGGCGCGATGTGCGAAGCCGGTTGCAGCCGATCATCATCGCCCGGTGCCGGGAACGCTTTCCTTATAATCGTTATCGACATTGAGAAATTCACAGAGATTGGGGATTTTGAAGCGCACGTTGCACAACTGATAGATTTCGTCAAAGCCTCTCCAACTGCCCCCGGTTTCGATGAAATTTCGATCCCCGGTGAACGTTCTGCACGTACCCGTCAACAACGATTGGCAGACGGCATCCCACTCGATGATACAACATGGGAACGTCTCGTCGAAACCGCCCAAAGCGTTGGAGTTTCCGTTGATGGTGAATTCTAAAAATAAATAGACACTTTCGTCCCCGGTAGGTGCGGTTTCCAACCGCACCGGTGCCGACTTAGCCTGCCCCGATTTATCGGGGAGCATCCTCGATAAATCGGGATTTGGAGTGTCTCATTAATTCTAAGATCTACTATAATTAACGCGATTAGGCAAACCGACGCATATCCTCATTGGCGTAAGCCGCAACCGCTGCATTCGCTTCCCGCCTCGCTTTCAGCTTTTCGACAACCTCCTCCAACCGTTCCGATGGAATTGTACATGTCATTTCATCCGGCGGCATCCCTGTCCGCACCCTGCTCAACATGCACCCCGTACTAATCGCGAGTTTCCCCTGCTCTTTCGAGATCGGGATGATGTGGCACTGCGGTTTGCCGACGAAAACCGTATCACTAAACCCGTCGTGGATAACCATCGCCTGAAAACCGTTTACTTTCAAAAGTATCACATCAGGATCAACGGGCATATCCGATAAAGGTCCATAAGTGATGTGGTTCGGACGGTCATTTACAAATGGTAGCTGCATCGCTTCTTCGGGAGACACCCATCCCACCTCCACGATGGCACCGACATCTCCGTTATTCATGACCTCCTCCAACGTTTTCAACCCGTGTGTGACACTTCCAACGCTACAGTTGTAGTGGTCTTCGGGCACCGTCGTAAATGTCTGATCCGTTGCATCCTTCCAAAAGACGCATCCCGCCGGGACCTTGCCGCTGCGACCGTCGGGCGTTGGGACTGGCACCTCACCCTCATGTGCTGACACACCTTGAGGGGCTTCGTCAGAAAATGTGATGGCAATAGGGGTGTGCTTTAAGCCCAGTTCTCTATCCAATTGCTCCGCTAATAATTTCCAATCTTTGGTCATTGTAAAGCCTGTCCTTTCGTTTGATATACTGTTTGAGGCAACCATACCCTCCATGTCAATTACGAACAAGAAGACTATATTTGAAAAAGAAAGCTGCTGTGAAGGAACCTCCATCTGTTCTTCTACGCATTACTCGAGCCTTTGCCACCAATAACGATAAGGAATGCGCTATCTTCGCTGGCATAGACAGCGTGCAGCACGTCCGCCGTGAAGGTAACCGCCTCACCTTGTCCCAACGTAATCTTCTCAGCACTCGTTGTAAATATGATGTTTCCGCTAAGCGCGATAACGGTGGCGGCGGTAGGTGCCTGATGATCTTCAAGCGTAGTTCCCGCTTTGAGGGCAACCAACACGATGGTCAATTCGTCTCCATGTGCCAGCGTTAATGAGGCACGCCCTGACGTAGCCGATGTCGCTTCTTCCATTAGTTTCTCCGCCATTGACATAAGCGGAAATCCCTTAGTCATCGATACGTTCAGATCAACAGGTCTGTAGGGCCGTTCATATGATGCGTTCATAGTAAAGCCTCCGTGGATAACATGCTACATTAAAAATAGATTCTTTCCCGCCTATTCGTTGTTCACGTTTTAGGTTTGGCGCGTTTCTCCAAGATGAGTTGCGTCCGATCTTCTCGTACTAACATATCGAAGAAATGTTTCGCTGCGAGATAATCTTCGGGTAGTATAATTGCCTCCTTGATAGTAAAGCTAATTTCGTACTGAATCTGATCTCCATCCAGTTTGTACTGTCGTTCCACACCGGCAAACCGATTTTCCAAACGAAGATCTTTCGGGAAGGTCGCCTTCCACCCCTCCGGCAAGGTAATCCGCACTGTTTTCTTCATCTGCATCGGGTAACTCAGATCAAGCGGGTGTTGACGTTCAGCCGCCGCAAAAATTTCCGCATAATCCGAAAACTCATCGATCGGCATCGGAAATACCAAACCGTTACCAACTAACTCGGCATAATTCTCAGCGGTAAAAGCAACGTTGAGCCGCACCGGAACGTTGAGATCTGCCAGATCAGATATCTGCACCGAATCAACCCGGACGCCGGGAAATTGCTTACTAAGCCCAACGGCAAGAGTATCCTTCCATGCGCTCGGCGATACCTGCTTGTATTCTAACCGCGCCTCAATATTGTACTGCCCAAGCGTGTCAATCTGCATGATTCCCTGAACCGTCCCGTCTTCTGTCAGCGCGATCTTCGTGTCAACGACCAACCGATTAGATTCAGGTGTAGAGACGGGAATATCAATAAACTCACCCTGATCGTTTCGGATGACAAATCCCTTTCGCCCTCGATTCCTTGCGGGAAGATCGCCGTAGCTACAGGTATCGGCGGTCGGATCGAGCCAAATATAGTCGCCATCAGTATGCGGAATCGCAGCAATCAGATGGCTAAACTGTCCGAGCGAAGGAAGTTCCAAATCAACGCGCTGATACGGCGCGGGACTCAGCATGGCTGGAAACGCCTCAATACCAACGACATCAAGCATCGTAATCATCAATGTAGTTTTGTCCTTACAGTCGCCGTATCGGACACTGAGTACCTCATCCGCCGGCGTGGGTTGAAATGCCCCCTGCCCCAACTCGATTCCCACATAACGAATCTGCGATGCCACAAAGTGGTATATCGCCCGAATCTTGTCAGCCGTTGTGAGAAGATCCGCGGTAATGTCCTTGACCGTTTTCTCAATCGCTTGGTCAACCGTGTATCGGTCTTTTGCAATGTCTCTGTACCAACTATAAACGGCGTCCCAAGATTCTACAGACGAGTAACTCAAGCGTGGTACAATATCGTTGGTCGCCGGCATATTGTACTCCCTCTTAAGCGCGGGTGTTTCGCCGTGGGTCCAGAGATACGTGCTGGTCTCCTCTTCTTGTAATATCTGGGGATCGAGCCGGCAATGGATCGCTTTCCACCTGAAGTTCGTCCCTTTGGGGACACGCAACGCATACGCAGATTGCAGGATCGGATCTGTGGATTGAAAGCTAAAACCGCCCCAAAACCATGAGGTGCTCCCGACCGACTCCGCTCCCGCATCCTCAAGCGTGACCTGATACTCAATACACACCCCCGGCTCGAGGGCAGGCATTGAGATGACCCGCCACATCGAATCGGAATAGAGGTTGTAGGAGAGCAATCCCGGCGGGGTGACATCATTGAACGCCTCCTCCGGTGGTTCAACAACAGCACCGTCGGGGGCGATAGTTCGTGCAACGTTGACCGTGATATGTTGTGCAGTAGGCGTATGCGGAATCGCGATGTCATCGTAGTTTTGCGCCCCCCGCTCCGTTAAAATCTTGACCACCTGATGGGTGGTGTAACGGGATTTCCCTGCTGGAGTAACTTCGTGACTAAACTGGTTGAGTAGGATGATCGCGTCAGCGTCGGGATAATCAGCTCTATCAGGCGCAGCAGCGATGATTCCCTCAATGTCAATGTCAATTAGATCTACAGGCGTGAGGTCAACGACCATCGGTCCAGATCGATCTAACTGCGCGAGCGCCTGGAGGCGTGTTGGAGCAAGGAGATTCTGCGGATCTATCTCTAGAATTTTATGGTACTGAAGCTGTGCTTCGTAGTAACGTCCATGATCTTCATAGAGAGAAGCAAGGCTTTGATGTGCCCATACGTCCGTCGGGAAAAGCCGGATAGACTCTCTAAACTCGGCGATAGCTTCCCCGATGTCGCCTTTTTCCCAGTAAATCAAGCCGAGATAGTTATGCAGATTCCTGCTATCAGGTCGTGCAGCCTTTGGATCAACCTCTATCGCCTTTCGTAAAGTCCGTTCAGCATCGTCGAGTCGACCAAGCTGCTTGTAAGCCAAACCGAGATGGTTGAGAGCATACAGATTATGCGGTTCAACTGTCAAAGTATCTTCATAAACCTTTGCCGCAGCATCATAGTTGTTCAGTTGCTCATAGACGTAGCCCAAGGAGTTCCGCGCATCCATATTTTTCGGGTCAAGCGTTACTGCCGCGACAAAGGCATCTCTCGCTTTTTCATATTCCTCCTGCTGGAAGAGGATCTTCGCAATCTGGAATTGGATCTGGCTCGCATTCGGCTTAATTGCCATCGCAGCCCGATAGGCTTCAAGCGCACCCTTCAAGTCCCCATCTTGAAGCGCCAAATTTCCCGCCTCGACCTGCTCACGCCACGTTCTATTTCGTTCGATCAGTGGATCAACGATTACCTTTTCGGCAGGCTCACTTCGATGGAAGATTGAACAGCCACTCAGCAGCAACAGGATCGCGATCAAAGAAACGCTTGCCTTGAAATGTCGAATTGTCACGATTATTCTCCTTACGTTTCACGCATCACGTTTCACTTCAATAACGCATACCGGTGAGCACAACCAACGGTTCCTCACTCGTCACGGTGATAGAGTGATAAGTATTCGCCGGCACATCCACACGATCCCCGGCTTGGATCTGTTCGCTCTCATCCCCTACCGACACATCGGCTCTGCCTGACAATACGCAGACCACCTCGTCCTGTGTATGGACATAATTCAGATACGCAGCACCAGGCGTTCCTTTCCACTGATACGCACCAAAACCTTCCGAATGTAACTGGTTTTTCAACGCATCAATATCAGTAGTTTCGCCGGGTTTGAGCCAGCGAGAAGTCCATTGCATTGTTATCCTCCATGTTCGCGTGATTCAAAAATTAGCACCTTGCCCTATATGAGTTCACCCATAAGTCTACCAAAAAGTTGCCTCAACATCAACGATATTCATGTAAGTGCACCGTTGCTTCTTGAGACGATCGCGGCGCTTTGGTATAATGATAGACAGCATTTTGAAGTGACGAATCAAGCGAAAAGGACGGAAGGACACATGAACGAATCGCATTATATTGTCGATCGGACTGAGGTCGGTGGCATTGAGACTTATATCTTGCGCGATAATACCACCAAAGCAGAGGCGCGAATCGCGACGAGCCTGGGAAATAACTGTTATAGCTTTGGGATCCCCGTGAATGGTGAATGGATAGACCTAATAGACCCACCACCCGATTTGGAAACGCTAAAAAACGAACCAACAAGGTACGGTAACCCAATTCTATTCCCGTTTCCGAACAGAATCCGCGAGGGGAAATTCACATTTGAGGGAAAGGAATATACATTCGACAAAGCACCGGGGACCCCCAACTCCATCCACGGGCTTTTGCTGAACCAACCCTATCAAGTTGAAAGTGTTGATACAGCGGACGGTGCTTCAATCGTTTGTTATCTAAATTCGCGGGAATTTCCAGAGATTATGCGCCAGTATCCACTACCGTTTGAGATTCGGATCACCCATACCCTCAAAGCAACAACCCTCACGTTGGACATCCATATCAGGAACACCGGCGATAGCAACATGCCCATGGGATTTGGCATCCACCCCTATTTTCGTGTGCCGTTATCATCGAAATCTACAGCTGAACGATGCTTAATCACCGTGCCGGCTTCAAAGCGTTGGGAATTGGAAGATCTTCTGCCGACAGGTGAGATCTCCAATTTGGAAGAAGATGCGGACTTCCGATCCGGAAAACCGCTTGCGGGGAGACAGTTCGACGATGTCCTGACCGGCGTCATCTTGTCAGACGACGTGAGCCGCTGCGTCATTGATGACCAAGACGCAGATGTCCGTATGACCTTAGAATCTGATGCACAGTTCCGGGAGTTGGTTGTCTATACCCCGCCGGGTCGTCCGTCAATCTGCTTTGAGCCGTACACCTGCCCGACGGATGCAATTAATCTCGAAGCGAGGGGCATTGATGCCGGCGTCATCGTCCTTGAACCGGGGGCAGCGTTTTCCGGTACAATCCGAGTCATTGCAGAATTTATAGGGCTTGGAGCTTGTTAGGTAGGTTAAGAAATCGTGCAAAGAAACCGAGTTTTGCCGAAAAAAACTCGGTTTCAGGACAAATCCAAGTGGACATACACGATTCAACGGTATATTACCCCTATATTCAGTAAACCGTGTCAGGTCAATGGTAGGTTTCCGTTCCGCCCGTTCCGGCTGCTTGCTCTCGGCTTGTCGGAGTCCCGATACAATCGGGGATGTAATCGGGGAGAGTTTTCAACCTGCATCCCGTCTGTTCCCCCGGTCTCGATTTATCGGACGATTTAGCGGGGATTTAGCGGCTGCCTGGTTTCAAAGTTCGATAGGTTGGAAGACCCAACCGCTACCTCCCAATGTGGCTCGCTGTGGATTGACAAATCCACAGCACTTGGGATAATTTTCTCGCTTCTTAAAACAGGGTCTAAGAATTTTCTCGCTGTTTTGATAAAGGGCTGTTAATGTATTAGACTGATATGTCAGTTTGAATCAGCCTTGATGCGGCCTCCGACCTGTCATTTGCACAGAATTAGGCACTTGGGTATATATGCCGCATCAGTGTTAATTGGACATCGCTCCAGCCCTTGGGCAGTCGAGATTTGTAGTCGTCCGATTGCGTTGGATTGTGGACGCACCTTCTCTCGGTTCGGTTGTTTTCGTCGATTGACTTTGGACTATGAACGCTCTGCTGAAAAGTTGTTATTTGGTTGCATTTAACCCCCTAAATCCCCCTTATCAGGGTAGGGCCATTTATAGTAGATTTTAGAATTAATGAAACACTCCAAACCGGTGCAGTTCGGAAAACGAAACTACCGTTCTACCGTTTGGTAGGCGCTGTTTCCAACTGCGCCGATGCGGTACGGTGAGAAACCGAAACTACCGGGAGGCGAAAGTGTCCATTTATTTTTAGAATCCACCATAGTTTTTCTGTAGGAGGGATTTCCCAATCCCGACACGTCGCTTTAAGAGCGACTTCCCGACTCCGACTTTTCAAACAAAATGCGTAATAAGCCTAAAACTGAACAGCCCTATATCAGGAGAACTTTAAGAGGAAATGCGTAAGTCCCAATAGAATTGATTCTTAAAAATAGAAAGTAGGATTACTCTATGCTCTTTGGCAACAGTGATGCGATGCGCGATATTCATACAATAATCCACCAACTCTGCAACAACGACACCACCTCCGTCTTAATTACCGGGGAAACCGGCGTTGGCAAGGAAGTGGTTGCACGAGCTATTCATGACGGAAGCCGACGGGTATCAGAACCATTTGTGCCTGTCAATTGTGGTGCGATTCCCTCTACCCTGTGGGAATCCGCCTTTTTCGGTCATGTCCGTGGCGCGTTCACTGGAGCGACGGAGTATCATAAAGGGCACCTTGAAAGTGCCGACGGCGGGACACTGTTTCTCGACGAAATTGGTGATATGCCAATCGAACACCAAGTCAAACTCCTTCGCGTGCTGGACGATGGTGTCGTCATGCCGGTCAGCGCGACGCAGAGCAAGAAGGTGGATGTCCGGGTGATATCAGCCACCAATGCAGGGCTCTCAGCGAGGACGGATGCAAAATTGTTTCGCTCAGATCTCTACCATCGTTTAACGGGTATGATAATTTGGATTCCGCCGCTGCGGGATCGAAGGGAGGATATTCTCCCCATTGCTCAATACTACCTAAATGCGTTTGCGGCTGAAACGATGGCGGCTTTGGAGGGATACGCCTTTCGGGGGAATGTGCGTGAACTGATGAATATCATCGAAAATGCCCTGATTGTAAGCGAAGGCGCGGCGATTCAACCCAAACATCTGCGTTTTCGGTCTCCGGACGCTGATGTGCCTACTCCTCCAGTAACAGGGATTGATGAAGCAAACCCGCTGCCGCCCGTGGTTGAGACGATGCTTGCCGAGCAAGCACAGATTCGACGTGCCTTAGCCGAGAATCGGGGCAACATTACCAAGACCGCCCGGCAACTTGGATTGACCCGACGTTCTTTATACCGCCGGTTGGAAAAATATGGTTTTCGATGACAAAAATGGTATAATTTTCATTATGCCCTTGACTAACAGCAAAATCGTGCGATTTTCCGCACACCCATCATCTTCAGTCTATATCAGGATTATTCACGATATTATGCACAATCTTGTGTGCGATTTTCCGCACATTTTGAATAGTAAGAACAAATCGCGAACTTCCTCTCAAACCCGTGCCACAACTGAAGAGTTGGCATAATTTAGGATGTTGGCACGGAACTTGCCCTAAAAGGGTGAAGCCAAGTTAGCAACACTGTGGACACTTGGTAGCGAATCATACATTCACTCGTTTTGACACAAGGAGGTTCATTATGAAACGGACAAAGCAACATTCGAAGGTTATGCGTCTGAGAATAGTAGTTTTTGCGGCAGTTGGAGCATTGGTTATTACTGCTGGTGTTTTTGCTGGTGGGGACCATCAACCTCATGAGATTAATAGTCATGTCCACACAAACGATACCGATAACGCAGGCGTCGAGTGGATTGTGAAAGTTGGTAGATTGGAGTGGAATTCTACCTCCACTTACTGCTGGCACAAAGTCTATGCTAAATGCAGGAGGCACATTTGAAATCGATGCGTACACGCGAGTCGATTTGGTCAAGAATGGCACCAATATTACAGGCAATGCCGGCAAGCGCAGCATAAAGTCTGTATGGTTTGATATAGATTAAAGGAGGTACCACCATGCGGATATTGTTTCTCGTGACTTGTCTCTGGCTCGTCACGATCCCCCTTCATGCAAAAATTGTGTTTTATGCCAAGCGAGATGGAAATAGTGAAATCTACACGATGAACTCGGATGGAAGTCATCAAATACGACTTACATTCAACGAGGGAATGGATATTTGGCCTACTTGGTCCCCAAACGGACAACAGATTGCATTCCATAGCTACCGACATGGCGAAACCAACCCCGATATTTATGTGATGGATGCCGATGGGAGCAATTTACGGAATCTGACCCGTCATCCTGCTTATGATGGGCACCCACACTGGCACCCCGACGGGAAACGGATTGCGTTTATGCGTGGCGAAGATATTGGTCGTCTTTATACGATAGACCTCCATGGCAATGACCTCCAGTTGGTAACAGAAGCGGACTTTATCAATTCCCCTAAGTGGTCTCCTGACGGGAAACGGATTGCTTTTGAAGCGACCTTCGAGAATGAGAACGGGATCGAGGGCGGAATTTATGTGGCTAATGCCAATGGCACGAACCGATGGCTAGTGTCAAAACCGGTCAATCGGTCATTCTTTCGTATGGGCGGGTGGTCGCTGGATGGAGAAAAGATTCTCTATACAGTAATCACAAAACCGCTTGCCGATGGGGTCGCTCATCAATATTCTATGTTCATTGCTACACTTCATCGGTCAAAACATGAAGTAATTGATTTTGAACCGGTGACACTACCCCCCGGTGCGCTATTGGTTGCACAAGGAACCGGGTGGGGCGCGGACGGAAAATCTATCCTGATAGGAGGGGCAATTGGGGTTTTTAATATTTACCGTTTTCGATTAGATGACCGTCAATTGATACAGTTGACTGATAACCCCGCTAAAGATTTTGCAGCACACGAATGGAATCCGCGCCTGTCGATTTCGCCACAGGGCCTGGTTCCAACGCGTTGGGGGGAGATCAAGTCTAACTCATACAACCACCGAGGGATTGGAGTCTATCCAATCCCTTCAATTCCTTAACGCATAAAAAAATGGTAATAGCCATGCGTATATCAATTCTCGCAGCTTGCCTTTTGCTGGTCACGAGTACCCTTCAAAGCAAAATTGTGTTTCGTTCTTCTCGGGATGGAAACAGTGAAATCTACATGATGAGTTCCTTCGGAAACGGTCAAATGCGCCTGACAGATTATGATGGAGATGATGTAGCCCCCTCCTGGTCCCCCAACGGTCAGCAGATTGTATTTGGTAAAGTTTTGTTCAATAGA
>JAJDUM010000091.1 GCA_022826645.1 Candidatus Poribacteria bacterium
GTATCAAACCCCTCAAACTGTTTATCACAAAAGTCAAAAGCAACTTGCTATAAATCAACCGTAATCCGTAACTGTTTATGTAAAGCTATTTTAGGACTTGACAAAGGGTCTTCTTTACGCATTACTCATTACGCATTAGAGGGGTAAAGATGCAACTAAACGGTCAAGATTTTATCATTATCGGCGAGAATGTCCATACCACGCGGGTGGTACGCCGAACAGGAAAACTGATTACTAACAACCCAGACGGACTTGAATCCGTTAGCTATCTGAACACGAAGAGAAAACGCCGCTACCTTGTCATCCCCGATGCGATTAAGAAATCCCAAGAGTATGAGGAAGGGCGCGTCAAACACGTCATCATCGCGGTTCAAGCAGCAATGTCGGGTGAAGAACCCCACGCCAGCGAAGGGATAGAATACATACGCAAAATCGTTCAACGGCAGGTCGATTCCAACACTGACTTCCTCGATGTGAACGTGGATGAAATTTCGTGGCGACTTGAAGAACAGAAGGAAGCCATGCGCTGGTTGGTGCAAGCCCTTCAGCAGATGTCCGATACGCCCCTGTCCATTGATTCGTCAAATAGCGAAATTATCGAAGCAGGTCTCGAAGTGTATGATAGCAGTGTCGGGCGAGCACTACTCAACTCCGCTTCACTGGAACGCGTTGATGCGTTGGACCTTGCCAAGCAGTACAATACGAAGGTTATGGTGACAGCCGCCAGCGAGTCTGGAATGCCACAGACCCCCGAAGAGCGTGTTACCAACGCCTCGCGCATGGTAGACGCATCCAACGACAAGGGAATAGCGATCGAGGACATCTTCATCGACCCGTTATTCTTCCCGATCGGGGTGGACACGGAGAACGGAAACCACGCCTTTGACGCTATCCGACAACTCCGCGGGAAATACGGTTCGGATATCCATATCAGCGGCGGGTTCAGCAATGTCTCTTTCCAAATGCCCTCCCGTCGTCTTATCAATGACGTGTTTATGATTCTCGCGGTCGAAGCCGGCGCGGATAGCGGGATCATTGATCCTGTGACCAATAATCCGAAGAAAGCCCTTTCCCTTGACCGAACCTCAAAGGCTTATCAACTGACCGAAGATATGCTGCTGGGCAAAGATCGCTTTTGCAGGACATTCCTGCGCGCCTACCGCAAAGGGGAATTGGAGGGCTGAAACCGTGGCAATCTATCAGATCCTGTATTGGAAGGATATCCCGGCACAGGTCAGAGTCTATGAAGGCAGGAAGCCTATTTCAAGGCAAATGCCTAAGCGTTTTCAGGTTGAGATTGATCGCACTGCGATGGAACTGGGTTTAGCTGGAACTGACGATTACCTGGATCAGTGGCAATGGACAGAAAAGCGAGAACGCCCCGGCGAGCCGGACGAAATCCTGAACGCACTTGTACACGAACTTGAGACGGAACACAACGCTAAGACCCAAAAATAAAATAGATCATAGAACCTTGCCTTCACTGGACGAAATAGCAATATATAGATCAGAAAGGACTTTTCATGCCTACATTCCAACCCGACGCCCTACGGCAAATCGGCTACGACCTCTTTGAAGCCGCAGGTTGCACAACGGACGATACTCGATCAGTTGTTGATCACCTGATTGAATCCAACCTTTTCGGACACGATTCCCACGGTGCAATTCGTTTCTACGAATATGCCCGTGCGATACGAGATGGCAGATTCCAACCCACTGCAAAACCCGAAGTTGTGAGTGACAATCCCTGTGCTGCGGTGGTAGACGGACACAGTGCGCTTGGACAGGTCGGGGCAACCTTTGCAATGAACCTCGCAATCGAAAAGGCACGACAATACGGAACAAGTACTGTCGCACTGCGAAATACCAGCCACGTGGGACGGGCTGGTGCCTATCCCCTGATGGCGGCACGGAACGATATGATGGGCGTCGCTTTCGTCAATGCCGGGCACCTCGGCTATCAGATTGCACCCTTCGGCGGGCTCGACGGTCGCCTCAGCACAAACCCGATTGCGTTTTCCGCCCCACGCCGAAACGATGAACCGATCTTAGTGGATATGACTACCTCCGTGGTGGCTGAAGGTAAGGTCCGCGTAGCAATCAACCAAGGCAAGCAGGTGCCGGAAGGCTGGTTGATCGACTCAGAGGGCAACCCGACCACCGACCCAAATGACTTCAGAGCGGATCCGCCAGGCGCTATCCTTCCAATGGGCGGTGTCGTGGCACATAAAGGTTACGGCCTCAGCTTTGTGGTGGAGCTTTTAGGTGGAACTCTCAGTGGCGAGGGGTGTGCTGCCGGTGAGCGCACGATGGTCAGCAATGGCGTTCTTTTTACCGTTTATAGTATTAGTCACTTCACCAGTCTCGATGCCTACTACGACGAGGTAGAGGACCTGATTCGGCACGTTAAGTCAAGTCGGCTTGCTCCGGGGTTTCAGGAGATTCTGAGTCCCGGCGAACCCGAATTCCGCACCGCTGAACGCAAGCAGGTCGAAGGTATTGAAATCGATGAGACAACGTGGGCGGCTATCTGCGAGGAGGCACGCGGCTTCGGTCTTGATCCAGATCGTTGGGCAACAGAATAGAAATTGTCTAAACTGGATTCGAGAGATCGAGAGTGAAAGGAGTAAACCCCGAAGCAGAAAAAATTATTGATGAAATATCAGAGGTTTTTAGATGAAGACATTTTTAGATAGATTGAAAGACTCCACCCCAATGATTTATGATGGTGGGTTTGGCTCGCAGCTATTTACTGTGGGCATCGTATTGACAAACAGCGCACTCGCAAACGAATTGCACCCGGAAACGGTCATCGACATTCATTCGGCTTACATTGAAGCGGGTGCTGACGCAATTGGAACAAATACATTTGTCGCTTCTCCGCTGCACCTCGACATGGCAGGAAAAGATGCAGCCGAAGCAGAGAAACTGGCAAGACAAGCGGTGGTACACGCGAAGGAGGCCGTTGAGAGAAGTGGCAGAGATGTGTACATCGCCGGTTCAGTTGGTCCCTCGCCCGGCGCAATCGAAGCGGATAGTGGCGGCGTTGATTTTGGTATTGCGAATGAGGCTGTCAGAGACGCACATGAGCGAATAGTAAATGCCCTTGCAGAAGAGGGCGTGGATTTTTTCTGTATTGAAACCATGTTCTCTGCGAAGGAAGCTGCCATCGCCGTTGACGTTGCCAGAAACACGGGACTTCCCATCGCCGTGAATATGACCTACAAATACACCAGAGATCGGCGGACGAAAGAGGTGATATACAAAACGGATTGGGGACATTCGGCTGCATCCCTCCTTGAGATCTTAGCCGAAGGAGAGTTCTCCAACGGAGACAGCCTGGTCGATGATGTTCAAATCTTAGGTCTAAACTGCGGTGCAGAATCGAGGCGTGAGGAGCATACGGGAATGCCCTATGCAATAAGCGGGATCCAGCAGTTGCGCGAAGCGATGGAGGAGAAGGGAATTAACTCAAAACGACTGATGGCTTATCCAAATGCAGGTATGGCCCGATTAGACGAGAATCTACAGACATATTGGCCCCAAGCACCGGAGGAGATGTCGCCTTACCTACCGGAGTTGATCCAAGAGGGTGCTTATCTAATCGGTGGTTGTTGTGGTACAAGCCCCGTGCACGTTAAGGCGTTTCGGGAGACTCTATCTCAGATAGAGTAAAGCAGCGTAGATGGAAATTCCATTCATTTAGCAGAGAGAAACCCCCGTTGTTACCCACAGATTTGTTCCAAACTGTATGAGGGACCGAAATGAAAATTACAAAAGTAGAGCAGTTTATCACAGCGGTGCCACATATTCCGGCCATCGAGAGAAACCGTCCCGGCGACTACCTCGAACGTCCCATCCCAATCATCAAAGTCCACACAGATGAGGGTATCTACGGCTTAGGGGAAGGTGGCAGGGGACAGCGATTTGATGACGCAATTGAGGGTTGGACCGGTGTAGACGTGATGGAACTCAAGTGGCAAGATCTTGGCGGTGCCTTTGGCTCGGCGGTCTTCGATATTGTCGGTAAGGCGCTCGGCGTGCCCGCACATAAACTGATGGGCGCACAGCACTGGGAAAAGGTTCCTGTGGGCTACTGGTCGTGCCCGATGGAACCGGAGGAGTTCGCTGCAGAGGCGGAGGTCGGTGCCAAGCTGGGTTTCAAGACACACAAGCTCAAGGCACGTCCGTGGAATATCGTCGAGACTGTTCGACTCATGACGGAAGCAGCGGGGGAGGATTACGGGATTATCGTCGATCCGAACTTTACCTTTGAGACTCCAGAGCAGTCGATTCAGCTGGCACATGAGTTGGAAAAATACAATATTGAAGCGTTCGAAGACCCGTTTTCGTATCGTGAATACGGTTGGGACAGCTATCGCGACTTTCGCAGTCAGACCCGAATTCCTCTCGCGCCCCATATCGCAGATCCAAAGATGATTATAGATGCCATCAAAGCAGATGCAGCGGATATGTTCAATACTGCTGGCAGTCCGATGAGCGCACAGCAAAACGCTGGCATCGCTGAAGCCGTGGGGTTACCGGTATGGTTACAGGTTGTGGGGCTCGGTTTGGGCGTGTCGGGCGCTTTTGGTACGCATGTCCACGCGGTTATCAAAAACGCAACGATCCCGAGCGACTCCCTCCATTTCGTCCGCGAGAACGACCTTATTCACGGCGCATTGACCCCGAAGGATGGATTCGTCGAAGTGCCCACTACGCCTGGGTTGGGGATTGAATTGGATATGGCTGCGGTGGAGAAGTATCAAATCGCGTAATGGAGGGCCTCGGAACGTGCATCCGTCACAAAAGAAAGGGCAACATCATGCACGTAATTGGTTCGAAATTATTACGTTTCCTGTTCTGTTTGCCAGTTCTTCTGATTCTCAGCTTGACCTCACTGCACAGTGAAACCGAGGAATCGTGGGAGCTGCTCGAAAGTGAGCATTTCCTGATCTACTACCAGCCCAACGAGACGCACCCTCAAGATATCGCCGATATTGCCGAGGATTTCTATCCGCACATGAATCGCCTGATTGATGGGATAGAGATCGGCAAAATCGAGATTTGGATGTGTAAGACACAAGAGCAATTCCAAGCCGCCGCCCACGCCCCCATCCAAGACTGGGCGGTCGGTTGTGCGTTCCCTCTCAGTCGCCGCATCGTAATTCAGAACCCGCGCGTTATCATTGATCGGAAGTTTCAACTCTCCCAAGTCCTCCGCCACGAAATTGTCCACATCGCTTTTGGGCAACGCACGAAATCCACAATTGGAAATATACCCTTATGGTTTATTGAGGGGGTTGCGATCTACCTCTCCGGAGAGTGGACACCCCACCGTCACGATGTCATGTTTGAGCACATCCTATCGAGATCGATCATCCCGCTATCAGAGCTGACCCATCGGTTTCCAACCCCCGAAAGAGGGGCGCAGTTGGCTTACGCAGAGAGCTTGAATGCGGTTGCGTGGTTGGTAAAAATTGCGGGGGTCGAAAAGCTGTGGGAGGTTATTGACCTGCTCAGCGCGGGAAACGATTTGAATACCGCCTATAAACAGGCGATTGGTTGGAATTTAGGGACATTCGACGCAGAATGGCAAGCCTCGCTCTTCCAGCGTTACTATTGGGCAGCGATATTCTCAAATTCATATCTCTTTTGGGGAAGTCTCGGGTTGGTATTTATCGTTGTGTATATTCGATGCCGACAGCGTACTCGACGACAACTCAGCGAGCTTGAGCAGGAGGAGTCACAGGTCGATGCGTTTTTTGAACCGAAGACTCTTGAAACGGATCAGGATCACCAAGGCTAATCGGATGTAATCGGTTTTTCGATCAGTTCGACAGGTGCTTGGCAACACACGCAATCCCCCGGCGCGGCGGCACGTATCGCACAGGTGTCGCAGTAGTAGTAGAGATCGTGGACAACCCCATCATGCAGGGATTGGAGCCGAATCGCTTCCAGCAGATGCGTTTTTGGAAAGGTTCTCCCCGTGATGATGAGTATTTTTTGGTGCAAGCGTTCATCTACGAATAACGCCTTCGACAGATCTGTGCGAAGCAGCGTGTAGAATACACCTTCTGTTGTTTCAAACCCGTACAGGTGCTCGTGATTGGCAGGGAGATCTGCACGGTACAAATTGTGCATCGCTTCTGCAAGACACACTATACGTCCCTGGACCTGAATCTCCTTGGCAGTGCTAGCACTATCTACGACCTGCGATCCCGTTGTTTCGGTATTTTGACCCTTCATGTTAGCTGCTGCAATCACTGCAATGCCAAAAATCAGCGTGCCAAACCAAAAGCCCCCGTACCTTCGTCGATCAAAGGTCGGGGCCCTCCCCTTGTTTTGAATCCCATTACTGAATTTCATTTCTATCGCTCCCTCCGTTGCACGATATCCTATTGGTATCAACCTTCTGTCACATCAAGCGATCTCATCTCACCACCCTCATATTTTCCCATCCGAGTGGAATTCTGTCCATCTATTTTTGGCTTGACTTCGATTTTTTCAGGTGATAGACTTCTGCAAACGAGAGAATGGGAAAATGCCCTCCCATATTTCCTTTCTCACTCACGTTTTAGCAGTGAGCTTCACTATTGTTCAACTCAACCTACTTTTGCTATAGGTACCACATACAATTCATAAGAACTTACGTAGAAGGATAAGGAAAAATGGCAATATCAACGCAGACCACAGAAACAGAGAACACCCATAATCTCCCTACCGATGCACCTGTGTCCATGACGCCAGAGCAGAAGTTTTTCTACGATCTTCGCGGTTGGATACTCCTGCCCTCCGTGTTGTCGGAAGCGGATATTGAGGAGATGAAGGCAGAGGTGTATGCCGGTGCCAGACAAAGCTATGAAGGTGCCCTTCAGAGATTGTTAGATCATCCGGCAATTGTCGGAATTCTGTCCGAAATCTTGAGCGAAGACCCCTTTGTAAAAGATGATTGCTACGGTTTCCGGTGTGAGGGATCTTTCACCACCGTGAGACCTCCGGGGTGGAGTAAGTCGGAACGGGGCGATGGAGGACTGCCGCACGTCGTGCGTCCACCACAGCAAGCCAACGCTATGCGATATCAGGTCGCAGGGGGTAAGATATTCTCCGGACTCACACGGGTGGTCTGGGAGCTTGAGGAGGTGAAGGAAGGGGCCGGAGGCACCACCTTTCTTAGCGGGTCCCACAAAGCGCATTTCAACTACGGCGGTCCGGATCCATATCGTCCAAATATTAGTGATTCTCCATGGGAAACGAGTATGAGAGCCACAATGGATGAATACAGCTGTCCACCGGGATCGGTGGTTATCTTCACAGAAAGCCTCGTTCACGCAGCGAACGACTGGACCAATCCGGACAACCCACGCTGCGCGGTCTTTAATTGTTACAACTCGATATGGGCGCAGTGGCACCGGCTCAACCTCAGCCACGAGACAATCGAAGCGATGCCGCCGAAACGACAGTCTCTCTTCCGCGGAACCTGGGCAATTGGCGGAGGTCCTGAAGGTAACCGTGAGTATTCGCTGGACAACAGAACTGTGTAACAGCAAAGGAGAAACGCGAATGCACCCTGATCTAATTGATCCAAAAAAATATCGACAGCTTTTCTTAGATGACTATGCGATAGAAAGCACTAAGAGCACTACGCGCACGCTGCACTCCCCAAAGAAATGGGGACCCGTCATCAATGGCGTGGGGGTTCAGAGCCGATCCTGTCCACAATGGAATTCGGAGAAACAACTGTGGGAATGGTGGTACTTTGGGCAGCACGCATACTACGCGTTCTCGGAAGACGGCGAGCATTGGGAAAAACCTTCCCTGGGGCTATACGAATCGAACGGTTCTAAGGACAACAATATCGCCTTTGACCCAGAGTATAAGGGACCGGGGCGGCCGTATCACGTTGTGCGAGATGAAACGGATCCAGATCCCGCACGCCGTTATAAATGCTTATTCGGTGCCCACAACCGGCCCCCCGCTGTGTCACCGGATGGATTTAACTGGACGCTTGTTGATACGCCCCCTATTCCCAGCCAAGATGAGTCCCAGTTTACACACGATCGCGAGTCGAACCAGTTTCTCGCTATGGTTAAGCTGGGTACGGAATGGGGACGTTCCGTGTGGCTCTCCACCAGTTCAGACTTCAATACCTTTTCTGAACCGAAGCTGATTTTTCACACCGACGAGACTGACCGGGAAAATCGTCGTCGTCGTGTCCGCAAAATTATTGAAGATCCAGCATATATCACCCCACCCATAATCGACGATGAAGACTACATCGCCGAGTGTTATAATATGGCGGTCCTCCCGTACCAAGGGTTTTATATCGGCTTCCCGACCATATTTAATCCTTTCGGTGCTGTTCCGCCACCGGCGACAAACTACACCCGCATCAACCAGATTGAAATGACAGTCTCACGTGACCTTTATCACTGGGAACGCGTAGCAGATCGTAAGCTGTTCATCGAACTCGAACCGTTTAATGGTGAGAATTATGGATGCAGCCAACTCCTGATGGCGGGGCATCCCATCGTGCGTGAGGATGGTGAGATTTGGTGCTACTACAACGCCCTACGCATGCCTTCAAACATCGAGCGGTATAAAGAGTTCAACCGTGCCCAAGAACTGTTCCGGCTGAATGTTAAACCTGAGCACTTTGAGGATACGGGTGCGCTGACCCTTGCCAAGCTCCGCCCCGACGGGTTTGTGTCAATTGACGGCGGTGAATGCGGGATAATTGTAACAAAACCGTTCGAACTGAAGGGCGAAGATGTCTATATCAACGCGGACGCGACTTGGGGCGAGATATACAGCGAAATCGTTGATGCAGAGACGCAGCGACCGCATGAGGGATTCTGGGTTCCGGGGGAGGAACCGCCGCCGTTTACCGGCGATAGCACCAGAGGGAAGATCCGGTGGAAATACCCTCACGACTTGGTATTTGAGAAGCCGGTGCGTTTGAAATTTTATCTCCGTCAAGCGCGTCTCTTTTCGTTCTGGATCGAAAGAGGTCAGACATGAGTCATACATCCTCCCCCGGGCGTCGTTTACGGGATGCACTGGCGATTGAAACTCCCTTGCAAGTGGTCGGGACGATTAATGCCTACTCCGCGTTGATGGCGGAACGTGTGGGTTTTCGGTCAATCTATCTGTCGGGCGGGGGCGTTGCGAACGCTTCCTACGGTCTTCCAGACTTAGGTATAACTACCTTGAACGACGTTCTGGAAGATGTGCGCCGTATCACCGGTACAACGGAGCTCCCACTTCTCGTTGACGCCGACACCGGCTGGGGAAATGCGTTTATGATCGCCAAAACCATCCGCCAGATGATTCGAGCGGGCGCCGCCGGTGTGCATATCGAAGATCAGGTACAGGCAAAGCGTTGTGGCCACCGTCCGAACAAGGAGATTGTGAGCAGAGCGGAGATGGCAGACCGGATGAAAGCCGCTGCCGATGCCAAAACAGACGCGGACTTTGTCCTGATGGCGCGGACAGATGCCGCAGCTGTCGAGGGATTAGCAGGTGCCATTGAACGTGCGTGTCACTACACGGAGGCTGGGGCAGATATGATCTTTGCCGAAGCCTTGACCGAATTGGATCAGTACAAAAAGTTTGTAGACGCGGTTGGCGTTCCCGTTCTGGCGAATATCACTGAGTTTGGTAAAACTCCGCTTTATACGATAGATGAACTGAGGGATGCCGGGATCAGTCTTGTGCTTTATCCGCTGTCGGCATTCCGCGCAATGAGTGCGGCCGCGCTCAACGTGTACACGACGTTACGCCGTGAAGGAACACAAAAAAGTGTGATTGATGCTATGCAAACGCGGGAAGAGTTGTATGAGTTCTTAGACTATCACGAATATGAACGTAGACTCGACCAATTGTTGAACGCGGATAGGGAAGAAGATTAGCTCTTCCAACAGTTCCCACTAAATTGACAGAGGAGGCTGAGACCAATGCAGGGAAAAAAAACGGGTGGTTTGGCTGGTGTCATCGCAGGCGAAACCGCAATCGCCACGGTCGGGAAAGAGGGGGTTGGACTCACCTATCGCGGATATTCCATTCACGATTTAGCGGAACATGCCACCTTTGAAGAGACAGCTTACCTGCTAATCCACGGCAAATTACCAACCCAAACCGAACTCGATGATTATAGAAAAAAACTGATGGATCTGCGCGGACTGCCGGCTGGACTCAAAATAACCCTTGAGCAGGTACCGGGCGATGCACATCCGATGGATGTCCTACGCACCGGCTGCTCGGTTTTGGGAACGATCGAGAGTGAAAACAACGACAGTGATCCACTTCACATTGCAGATCGGCTGACTGCCTGTTTCGGTTCAATGCTGCTCTATTGGCATCATTTCCATAGGAGCGGCGAACAGATCGACGTTGAAACAGACGATAAAACTATTGCCGGACACCTTCTACACCTGCTGCACGGAAAACAACCGAACGAATTGCAACGCAGAGCGGTCGATGTGTCGTTAATCCTTTATGCGGAACATGAATTTAACGCATCAACGTTTGCAGCGCGGGTCGCAACGTCCACCCTATCCGACTTCTACTCCGCCATTGTTGGGGCCATCGGAACCCTGCGTGGTCCCTTACACGGCGGTGCGAACGAAGCCGCGATGGAACTGATTGAACGATTCCAAACACCGGACGAAGCCGAAGCTGCTATTCTGGATATGCTTGAACAGAAACAGCTGATCATGGGTTTTGGTCACCGCGTCTACACCATCTCCGATCCACGCTCGGATATTATTAAAAGTTGGTCGCAAAAACTGTCCGAATCGAGCGGAGACAGGTCGATTTATGAAGTCTCCGAGCGCATTGAGCAGGTTATGTGGCGGGAAAAGAAGCTGTTCCCGAATCTCGATTTCTATAGCGCCTCTGCTTATCATCTGTGCGGTATTCCAACACCGATGTTCACACCCATCTTCGTGATGTCACGAGTCACCGGCTGGGCTGCCCATGTGATTGAGCAACGAGGCGATAATCGGCTGATTCGTCCGAGAGCGGACTATATCGGTCCTGAACCTCAGTCATTTGTCCCGATAAGCGAACGGACTTAATATCTAACTGAGACACTCGGCGCATTTCAATTTTACAACTTCAATACGCTAAATTATGGCTACTATTCTCATTGTTGATGACGAAGAAAATGCTTCAAAGATGCTTGCGCAAGCGTTAGAATCAGAAGGCTACGACACGCTGACTGCTTCGAGCGGCGAGGAAGCACTGCAGCTGTGCGCGTCGAAAACAGTCGATTTGGTGTTGCTGGATATCCTGATGCCCGGCGGTATAGATGGCGTTGAGACGTTGACTCGGCTGCGGCAGATTAAGCCACAGTTGAATGTTGTGATGATGTCCGCACAGAAAGAGATTGAAACGGCAGTCAAAACAATGGAGTTGGGAGCGAAACGTTACCTGACAAAACCCTCCAGTATCGACGAAATTGTGTACGCTATTGAACCATTTCTGGAGCTTTCACGCCTATCCCAGGAAAACGAGGTGCTGAAAGAGCAGATAGGGCCTCAAGATCAGATGGTTGGCGAGAGTGTTGCGATGCAGCAACTTCGATCGCAGGTGAGCCAAGTGGCGTCGAGTAATTTGGGTGTGCTGATCGCTGGAGAGAACGGTACAGGCAAGGAATTGGTCGCCAACGCAATTCATCAGCAGAGCCAGCGCAATCGAAAGCCGTTTATCCGACTCAACTGTGCGGCATTGCCAGAGGAACTCATCGAAAGCGAGCTGTTTGGACATGAACGCGGTGCCTTCACGGGCGCAACGGCACGGCGACAGGGAAAATTTGAACTCGCAGACGGAAGTGCACTATTCCTTGATGAGATTGGTGATATGAGCTTGAAGGCACAAGCGAAGGTGTTGCGTGTGCTGGAATACGGCGAACTGGAACGGCTCGGTGGGACCCAAACGCTGCATGTGGATGTTCGGATCATTGCTGCAACCAATAAGGACCTTGAGCGGGAAATTGAGGAAGGAAGGTTCCGGCAAGATCTCTACTATCGTCTGAGTGTGGTCCCGATTACTGTTCCTCCGCTCCGCGACCGTACTGAGGATCTCCCAGTCTTGGTCAAGCACTTCGTCGAGCGCTTCCACAAAGATAGCGCGCGCACCCCCAAAGTCATCGATTCATCTGCGATTCAGGTGATGCAATCCTACCATTGGCCCGGCAACATACGGGAGTTAAAAAATATTGTCGAACGGCTGCTCATTATGGTCAACCAAGATGTCATCCTGCCAGCGGATGTGGAGAACGTCTTGCCAATTTCAAAGACCATTTCTCAACCTGATACCGTCACCGTCCCCCAAGAAAATCGAATCCAAGGGGGTACATCCTTGCTGGAGATGGTTGACAACGCTGAAGCGAACCTCATCCGCAATGCCCTTGACGCAAATAGCTGGAACATCAAACGAACCGCAGAGCAGCTGAAAATTGAGCGTAGTAACTTCTATAAAAAGCTGGAAAAGTTTAACATCAAACGTCCTGATGATCAATGAAATATTCGCTTGGAATCGCAATCATAGAAGGAGAATAAGCACCGATGATAGCGATGTCCATCCTCATCTCTGCGCTCGGACTGGCAATCGGCAGTTTTCTGAATGTGTGCATCTACCGCCTCCCTCAAGGACTCTCCATCCATTCCCCGCGCCGCTCATTTTGCCCTGAATGTCGAACAACCATTCGCTTCTACGATAACCTCCCACTCCTGAGCTACCTCTTCCTGAAAGGACGTTGCCGACACTGTGGTGCAGAAATCTCAAAGGTCTACCCGTTGGTTGAACTGACGACAGGGATCCTGTTTCTGGTCTCGCTGTACCGGTTCGGACCGACGCTCGCACTCCTGCACAGTTGTCTATTCATCAGCTTGTTGATACCGATTGCCTGGATCGATGCGCGGTGGTATATCATTCCGAATGCAATTATCCTTGTCGGGCTGATTACCGGCACCGGGGTAACCCTCCTCATTGCGTTGATCCGCCACAATCCGGATTATCTGATCGATCACCTCATCGGAACAGTAGCGGGTGGTGCCTTCATGGCGTTAATTGCGGGAGCGGGATCGTTTGTCTTTCGCAAGCAAGTTGCTTCAAATCCTGATGGAATCGGGGCGATGGGCGGCGGCGATATCAAATTGATGATCCTAATTGGACTGTTCCTCGGCGCATGGCCCCATCTGCTAATTGTGATTATGATCTCTGCTATCACCGGCTCACTTGTCGGGTTATGCCTTATCGCGCTCGGTAAAAGAAGTGGGGGTGGTGGTCGGATACCTTACGGTCCTTTTCTGGTGATTGGTGCAGTCCTAGATATGTTTTGGGGCGAGCAGATCTGGAGTTGGTACTTAATGCTCATCGGTTGGCAATAGCCAAATGTGCGACCTCACCTTACCCGTTCCATTTTTCATCCCACTTTACAGAGATAGAATTTAGTGATAAAATATCCCCTAATCAAGAGGGGTTATTTAGCACCAACAAAACTGAACGGTGAAACCAAGAGATAGGAGGTTGGCAATGGACGAATTGGTCAAGAAAGCAGAAATCTTAATCGAAGCGTTGCCTTATATTCAGACCTTCGCCGGAAAAACCATCGTGATAAAATACGGTGGTGCTGCAATGGAGAATGACGCGCTCAAACATAGCGTGATGCAGGATGTCGTGCTGATGAAGTATATCGGCATGAATCCCGTTATCGTGCACGGCGGCGGCAACCAGATTAGCGAATGGATGCGGCGAATTGGCAAAGAGGCAGAGTTCGTACAAGGTTTGCGGGTCACCGATGCGGAAACCGTTGAAATCGCTGAGATGGTACTCGCGGGAGTAATCAACAAAGAAATTGTTTCACTAATTAACCTACACGGCGGGAAAGCGGTTGGGCTTTGTGGCAAGGATGCGAATCTCATTCGTGTGCAAAAGCACTGTCCAGAGGTCGTCGATGAAAACGGAAATACAACCACTGTGGATATCGGTTTTGTCGGAGAGATTGTCGGGGTTAAACCAGATGTGCTCTTCGCTCTGGATCGGGAAGGTTATATCCCGGTGCTCGCACCAAACGGTGTAGGCGACGACGATTGCACATATAACATCAATGCGGATACCATGGCAGGGAAAATAGCTGCCGCGCTGCAGGCGGAAAAACTGATTCTGCTGACCGATCAACGCGGCATCCTACGAGATCTGCACGATGAATCCACGCTGATATCCAGAATAAGAACGGACGAAATTGAAGGGTTAATTGCCGATGGAATAATTAGTTCGGGCATGTTACCGAAAATCATGGCATGCGTGACGGCCCTCGAAGGCGAGGTGTGGAAAACACACATTATTGACGGTCGAGTTAGCCACGCAATTTTGCTGGAGGTTTTCACGCAATCGGGCATCGGAACTGAGATTCTCACATAGGAGGTACCAAGCCTAAGTGACTTTGACCGCGGCGCCAACATTGTTTGCCTGCGTAATAAAGCAGCTGCCGCCTTCTGGCAGTGTTTGGAGAAACGCCTCCGTCCGCTCCTTTAAGGCGGGGAGGGCATTCCCAATGGCAAAGATTGCTGGTCCCCAACTGCTCACTCCCGCTCCTATTGCACCATTTTCCCGCAAAAAATCAAGAGTCTGTTGCAGGACACCGCCTTGCGCATCAATTTCGACCTTTTTCCAGCCAAAGGTTTGAATCTCGTTGATTGCGGCTCCGAAAGCGCGACGATCCGCCTCGAAGATTGCTGGCAACAGCTGGAGGAGGATGAGATGGGAGAGCTGTTCAGCAGTGGATCGAGGTTGAGGACAGAGGGTTTTGAAAAGTTGAACCTCTGTTTCGCCAGAGATATGTGTGCAGCGCGGAATCACAATGAGTAGTTCCCAATCCGGGAAGGGATGACGTAGGAGTAGTGGGGGCGCGGGAACGTTACCCGCTGCGGAAGAAGGCAAGAACGAGGATTTTTGGTCGGGATAACGGTGCCCACCATCGAGGATGAACCCGCCCTGTTCAAATGCGGTTATGCCGATCCCCGATGTCCCACCGCGCCCGACAGCTGCTGCCAAATCTGCCACGCTCAAGCTTAGATTGTAAAGCGTATTTACTGCTTGGGCAATACCTAAGGCAAGCTGCGTCCCGGAGCCAAATCCGGAATGTGGCGGGATTTCGGAGACGAACTGAAGATTGATGCCCGGAAAACCGTATTCTGCCTGAAGCTTTTCGAGGATGCCTCCCGCTCGTTCCTTGTATTGAGTAGACTCGATCTGGATCTGATCTGCCGCAGTAGCGACAATTTCAAAATGCGGGTCATTGACTGCGAGACCGATGCTCCCGTCGATCCTGCCCAGCGAGCCGTTGAGATCAATGAGGGCAAAGTGGAGCCGGGCGGGTGTCCTGATTGTAACCGAGTTGCCGTCAGTGTTCATTCGCCTTCGAGAAGTATCTGCCAATCCACTCATTAACCTGTCTTTTCATCTTTCTCAATCAATCCATCTCGGATGTGCAGGATGCGTCGGGCATGTGCTGCAACGTCAGGCTCGTGTGTGACCATGATAATAGTGTTCCCCACTTCGTTTAAGTGGTCAAAAATCGACATAATTTCTCCGCCAGAACGGGTATCAAGGTTTCCCGTCGGCTCATCAGCGAAAATCATAGACGGGGCGTTCACAAGTGCGCGTGCAATTGCAACGCGCTGGATTTGGCCCCCTGACATCTCATTCGATTTGTGATGAATGCGATCTGCGAGCCCGACAGCTTCCAACGCTTCAAACGCTTTGCCTCGCCGATTCTTGCGACCCAGGCCACTGTAGATGAGTGGTAGCTCGACATTGTGCAGCGCGGTGGTTCGTTGTAGGAGATTGAATGACTGAAAGACAAATCCGATCTTACGGTTGCGAATCTCAGCAAGGCGATTATCCGACAGCTTACCAACCTCTTCCCCTTCGAGATAGTATTCCCCTTCTGTCGGCTTTGCAAGACAGCCGAGGATATCCATCATCGTGGATTTCCCTGAACCAGAGGGCCCCATAATAGCAATAAACTCACCACTTTCGACGGTAAATGTAACACCTCTCAGCGCGTGAACCTGCACATCTCCCATTTCATACACTTTTGTCAGATTACGAACATCAATTAGCATTGTCGCCTCTCTATTTAGTATCAGAAACCTTTTTTGTGAGTTGTTCCATAGAGGGAACAAAGACACGGTCTTCCTCTACGAGACCGCTAAGCAACTCAAAATGGGTGCTGTTCCGCTGCCCGATCTCAATACGGGTCCGAATTCCCTTCTCATCCTTTTTCTTGTCTTTCTTCTTTTTCTTCTCGGCATCCGCTTTCGAAGCTTCTTTGTCAAGCATAACGAAATATTTCTTTTCGCTTTCGATCTCCGCTTCAAGCCGTTCAATCTTATCCGTCTCAGAGAACAGAACATGCACCTGCGTGGGACCCGAGCGTAAACCGCGCGGTGTACCATCAAGCAAGATCTCGACATTGCCACGCGCACTACTTGGCGAAATCTTACCAACCTTGCCGGAAAACTTCTTCCCAATAGGATTCTGCACCTCCACCTCCTGATCAGATTTGAAACGATCTATCGAGTTAGATGGTACATTAACCTTAACCGTCAACACCTCAGAATCGATCACCGAATCGATGGGAAGTTGCAGAACACTATCCTCCTCCATGACAATGATGTCTACATCCGCTGACATACCGGGCAGAAGTTCGGGAGGCGATCCAACCACTTCGATCACCACCTCAAAAGTAATCGTGCCATCTCCTTGTTGACCTCCCCGTGGATCAGGTGTATACGCACTCGGTGCGATCTCGCTGACCTTGCCTGCAAAGACCCTATCGCGGTAGGCATCAACGCGGATTTCTACCCTCTGTCCCAGTTCGATCTTAGCAATATCCACTTCGTTGATTCGCGTTTTGACAACCATTCTGGAGAGATCTGCGATTGCCAAGACAGCGGGACCTTGCGAAAAAGCAGAACGGCCGGAGGTGACAATCTCGCCCTCCTCGACGTTAAGGCGCGTAACCGTTCCCGACATCGGTGCAACAACAGTTGTCCAAGTAACACGTTCTTCTTGGGCTTTCAGGGTACTATCCGCTTCCAGGAGTGCTGCTGCCGCACCGGCCTTCGCATGAACAGTCAGCTTTTTTTCTTCATCCGTGGTTCCTAAGATCTGTTGGAGCCGAGTTTCCGCATTTTCCAATTCGGCGGCCAGTTGTTTTCGCTGTGCTTCCTGCGACTCTTTAATTGTACCCAGATTCTTTTTATGAAGTTCGAGGGTTACCTGACGGCTTTCAAGCGCTGTTTTTCTCGCATCAATAGTTTCTTGCTCGGATTCAACCGCCTTAATCTGAGATTCGACATTTTTTTTAGCGGTTTCATGTTGGGAGAGAGCATTTGCACGGGCTGCTTCCGCTTCTTCAAGCACCCGCTTCGAGACCAATTTTTTCTCAAACAGTCCCTGATTTCGCTGCAATTCCGATTCAGCTGTCCCAAAAGCGACCTTTGCTGATTCTTCTGTCGCGCGTGCACGCTCAAGCGTGAGAGCAGCTTGCTCCCGTCCGATTTCGGACTGACGCAGCAAGATTTCGTCCTGCTGAAATGCGTTTTGCGTTGTGGAAATTTGGGTTTCCGCTTCCGTAATCCGTTGACGCGTGTTTGCATCCAGCGACTCAAGCGCCGCTCTTGCAGCTGTGACAGCGTTTTGGGCTTGCGTGATTGCGCTCTCCTGCTGTTTCTTTGTCATTTCAATGCGCAGTGCCGCCTGTTCCAGTTGTGCCCGTCGTGCATCTCGATTCGCCGATGCCTGCTTCTTCTGTTCAAGGACCTGTTCATCATCAATTTTGAGCAATGCCTGTCCTTTTTCAACAGCATCACCCTCTTTGATATAAAGCGCTTCAATCTCCCCTTCAACGTTAGAACGCACATCAACAGAAATCAAAGGTTCAAGATTACCGGATTCCCTAACTTTGACAATGAATTCACCGCGTCGGACCACCTCTTTTTTTTCGTCCGCGTCCTCATCTTTATCTTTCTTGCCGAATATCTTGGTCGCACCGATAGCAACCACAGCGACAAGGACCAACACGCTGATGATAAGAACAATCGTCCGTTTCCTGTTCACTGGATAACTCCCATTGCCCGTTGCAAAGCAACTTGGGCGATTTTGTAATCATAAAAAGCTCGGACCTGATTGGTCAAGGCTCGCGCAAACTCCGTCTGGGCATTGAGTAGTTCAAGCAGAATGGAGAGTTCCTGCTCAAAACGTCCCCGGATAACTTGGAGGCTTAACTCGGCGTTCCGTACCTGCGTGTTAGAAATGTCCACCGCCCGTTCCGCTCGCCGCAAGTTTAGGTAAGCTTGACGAACGTCCAAGGCAACAGAGCGTTCAAGATCGGTCGCATCCTCACGGACCTGCTCAAGCGATAGCTCCGCCTCCTGAATCCGGCGTGTTCTGAAACCACCATCGAAAATTGGAAAATTCAGCGTCGTTCTGACTTCCCAACTTCGGAAATCTGTGAAATTTTCGCGTTCATGGAGGTAATCATCGAGGTTGACGTTGTAATTATACTCTGCATTGAGTTGGGGCCAACGACTTAACCTTGCCAGCGTCAAGTCCCACTCCAGCCGGTTTATTGTTGATTGGAGTTCCTTAAATTCAGGGCGAGTCTCAAAAGCTCTTTGGATAGCCTCCTCAATAGATAACACTACGGCTTCAATCTGTCCTTTATCCCTGTATAGCGCGTAATCGGTATCTTCAGCAACAGTGATAAGCGTCGCAGGATCTAATCCCATGATCCGGGGCAAGGTCGCCATTGCAATTTCAAGCGCATTCTGATCATTCAGTAGGCTTAGTTCATCGTTTGCTTCCGTGACTTGCGCCGTTGCAACATCAGCTTCAATCTGAATACCCGCCTCAACAAAGGCTCTCACTCGGTTCGTATTCTCTCGCGATCGTTCCAAGATTTCCAGATCGACCTTTACCAATTCCTGCGCCTTGAGGACGTTATAGTATGCTTGCGTGACCTGAAAAATCAGGTTCTGCTTTGTCTGTTCATTGCGATTTAACGTCGCATCACGTCGGTCCTTTGCCTGCGAGAAATTTGCCTCTCTTTGTCCGTTGTCCCATAACGTATACTGGCCGCCCATACCTAAGTCATAATTCTCACGTTCAAATCCAAAATCCACTGCATCTGAGAAATCGTAACGACCATTAACAAAAATATCTGGATAGTAGCGGGCACGCGCATCTTTGACACGCAAGCCATCGATGGCAAGATTGATGCGCGCATTCCGCATATCGGTGGAGTTTTCAACGGCGAGCTGAATACATTGTTCTAAGGTAAGCGGTTGGGCGAGATCAATTTCTTGTTCTTCTTGGGCAACTGCTGTAAGGGAAACAAGGATTAACGCACAAAACAAAACGGACCATATCCTCCATCGGACCATTCTAATCTCCTATCGGTTATTTATATTAATTTGTTTCGTTCGGACAGAAGTAAATTCTGCGAGATTACACTAAATAGATGACATGCAATATTTTTGCCACTGATTTTGTAGTATATGCCTGTAGTTGATTTGACAGTGATTTTTGACGGAATTCAAGATCGAAAGTTTAGACTGAAGACAGGAGCCATATCGGTCAACCTATTACCATCAGCATCACTCAGCGGAAAAAGCATCGTTCCCAAGTTGAATGCGATATGCGGTAAGGAGTTTGCCACGGTTTTGAGAACCCCTGTTTTTCCTTGCAACCCCCTGATAAATTCTGCTAAACTTATTTTGTACTTTGATTCCCAGAAGGCGTGGCTTAAACAGTCAATATTGACTCATGCAAAAAAGCAGTTTGGTCGGTCAACCTATGATTTACATACGCTCAACCCGAAGTGTAAAGCGCAAAGAGAAACCGAGTTTTTTGGCTTTTGTGTTGCATACTTCGCCACTGTGGGGTAAATGATGAAACGAATTTCAGTATGTATCGTATTTTTTATTGTAGTCTCATTTATCACGGTTCCGTCGTTAAATGCCCAACTTGTCGATACGAAAACTTGGTGGTTGATTGTAAGTCCTGACGTTGACACGCGCTCCCGAAGCAATCTGGATTCGCTAGTTAATTTATTGAAAGAGCGTGGAAAAATTCCGTCGAACCATATCCGCCGCATCGAAGGTAGCGAGTGCACCCGCGACGGTATCAAGGCTGTCTTGGACGATCTTGGTAGTGGGATGGGAGAGGGTGACCACCTCATCTTCTACTTCCGTGGCTTTGTCACAAAACCGAGAAGATCAAACTCAATCTCCTTTTTCACATACGGAGCAACACGGGAAAATTTGGCGGATGCGCTCAAAGACCGTCAACTAAACGGTTGGCTCCGTGAGCTATCCCCAAATAAGGTGTTCATCATTCTTGACGGTTATACCAGAGATCGGAATCTAATGGCTTACTACGGCAATCGTGGGATGCCTGGATCCGGAGGGTTTGTATCAATTCAGCGTGCGGCTTTAAGTACAGAAGATCTATTAGCGCAAACAGTATTGGACGTGCTGGGAACCGACGAAACGGACCTTGATGACAATCGGCAAATCTCGATTGAAGAACTCCACGCAAACCTTACTTCAAATATGGATGAACGCACCTTACCGCTTACACAGGGAGTTTTGCTATCACTGGGAAGGGTTCAAGAGAAGACAATCCTCAAATTAAGCCCAATGCTCAGAATTGTGACGGTGCCTGAGGATGCCTCCGTCTCCCTCAACGGACAAGAGATAGGGGTAACACCACAACAGCTGACCGAGAACCTCAAACAGGGGACGTTTAGTGTAGAAGTCAGCAAACCGGGATACCTGACCCCACCGGCGCGTTCCGTAGAAATTAAATTGGTTCAGGGGGAGTCGATAAATCTTTCATGGGATTTGGAATCCGTCGCTGTTCACGGCAGTGTCAACGCCCCCGACGGTGTCCCCCTTGAGGGAGCAGCGGTGTGGATAGACGGAACAGCCTATGAACAGAATCCACTATTCCTTAAAGCAGACGGTCAATATAGACTTTCTGCCAATGTAGCTGAAGTCACGCCCGAAGCAGGTCGATTGGATAAAAAGGTATTAGAGCCGGGTACAACATACACCCTGCGTGCTGCAAGCGGTGCGCTCTATCATGCGGAGGCAAATTTTGCACTCGCCTCACACGAGTCCACTGAGCGCATCCTGATCCTTAGTAAAAAGACGTGGTTTGAAGTCGCTCAAATGCAGTTCAATCGAAAGGCGTACGAGGACGCAATTGCCGCATTCCAAAATGGTATCGAGGAAACCATCGAATTTCCGCCAATGTCCCCGGAGTTTACCAAATTGCTCTTCGACTCCTTCTCGGAGGTAGTGGATAAAGTAAACGTCCAAAACATCGCTTACGTCCTCGTAACAGCAAAACTGGCAGATAGACTTAACCTTGAAGAGCAATCCAAGATTTATTGGGAACAAGTAAAATCACAGGCGGTAAAAGGTTCCGCATCTTATGAACTTGCAGCAGAGCGATTGCGAGAACTTAATTTGGGACGTCGGCTAATGAATATCGGCATTTTGGTCTTATTCATTGTGGTGCTAATATCTGGAGGATACGCTATCCGTAAGGTAATGCGTCGTTCCAAAACATGATATCGGTTAAATTCTAACGATGATAGAGCGTGGTGAGTAGTTGCTTCTACAACTTTAGCCATCGTTATACCAAATAACAGATTTAATCGGGAAAATCCGGCGCGTCTTCGACTGAAACACATTGACCAACCTTCAATTTCTCGATTCTTGACGATTTCGGCCACACCCAAGGCAGCAAAGGGGATAAATTGATGTCTTTGTTTGGATTTAGGATTTTAAATCGCGCACAATACCATAATCTGACTAACCAGCAAAAGAATCTGCGTCGCCAACTCCATGACCTCGAAGAACAACTCAAAGCTGTAAAAACGGAGAAAGACGAACTTGAGGCTCTTCATCAGGAGGAAGCATCAGCACTCAATCAGCAACTGGAGGCGCTGCGGCAGCGCATCGCAGAAGATGTGGAAAGTGTGATACAAGAATTTGGGTTAAGTCGAACGCAAATCGAGACACTCTGGGCGGATAGATTAGATCTTATCAATCTGTATATTGATAAGTTGTACTCGCTCACGAAGGATTTCGCGTGCGCCAACCGGGAGATGCGCAAAAATCGTGGGTTGTTTTTACTGTTGGTAGACCGCCGGGCTATGGATCAGAACAACTTTTCGGACTTCCACGATGGCCAGATCGAGCACTTAACAGAGGAGCAGTATCAGGGGATCGGTCAAATACCGCAGATTTTTTCCCCTAAAATCGAAGAGATATTCAGCTATATGGGAGAAAAGGTCATATTAAAGGACAAAAGTGGTGAGATCACTGGACATGAAGAACGGGACGGCGCAATCTTGGTCGATTTGAATGGAGTTGCCTTTAGATCTCGTGTGATGATAGAAGGAGTACGAACGCATCGTGTCTTCGACAAAGTGGAACGTTTACGCAAAGGAAGTGCAAGACACAATGCTGCGATTTATGCCTCATCGCTCGATGAGGTTTTGGCATCGATCGTGATTAGCGAGGAAACGAGTGAGGTTACACTCTTCCGGGAGGGACGTTTTGTAGAAAGCTACGATCCCTACACCGATCAGGGAACCTTGCGTGAAGAAAAAGTAGTACCCATGAAGCGTAAAGAGCCTTCGGAAAAATCTACGGATATAAAGGTTGACGAGGGCGAAACAGTGACGCAAGGAACCGCAGAATGATTAAGCTGGTCAATGAGACGAGATGTCCTACAAAATAGAATTGTCACATTTCCGACAACAGATGGGGTGAGAAGTATCCATTTCGCAAAATTGATATTGGTCCTCCAAAATTGCATAACGTAAGAGACAGAGAAGCGCCCCGACGTCGAGATTTGGCATCGGGGCGTTTTGGGTTGAAGGACGTTTTTTCAAACGGAGGATGCATCTCATCAATATCTCAAACAGCTGTTATAACCCCCTTCGCTAGCCGTCCAACGACCGCCCAAAAAGGCTTGAAAAGGATGAGGGGCGGTGATATAATAGCCATTTTGAACCAGCGACATCCTGAAAGGTCAACGATGACACGTCAAGCAGCACTCTCATTTTGCAAAATATTGGTCATCATAGTAACTACTACATGGATGATCTACCCCACATTTGCGGGTGAGCGGGATGAATACGTTTTTGCTTACAAACTCTTTCAAGAGGGAGTCTATGTTATTGCCAAAGATGAGCTTAAAGCATTTATCCAAGACTACCCACAGAGTGCAGATGCCGATGACGCACGTTTTCTCATGGGAGAATGTGCGCTGCAGCTCGGGCAATACGACGAGGCAATCCAGCATTATAAGCAGCTCCAAATTGATTACCCAGACAGTCCACTGCGTTTAGATGCAGTTCGTGGCACCGCAGCGGCTTGGTTCCGTCAGGGTAGATATGAAGAGGCAATCAAGGCTTACGAAAAAGTTGTTACTAGTTCAGACGACGCTTCTGTCATATCGCATAGCCTGTATCTCATCGGCGAGTCCTATGACAACTTAGGGCTCTACCAGAAATCCGGCGAATATTACGAGCAAGTCCTTACTAGACATCCCCAGTCGGACGAAGCATCAGACGCTTTATACGCAAAGGGTTGGAGCCTATATAGACTCAAAAAATATGGTGAGGCATACGACGCACTAACGAGCTTTATCAAACAATATCCCACCCACTATGCGATTCCAGAGGCTTCCTACCGTGCAGCCGAATCCCTCTTCAACCTTGGAGAGTGGGCAAAAGCACAGCCAGCTTACCAACAAGTTATTGATACCTACCAGAAAGACGAAACACACCGGCAACTTGCTATAGATGCGCGATTCAGACTTGGTGAGTGCTATTTTCAGCAGAAATTGATGGGAGAGGCAAAGAATACTTTTGAACTCTTGCTGCGTGAACACGGAGCGTCGCCTATCGTAGCGGAAGCGCAATATTGGATCGCCGAAGTGCTACTGGAAGAAGAGAAATACCCCGAAGCAATTCACGAATATCAAAAGGTTGTTACCCTATACCCACAGAGCGAGGTTGTCGATGATGCCCAATACGGCATTGCAATGGCACATTTTCTAAAAGGCGACTACCCTAAAGCAGGTAGTGAGTTCAAGAAAGTTGCAGAGAACCGGCGTTCTGAGCTCAGCGATGCTGCCCGTTTCCGTTTAGGCGAATGCCACCGTTTACAACGAGAGTTCAATACCGCTATCCTTCACTATAAGAAAGTGAGAGCAAAATCTGGGTACACAGATGACGCTCTGTATGGAAGAGCTACCAGTGCATTTGAACTGCGAGATTATTCGCAAACCATCGAAGTGTTAAATGCGCTGTTGAGTTCTCAGCCCTCAAGTCCGCTCAGACCTTATGCCCTTTACCAACTCGGACTCGCGTATTTTAACCAACAAGCGTATCAGGAAAGCTCTCAAGCACTTGATAGCTTCTTATCCGAAAACCGTAATGCCAACCTGGAAACCGCACCTACCGATGAGGCACTGTTTTGGAAAGCGCGTGCCCGGTTCGAATTAGAAGATTATTCGGCTACCCTCCAAGCCTGTGAGGAGTTGCTTCAACGCTTTCCGAGTAGCCGTCTGCGCTATCGGGCAGAATTCTTTATTGCAGAAAGTACCTACTGGCGTGAGCAGACCCCACAAGCCTATCAATTAGCACGCCGAAAATATCAAGCGTTGTTGGAGAAACAGTCACAGATTGCATCCAACGCTCTCGGGGCTGAGTGGGCTGAAAAGTGCCGCTATGGAATCGGCTGGACCTACTTCTCGGAGGCAACGCTCTCAACAGACAGTGCCGAGCAGCAGAAACATTACCAAGCAGCAGCAGCAGCTTGGAAGGAAGTGCTTGCAAACCACCCAAACGGTACGCTTGCCGACAAAACGCAATACCACATCGGTATCGCTCATGTCAATCTCAAGAAGTATAATGAGGGAATTCAGGCTTTCAGAGTGGTGCTATCTAACTACCCAGGCAGCGATTGGGGTGACAATGCACGGTATCAGACAGCCTGGGTGCTCTATAAACAGGAAAGATATCCTGAAGCGATTACCGCCTTCAATGAAATGCTCAAAGTGCACCCTGGGTCACAACTTGTTCCGAGAGCCATTTTTGGTATCGCCAATGCCTACTTCAAGCAAGGAAAATACGCACAAGCGATGCGCGAATACCAACGGGTGGTCGACAAGTATCCTAATCCCATTCGCGAAGCGGGTGCTGAGAAGGCTATAGATCTCCGTCCCGAAGCGCAATACTATATCGCGGAAAGTCTCTTGAATCTTCAGAACTATTCTGAAGCAATTGCCGCTTATGAAAAGGTTCTCCAACACCATCCCAAAAGTGACTGGGCAGATGATGCACAGTATGGAATTGCAGTTGCTTACGAAAATTTAGACCAAAAAGAGAAGGCAATACAGGCGTATCGGACCCTAACGCAGAAATATCCCAACCGCGAACTTGCGCCAGATGTCCAACTCCAGATCGGTCGCCACTACTATAATGAAAAAGACTATAAACGAGCGATTGCTGAATTTCAGAGCGCGATTAATCAATATCCCGACACCTCATCGGCGTGGTTAGCGCAGTACAACATCGGTAAATGTTACATCGCGCTCGGATCCTACCGCCAGGCGATTGGAGCATTTGAAGCGGTTGACCGGCGAAGCGACTTTGCGGCGACCGCAGCATATGAAATCGGTTACACGTGGTACGACCAAAATAACCCGAGCCGCAATCTCGGTAATGCAGTGAAAGCTCTTCTTGCCGTACCTGAAAAATATCCGCAAAGCGCTGATGTTCCGCGTGCCCTATTGGTTGCCGGTGAGTGCTACAAAGAGTTGATTGAATTGGACCAAGCCGTTGCGGTATACCATCGTCTCCTGAACGACTATCCTGAATCGGAGCAAGCACAGTGGGCGCAACTGGCATTGGGAGATACCTACCGCGCCCAGCAGAACTATGAGCAAGCGATTGAAGCTTATGATGTAATTCGCAAAGCGGGTACGGATCGGTACTCCGTCGATATTGTAATCGAAGGGTTACTCCGTCTGGCAGATACGCAGGCACAGACAGGGGCGCATAAAGATGCTGGTACAACTTATCTACGTATCCGCTACCTGTATAAGGATCATGACCCGTTCAGGGCATTCCAAGCGACCGTTTATGCTGCCGATGCCTTCGCCAAAGCCGGTGAAACCTTAGCCCAAGCAGCATACACTCACCAAGCAAAGGATGAGTACGAAAACGCGATTGAGTTTTATGAATCAATTATTCCACAGGTACAGGATGCGGGCGAGCGGAAGAAATGGGACGCACTATACGATTATGCACAAAGCAAGCTTCAACAACTTTTTGAGTAAATTTGGATGACAGGGATGAACAGAAGATGGGCAAGTAAAAATGGAAGGTGGAACCGGCGGGCAAAGCGTTCTATACAATATGCTCGACGCAATACCTTCTCCGTTTTATGTTTTACGTTTTGCGTTCTGATCAGTTTATCACAAGTCTATGCTCAAATGTTGGAACCATCGGAAGAACAGCTGGAATCAGATCTACCGGACGAAGTCATCGCAGAGGTCATCGATACCACCCGAATCGTGCTTGAACCACGCAGTCGCTTTAGCGACCCGCTGGTGCCCCAACTAATTCACGCTATCGCACTATATCCCAAAGAACGTCTGTGGAATCTACCCGCCACTACTACACCCCAAAAAGCTGTCAAGCCCACCGCTCCACCACCAAAAAACTATAGGATTTACCTCAGCGCTTATCCAAGTTTGCCAGCATCATTGGCTTATCAGGTCCTTTTTGCGGGGCGCACGGAACAGACACACGGTTTCCTCCATCTGAACCGACAGCAATTGGGTGAGGCCCGGACCAAAGAACGAGGTGATTATAACCTTGATAGGGTTCGCGGTGGATTTAGTCATCAGTATCAGAAATTGAGTGAAATCTCCCTTGACCTCGGATTAAATCTCAAGTCCTTAGAGTGGCTATCTACAGGCGGGGATTCAAGCCCTCAGAAGGATCTGCTGCTTGTCCGCTCTGATCTGAATTGGCAACACCAAATTTCCGAAACAACATGGTCAACATTGAATCTCGATACAACGCGACTTCGCGTTGATCATGATGGGTCTGAGTTGTGGGATGAAGCGGAGGATTGGCGACTTAACTTTGATATGGCAGCTTCGTGGCCCTTCTTGAACCCAATCCACGCTGGTGGTAAGGTAGAATATTTTTCCGCGGGAGATACCAGGGAAATAATCGCTCGATTGTATGCCCGCGATGAGTTCACGTCATTTGGTCCCTTCGTCTGCAGCATAGGCTTGGAGGGGGTTAGTCTCCGCAAAGATGACGATGCCCGCGGGGATACCGCAGGCGCGCAGTCAATCATGCAAGACGCAACTCAACAGTCTAACACTGAAACTGCCGAAGAGACGTCGGACCTGCGGTTAGACATGGAAGATGCAACTTCAGAACCTGAAGCTGTAACCGGTGAAGACACACCAGACCTACCGTCAGAGATGGAAGACACAACACAACAACCTGACACCAAAGTTGGTAACGATGAAGCCAATTTGCAGTTAAATCCATCTTTCGCGTTGACAACCCATCTTAACAACAACTGGCTAATCCAACTCGACGGATCTCGGACAATCGCACGGCACCAATTATCGACACTTTATTTCGACACAGATTATATAAGCCTCAACCCCACCCTTCGTCCGGAAAAAGTTTGGAATGGACAAGTCACACTAAAACATCATCGCGGCGCAAAGTTTGAAGTGGATTTCTCCGGTTTCGTAAAACAGATTAATGATCTCGTTACCTTGATTCCTCAAACGGAACATCCCGAAGGGAACAGTGTGCAACCGACCGATACTGGTGAAACGGAACTTGCATGGACACCGACGAACATTGATGCGTCACTTTACGGCGGGCAGCTGCTTATTTCCGCTCGTATCGTTGACCGGCTCGACCTACGATTTAAGTACACACATGAGATCGCTGTACCAGAGATGGGTGAGCAGATTCCTTATAGGGCAGCGGATCGCATCGACTTGGATGCGGTATACTATCTCCCATCGGAGTTCCATGTTACGCTTAAAGCCGAATTGCGGGGACCGAGGTATGTTGACAGTGCCACCGATGAAACGCTGCAAGGCTATCTCCTTCTGAAACCTAAACTGAGCAAAAAAATTGGGGGCTATATTGATGCCTTCGTTGGTGGAGCGGTTGCGGTTGGAGAGTATCGTCTGTTAGAGCTGTACGAACTTTCACAGAGTAATTTTGATTTTGGGATTGAGTTAAAATTTTGATCGCTTTGATAGTCGATAAGGAGAACCAACTACCATGGGCAACCCTATTGAGATGATAATTTCAGGATTAGAGCAGTTGAGCGGGGGCGGGATCCTTCTCATTCCTCTGATTGGTTGCTCAATCTGTGCACACGCGATTATTATGGAACGTATTTATCATCTGCGTCGCGAGCGAGTCATCCCATCACAGTTTGTAACCCGTAGCATCTACCATGAGCTTGTGCAGGGCAATCCCGAAATCGCAATCCAAATGTGTGAGAGACGCCCAGGTCCTTTAACCAATATCCTCCGCGCTGGAATAGAACACAGAAATGCCGATGAAGAAACACTCAAACGGGTCATCCGTTTATCCATCAACGGTGAAAAGCCGAAATTGACGCGATACCTTCATATTTTAGGGATGCTATCCGGTGTTGCGATATACACCGGTCTACTCGGCACATTTCTCGGCATGATAGTCTCATTTGGCAACCTGTATGAGATAGAAGGGCAGGTGGGGCAGTCGAGTGAGATTGCGAGCGGTATCTCGCAAGCCTTAATCACAACAGCCGCCGGATTAATGGTTGCGCTGCCGACATACGTCGCTTACTATTATTTCAACAGCAAGACACAACTCTTTTTAACAGAGTTGGAAAGACACGGCATGTCCCTGGTCCGTTTTCTTGTCGCTGAGGAACATAAGCTGTTTCGGGACGGATTTGAAGATATTCAGCGTTTGATCCAAGAGGAACCGAACTGATGAGCACGCGAGGTGAAGTTAAACTCAGCGCCTTTTTTGGGATTGCAATCGTTGAACATCTGGTTCTGATTCTGGTGTTGGCAATGGCAGCCTATACTAAGCCTGTGCCAAAGGTCCATGACACAGCCATAACTGTGGACATTTTGATAAATCAGCCGGAGCAGAAGCGCAGGGAAGAAGAAATTCCTATCGCAATTCCCCCAACGCTCCGCCCTGAAATCCCCAGCGAATTGCCGCCAATCCAAGCTTCCCACGATGTCCAGCGATACCTAAATCCTGGTGGTCCGTCCGGAGGCTTACCCACCCGCGCCCTGGCGCGGACCACCAACCAAGATCCAAATCGTTTGGCGTTAGGCGCAGCCCCTGCAAAAGGACGAAACCAGCCCCTGATAGACGATTTAGAGTCAACGAATGCAAGGGTCCGGGACAAACCGCGAGTTGATGAGGAGGGACACTTCGGTGCTTCAGCACGTCGAGGTGTTCGAAACACGGATAGAGTGAAACATAGAGGAGAACGTGGACGCAGCGTGACCCGACACGTCTCCACGGGAAATGGCATCCAAACCGGGCAAAGTAGCGTGACCGACGGTGTTGGCTTCGAGTTTGAAATTTCCGGTGAAGTCAGCGGGCGCGGCTATCGTCTGGGCAAACCCATTCAGACACAAGGCAAGCAGGGCGGAGGCGTCCAACTCAGTTTCAAGGTGAGACCGGATGGTACGGTGTATGATGTTCGAGTGAAGCCCGGTTTTCTGACAACAGTAGGCGAAGTTCGACTCAAAGAACAAGCCAAACGATATGTCGAAAGGATTCGATTCAACGCTTTACCCAAGACAGTGCCGCAGATTAGTCAGTCCGGGGAGATCTTCATTAACTTCACAACACAACTAAGCGATTGAACGTGTCGTGCGTAATGCCAGATTATCTGACGATATTGGTCCCTTCCCCAGAACATTTAAAATGGTTGTTGACAATTTTTGGGAAAACGATTATAATGAGATAATAACCTCAAACAGGATTCCTGAGAATCCTGCTAATCCACCAATTTAGTTAAAGTTAGGAGGAATAACCATGAATCGCTGTTTTGTAAACCTTGCCCCATACATCGCGCTTGTAATAATAGCAGCGGTGATCACCGGTTGCACAGGTATGATGCCGTTAAGTATAAAAGTGCAGAATGCGGACCGTAAATTTGAGGCGGCAGAAGGTATGAACATTCGTGCAGATAGCCCGGAAAATAAAAAAGCAGACATCGCCAAACGGAAAGAGCTGTTTGATACCGCACTTGAAGGGTATCTCGAAATTATCGCAGCCGATCCGATGGGAAAATATGCAACCTATTCACACTTTCAGGCAGCGGCAATCTACAAAAAACGTTTTGAATGGGATAAATCCACAGAGCATTATCAAGCTATCGTAGATATGGCGCCGGCTGGCTTCTTGGGAGGTCGCGCAAAGAGTAGTATCGCTGATATCCGCAAAAATCGCGACGTTATTAAAGAGAACAGGCGCACCTATCAAAACCACGCGCCTCTCAGCAAAGACTTGGCTCAGCGCGCTAAGGCGGCTACCGCCCCTGAGGATATAGAGCTATACACGCAACAAGCACAAGATAGCAACGATAAAGCTGTACGTGCGCTTTACGATGAAGCACGCGCATACCAAACACTCGGTAACTCCGAAGAAGCGATTAAGCAGTTTGAAAGAGTGGTTACAGAGTTCCCGGAACATAGATTGGCACCCCAAGCCCAATTCCAAGTTGGTAACATCTACTTTTATGAACTCTACGACTACATAGGTGGCTGGCCCGCGTATGTTAAAGTCATTGAGAAGTTTCCGGATTCTTATGAAGCCTCCGATGCGGAGACCTTACTGAAGGAATCAGAAACGACTCTGACAGAAATTGCTCAGGATCAAGCTGACATTAAAAAGTACACTAACCAGAAAGCACTCGCTTACCTAAAAGCCGGTCGGAAGGTGCTCCCAAGTGATCTGTATGTCGCAGGGTACGCCGACCGTATCGCCCAGAATTTCCAGAATATCGGATCCGGCTGGGTGAAGCTGAGAAACTACCCGGCTGCAATTGTTGCGTATCGTACATTGGCAGAAAATCTGTCATACAAAAAGTTCCACGCCGCAGACGCACTGTTCCGGATTGGCGATCTGTATCAAAAAGATGGGCAATATCAGCGTGCAATCTCCGCGTTCCAAGATATGTTAGACCAAGCACCTGAGTCCACTTGGCGGGACGAAGCAGTATATCAGCAAGCCGTTTGCTTTCGGGCTGTCCGTGAGTTCGAGGAAGCCTACAGGGGTTTCAAGGCTTATATGAGTTTGGATAAAGAAGGAAAATACTACCGTGAAGCCGAACAGATTGTCCGTCAGTACGAACTAGATCAGGATGGAGATGGCTTTAAGTTCTATGTGGAACAGGAAGCTGGCACCTCCGATAAAGATCCCAACGACAATCCGGACGCTAAGAAACAACAGGCTGAAGCGGCCGAAGACGCACAGGTTGGTGGAGAGTAGGGCCTACGCAGCTAACTGTAGGCGGGGCATCCCCGATAAATCCCCGATGAATCGGGACAGGCGGGATTTAGAGCAACTTGCCCCGCGCTGAAATGCGTAAGCCTTATATCCGCAGAAAAAGCAGGGAAGACCATTCCCTGCTTTTTTTATTTCTACATTCTGATCTCAATTCTAAATCTAATGAGACTGTGGGTTGAGTGACAACGGATTCGCAATAGTACAACTTCCCTTTCTGTGATGCATCGAAAATCTCTCAGCAGTTGGAATCACTTTTGGCGTGAACCGTCCCTCCTGATCACCGTCATTCTCATCAACACCTTGCTCGTCCTGTTCGTGGTGTTTCCGCTGTTTCAGGTGTTCAAAACCTGTTTCATCGCGAAGGATGGATCGACACTCACTCTGAAGTATGCCTGGGAACTGTTTTCCAAATCGTACAATCGACAGCCGCTCTATAACAGTATCGTCTTGGGCATCTGCGTCGCGTTGCTCGGCACAACCGTCGGATTCGCCTGCGCATACGCCGTCACAAAGACGGATATGCGGTTCAAACGATTCCTCCAGGCTACTACCCTCTTGCCGATTATCTCCCCACCTTTCGTTATTGCCCTCTCCGCGATCCTCCTGTTTGGTCGAAACGGTCTGATTACCCGGAAACTTCTCCAGGAAGGGCTCGGCATCGATCTCTACGCAGCGGGCTTCGACATATATGGCTTGACGGGCTTGGTCATCGTTGAAACGCTCGCCTACTTCCCGACCGCCTATCTGGTATTGGTCGGTGTGTTGTCGTCCATCGAGCCAGCGTTGGAGGAAGCCGCATCAAACCTCGGCGCATCTCAATGGAAAGTCTTCCGAACCGTTACCGTTCCCCTATCGTTGCCGGGGATAGTAAATGCGATGCTGCTGTTGTTCATCGAGTCAATGGCAGATTTCGGGAATCCGCTCATTTTGGCGGGGCGATTTAATGTACTCTCGGTGCAGGCATATCTCCAGATCACCGGCAACGATAACCTTCCCGGCGGGGCAACACTCGCGATGGCACTGCTGCTTCCCTCACTCGCAGTCTATTTCTTACAGCACTATCTCCTCCGTCAACGGGCCTTTGTCGCAGTAACAGGAAGGGCATCAGGATCAGGGATGCAAAGAGTTGATAAACGGATACACTATCCGCTGATGGCTATCTGTTGGGGAGCGGTGGGCTGTGTCTTTCTTTTCTATGGATTGGTACTGGTTGGATCGTTTACCAAGTTGTGGGGCGTTGATTATTCGCTAACACTGAACAACTACGCCGAAGCCTTTCGACTGGGAGCGGATTATATCTGGGACTCCCTCCTGCTCGCAGCGATTGCCACGCCGTTAACCGGACTGCTCGGAATGGTCGTTGCCTTTCTGGTTAAGCGAAAGCAGTTTGTGGGACGCAGATTAATGGATATAACATCTATGTTAAGCTTTGCGGTTCCGGGGACGGTGGTCGGCATCGGCTACATCCTCGCTTTTAATCAACCACCGTTTATGTTGAGAGGGACAGCGGCAATCATCCTACTGCTGTTTATCTTCCGTAACATGCCCGTTGGGATCCGTGCTGCCGCCGCTTCGTTGGACCAAATAGATTCATCGCTGGAGGAAGCTTCGATCAATTTGGGTGCAGGCAGCCTGACCACGTTTCGACGGATCCTGTTGCCGCTGATCGCGCCGGCGTTTTTCGCTGGACTCGCTTACAGTTTCGTCCGCTGTATGACCGCTATCAGTGCGGTCATCTTTGTTGTCTCCGGTCGGTGGAATCTGATTACTGTGGCAATTTTGGGCTTCGTTGAGAACAGCGACTTCTCGCAGGCGGCTGCGCTCTCGATGATCCTCATCGCTTTTGTAATGGCTGCGTTGGGACTGATTCAGCTTGTGTTGACGTTGGCTTTCAAGCGGCGTATCACGGAGTTTTTTCGGGATGCGGGTATCTAAGGGCGGTTTAGCGGAGGGACGAAAGCGAAGGTTCGCACAGAGGATAAATCCTAAATATCGGCGATTGTTGTTTTATCGAAAAAAGCTTGACAAGTTTTGGCAAATGGTATACCATAAATAGTGGAGAGGTTTCCGAGTTGCCGCTCGCCCCCCCCTGAAGCAAAACGAGAGACGACCTCGAATCGCTTCGTTATTGTTAGGATGAGTGCCTAACAACTATTTTATAGTATACCCTTTTATGCCATTCGTTTCAAGTGGAAACAAAAGGGGCTGCGCGATTTGAGGACGCAGCCCTTTTTTGTTTTCGGTCGGAACGGTGGTATGAAGGAGATTTAAGATGTTTGCAATAAACGGACGGTTCATAGCAACGATTTGTTTTGTAGGGTTCTTAGTGACCAGTTTGGGGATGTATGAGGCTTTTCGTCCGCAGCAAGCGGAAGCAAACTGTTCAACTACCGGAAGGGTTCACGACTACTATGATTGGGATACAGGTAGTACCGAAACTACGTTGAGTTCTTGGACTGAGACGAAGAATTGTTCGCGTTGCTCAGGCTATCCGGCCAGCACACATACGGTAAAAGAGGTTGAGCACGCAAGCACTGGTGTCGATATCTGGAAACATAGATGGTTCTGGAGTTCAAATTGGAATCACTGTCACTCACACAGATATTCTATTAGCTACGTGGTCACTCACACAGTGCATTGTAATCAATCGGGTAGTAATAATAACGCAAGTTGCTATTTGAATATCCATGGAATTTCCGTTAGAGTATTTGTTGCCTAAAACAAAACACTCAAACAGGAGAATCCCATGGACTTAGTAATTGTAGCATTTTATACGCTTTGTGACGATCTGTTAATTC
>JAJDUM010000118.1 GCA_022826645.1 Candidatus Poribacteria bacterium
AACTCCTATTGAGTTGGGGGGAATCAGTATAGTCGTTTACCAATGCCATTAAATGTATCATATCGACTTTTGCCTATCAAGCAAATACCAATGCCCACTTCGGAAAGTTTACCATCTTCTACTTGTGGGTAATAGTAAGCCTGATAAGGGGGGCAGGGGGGTTGGCTTTGAACATTCAACTGCGTAAATCCGAGGAATATTCAAAAAAAACGAAAAAAAGAGCTTAAGATTTTCCTTTGAACTGAATATATATAAGTGAGGGTGGAATTACCTCAAACATGGTGGAAACGAATCCGTTTCCATTGAGCGGGTCGATATAGGGGCAGTCGAACCATCGCTTGCCTCTCACATTTTAACCTCGTTTTACCAGCAGGATGTTCATCACGACACGCGTAAAGCAACACCCAAAGACGTTTGTCTGTTTGGCTATATTGGTCCTAGCGGTGACAGGGGTGTTGATTGTCAGAAACGCCCTTGGAGCATGGGATGCCGGTACTGTCGTGCTGTTTGAAGGCATTGATCATAAAGAAACCACTGTAGCTTGGGAATGCTCGGCGTACAATCTGTCGTATGATTCAGGCAGGTCGAAAACACGGAGTACTCATCGATACTTCGTCGAAAATATGGGAGAATCCGGTAGGGGCCATGCTTGGCCAAGGTATACGTATACACATGAGATTCGCAAGGTAGAAGGAAACCTTCTTACTTACAATGAAGATGAAAGTCCTAAGGTAGTCCGTCACTTTGGAAATGATAAAGCTGTACGCCCCGGGCAAGTTCGAGAGCGCGAGAGGATTCTCTCTATAAGTGTTGCTAATTTAACTCCAGGTTGGTATAAGATCCACGCGTATACGCTGCTTGAGATTTCAGAAACCAACGGTGGAGCGGCCGAAGATGACGGAGCAGCCCATGAGACTCTTGAATTTTATAAAGGAGGTCGGGAGTAACCATGCGATTTTCAATGATCTATCTCACCCTCAGTTTCTGTTTAGCCACGAGTCATGTTTATGGGAAAATTGCGTTTGATTCCTATCGGGATGGAAATGGTGAAATCTACGTGATGAACTCAAGCGGAGGTGGTCAAACGCGGTTGACGCATAACGAAATGGCTGATAACTTGCCCGCCTGGTCCCCCAACGGACGACAGATTGTATTCCAGAGTGAGCGGGATGGGAATTGGGAAGTTTATGTGATGGATACTAATGGTGGCAATGAAAAGAACCTGACTCAACATCCTGCAATTGATGGATCTCCCACCTGGTCGCCTAACGGGGTGTATATTGCCTTTACAAGCAATCGGGACGGGAAACTCAACATTTATGTGATGGATGCTGATGGGGGCAGCGTGAAGCAGTTGACTCATCTGGAATTTGCCGCAGATCCGAAGTGGTCCCCGGATGGCTCGCAAATTGCCTTTGACGGGGTGGTAAACCAGAGGCAGCAAGTCTATGCGGTCAATGCTGATGGTACTAACCTCTGGCAGGTAAGCGAACCGATAGCCGGTGCAGTGATGCTTTGTGAGGGGTGGTCTCCTGATGGAAAACAGATTCTGTATGGGGCAGCCATGGGGGGGTTAGTAACAGACGCAACCGTGCTCATTGCTACACTGGATATAGCAAAACGTAAGACTGTTAAACATGAACAGGTGCCGCTACCGCAGATGGATTTGGCAAGAACGGCATGGGGTGCCGATGGAAAGTCAATTCTCATAACTGTCAGGAAAGCGGGCGAGAAATGGGATATCTACCGATTCCGCCTCTCAGACGGTCAACTCATCCAGTTGACGAATCACCCCGCTAGTGATGGCTCACCCAACGAATGGAATCCTCGGCTGTCGGTATCGCCGCTGGGACTGGTTCCAAAGCGTTGGGGGGAAATCAAGTCTAATTCACACCGTCAGCGAGGGAATGGGGGCAACCCCATCCCTCCCATTCCTTAACCCGTTAACCAATGTAGCAGGGAGTAAGTGGCGATGCGTTTCTTAACGATATACCTCACCTGTTGCCTCTGGTTGGGTGTGGTTGGTGCCCATGGCAAAATCGTGTTTCAATCCAGTCCGGATGGGAATCAACTTGACATCTACGTCATGAATTCAGACGGAGGAAGTCAAACGCGCCTGACGCATCACGAGGCAGGCGATGATTTTTCAGCCGCTTGGTCCCCCAATGGGAGACAGATTGCGTTTATAAGGGATCTGGATGAAAGGCCGGATATTGACCACTTGGATATTTTTGTGATGAATGCTGATGGGAGCAACCAGCGCAATCTGACCCAACACCCCGCCCTTGATGGCTCTCCCGATTGGTCGCCAGACGGATCGCAGATTGCATTCACGAGCGATCGGGTTAATAAGTATAGCATTTTCGTGATGGATGCCGATGGTGCCAACGTCAAGCAACTGACCGACGTACCGGCTTCTATGGTACCTAAGTGGTCTCCCGATGGCAAACGAATCGCCTTTGAAGCCGTGCTGGGATTGGGGCACGGGCGGCAAATCTATGTGATGAACGCCGATAGCACCAATCGCTGGCAGGTGTCAGAACCGATCCCTCATGCCGGAATGTTGTTGATGGGGTGGTCGCCGGATGGAAAAAAAATCTTGTATACGGCGGCCATTGATTACTTAGTCTCGAAGTCGTCCCTGGTCATTGCAACGTTGCATCCGAGAAAGCATGAGGCGGTCAAGTATGAGCGTGTGCCACTGCCAAAAAACATGCACATCAACACCGCTGCATGGGGTGCCGATGGGAAGTCGGTTCTCTTTAGCGGCAGAAGAAAGGAAGGGGAGACATGGAATATCTACCGTTTCCATCTCGCAGACGGTCCGCTCATCAATCTGACTAATAACCGTGGTGGTACCGCCCCCCGCGAATGGAATCCGCGCCTGCCGGTATCGCCACTGGGGTTGGTTCCAAAGCGTTGGGGGGAAATCAAGTCTAATTCACACCGGAATCGAGGGAGTGGGGGCAACCCCAGCCCTCCCATTCCCTAACCTTTCCGATGGTTGATGGGATAATAGCCGAAGCCTGCCGATGTGAAGGCATCGATGACCGGACGACTCGCTGTGTTGAGATTGGGCAACTTAAACAGCAGCTGCCCCAACTGTTAGGACGTTTGTCCGATCGGGAACGATTGGTCGTGAAGTTGAAATTCTTTGAGGAAAAAACAGGAGTTAAAATAGCCAAAATCCTTGATGTGAGCGGGGCACGTGTGAGTCAACTGACTCACACCGCACTTGCTAAATTCAGGAAAATCTACCCGTGCTAACCCGCAAAGCCATTAGTGAGGTGATAAGAATAGATGAACAACAATAAACCGACGCGCATCGCCGATGTGATCGGCGGGCACATTCATCCGGCAATCTGTGTCACACAAAGCGGAGCACTGCTTGCTGTCTACAATAAAGAGGGCGGCGGCGGGAAAGAACTCCTGTTAAGCCGCTCTAACGACGGCGGTGTGACGTGGAGCGGTTCAACACCCATTCCCGCAATCCGTAACTGCTCAATCTACCCTGGATCGCTGGCAACATTGAGCGATGGGAGGATTCTACTGAATTGGTCCTGTTATCACAAAACGGAGGACCGGCTCTGGCGGGTGCCCCAGTTTTCGATCAGCCCCGACGAGGGCGAAACATGGTCCGAATCGCGGGATTATCCCATTACCGACCACACTAACTACACCTGTATGCGCCATGCGCCGGTCGAATGGTCAACCGATGCGTGGGTGTGTCCGTTCTATGATAGGACTGTGCTATATGATATGGGAGCAGACCAGATTAGAACCTTTGGAGATGGACGTAATCACGGCATGGTGCCGATTGTGCGTGCAGCCACAGGAACGCTCATCAGCGGTGCGCCGCAGACGGTTGCCCCTGTGCCGGTAGGTGTGCCGGGAAATATGGTCAGAGGACTTCGTTCAACGGATGATGGAAACAGGTGGCACGCGTTGAATGCCTTTCCACATTTCGGTGTTGCCGGATATGACTTAACTGTGTTGACAAACGGTTGGATCGCCCTAACCTACATCGTCTACGGTGTCGGCGTCGATGGTGAATTCAGTTACGAACTAGTCATATCCCGTGACGATGGAGCAACTTGGGACTTCGATAACGCGATTGAAGTTCACAATCCGGGCAGACGCATCATGGGACGGGGTTGGCCACGCACGGTACAGATTGACGCTGAGACCCTTGGCACCCTCTTTTACGACCTCGATCAAGACCAGCCCGGAGGGCCGGGGGTGTTCTTTGTTCGGATGCCGTTGACACGATTGGGCGGCTAAGGCAAAATTATCAAACCTTAAAAGGTTTTTCATGTCTACTAACCACCCTTGGACGCGGTTCATCTTCATCTTAGTCGACGGTTCACCCTACCAAGTATTTAACGATTTAGTCCAAGATGGTACTCTCCCGAACATCAAGAAGTATGTGATAGATCGCGGCGCGTTCAAAAAAGCGGTTACTGTATTTCCATCGACAACAGGTCCTGCCTTCATCCCATTTTTTACGGGGCGTTTTCCGGGTCCGGCGAATATCCCGGGTATCCGCTGGCTATCTAAAAAGGAGTTCCAAAACCCGTACCGATTCCGCAGTCCCGGGATATGCAGTTACATGGGGCGGGAGGCACTCTCTTTTCCAGCACATCTACCGGACAGTCCAACCCTGTTCAATCTCTTTTCACCTGTGAACAATATCTACAATCTATTGACGCGCGGTTGCCCTCCGTCCGGTAACTTAACCCGTTGGATCAAACCGCTGGCATACACCTACGCCCATTTTTCTAAGCGGTGGAAGTTTGTGAACCCCATCGCCTCCCGGAAGTTAATGAAGGCTGTCAAAGGGAACGCTGAGTTCGTGATGTGTCTCTTCCCCGGAGTGGACACCTTTTCGCATCTGTCGCACACACGATCGCCCGATGTCCTTGACACCTATCAAGAGGTTGATAAAACCGTCGGTGAAGTCTGCCGGATCTTGCAGGAATCGAAAGAATTCGACAATACCCTGATCATGATAACAAGCGATCACGGCATGAGCAACACACACACGCATATTGACCTCCCACGTCATTTGGACAGTCTGGGTTGGCGGTGCCTCCACTACCCGCTGCTCTGGCGACGACGCGCTCGATCCGCCAGCATGGTTTCAGGGAACGGGATGGCACATCTCTATTTTAAGGGAGGGGAAGCCGATAAAGGGAAATCCACGTCCAAACATCAGGAGGGTTGGGGTGAGCGCGTCTCTTTTGAAAAACTCAACCGGATGGGGGTCGTCGAGCCGCTGTTGGAAATTGAAGGACTGGCTTTTGTTGCGGGTCAGAACGAGGAGGGAGCTATCGTCGTACAGGACAGGAACGGCATTGGGGAAATCACCTGCGAAGCCGAGACTTTTTCATATCAGTTTCATGGGGCAGATCCGTTGGGGTACAGGACCTTCTATCAGAGCTTGTCCTCCCGTGATGCACTCATTCAGACCTACGATTCCGAGTATCCGGATGGACTGGTTCAACTCTGGCAAATTTTTCAAGGGGACAGAACGGGCGATCTGGTTTTAAGTGCTGACCCCGGCTACGACTTACGCGCCCGCTATGAATACCCTGAGCATCGCGCGACTCACGGTGCGCTCAATGCCGAGCAGATGTTCGTACCGCTTGCAATCAATCTGCCCATCGAAACCGAGTTTATCCGTACTGTTGACCTGTTTCCAACCGTTCTCAGTCAGTTCGGGCGACTTGTGGAACCGGTTCAAATTGATGGGCGAGTCCTTCGCTAAACCAACTCCTCGTTGTACGCAAACAGCGCTGGTGTGCCGCCGGTGTGTAGGAAAATTACGGTCTCATCGGAGGAGATGTGACCCGTTTGGATATGGTCAATCAAGCCTGAGAGTGCTTTGCTTGTGTAGGAGGGGTCGAGGAAGATACCTTCTGTCTGCGCCATGAGTTTCAAGGCATCGACACATTCGGGGGTCAGGCTGCCGTAATCTTCTCCGACATAATCGTCAGAGTTCCGCACATCGTCATCGGTGATAGCAACATCAAGCCCCAAAATCGCTGCCGCATCGTTTGCAGCGATTCGGATGCGTTCTGTTCGATCGGGCCAGCCGATCGGTGCAATTCCGAAAGGTTTCAATTTCATTCCCAATGCCTTTGTTCCGAGAATCAATCCGCCCTGCGTACCGCCCGCCGAAGCAGCGTAAATCCAATCGGCATCAATTCCCATCGCCTCCTGTTGTTCGTGGATTTCAGCGATACACCACGAAAAGGCAACCGCAGCGAGTGCCGTTGATCTGGGCGCGGCGAGGACGTGAGGTTTAAGTCCCTGCTCCCTCAATTCATCGGCGAGGGCATATTTGATTGCATCGAGTTCAGCTCCCATAGACGCATCAACAAATTCCACATCCGCACCAGCCAAATCGTCTAACAGTACGTTCCCTTGTCTCACGCTTTTGCTGTCGCGGGAGAGCCGAAGATAGCATTTCAGTCCCAATTTTGCTGAAGCAGCGGCCGCTTGCCGACAATGGTTCGATTGCGAGGCAGCACCTTGGATTATCGTGTCCGCTCCCTGATCTACGCCGTCGCCGATTGTGAAGGTCAATTGACGCACCTTATTTCCGCCAAACGCAAGCCCTGAACAGTCCTCACGTTTGATGAGGATGCGGGGACCGCCCAGCACCTCAGACAAGCGTGGACATTCTTCCAAGGGGGTTGGAAAATGTCCGAGATCGACCTGCGGGAGTTGGTCTATTTTTTTACAAAGTTGTTCTCTTGTAACGGCAGCATTTGGTGAGCTCATGAATTCTCCTTTTCACCCAGCAATTCTTTCAGTAGATTGGTCAACTCTTCGTTCTCCGATGATAGCTCAAATACACGTTTTATTTTATCTTCGCGGCTAACTTCGTCCCCACTTTCTGGTTCCCAGACAATCTCAAATTGCCGAGGGTTGAGACGATCGTAGTTGACTTTGACGATGGTAAGGGGATAGTTATCCGGCACCAGTATAATCCAGTCGACAGTCTCGCCCCGATCCGAATATTGCCGATCCGTTGTCAGCCGTCGGTCGTTGTGGGGGACCTCCCGCTTGATCCACTGTTTGCGCCCAAACGAATCTGTCTCATAATATCCCACTTCCAACCAACTGCGCCCCGCTCCGTTGGGTTTGGTTGTAACATTAATCTGTGGCATGGTTTCTTTCCCCTTCCTGCTCAATCCCTTCTGATTTGAACAGATGCCCCCTGTTCGTGGCTATCGGCGATCGCTTGACAGATCCGCATCACCTCACAAGCATCATCGAGGCTCGCACGCGGTTGTCTCCGAGCGAGGATTGACTGGGCAAAATGCTCCATCTCTTCAAGGTATCCGTGGCGTCCGTAGCCGCGATAGTGCGTTCCCTGATTCCATTCCTGTGTTGGGAAATCCCGATAACCGCCGACACCCCGCCACGCATCTGGTTTGAGATATTGAACCTGCTGCATATTGTGTACGTGAACTGAATGTCCACCGTCGCCGGCGACCATTATTGATGTCTCTAACGCTGGAGACCCTGCAACCATATTCAGTGTGCCGACCGCACCGTTATCAAACTGTAGGGAGACCGCGAACGCCATTCTGCCCTCCGCACCGAAATGTTCAAAGGCGCGGAGCCTTGTTACGTCACCCATCAGATAGCGCATGCAATCTACGATATGAACGCCCTGATCCAACAGATACGCCCACTCCAACGTCTCGTGTGCCCCCCTTGGGCTCGGTGCCAAGTAGCGTCCCTCAAATAGGAGAGGCTCTCCAAATGCTGCTTGCGTGACGATTCGTCTCGCCATCCGGTGTGCTGGTGCATGACGCCACATCGTCGCGACCATCCCGAATTTTCCCGTTCTTGTCGAAGTTTCGGAGAGCCGTTTAGCATCTTCTACATTGATCGCAGGTGGCTTTTCAATGAATACGTGCTTTCCGAGTTCCATGCAAGCAATCGCCATGTCGGTATGCATGGTTTTGGGATGTCCAACAATCGCAACGACATCCAGGTCTTCTGTCTCAATCATCGTCCGATAATCTGTATACCACTGCTTGGCGCCAAAGCGTTGGGCACTGCTCTCAGCTTTCGCAGCGGATATATCGCATGTTGCGACGAAATCAATTTCGGGAACCAATCGAATACACGGTTGCAGATTCCGGGTCGCATGCGCGCCACAACCGATAAAACCCAATTTAATCTGTGCCATGACAATCCCACCTATATCTTCAAGTGCCTTTCTTCTCGGTCATTCCACAGTGTAGTCCAACGCCGTTTTCGCTCCATCATTTGCCGCGGATTTCGCTGCTGCTTCGATAAAGGCAACAATTTCTATACTTTCAGAGATGTCGATCGGTGGCTTTCCGGTCTCGAACATCTGAACGATCTGTTTGAGAAGCTCACGGTAGATGTAGCTTGCATTTATCGAGGTTCGCACAATGGAATTTTCACAATATGCGGTGAATCCGTATCCCGGCGTTCCCCTTCGGATGCCGCGCATCGTCCCAATCCGTCCATCCTTCCAACACCCGGTTACGACATCCACATCGTCGTTCGAGGCGGACCAAACTGCTTCGCACCCAGGTCCCATCAACGCGTATAGGGTTTCCACGCCGTGCAGACCGTAGTGGAACAGTCCCGGATTGCGTGGGTGCAGCGGTGCAGGCGAGCTAACCTCCGCTCCGAGAATCTTTCCGGTTTCGTTCGCTTTACTCTTCATCTCGACAACTTCTAAGCCGTAGCGCAACGAGGAACATGTGAAGATTGGGACACCATTTGATTGAGCAAGCGCTGCCAGTTCCTTTGCTTGCGCCAAGTCGCAGGTTAGGGGTTTATCCACGAATGCGGGCAAACCTGCTTCCAGAAATGGCACCGCCCGTTCATAGTGGAAACTGCCCTCAACCGACTCGATGAGCACGGCATCAATCTGCCCAATCATCTCCTCCGGCGTGTCTACCAACGGTACGCCGTACTCCTGCATCTGCTTCGTATAGCCGGGAATGCGTTCAGGGGATAGCAGCGATTCCCCCGGACAACCAACAACAACCTTTGCTCCATCTACCCACTGCTCTTGGTCTATATCAATGTGGTTGAGCCGTTTCGTAAATTCAACTACATGGGACGTATCAAAATCAACAATTCCGAGCCGGATCATCTATTCCTCCAAGCTGCGCTTTTAATTTTTTGGCGACTGGCGTTAATTCTCTCAAAAGAAATTTTATGGGCAATCGTAACAGTCAGTTACCCCGCCCTAAAGGGCGAGGCTTGTTTGAAACAGCCGCCCCACGGGTCTTACAAGGTTCTGCGCTTCTATCCCTTTCGGGGGGTTCGGGGGTGTTGGTTACCACCGCACCTCCACGCAAGGCTACAGCAGCCTTTTTGATGTTTATGGCAGCATTGCGGTCACGGTCGATTACCAGTCCACAATGGGGGCAATCGTGAGTCCGTACCGACAACGATTTAGGAACAATTGAATCGCACCCGGAACATTTCTGACTCGTATGCTTGGGATTCACTTTCGTCAACGTCAAGCCAGCGTTTGCAGCTTTGCTTTGAAGTATCAACCGAAAGCGACCCCAACCCGCATCGGATATGCTCTTGGATAGGTAGTGATTCTTTACCATGTTCTTAATCTTCAAGTTCTCAACAGCGACTTCCTCACCTTGTGAGAAAAGCCAATGGGCTGTCTTATGGTGGAAATCTCGTCGTTGATTGGCAACGTGTTCGTGTATCTTAGCGACATGCTCCCGTTGTCTTTTGTATCGGCGGCTCCCTTTTTTCCGACGGGACAGTATCCGTTGGGCTACCCCAAGTTTGTTCTCAGATTCACGGAAGTGGCGAGGATTTGAAACTTTCTTTCCATCGGAAGTGGTCAAAAACGATTCGAGTCCAACATCAACACCGATTGTGGTCTCAACCGGAACCTCAACCGGGTCTGGCATCTCAACGACTATTGACACATACCAACCGCTTGCTTTGCGGTGGAGGGTCAGGTTTTTAACCTTCCCATCAGGGAGGGGACGATGATAGCGGATAGCAACATGCCCGATTTCCGGTGCTAACCGATGTAGGCGACACCGCCGTGCGACGGTGTAGAACTCCCCTACGAAAGCGATAAGGATTATAACATATTCATGGTATCTTTTCAAAAAAGAGCGTAGTTTCCTCCCCGCTCTAAAGAACGGGGTTTCCACTGCGAAGATTTTGATGAATTTTCGCTGATTTTTTGGCGGTTTGTCAAGATGTTTTTTCTATACACAAGGCACTATTACTATGATACAATGTCGAAAATCGGTTAGTGCTATCAAGTTAGTCGGTGTTGGGATGTATTATGTTCATTTTTCTGTGAGATCCGTTGTTCCCCTCACCTTTCGGCTTTCCAATTCACCATGAAATCGATATTGACGAAACAGGTCATACGTTGGCGTGACGCCCATCCTGCCCCGACTGAAGATTCTCTCGTGGTCGAGGAACCGCTCGAAATTCGGGTGGGTGATCAGAGCTTGGCGGTCGTGATGCGAACACCGGGACACGACTTTGATCTCGCTGTGGGATTTCTCTACACGGAAGGACTGATAACGTCGTCCGATGACATTGGGGCAATCGCCTATTGCGAGGATGTCGAGGAAACCGCCCTACAAAATATCATTAATGTCCATCTGACGAACGGGCAGGTTCTGGAAGAACAGGAGGGATGGCAACGGAACTTTCACGCGAATGCCAGTTGTGGGTTGTGTGGAAAAATGACCATCGAATCGGTTAAACAGGACATCCCGCCGATAAAATCCGATATTCAGATAGATCCGGACATCTTTTATCAGCTCAACGATAGGCTGCGATCGGCACAATCTGTTTTTGAAGCGACCGGCGGTCTACACGCCGCCGGGTTATTTGACGAGCAAGGTGAATTGCAAATCGTACGCGAGGATGTCGGGCGACACAATGCAGTAGATAAAGTGATTGGACAGGCGCTACTGATTGAGCAACTTCCTCTGGATCGACATATCTTGATGGTGAGTGGTCGCGCCAGTTTTGAGATTATTCAGAAAGCGTTATTTGCGCGTATTCCAGTGATTGTAGCGGTCTCTGCGGCATCAACTCTTGCCGTCGAAATGGCGCAAGAGGGTAAAGTCACGTTGATTGGGTTTATGCGTGGCAAAGGCATGACTGTCTACAGTCATCCGGACAGGATTGCTGAACTCCCGTAGAATGGCAATAAAGTTGTAATCAGGTCTGGAGCAGAGATGAGTTTATTCAGGAAGTTCGGATCGTAGCCGAATCTAATTCCCAACCGTCTCATGCATTCGGCTACGTTCAATGTATGAAGGGAAGGAGGAATTTTTCAATGGAAATGATTTTAGGCGCAACCCAATCACTGGTGAATTTTCTGTTTTTAATCGTCGTACTGGGTACGGCAGGATTGTCATGGTGGTTATCTGTCAAGTATCGTGAACGGTATGCGGAGTTCCCGTGGAATAAGGCAGCCATTATCCTTGCGATTGAGGTTTTAGCTTGGATTGCGTTCAACATCTTTTGGGGTTGGGTGATAAATAACTGGTGGATTGCCATCGTTCTCGTTGTTATTATTATTATTGTGCTAAGAAAGCGGAAACGCGAATAGACAAGAAATGGAGTAGATCCGATGGGTAGAGTCAATCGTGCTATTGAACTGCTTGAGGGGAGACATACCCTCATTTACGGTGGAAGCGGAGATCTGTCATACGAGGGCGGCGTTAACGCCTGTCATACGGATAACGATTTTCTCCTGCTCGAACAGGAGCATGTCCCGCTGAACATAACGGGTGTGCGAGAATTTATGAGGGGGTTGGCAGCAGCGGGACCAACGAAGAGCGGGCACCCAACGCCGACCGTATTGGTGACGCTGCCTGTGCAAGGCACCGACGAACACGTGATGCGGGCGAACGCTTGGATGGTAACGCACTACCTTGACTGCGGTGTTCACGGTTTCGTGCTTTGTCACGCCGAGACTCCGGGCGCGGTGAAGACTCTGATCGAATCGATGCGGTTTCCCTTTAACGATATTGGTGTAGGCGAAGGGTTGGCTGAGGGACGCCGGGGGGCCGGCGGCGGTCCGGGTCATATCTGGGGATTAGAACACTCGGAGTACCTGCGAAAGGCAGATGTCTGGCCCCTAAACCCGGAGGGTGAACTGATGGTGGGCTTAAAAATCGAGAACCGCCGTGCCCTTGAGAATTGCGAAGCGACCTGTAAGGTGCCGGGGCTCACCTACGTCGAATGGGGACCCGGTGACATGGGGTATTCGTTCGGTGATCCGGACGCACATGATCCGCCATATAGCCCTGAAATGGCTGCGGCGCGGGCGCGAGTGAATGCTGCACGTCAAGCAGCAGGCATCGACTTTTGTGATTCGATTAACGTTGACAACTATAAGGAGCAGATCGATAACGACATCCTGATCTGCGGAGGGGGTCCCGAAATCGCAGCGCTATGCCGAGAGTACACGAAACGAACCATGCCGGCGTAGCATCATTGCATGAATAATCGCTGGTTTGACCTGATAAGGAAGGAATTTAATCGGAAGTTATGGCAACCAAGATACTAACAATGAATATGGACAATGTGTCCGCGGAGCGGATCCGCGCCGTGTCCGATCAAGTTGAACTTATAGTCGCTGGATCTGAGGAGAAATTTGAGGAGGAACTTCCCACCGCAGATATCCTGATTGGTGATGTGCGACCGAAATATTTCCCAAAGGCGAAGCGGGTACGTTGGATGGCGTACTATTCCGCAGGGATTGACTTCCTGATGAGCCCGGAGATTGAGCAGAGCGATGTCATTATCACAACCGCGAAGGGTTTTGTGGGGATACACTTGGCAGAGCATGCGTTCGCGCTTATCTTGGGTCTCACGCGGGATGTCGCACTGGTAACCCGTAACGCCAGTTGGAGCAATAATCGTCTGATGGCGCGGGAGCTCATCGACAGCACCATGGGGATAATCGGACTGGGCGGTGCGGGGCGCGAGACAGCTATGCGCGCACACGCTTTTGGGATGAAGGTGATTGCCGTAGATCCAACACCGGTAACAGTTCCCGACTATGTGGAAGCGTGCTGGGGATTGGACCGTTTCCACGATCTACTGGAGGTTTCCGACGTTGTTGTACTTTGCGCTCCGCTCACACCGGAAACGGAAGAGATGTTCGATCGGGAGGCATTCCGCCACATGAAACCCGACGCTTTACTGATCAATGTCAGCCGTGGCAAGATTGTCAACGAGGAGGCACTGGTGGAGGCGTTGGAGCAGGGGCTTATCGGCGGTGCTGGTTTAGATGTACTGCCGGTGGAACCGGTGGCAGATGATCATCCGCTGTGGAAGATGGATAATGTGATTATTACCCCTCATATGGCTGGCAACTCGCCGATGCGGAGTCCTCGATGGATGGACACATTCTGCGAGAATCTGAAACGGTTCGAGATGGGGGATGACGATCTGCTCAGCCGTTTCGACCAGACCAGAGGATATTAACTACTAACCCTGCTCGGCTTGGATTGACAAACCCAAGCCGTAACCGTTGTCGGTCTACTAGGGTGCTAGGAGACAATCATCAGCCAGCGGTTCGATCGGCGCGAAGTCACGGTGGGCAATCCATTCCGGTCGCTTGAATTGGCGGATATGGTTATCCACATGGCAAAGGCTAAGATAAACAATCACTCGGTCCCACGGACTGATGTTGGGCGCTGAGGCGTGTACCATATTTGAATGGAACATCAGTACGCTGCCGGGCTCTCCCTTGGGTGCGACGATGCCGCCTTCGTTTGCTAACTCCCGGATTCTTTCTTTATCGAGTGTCCACAGCGGATAAGATGTCGTTGCTGTATCATGTCCCGCTTCTATCACCCCTTGCTTGTGGCTGCGCGGAATGAGGTAAAGAGGACCGTTGAATTCTGTGACCTCGTCAAGGAACAGTGCAATATTCATCGCCCGCGGTTGTGGCATCAGATCGTCACGAGCCCATGTGCCGTAATCCTGATGCCACTGCCAGACATCGCCGTTGAAGGCGGCTTTCCCGTTAATTTTGTATTGGTGCATATATACCGGTCCATCGAGGAGCTGCATGACCGGCTTGATTAAGCGGGGATGCCGTCCCAAACGGTTGAACGCCTCGTTGTAGGTATGTGCAGCGAAGGCGGTGCGTACCGCTTCTCCATCTTTTTCCCGCCAGACCTCCTCACGCCGCATGGCGAAAATCCTCGGGAGTTCGTCTTTGAGCACATCCATCTCTGCTTGACTGAACCTGTTTTCCAAGAGCAACCAACCTTCGGTATCGAAATGCACCAACTGATCCATTGTTAATTTCATGGTGCGCTACTCCTTAAGCTATTCGGAGTTTTGGACCCTGTCTGACATCAGAATCGACCCCTATTACTTGAACTGAAACGAGTAGAGCTTGGCGTTCTTGAAATAGAAACGCAGCTTTATCGGCTTACCAGCCAGCGCGCTCACATCGGAATTTCCGTTCCACGAGACAACCTGGGCGGTGCCTCCCTCCGTGATGGAATCGGCGTCGTTGAAACTAAATCCGGTTAGCTTCTTATGGTTCGCCCTCAAAATCTCTACCTTCACCTCGCCGGGTCCCGGTCCCGCGGCAATCGGCGCCATGCTTGTGTTCAGGTATAGGCGTGATCCGGAGAACCCAAACGGGCGGGTCGTCATCTGACCGAAGGACTCAGGCTCCTCAAAGATTTGTCGCTCACCGTAGATGTGTTGCAATTCCTCCTCAGATCTGTCCTTGACCACCCAACCCTTTCCACTATCGAGAGAGACGAATCCATCCAAACGTGAGACCGCCAGTCCAATGCCCTCCGAGGATTTATCACCTAACTCCAAAGCAATTTCAGGAGAGCGGCTGTTCGTGCCGATGTAATAAGTGAAGATGTTATCCCCGTGAACAATCATGGTTTCAGCGTAGACGCTGCTGGAGTCGAAGTCCGCTCGCGCACCACCGCGTGGGATGAAAGGCTCTCGGTAGTGCCGCTGAAAGTGGAATCCATCCCGACTGAAGACAATCTCTGGATGATGGGTCACATTGGTGGTGCGGAAAATCCACAGCAGACCAACGTAGATGCCCTCGTAGGGGATGACCGGCAGGCTGTAGAACTCAGTGTCGGGAGGGTCATCCTTGTCCGGTACAAGAATAATCTCCGGTTCGCTCCAGTGGATCATGTCTGGACTCTCCGCTCTGCCGATAAGTCGTTTGCCGTACGGTCCTCGCCAGTGGTGGCTGGCTTCCATAGTGACGTAGTACGTCTCACGTATCGGGTCCCAGCCTTGAAAGCGGCCCGCCCAACGTCCCAATTCCTGTCCGGTATCAATGACGGGGTTACCTTCGTAGGGAGTCCAGCTGATCCCATCGGGAGAATAGAAGAGATCATATTGCATCCCCCGCCTCTGTGTGTCGCCGATCATGCGCAGTGCTTTATACCGTTTGGCGGGATCTTCCTCGCGCAGGTCTTGGAATGCTGGCGTTGGGGGGACGTCCTCCTTTGTGGGAAGGATGTTGTTGTCCGTTGAACCGTCGAATTCAACGAGCCCCAGCGACGGTCGTTCCCAGTGGATACCATCCTCCGAAGTAGCCAAGCAGATTACGCTGCCCTTGGTATCCAATTCGAGACCCGCAGCACCCCCCGGAACCGGCTTTCCGTTTTCAAGGCGCACGGTGATGGTTGCGGAGGAATACCACATTTTGAAGCGCTGTTCCGTCGGGTCGAAAATCACCTTGGCGGGGCGCATGAAGTTGCCTTCCCACGGACGCTCCGCTCGGAGGATCGGGTTGTCGTCCACCTTTACCGCGGGGTTCAACCCCTGTTTTGCATTGACCAAGCTCTCAATAAGATAATCATCGAAGAAGAGCTGCTTGGTTGATCCAATATTGAGCATCGGCATTTTCATTCTCCTTTACCAATTTTGACAATTTACATCTATGGGACCGAATGAACTGTGACCGTTACGCCTTGCCCCGGGCTTTCCAAGTTACCACTATCATCGACAGCCCGACTCAGGATGATCGCAGATCCTGGCTGTGTCGGCAGCCATTCATAGCTCCAAGTCTCGTATCCGCTTGCCGGATGCCAGCTGAGGCCGTTATCAACCGATACTTCGACCGCGGCGACTTGACCGTCGGTATCTTGAGCGGCACCACTGATTATCAGAGTTCCCAAAGGCAGCGTCTCTCCATCGCTTGGAACGTGCACCGTCGAGGTTGGAGGTTGCGTATCGGTGGACGCGCTCGCCGGTATCAGGTCGTCTTGTAACGTTTGAGGTTGCACGCCCATATCGGCAAACAGATTGACGGTCACCTGTTGGATGTTCTTATCGGGACCGATCAGATCCACACCCACGCGGGTAGAGCTGGAATTTGCCCGTTCCGGCGGTATTCCGGTTTCGGTATCGTGGTGTGCGTCTAACCCCCAAGTCCACTGCACCGTGCCCGCGCCAAAAACCAACGCACCACGGGGCGGTCCAAGAGCACCATCTTTATCTGAGGGTTCTTGTGGGTTCTTGGGAACTTCGTGACGATAGAGCGTCAGATGGTGCGTTGCGGTGCCTGAATCGTAAACCGTGCCGTTGTCCTGAAGGTAGGGAACGTTGTCGATGGTCGTCTCCGATAGGCGAAACAGCCCCGGTGGGCGAAACCCGTTATCCAAATCTTCATCCCACTCATGACCGAGCAAGCCTCTCAGCAAAACGGCACGTTCCCCCGCCTTAAGTTTAGCGACATCGGTGTTACGCCAGAATCGCAAAGCAGCGTATTTGGCGGGCACGATGAGTGGGTCGTTACGCCATGCATTCACCGTGAATATGGTGCCGGTCAAGGCGTTTTCTGGCTGCGGTCCCTCCGGATTGAAAGGTCGTGAGTCACGCCATGTCCCGGTCCAAACGTCAGGAACGGGGTCGATCTTGGCGTTGTCGTGCGTTTCCTTGTAGGTGACCAATGTCCGATGCGGCACCCCTTCTTCGTCGATGGATGGTTCCCATCGGGTTTTCCAAAAGACCTCGTTGCCGCTGAAAAAGGCGAGATTAACCCCCGCATCGCGCGCTGCCTCGACATGCTGCCTCTGCTCAAGAGACCAGTATTCGTCGTGACCCACCGACAGAAATAGGCGGTGCTTGCGAATCTCCTCGCCACGTCGGTCACTATCCAAGCCGGTAAAGTAGCTGACGTCGTAGCCGTTAGCCTCAAGCCAGCGGACACACGGGTATTCGGCATTGAAAACCATATTGACCGCCCGGTAATCGCGCGTTTTGAGTGGACGGTTGTAGCTCACCTTGTAGGCACGGGGAGGGATACCGATTCCACGTGGGTAGCCCGGGTTCACCCGGCCGTAAGTACAGTATCCCCCGTAGGGGTTGTAGGCTTGCCAAGTGGTGTCGGCAGTTTGGAAGAGGATATCGGAGTCGCTATCGTCGTGCCGCACAACGAAATAGATGTGGCTTGCGCGTGGTTCACGCAGCGCATTGGCGAGACATCCGTGACCTAACGCTCCGTAGGCGTGTGGCGAGGCAATCGGTCTTTCCTTTGGACCTTCTTGACTGTTGTCCGCCCGCCAAGTCGGGGGATCCGAATCCTGTCGTACCAAACGCGCAAAATAGATTCCTGACGTTGCGTCTGAGGACGCTTGCCAAGAAGCTGATACTTCCCAGTTTCCGCAATCGTAGAGGCGCGTGGTTTCGTCCCTCAGACCTTCCGGCTGATGTTGCGGGAGTTTGACCGATGGCTTGATGGTATCGACGCGACGCGCACCCATCCCAGCATAATATCCCATCCGATAGATGTCTATCCGGTAATCGGTCGAATCGGTTTTGATCTTGAAGTAGATCGTCTCACCGCGATTGATGCTGATGTCATGGCCGAAACCTTGGATCGTCGGATCGCCCCAACCGTTGATATCCCACTCGGTTGACGGGTCCCCCGGTAGGCGGTTTTCTCGGACGATATCGTTTACGGGTTGGGTGTCGGGATCTATCGATTCAAGACTCATATTTTTTCCTTCTGCTGTAGCTTATGTGAAAGGAAAGCGTGAAACGTGATGCGTGAAACGTGAAAACAGTTTGTTCATTGGTTCATTAGTTCATTGGCATCCCATCTACGGAGTTCATATCAAAAGAAAATACTTTGCATGATTTCTTAAAATAAGCCTCTGTTTTTACCTGTGCACCGATCCGGCATCACAGGTAAGCGTTTTTATCGCTCACGTGCTTCCGCCCAAGCTCTCAATGGAACATCGTCCGGGTTCTTTGTAATCCAGTGTTGAGAGTGAGGTTGAAACTCAGGAGAAGCACCCAGCGGATTGTCACTGGACGGCAAAGCGCCGAGCAATTGCTGTCGTATCGGTGAACTTTTAGCGAGCAATTCCGGTTTTTGCTCAATGAAGTCGGTCGGTCGGAGCCATCGGTAGTGGTAGCCGACGTGCATGATCTTGCGCGTTTCGTCCGATAGGTTTGGACCAACACAGTGCCAGGTCGCTGTGCGCCATAGGACCGCAGCCCCCGGTTTCAATCTGAGTTCGACCGCTTCGGAGAGGTCGAGTTTGCCCTGCAGCCCCCGCCATTCCTGTAGGGGACGCTTGTGGCTGCCCGGCATCAACCAGAGATTGCCGGAATTGGATGCAGTCATATCGGAGAAGACATAAAACACCTTGATCTCCATAAAGGGCAACCGCCCGTCCAGCGACGGTCCCTCGAAGAGCTCTTTGCCCGACAGATCCGGATGCCAGCCGAGGTTGTTGTAGCCAGCCTTCTGATCGTCTCCGTCACCGACGCCGACGGTGCCGGGCTTCAGGTCTTCTGGGTAAGGGGGCCGATAGTCGAGGTGCGTGGTTCGGATCTGGATGTTCCAGCCGATGGCGTCAACGACCAACGGCAGCATTTTAGGATGATCAATCAGATCGAGGAATGCTTCATGTTGGGCTAACGCATTGCGGATCGTAAAGGGATCATTAGGTCCACCACCTTCGGCACGACGGACTCTATCTCTTACCTCGTCAATAGCTGACAGTAATCGATCTAGCTCCTCCTGTGTCAAAAAATCTTCGAGGATAATGTATCCCTTTTCGTCGAAGTCTGTTTCCTGCTGCGGTGTCATTGCTATTGCCATCGGTTTCTCTCCTTTCGATGGGTTCGTAAAATATCACATAACGGTTTGATCATCTACGCCGGTGTCCATGCCCGCGGGGCAATTCCTTCGACGTGCGTTTTGACATCGACAACCACCGGTCTCTCCGCAGAGAAAGCCTGATCCAACGCACTCGACAGTTCACTCGGTTTGTTAACCGTGATTCCCAGACAACCCATTGACTCGGCAATTTTGGCGAAATCTGCGTCGGGGAAGAGCCAGAGTTCATCGGAGCCTTTCGTCCGTCCGCCGTAGACAGACTCGACACCGCCCTGTTCTTGGTTCAAGGAGTGGTTGTTGTTGACCAGAATGACGGCGTTAATTTCGGATTTCACGGCGGTCTCCAAATCTCCCAAATGATACCAGATACCGCCATCGCCGGTGAAGCAGAGCACGGGTCTATCGGGTTCTGCACACTTGGCACCCATCGCCGCAGGCAGTCCCCATCCAAGCGAGCCTGAACAACGAATGAATATCTGGTCCGGGTGTTTGAGATCGAGCATGGTGCCTGTCCAGACACCGGAATGGCCTGTGTCGGAAACCAGAATTGCGTCGGCTGGCAGATAATCGGTCAGCTCTTTGCAGAGGCGTTCCGGGCGCATCGGCACGATATCCGAGTTCGCTACGTCGCTGACGCTCTCTTTCCAGTTCCGAACCAGTTCTTGGACCCGGTTCACCCATTCGGTTCGCGGTTCAGCGGCTTCTGCGTTTTCAATCATACGACGCAACGAGTTTCTGATGTCGCCCTGCAGCCCCAGCTGAATTGAGTAATTGCGTCCTAACTCTTCTGCGTTAATATCGAGTTGGATAACCGGCGTTCCCTGTGGTGGGATGCTGTATCCGTTGGTCACCTGTCCACCGGTGTGACTCCCGATGAAGAACACCAAATCCGCCTCGCAGACCGCTTGGTTGGCGCAATCCCGCGAATATGAACCGGGGACACCGACCGCTAACGGATGGTCGTAGGGGAACATCGCCTTCGCGTTGAGAGCGGTCGCAACCGGGATGGAGAGTTTCTCTGCAAGGGCAATCAGTTCTGCGCGAGCATCTGAAGCGGTTACACCTCCGCCAGCAACGATGATGGGACGTTTGGCATCGGCGAGTAGTTGGATCGCTTCCTTCACTTTTTCAATCTCCGCTTCCGGGCGGAAAGGTGGCAGCTGAGTAAAGGACTCTTCGATGATAACTTCCAGATCCGCCTCGCGGTCCACAACCGCCTGACCGGCGAGACCTTCCAGATCCAGGTGCACGGGTCCCGGTGTGCCGGTTGTCGCGGAACGGAAGGCTTGACGCAGGTAGACCGGAAATTGTTCCGGTGTAGCGACAAACGCGCTATATTTGGTCACCGCCGAAAACGGGTTGATGTGGTCAACCTCCTGATACGCGTGACGCTGTTGGTTGATTTGGCTCTCCCGACCGGTGATAGCGATGACCGGGGAGCAGGCGAGGTAGGCGTCCTGTAATCCAGCGGCGAGATTGACCGCACCCACCGACTGCGCCATGCAGAGGCTCGGTGCGCGTTTGACGCGGGCGTAGGCATCTGCCATATAGGCAGCCCCTTTCTCACCGTGGGTTTGAACGCGCTTGATCCCCAGTTTTTCCATCTCCATCAACGCCCTCGGGGCGATATAGGGCATAAAAAAGACGTGGGTAATCCCGTAACCGTGGACTGTATCTGCGAGAAATTTACTTCCTGTCATTTGAGGCATACTATTTGCTCCTGTAGAAACGATTTTTTACAGCTGGTTCATGTCAAAAGAAAGTGCAAAATGCGAAGAGAAACCGAGTTTTTTCTTCAAAACTCGGTTTCTTTGCACGATTTCTTAACATCAGCCTTACAGCTTTCGTGGTGTACCACCATCAATGTTTATAATTTCTCCTGTTATGAACCGGGACTCATCGGAAACAAGGAAAAGTACCAAATTTGCTACGTCTTCTGGATACCCCGGACCGTCAAGTATCTGAGACAGATCGAAGATTGGCTTGAAATAGTGATGTTCCCTGCCACCGGTCGCCCCCGGAGTGAGGATTTGACCGGGACGCACGCAGTTCACTCGAATATTATGCTGTCCGCCCGTACTCGATGTGTACCGTGTAAAAGCCTCGACACCCGCTTTTGCCACATAATATGAGGACGACGGTGTTCTGCCGGTTATATCGTACATGTTCTTGCTAAATCCGATGACAGCGGCGATAGAGGAATTATTCACTATAGCACCGCCGCCTGCGTCCACCAGGTGGGGCCAGACCGCTCGCGACATGTAGAAGGTGCCGGACAAGTTGACGTTAATCACCCAATCCCAACCCTCATCTCCTTCGTTCGGGAAATTCTCTCCAGCGCCGCCACCCGCGTTGTTAAAGAGGATATTGATCGTACCGTATTTTGAGACGGCCGCTTCGACTGCCGAATCAACAGCACTACTGTCCGAGACATCGCAGCGGATGAACGTTGCTTCACCACCCTCGCTGTTGATAGCATCCTGAACTTGAGCGCCCTCCTCCTCCCTCCTTGCCATGATGACGACTTTGGCGCCTTCTTGGGCAAAGAGATGGGCAGTTGCTTTACCGATACCGCTGTTTCCACCTGTGACAATTGCAACCTTACCTTTGAGTCTTGCTGACACGGTTTTCTCCTTTGTACACTATCCACAGTTTAGCTGTTTGACATCGCCTTAGCGTCTGCTTGAAAAGTCATTTTGGGTAAATGCCATGAAACCGAGTTTTTTCTAACCCCCCTGCGAAGGGAGGAAAGACAAGGATGCCCCTTCGCTACCCCCTTGTCAGGGGGATCAAACTCGGTTTCTTCCGTAATCCACGGTTCGACGGCACATTTTCACTATATTTCGCAAACCGTGTCAGACCAATCGAGGGACTTTGTTTCGTAGGGGCGAGGTTCCCTCGCCCAACGGGTTGGGAAAGCCAACCCCTACCCCGCGATACGGCTCGCTGTGGATTGACAAATCCACAGCGCCGGGGGATCACTCTTAGCTTTTTAAAACAGGTTCTTGGTCTTCGTATTCGACAACGACATCGTCCCCCTTAATTTTAACAGGGTAGGTCTTGGCACGTATCTCTGGATCTACCAGACAACGTCCAGTCGCAATATCGAACGCCCACTGATGCCACGGACAGCGCAAGATCTCGCCTAAGCCGTCCACTGCGATTGTGGAGCCACGGGTAGAGGGCGGGGCATCGGTGCTAACCCGACCGCTGAGTTCACCGGTGCAGAGGGGACCGTTCTTGTGAGGGCAGATGTTGCGTACGGCGTAGAATGAGCCGTTGACGTTAAAAACACCAATCCCAGCCCTGCCCCGGAACGGCACGACAATTTTGCGCTCGCCCGGCGGAATCTCCTCTACTTTACCGATAACAACGCTTGTCATGGCTAATTCCCTGTGTCCATCCGGAGCATATCGAGCGCATTACCCGCAAAGATTCGGTGGTGCAGGTCGTCGTCGAGTTTGGGGAAGATTGTTACCGGATCGTTCCAGTCGAAGTGCGGGAAGTCTGAGCAGAATATCAGCGTTTCGTCTGCATGCAGCATCTCCAACATCTGGTACATCTGCTCCGGTTTCTCCGGCTCGTGCATCGGCTGTGAACCGATTCGGATGTGTTCACGGAAGTATTCGCTCGGTAGCCGCTTGAGCCACGGTGTCTGATCGCGCAGCGCCTTCCAGTCAGTATCCAGATGCCACATCACAGAGACCGCCCAAAGCTGCTGTGCTTCTATAAGGGCGAACTTGAAATCCGGGAACTTTTCGAACACACCCTCGCAGATCAAGGAGGTCGCATGTGCACTGGCGACAGTCGGACGGCTCATCCGCGATTCCATATAGTAGGTGGGATAGCCAACCGGGGTTGGAGTGGTTCTGGCTGCGCCGCCGCCACCACCAATATGAGAAACCACCGGCAGCCCGTGCTGTTCGCACGCCTCCCAAATGGGATGGTAGAAGCGGTTACCGAAGGGCATACTCGTTCCCATCGGTACCATCACGGCAGCGGTGTCTTTGCGGTCAGCCAATCGATTGATTTCCTCTACCGCTTGGGTCGGGTCTGAAGGCGAAACAAGGATGGCGTTGACGATGCGCTCGTCGCGGTCGAGCCAGTGCTCGATAGTCCAATCGTTGAACGCCCTGCACAGTGCGGCAGCCCAGTCCGGATCGGGGAGTCCTGAATATCCGTAAAAAGGCGGTGGACCGGTCAGCAGCCCATAATCGATATTCCAAGGGTCGAGATGTTCCTCTTGCAGAAACTCCAACGTAAAATTGAAATCGCGTGGATCGCCACCGGTAGCTTTCTTTACCGGCACATCTTTGGACTTCATGCGACCTTTCAGATCGGTGCGGTTGGTCCGAATTGGGATGTTGGGATACCCGCCCAGATGCAATCCCTGGTCGAGTAGATGTTCCTGATAGAATGTTGATAGGTACGGCAATAACTGTTCAGGATTACGAAAATTATGGTGAACATCGCAATCGACAACTGCGACGCCATTTTTGGGCTTGGCGGTCCAGCCCGGCGCGGTAATCGGTGTAGCTCCTATTTGGCTCATACAAATCCCTCCTTACGCTTGAGATTCGCCTAAAAAGTCCTGATGATTATCACAATAAGATACCACAGATGGATGTGCAGATCAATAATTAATTTTTAGGCGTTAGGGGCATTTAGTTCTTCTGTAGGAGGGATTTCCAAATCCCGACACTTCGCTCTAAGAGCGACTTCCCAACTCTGACTTTTCAAACAAAATGGGTAAAAAGCCTAAAACTGAATAGCCCTAATAGAGTAGGTGTGATATTTGACATCGGTGATAGATTTCAGGTAAAATAACAGTGGTGTTTACACGATAATCTCACCTCACCGCAGATAAAGAAGATATGAAACCCGAAGAAAGAGCACGACAGAACATCGATCAACTGCTCACCGCAGCGGGTTGGACGATTCAAGATCGAGAACAGATGGATCTCGGCGAATCGCTAGGGATTGCAGTACGTGAGTATCCCATGTCCTCCGGATTCGCAGACTACCTGCTATTTATCGACGGAAGAGCGGTTGGGGTGATTGAAGCCAAACCGGAGGGTGTAACCCTCAGCGGTGTCTCCGAACAAACTGAGAAATATCTCACTGGGGTTCCAGCACTCCTCCCATCCTATCAAAAACCCCTACCTTTCGGTTATGAGAGCACAGGGGTTGAGACCTTCTTCCGCGATCTACGCGATCCAAACCCCCGCTCCCGACGTGTTTTTGCCTTCCACAAACCGGAAACTCTGTTACAGTGGATTAGGCGGCAGCAAACATTGCGATACAATCTCCAAACACCGCCTGCATTGCAGAAGCAAGGGCTGCGAGACTGTCAAATTGAAGCGATTATCAATCTGGAGAAGTCATTTGCCGCAGATCTGCCTCGTGCGTTGATCCAGATGGCAACCGGCAGCGGGAAAACATATACCGCAGTAAGCCTCGCCTATCGGCTAATCAAATTTGCAAATGCCAAAAGGATACTGTTTCTGGTTGATCGCAGCAATCTCGGCAGACAAACGCTGAAAGAATTTCAGCAGTATAACACACCGGACGACGGCAGGAAATTCACCGAACTTTACAACGTGCAACACCTCACCACCAACCGGATTGACGAGGTGAGCAAGGTCTGTATCACCACGATTCAGCGGTTGTATTCAATGCTGAAGGGGGAATCAGATTTTGATGAGGAGGGCGAGAGTGAATCACTATTCAATCGTGATTCGGAGGATCAACCCGCTGCGGAGATAGAGTACAACCCCAAGATTCCGATTTCAACCTTTGATTTTATCATCACCGACGAGTGCCACCGCTCAATTTATAACCGATGGCGACCCGTGCTAGAATACTTCGACGCCTTTATCGTCGGTCTCACCGCTACGCCGTCAAAGCAAACATTCGGATTCTTCAATCAGAACTTGGTAACAGAGTATCCCCACGAGCGAGCGGTTGCCGATGGCGTGAACGTGGGGTATGATGTCTATCGCATCAAGACAGAGATTACGGAGGACGGTAGTGAGATCCCTCCCGGCTTTTATGTTGACAAACGGGACAAACTCACCCGCAGAACCCGATTGGAGCTGCTGGATGAGGAGATGGAATACAGCGCGAATCAACTTGACCGTGATGTGGTGGCACCCGATCAGATCCGCAAAGTAATTCAAACCTTCCGGGATAATCTGTTCACAGAGATTTTTCGGGGCAGAAAGCACGTCCCAAAAACACTCATCTTTGCCAAAGATGACGCTCATGCTGAAGATATACTCGATATCGTCCGCACGGTGTTTGAGAGGGGCAACGACTTCTGTAAAAAGATTACATACCGCACAACGGGCGATACAACAGAAAGTCTGCTCGCCAGCTTCCGGAATTCATACAATCCGCGCATCGCCATAACGGTGGATATGGTCGCCACGGGCACGGATATCAAGCCGTTAGAATGTATCATCTTCATGCGAAATGTTAGATCGCCGGTTTACTTTGAGCAGATGAAGGGCAGAGGTACGCGCACCATTTCCTCAACGGATTTGCAGGTAGTCACTCCCGACGCCCATCACAAAACCCATTTCGTAATTGTCGATGCCGTGGGTGTTTGTGAGAATGACAAAACCGATTCTCGACCACTTGAACGAAAACGAAGCCTACCGTTTGATAAGTTGCTTGAGGCTGTGGCACTTGGGGACCGAGAAACCGATACCTTGACCTCATTGGCGGGTAGACTCGCACGTCTTGACCGGCAGATTGGAGATGATGGGCAGAAACGGATTACCGAAGTGTCGGGAGGTATTTCCTTACGGCGTATGATCCTCTCCCTATTTGATGCGATGAATCCGGACATAAATCAACAGTCGATTGGGTTGATTGCATCACCTACAGCAACCCCAATACCGGAGAACATTCGGCTATTGCTCGAATCACCGGCGGAATCCTTAACGCAGGAGCAAATTCAGGAAAGAGTAGCTTGGCTCATTGGGGAGGCGTGTCAGCCCTTTGATAACCCGGAAGTGTGCAACACGCTCATTGAACTCAGCAGACACCAGGAACAGACGATAGACACCTTGAGCCAAGATAACGTCATTTTTTCGGGATTTGATCAAGAGTCAAAAGCACGGGCGGAGCAGCGTATAGAGAGTTTCAAGCAGTTTATCGAAGAGAACAGGGATGAACTGACAGCGATACAGATTATCTACAACCAACCGTACGGACAGCGGCATCTCACATATCAACAGATCCAACAACTCGCCCAAGCGATTGAACAGCCACCATATCACTTTACGACAGGGGAGCTATGGGGTGCGTACGAGCGATTGGATCAATCGAAGGTCAAGGGATCAGGATCAGACAAACTGTTGGCAAACATCATTTCATTGGTTCGCTTTGCGATTGGGGAGACCGCAACCCTTGAGCCTTACAAAGAGACCGTCAATCGACGGTTCCAAGAATGGCTCAACAATCAGGAAAAAGAATTTTCAGAAGAACAGATGACGTGGTTGGAGATGATAAAAGACCATATCGCTACATCGCTGCGCATTGAGATAGATGATTTTGAAGATGTACCGTTTCAGGCAAAGGGCGGGGCGATCAAGGTGTATCAGTTGTTTGGCGATACGTTGGATACAATTCTTGAGACGTTGAATGAGGGTTTGGCAGCGTAAGTTGTACATCTCAATTGGATAGCATCTTTGATGTCCCCAAACGTTTTAACGCGAACTCACAAAAAACGTTAATAACACTTCCTATTATTAGCGGAAACCCGACAAAACGCTAATAATATTTCGTCTTATTAGCAAAAATGATAATAACGCTATGTCTTATTCACGGAAAGTGAGAAAAAATGAACCCGGAAGCCTTCAGAAATTCAACTGCCGGTAAATGCATTCGCACGATAGCTCAGCCCCCGTATTGGACTTATGTGCCGAATCCACTCCCGCCAAAGATTGAAGTGGATTGGGAATTGGCTAATCTTCTGTCAAACGCAGATATCACGCTTGGGAAACTATCCGGTGCAGGGCAACTGCTCCCTAACCCACATCTGTTGATTAGGCCGTTTATTCGGCACGAAGCCGTAATGAGTTCGAGAATTGAAAACACCCAATCCGGTTTGGACGACCTCTTTCTCTTTGAAGCGGATGAAACAGAGCCTCCCCTTGTGTCCGATCTCAGGGAAATCTTCAACTATGTTAGAGCGATGGAACATGGAATCGAACGGTTGCCAGAATTGCCGATAAGTTCTCGGTTGATCTGTGAAGTACACGAAATCTTGATGGAGGGGGTGCGGGGCGGACATGCCACCCCGGGTTGGCTGCGGACGAGTCAAAACTGGATTGGTAGTCCCGGGTGTACTTTGATGGACGCAACTTATGTTCCTCCGCCGGTCCCAGAGATGCAACGGTGTTTTTCAGATTTGGAAAAATACATCCATTCCGACCCACAGGAACCGGCGTTGATTCAGTGCGCTCTGGTTCACTATCAGTTTGAAGCAATTCATCCATTTCTCGATGGCAATGGGAGAATCGGCAGGCTGCTGATTACGTTTATGTTATTGGAAAAGGGTTTGCTATCACAGCCCCTTCTGTATCTCTCCGATTTTTTTGAGCAGCATAGAGATGAGTATTATGAATTACTGTTGAATGTAAGCCAAAGAGGGGACTGGAAAGCGTGGCTCACATTTTTCTTAAACGGGGTACGCGAACAGTCAGAAGATGCGCTTTCGACGGTTCAACAATTGATTGACTTACAAAAACGATACAGAACACTTGCAACCGGTCCAAAAATACCAAATATTGTAAGCCGCTTGATTGATTATCTGTTTGCAAATCCTATTATCTCAATTTCAGGGTTATCGAGGACTTGGGAAATAACGTATTCTACCGTTCAGCGAGGAGTGAACCACCTTATCGAAAAGGGCATACTCAAGGAAATAACCGGAAGACAGCGAAACCGTCTGTTTGTTGCAGGTGAAATATACAATATAATCATGACAGAGAGAACAAAATCACTGAATCCAAGGCGGGATGTGATATGAGCGAAACGGGTGTAGGCATGTCTGAGCTGCCCGATGGGTGGGTGTGGACGACGTTGGAAGAGGTGAACGAACTTAATCCGAGAATTGATAAGCAAAGTATTGACGATGATTTAGAAGTCACGTTTCTGCCAATGAAAAACGTCGAAGAGCTCAGTGGAAAGATAGATTTATCTGAGACAAAACGATTTTCGGAGCTTAAAAGGAAAAGCTACACACCATTTCAGGATGGTGATATTCTCTTTGCGAAAGTAACCCCGTGTATGGAAAATGGCAAAATTGCCATCGCTCATGACTTGAAAAATGGAATTGGTTTCGGCTCGACAGAATTTCATGTGATTCGGTTATCAGAAGAACAGTCAAAGCGATTCTTTTTCTTCTATTTTCTACAACAGAAGTTTAGGCAAGAAGCAAAAAGAGCGATGACCGGTGCAGTTGGTCTATTGAGAGTGCCAACTGATTACATGAGAAGAGTTCCGATTCCCATTCCCCCGCTTTCCGAACAACACCGCATTGTCACCAAAATCGAAGAGCTCTTCACTAAACTTGACGCTGGCATAAACGAACTCCATAAGGCACAATCTCAACTCAAACGGTATCGCCAATCCGTCCTGAAAGCTGCCTTTGAAGGGAAACTAACCGAAACATGGCGGGCGGTGGATCAGGCGAAGATTGAACCTACAGGTGATTTGCCTAATGGATGGATTTGGGTAACAGTTGAGAAAATTGCACAAAAAATACATTACGGATACACAGAGAGTGCAACAAATGATCCAATTGGTCCGAAGTTTTTGCGAATCACTGACATTCAAAACAATTCTGTTAATTGGGATTCTGTTCCCTACTGCCAAATTGATGAGATTAAACAGCAGCAATACCTATTGAAAGAAAACGATCTGGTTTTCGCGCGAACCGGAGCGACAGTTGGAAAGAGTTTTTTGATTCAAGGTAGTATACCTGACGCTGTTTTTGCTTCATACTTAATCAGAATAATTCTTAAAGAAGAAATCAATGCAAAGTTTGTTTACACTTTTTTTCAATCTCAATCCTATTGGACGCAGATTCATCAAGGCAAGGTTGGGAGTGGTCAACCAAATGTCAATGCAAAAATTCTCTCTCAAATTACTTTACCCCTGCCTTCACCCATGGAACAACAAGCCATCGTCTCCGAAGTCGAATCTCGCCTTTCTGTTGCTGATGAGGTGGAGAAAACTATTACGGCAGAACTGAAACGCGCCGAGCAGTTGCGGCAATCTATTCTCAAAAAAGCCTTCTCTGGAGAATTGGTGCCACAAGACCCAAACGATGAGCCTGCCAGCGTCCTGCTTGAACGGATCAAGGTACAGAAAGAGATTGTATTATAGTGAATAATCATGTTACAATAATAAATGCGATTTGGCAACTAATTATTTGTTAAGTGTTTTAATTTAATCAGGAAATATTAGATATGACGCTTATCGTTTCTCTTAGAATTCCAGATGGCATTGTGATTGCCGGGGATAGTTTGTCGACAATGGTAGGGCAAGGTCAGTTGGAAGCTGCAATTGGCGTGACCTGTCCGGATTGTGGGCATCAGCATGAGATTCAAGGAAAATTGCCGATGCCCCCTGTAGCTGCAACGACCTTCTCATATGCACAAAAAGTTTTTCCATTTTGTGGGAAGTTTGGTGTGGGGACATTTGGAGTTGGTTTACTTGCAGGTAAATCTATTTACTTCGCAATGCGTTTAATTGAGCAACAGTTAAAGAAGAGTAAAGCATCTTTTAAGGGAGTTACTGAAGCTGCACAGAAAATTGGCGATGAAATTCACAATCTTTTGAAAGAGCAATTACAGTTAGAAAATACTTCCGTAGATGCGCTGCCTGAGGACCAATTTCATATCGGATTTCACGTCGTTGGTTACGATGATGCTAAACCCAAAACAGTTGAAGTTTATGTGGGAAAAGAGGTACGCCCCCGAGTACAAGAGGAGTTAGGATGTACATACTCGGGAAATGGAGAAGTAGTACAGGCGGTATGGGGCTTGTATAAAACGCATCCCGAAAGCCAGCCTCCTTATCAAGTCTTTTCCCTACAAGATGCAATTGATTACGCTGAGTTTTTAATTCGTACAACGATTGCTCACCAACGATTTTCGCAGACGATACCCAACGTCGGAGGGGATATTGATATCGCGCTTGTTACCCCTTTCGATGGATTCCGATGGATACGCCAAAAGCCTCTTGGCAAAGTTTTGGAGGGAAAGCAAGATGAAACAGACAGCAGTTATTAAAAAACTGCGTATTGTTCAGGGTCCGATGACTAACTGTTTGTACGCGGTTCCTTCTGTCGCGAACCTTCAGTTTAGAGAATTTGTTCCAATCGCTGAACAAATGGACGCACAAGGAGAGTGGCCAGATTTATCTGTCGAATTAGGCGATGTTCTAGAAAACGAGGAGCAATCCCGGGAAACCCAAGTTGCTGATCCCCTTCTAGCGTTGGCGGGGACGCTGGAGTGTGAGGTGACAGACGTAGATGACACGATGCCGCCGGAAATGCGAGAAACTAACGCTGATGAGTCCCGGGAAGTGCAGGTCACCGATCCACTCCTCAAATTGGCAGGTACACTTGAATGTGAGGTAACAGACATAGGCGAACGCCACGACGACTATATTGGAGACGCACTGCTGACAGAGTTACGAGAGGATAAGGATGAATGAGGTTTTCGTAGATACCTCCGGATGGGCAAGTTTTTTTGTGAGAACTGATCCCCATCATGCGAAAGCCTCTGCATTAATAACACAATGGCAGCAACAAAATCGGCACATCGTCACAACAAACTATGTCCTAAGTGAACTAGTTGCCTTATTCACCCGTTTCCGTGTGCGGCGTTCGACGGTTTTGAATTATATTGAGGTTATCTGCTCGGCCGCTTGGATCGAAATCGTCCACATAGACAAAGCACTAGACGCGGCCGCGTGGCAGTTACTTGCAAAGCGGTTAGATAAGGAGTGGAGCCATGTCGATTGTGCTAGCTTTGTTGTGATGGAAAAGCGTGGCTTGACCGAAGCATTGACAACGGATAGGCACTTTGAACAAGCTGGCTTTATACGGTTATTGCAATAATATAGTCATTTCCCATCTTCCTGAAAACATGCCCTCCTACATAACCGCAGGAGAACCCTCCCGAAAATGTCAAACGATTCATCAGCTATCGTTCAAAAATTGTGGAATTATTGTAATGTCCTTCGTGATGATGGGATTAGCTACGGCGACTATGTAGAACAGTTGACCTATCTGCTATTTCTGAAGATGGCGGACGAGCAGACCAAACCGCCATTTAGAAAGGAGTCTGTTGTTCCTGTGGGATTGGACTGGGAAAGTCTCGTTGACAAGGAGGGTGCTGCCCTTGAAACGCACTACCGCCATATCCTTGACACGTTGGCTTTGGAGAGCGGTACGCTGGGTGTGATTTTCAGAAAATCCCAAAACAGGATTCAAGACCCCGCAAAACTCAAGCGAATTATTCAACTGATCAACGATGAAACGTGGATCGGGCTGGATATCGATGTGAAGGGGGACATCTACGAAGGATTGTTGCAGAAAAACGCCGAAGATATCAAAAGCGGTGCGGGTCAATACTTTACACCCCGTCCCCTAATTCAAGCAATCGTGGAAGTGATGCGACCGGAACCGATGCAGACCATCTGTGATCCTGCGTGCGGCACCGGTGGCTTTTTTCTGGCAGCCCACGATTATCTATCAAGCAAGAGCGACCAACTGGACAGAGAACAGAAGCGGTTTCTCAGAGATGGGACATTTCACGGCGTGGACCTTGTGGACAGCGTGGTGAGGCTATGTGTGATGAATCTCCATCTTCACGGTATCGGTGGGGATAAGAGCCCTGTGGAAACGGGGGATAGTCTGATTTCGGATACGGGTGAACGGTTCGACATGGTGTTGACCAATCCGCCCTTTGGCAAAAAGAGTAGTATCACGATTGTGGATGAGAAAGGGAGCGCGGGGAAAAATTCGCTTACATACGAGCGAGGCGATTTTTGGGCGACCACCTCTAACAAGCAGCTTAACTTCCTTCAGCACGTCAAAACGATTCTGCAAATCAACGGTAGGGCGGCGGTTGTTGTACCGGATAACGTTCTGTTTGAAGGGGGCGCGGGGGAGACTATTCGCAAGAAACTGCTGCACGAGTGCGATGTCCATACGCTGCTGCGACTCCCGACGGGCATCTTTTACGCGCAAGGCGTCAAGGCAAATGTGCTGTTCTTTGATCGAAAGCCAGCCAGCGAAACCCCGTGGACAGAAAAGCTGTGGAACTACGACCTACGCACCAATCAGCGATTCACGCTGAAAACGAAGCAGATGCGCTACGATGACCTTCACGATTTCATCGCCTGCTACAATCCCGACAACCGTCGTGATCGGAAAGAGTCCGATCGGTTTAAGTCGTTCTCCTACGATGAACTGATGCAGCGGGATAAGGTCAGTCTTGACATCTTCTGGTTGCGAGACGAAAGCCTTGAGGACACCGAGAATTTACCAGAACCCGATGAATTGGCAGAGGACATCGCTGCAAATCTAGCGGCGGCGTTAGAGCAGTTTCAGGATATTTATGAGGGGGTCACTCAGTAAACGGATTTACCAAGCAACCCCAAATAGAGAGCGGTGATTAGGTTCTGTTGACATTTCATTGCAATCAGATAATCGAGAAGTGTGCACAGACACATGTGTCTTCGTAGGGGTTGGGTTTCCCAACCCTTTTGTCACACATCAGAGTCGGTTTAGGGCTTCTGCAGACCGATTTCCCAAAATCGACGTTTCGATGTCGAGATATGAATCTCGACCTACAATCAACTCGATACGTACGGTTTGGGGGTTCTAATCCGCATTGGTCAATGGACGAGGGGACCTCGCCCCTACGATTATGGACAGTTTTACGTAAATGCCAACACGCCCTAGTATCCTCTACCCGTCCAAGAAATTCCCTAACAACCTTTTCCCCTCGCTGGTCAAGATCGACTCTGGGTGGAACTGCACTCCCCAGATCGGATATTCCTTGTGCCGAAATCCCATAATTTCGTCTTGGGCGGTCCACGCGGTAAGCTCAAGACAGTCTGGTAGCGTCTCCTTTTTCACAATGAGGGAGTGGTAACGTGTCGCTTCAAACGGGTTGTCAAGGTCGTCGAAGATCTGTTCACCGTTGTGGTGAATCAGCGACGTTTTGCCGTGCATCAGACGACCAGCGCGGACGACATCACCGCCAAAAACATCGCCGATACACTGATGTCCCAAACAGACACCAAGCAGGGGCACACGCCCGGCATAGTGACGAATCAGATCACAGGAAATGCCCGCTTCCCGTGGTGTGCAGGGACCCGGCGATATAACGATCTTCTCGGGCGCGAGTGCTTCAATCTCGTCGATCGTAATCTTGTCATTGCGATGGACCGCCAGATCTGCCCCCAACTCGCCGAGGTATTGCACAAGGTTATAGGTGAATGAGTCGTAATTGTCAATCATGAGTATCATAGGTTCTTCTCCTAACCGCTGCTGTAGGTCCTTAGCTCAGATCTACTCCAATCCCGTCTCAGCGAGTTCAATTGCCCTTAACACCGCCCGTGCCTTGTTGACTGTTTCCTCGTACTCCGTTTCCGGCGCAGAGTCTGCGACGACACCCCCGCCCGCTTGGACGTAGGCGATACCATCTTTGACAACAAGTGTGCGGATCGTAATTGCCGTATCCGCACTACCGGAGAAACTGAAGTAACCGACCGCTCCACCATAAGGACCGCGCCGGGTCGGCTCAAGTTCATCAATAATTTCCATTGCCCGGATCTTGGGAGCGCCGGATAGCGTTCCAGCGGGCAAGCAGGCGCGAATCACATCGTAGGGGGTCTGCCCCTCGCGCAATTCTCCGATAACATGCGAGACGATGTGCATCACATGTGAGTAACGTTCGATCACCATCATCTCACTCACCCGCACAGTGTGGTATTCACAGACCCGCCCCAAGTCGTTGCGTCCCAGGTCAACGAGCATGACGTGCTCCGCCCGTTCCTTCGGATCTGCGAGGAGCTCCCTTCCCAACGCTTCATCTTCAGCGGGAGTCGCTCCGCGCGGACGGGTTCCCGCAATCGGACGCATCTCCGCAACACCGTCCTCAACCCGCACCATCATTTCAGGTGAGGCACCGGCAATCTGGAGTTCATCAAACTTGAGATAATACATATAAGGCGAAGGATTCACTGTGCGCAACGCGCGGTAAATATCGAATGTATCGACCGATACCGGTACGCTGAAACGTTGCGATGGCACAACCTGAATGATGTCTCCTGCCGCGATATACTCCTTCGCCCGGAGAACAACCTCTTGGTAATCCTCCTTCGTAAAGTTTGAAGTAACAGGCACACCGCTTGGATTTGCAGCCGGTTTATTGGTATAATTCATCAACAACGGCTGCTTGAGTTTAGCGATCAGTTCGTCAATCCGATCAAGTGCGCCTTCGTAGGCTTGATCGACATCGCCGTTGATGTGGGCATTTGCGACCACCTTAATCTGATGATTCACATGGTCAAACACCAAGAGTGTGTCGGTGACTATGAAATAACAGTCGGGTAGTTCCCGATCGTCTTCGGTCGTATCGGGGAGATCTTCAACGAAACGCACCATGTCGTAGTTCAGGTAGCCAACCGCTCCACCGTGAAACCGCGGCAATCCCTCAACCTCAACGGGTTGGTAGCGAGTCATCAGCTCTTCAACTGCCCTCAACGGGTCTTCGGTTTCCTGCTTGACCGTTTCCCCGGTTCGGAGGTCATCAATCCGGACCAAATTCCCTCTGCTCCTAAGTAGGATCGATGGATCGCTACCGAGGAACGAATACCGAGCGACGTGTTCACCGCCTTCAACGCTCTCCAACAGAAATGCGTAATCACTTGCGTCAATCTTGTAAAACGCAGATACAGGCGTTTCCATATCCGCCAGCATCGTTTTGTAGACGGGAATCAAGTTCCCGTGTTGCGCTTTTTCTCGAAAATCTTCTAAGCTTGGATAATACATTGGGAGTCTCCCTAAAAACTATCAATATACTGCATCTGGATCAAAAACCTTTTCGCCAACAATGTTTGTAGAGTTGCCATCGGGGGAGACTTCCCGAAAGAAACAGGAGCGGAAGCCGACGTGACACGCTCCGCCTTTCTGTTCGACTTTGATTAGTAGCGCATCACCATCGCAATCAAGAGCAACCGATCGCACGGTTTGGGTGTGCCCTGAAGTCTCCCCCTTGATCCAGTATTCCTGACGGGAGCGGCTCCAGAAGCAGACACGCCCTGATTCTAACGTCTTCCGCACTGCCTCGTGGTTCATATAGCCAACCATGAGAATTTCTTTGTTTTCGTCGTCCTGTATAATGGCAGGAATTAGACCGGTCTGATCGGTTTTGAGTTGATTTAGGATTTCCATTGTTTCTCCTTGCTTCACAGAAAATAGGACTTACGCATTTCAGCATGGTTGGTGCGGGGCAAGATGCCCCGCCTACAGTTGGCTGCGATAGTCCTAAGAAAATAGGCATAAAAAAAGCCGTAGACAATGGGATTCGTATGCCTACGGCTTCGGTTGCTAGATATGAGTCCAAACGTTTATCTCAGCAAAGGCACACTGCTCCCCTCAACACGATGCCACCACCAGTGCCAATGATGAGATGCAATTTGAAATTGTGGTTGTCGGTTAAGGGTTTGCATAGTACCTTTCAACTTCCTATTTGCCAGAATACTTAAAAGCATATCATAAGCCAGTTTCGGTGTCAAGAAAATTCTAAGGCGGTGTTCTCATCCCAGTAACGGTTTCAAGAACTCAATACTGCGACGTGCAATTGTCTCTGGATCCGGTTCAAAGTTGAATACCTCAGTCGAAAGATAACCGGTGTAATTAATCTCCTTCAACGCCTCGATAATCGGTGGATAATCCACATTGCCGGAGCCGGGAAGATAGCCGTTATCGTCATTGGTATGGAAATGTGCCACATGTTCGGCGTATTCGCGAATCTGTGTGGGCATATCCAGATTTTCCGCGGCTGTACTTGTCACGTCAAGAATGATCTGGAAGTTTGGATTATCCACGGCTTTGACCATTTCTACCGCTGATGCTGGTGTATTGATAAAATTTGTGGCTTCACTTGTCAACGGTTCCATGCACAAGATGACATCTCGTTCTTGCGCAAAATCAGCGCACGCTGCGAAGATTTCTTGGGCATAGCTCCACGCCTGCTCTGGTGTGAGTGGATCGAGTATATTACGTTCATTGGGCGAACCGATGACCATAATCTTTCCATCCAGATCCGCACAACACGCGATCAGTTCGAGAAAATAGTCCCGTGTTTTCTCGCGGATATCTGCATCGGGGTGGTTGACATGCAATCCCTTTGGGGAGACCAGTAGCCAGTGAAGCCCGGCGATTTCGATCTTTGCTGTCTCCGCCGATTTTCGGATGCGATCTCTTTCGGCTTGACTGATGTCCACCACCGATTCCGCGAGCGTGAAAGGTGCGAGCTCCACCGCATCGTAGCCGAGTTTGGCAGCACACAGAAAAATATCTTCGACCCCCCAATCCTCAAACATTTCGTTGCAGATAGCCAGTTTCATGGCAAACTCCAGATTCCGTTTATGGTAGATTTTATAATTGCTTAGACACTATGAACGGGCAAGGTCAGGAACTTATTCACAGGGTTACGGCACACGGAGTGTGCCTACTACAATAAAGGATCTTCCTTCCAACGCTGGATAAGATTTGTGTCAATGTCAAACTGATCCAGCACCTTCGTGATCACAAAATTTATCATATCATCAACTGTCTTGGGGAAGTGGTAAAAGCCGGGCATTGCAGGCAGTACCACCACACCAAGTCGGGAGAGCTTGAGCATATTTTCGAGGTGGATAGGACTGAGCGGCGTTTCACGAGGTACAAGGACCAGTTTGCGCTGCTCCTTGATACAGACATCGGCAGCACGGTGGATGAGGTTTCGAGAGATACCAGACGCTATTGCGCCGACAGTTCCCATGCTGCACGGCGCAACGACCATACCGACGGTGCGGAAAGATCCGCTGGCAATTGACGCTCCGATATCGGAATGATGGTGATAAACCACCCGATCTGACGAATGGCCGATGAGGGATTCAAGCTGGAAATCGTCTATATCCACGCGGATCTGTAATTCTTCCCACAACGCCCTTACACCGGAATCGGAAATTGTCAAGTGGATTTCATAGTCATCGAATTGCGTGAGGAGGTCGAGCAGACGTACACCGTAGATGACGGCACTTGCCCCTGTTATCCCAACAATTATACGCTTCAAACACCCCTCCCAGCTTCGTAAGGTGTAATGTGTGAAAAGCCGATGTGCCCTTCAAGCAGTCTGTCGAAAATTGAAGGGAACAATCTGTCCCGCCCTTTTCACACCCACCTCTCCTTCAGATCCGATTCATTATAGATCGGGTTCTCATTGTCTTCAATATCACGCATCGCGGTAGCCAATGAAAGATGTGACCAATCCAAATCCTCTTTTCGCACACTTTGGCGCTGCGTTAGAAATTGAATAAAATCCAGTGCTTCTGCTTGCAACGGTTCAGGTAACCTCTGAATTTGTTCGTGAATCCTCTCAGCAGTAGTCATAATAGCCTCCTGATAGAGGAACGTTACTCTTCATGAAACGCCGGCAGGTTGCCGTCTGCATTAAACGCTAAAGGCTTCAGTTCGCCGGTAACCTCCAGATCGGTGCGGAGCTTTGCGTCTTCAAGCAGCGCTTCGGAGATATCCACTTCCCCTAGACCGAGGGTGCTTTCAATTCGCACTACTTTTGATTCTTCGGGTGGGGTTAGTCCAACTGTATTCAGTGCAACCTCGATAGCCTCTCTGTCTGTATCGTAGTAGAAGGGCGTTTTCGACTTCTGCGGTCCCATCCCGGTGATGCCGTTCATATACGTCGCATGGCGATCCATCTTTTCCACAAGGCGCGTCGTGGTGAAGTCTGCCAACCCAACGCCTGTTGCGTTACCGTCACTGTCGTCTGTCAGATCTCGGACAAAGATTCGCACAATCGCGGGTTTTTCTGGTTCCGGTTCAAGGATCTGCATCATACGACCGATGATGTTCGTATCCATGCCGGTTCCACTGATGTTCTTGCCCATCCAATCCACAATTAAGAGATCGAAAGCATCAAACGGTAGGCGTCCCATCAGCGACTTGGATTCGACGAGGAGTTCGCGTTCGCGACGCATAATCTCATCGGCACGCATCGCGGCAACTTTCGCTGTATCCTCGTGTGCGTTTTCGACCAGTCCAACGCCAAAGGCAACCTTACCAGCATCTATGAGCAAACCGGTAACCGTTCGGATGATATGCTCAAACCCGTAGTGGAAGAAGGCGCGGTGGTACATATTCGCACCGTGCTGCTTGCCGAACCCGATCGTCAACATCTTCAGGGTGCCGCTCTCAACCGTGCCTCTGAAATCGGTGTGTGCTTTGATCCGATTGATTGGAACAATGTGATCTGCGTTGGCAGCGTGGGTATCAAGGAATACCGGCAACTCATCGGCGGTCTGACCGATTTCAACAACCTCCATCGTTGCCTTGATGGGCACACCGACCGTCTCTTCGGTTACGCCGTAGTGTTCCAATACGGCTCGCTGTCCTTCTGCGGTTGCACCGCCGTGGCTTCCCATAGCTGGCACAACAAACGGTTTTGCACCGATGTCCTTGAGGTAATCTGCTGTTGCTTTAATGACGACGGCAATGTTTGCAACCCCGCGGCTGCCGCCGCCGATAGCGACACTATCCCCTTTGCCGACAATTGATGCTGTGCCGATCTGATCCAATTCCGCTCTAACTGCTGCGGGTAGATCTGCAACGACAGGGGCGTCGAAATGCTGTTTTATACGAACCATTTTTGGTAATGCCATGCTTAGTCCTCCATATCTGCGAAATGTTGCTACCATGTTACCAGAAGTTAAGATAGATAACAAGAGAGAAATGTGACGTGCGTGGAACAGAAGGCAGGAATCGGTTCAGCCGAAGCGATAGCAGCGTCAATATGTTGTCGTTCCGATCCTGTATCTCCTTAGTCCTTGCTACCTTACAAAGGGTGAATTGGAAAGAGCAAACTATGTTACACTCAAACTCACCCGCTCGAGCTTTCCTGATTCAATCTGTAAGTCACGCCAATCGGAATCTGCATCCGGTTTCACTTTCGATCGCCAAGAAAAGGATACCGTTGAATCGCCACCATTATAGAATACCACATCCCCGTAACCCTCCATAGGCGGTCGTGTCAGTGATAGGAGATATTCAGGTAGGCGATGCTCACCGGCGTCCGTCCGCACTTCCAACATCGGTACAACCGCGCTCTGGATTTCACGTGTGCCGAGTAGTAGCGGACCGTAGCACGAGGTGACAACTCCGTGTCCCCAATTCCGTCCATGTCCTGCTGCGACTGAGCAGACGGCACCGCCCATATCCGCATGTTCCCTGCCGCCGCGAAGCACTCTTCGTGCGATCTTCAGGCGTGTTGACGCGCCTCGGAATGCCCGCATAGCAAACTCCGGGTTACCGCTGAGTTGGTAAGCGAGGGTCATCGCTGCGGTCGATGGTTCGCGGATCGGCTGCACCGAACCGTCGTCGGACCATTCCCCCCAATACGCCATATCTGCTCGACGACCGACGCCCAATTCCCGTCGGCGGACCTCCTGCGGAAAGATGAGCGCTAGGTGCTGTGGTACAGGTGGCAAGCCTACCAATTGACCGCGAATGAGCTGATCAAAAGTTGTATCATCGAATGTGCGACGATAGTAACTGATTGCGGCGGCAGCGGGGTCGTGGTAGGGGTCAAGTACGGATTCAACGAGTGGTTCTACAATCCGCTTTGCAGCATCTTTGAAAGCCGTGTCTCCCGATAGATGGTAGAGATCTCCCAATGCATAGATCGCACCGGAGGCGAGCAGATTTTCGATTCCTGCCAACGGATCGCCTCCGAGGTGATGCGTACCGTGAGCCGCTATCCGATGTAGTTTTTTCTCCTCAACTTCGGCTTCGCCCACACCATTTCCATCCAAATCCCAGAGCAGTGGCATCGGCGATTCAGCAGCGATGATCCGCTCTGCCCGTTTCCGACCATATCGCAACGACCAATCGAGGTAACGTTGCTCTCCTGTGATTCGATATGCGGCAACGGCGATATGGATGAATCGGAAGTGTTCGGCTAACTCATACGCGGACGCTGCGTCATTATCAACCGTTCGACTTCCGATGAAATAGCCAACAAAGTTATCCCGATCATAGTCGTACCAAGCGGGGATCTCCTCCACCCAATTCCCGATATGCTCAGCGGCATCGGTCAGCATCGAACGCGCTTCCTGATCGTCCGGCACAAGATCAATGTATCGCGGCAGAAATAGCAGAAATGGCTCCGTGCCGTGATGCGCTTCCGCCTCTGGTTCATAGCCGTGCAGACATTCGCGTTCAACCCAACCCGCTAATGCGGATTTCAGGTCGTGGAAATGTTTCAAAACCGTTTTGTCGCCGGTCACAAGGTAGTGAGGAAACCACGCTAGGGCGTAATTCGCTTCATCTTCGCCGCCGCCGTTTGGGCCGGGCGGGTCAAGTGCCATACTCTGCTTCAGCCACCGATCCATCTCCTCGCGGAGATCTACGTAGTATTTATAGCATTCTTTAAGGATGTCGTCCATTAGGTCCTCTCACAGGTTAAGGTCAAGCGCCTGATGGTAACGGCAATTCAGGCGTGTACTGATATTCCGGATCCGTCTCCTGTATCTTCAGGATTGTAATGATCTCTTTCCAGGTTTGATAAAGACCGACCGGACAACGCGGGAGTTCATGTTTAATCAGCCTATGTAGTTTCCCGAGGTTGTAGCATGGGACTGCGGCGTACATGTGGTGTTCTATGTGAAAATTCATGTGCCAGTATAGGAACTGAACCAACGGATTCAGCGTAATTGTCCGGCAGCAGAGCCGGAAATCCGGCACATTATCTGTAAGCCCTACATGCTGAGTGGTGTTGCAGAGGAAGAGGAGCCAGCCACCATACGCCGGAGCCAGCGTGATAAGGACCGGCACTAACCAGAGACCGAAGTAGAGTGAGACACCAAGGATCAGAGCGTGACCCACGAGTTGGGTGCGAGCCCAGTTAAATAACTCTCGGCGTTTCTCCACTTCCGATTCAGGGAACATGACTGTTGCTTCGTGATCGTCCAGCTTACCGAAACTGAGCCGAATGATCGACTTCCATCGCGCGTAGAATCCCCACGGATTCACAACCGCACTTTTCAGAAAGCCGGTGAACGTCAATTTTACCGGGAACACGACTTCATAATCGTCCGGAGGGTGCAGGGTATATTTGTGATGTTCGGAATGGCTCGCCCAAAACCGAACGTGGTTATACGCACCAAGAAAGCTAAAGATTCGCAGGAAGAAGACGTTCAAGAATCTGGTCTTAAAAACCGAGTTATGACATAGTTCATGAAATCCGTTCAGGAGGAACGCCCACATAGTTCCATGGAGGAATAGGATCACCAGCAGTACCGGTAGGGGTAGGTTCGCTGCGGCGTAGAAGGCACCGGTTCCGCTTAGTGCAAGCAATCCAAGGTGACCGAGGGTTTGAAGCATTCCTTTCCAGTCGCTTCGCTGGTTCAGGGACCTAAACACTTCACGGTCAATCTGCGGTCTATACCAATTAATCTTTCGTTGATCTGTGTCATTGCTCATACAGCGTGTTTCCTTTCGGTTCACTAACATTTGTATCACATTGTCTGCGGTGAGAACCAAATTTCTTACACATACTCGTTCTATTATACACTGGATTAGAAGCGGATGAGTCCGCGTGCGACCTCCCCATTGAGCATGTCACTGAACGCCTCATTCACCTCTTCTAATTGATAGGTTCGGGTAATCAGTTCGTCCAACTTGAGCAGACCCGCCCGGTAAAGTGCAAGCAAACGTGGCATGTCGTAGCGGGGACGCGCCGAACCGTAGTTGCTGCCCATTATCGTTTTTTCGCCCCAGAACACAATCCCTGCATCAAGCGAGAGCGGCTCAAGCGGTGGAGCGCCCACCCAAATAGCCTTTCCTCGATTTCGTATTGCCTGCACTGTTTGCTCATAGGTGGTGCGTGTGCCGATCGCTTCAAAAGCATAATCTGCGCCTAAGTCATCCGTCAAGGCTTGGATCTCTGGAATCGGGTCGATGTCGCTGGCGTTAATTGTATGCGTGGCACCAAACTGACGCGCCATTTCCAGCTTTGAATCCACCAGATCAACCACAATAATTTTCTCAGCACCGGCGATCGCTGCCCCCTGAACAACGTTTAAGCCAATACCGCCCGCACCAAAGAGCACAACGCTGCTACCCGGACGAACTTGCGCGGTATTGGTCGCTGCACAAACCCCCGTTGTGACACTACAACCGATGAGGGCAGCCGTATCCAGCGGGATGTCGTTCTCAATAGGGATAGCGCACTCTTGTGGAATTACGCTGTATTCGGCAAAGGAAGCCACCATACCAAAGTGGTGGATGGGCACCCCGTTCTTTTTATAGCGTGTCGTGCCATCAAGCAGGCGGCCACGTCCTCCCTTTCTTGCTGTCAAACAGAGGTTGCCGTACCCCTGCGTGCAGTAACTACAGTGACCGCACGATGGAACCCATGAGAGAATCACATGATCACCCGGTTTCACTAACGTAACACCGGGGCCGACCTCCTCAACAACACCAGCCCCTTCGTCCCCCAACACAGCGGGAAACGGGATGCTCAACATGCCGGTGACTGCGTGGTAGCAGCTATGACAAACCCCGGTCGCTGCAATCTTGACGACAATTTCTCCCGCTTTGGGACCTTCCATCTCAATATCTTCGACGACAACCGGTTGGTTCAGTCCATATAGGACAGCAGCTTTCATGACGTTTCCTCCGGTAGTGGACTATTCCCCAATTTCCCTTTATCTGTAATGATAAGCTAGGACTCAATGTAAACAACTTGATGAGGTCGAATGGACAGCAGCATTTTGCGTAACTTCAATATCATCGGCAGAATTGTTTCCAGTCGATTGTTGGGCGCGACAAGTACTACTACTGCAATATTAAATCGGCTAAGATTCTATTGGTATTCAATGTTCTGATCGGCAGTTACCCAAACATCAAACTCGTTTTCTGCTACACGAAGCAATTCACCATTTTTCATGCCTGACCAGCCTTTTTCTTGAACCATAAAAACAGTATGGTTCGGTAATTCTCTTTTTAATTTTTTAGGCAGACATTCGTCAATGAGAATTCGCATATACTTGTGTTAGCAGCATCTCCTTTGCTAGCTCCAACATTTGGATAGCTTGGTCACGACTTACGGAGGGAAAATCATCTAGGAATTCGTCAAGGCTATCACCAGCTTCCAAATAGTCAATCAGGTTTTTGATGGGAACGCGAGTGCTTTTAAACACAGGTGTGCCAGAAAGAATTTCATCATCGGATGTGATAACACTGTCCACCGCTATCGTTTTTAGTTTTTTAGGTTCCATAGTTTACCACCTCCTCGGTGATCTCACTTTATCAATAGAGCTGTCATCTCACAGTTTAGGTATTAAGAATTAGTCTGTTTTTGAAAATCGCCTACAGAGCAAGTTTACGAAATATCCTCTCTCACCCAATGCCGGAACAACGGTTTTACATTGTTAGGGAAAGCGTCGTAAATAGCCAGCGGGACGGGTGGCACGTTGTTCTCCTTCCCACCGGTCTCGTCTACAATGCGGGTGCGCTCATCGGAACCGTCCATCAGCACATCCAAGTTGAGCCACCACGGCGCGTAGCGCACTACAACGGAGGTTCGCGGCTGATCCGTGCGATTCGGGGCGGTGGCATGCCACATGCGGCTATCCATCACAAGCACACTACCCGCGGGACCCGTCGCCTGCATTTCGGTCGGGTAGGGTGTATTTGGATCAACCCCGTTGTCTCCGGTCGGGTTATTGTTCGACCGATGGCTGCCGGGGACGATGAGGGTGCCTCCGTTTTCGCAAGTAAACGGTGAGAGCATCCACAGCGTTGTGAGGTGCATCGTCGCGTCGGGATACGGGGCAGGGATGTGTCCCGCGTTGTTCTGATTAAAGGGCCAGTCCCCATGCCATCCGCCGCGCTGGTTTCCCGGATAGTTGATCGTGCCGGTCGTAAAGGATACCCGCATATGGGGTCCTAACAACGCTTCGACCAGAGCAAGCATACGCCGGTCAGCCAAGTACGGAGCAATCGATTGATCGTAGCGGATGAAACCCGGCACATGTCCGATAGCGTCAGGGGCATTGGGATTGCCATGCACGACGGTTGTCCGCTCAACGCTCTCGCGAACGGCATCAACCTCGTTTTCTGGGATGACCCCCTCCATGACATACCACCCATCCATTTTCAGATGTTGCAACGCTTGGTCCAAGCTCATGGTGGCTATCTCCTACCAATCCGGGCGGCCCACATAGAGTCCGCGGTTGACCATCGGTAACGGCACGCGCATCCCGCCCAGACGGTCAGACTCAATCATCCCCATCAACATTTCTTGGCTGCGACGCGCGAGTTGGATCGGTCCCTGCGTCTCCTCTCCGGTATCTAACGCTTCTGCGAGATTCTTAATGCCCATCTCTGTGCCGCTTTCGCGGGGTACTTCTGGAAAAGGCATCTCCTCTAAGAGGCGCGAGGTGTCCGACGCTTTACGGAATTGGCAAACCATGCCGTTATTAATGGTGCGCATCTTTCCCTTTGTGCCGCACACTTCAAACTCAGGACCGGTGCCCGCTGTGTTGTAACCGTGGACTCCGTTGGAGAAACGGACATACCCGCCCGCGATGGCTGGATCGGTATTGAGACGATTTCCGTCCCAATCTTCGGGATCGCAGATAATCGAGCCTTGGACGAAATCAATCTCCACATCGCCTGCGAGATATAGCAGCATGTCAGCGGCATGGGTCAGCCCCCACAACGCAGAGGTGGCGCCATATTGAGCGATGACGCACTGCACATCGCCGATCTCGCCTGCGTCGATTAATTCACGCATCTTGCGATAAAACGGCATGAAGCGGCGCTGAGTCCCGTAATTGAACTTGGTGCCATTTCGCTCAACGGCGTCTACCATGGCATCGGCTTCCTCCATCGAGCAGCACAGCGGCTTTTCGGCGTAGATACCTTTCACGCCATTTTCAGCAGCGAAGATCGCGACTTCGGCACGCTGCGGCGGACGGGTGGCCACACAGACGATGTCTGGCTGTTCCTTTTCAATCATTTCGCGGTAGTCGGTGTAGGCGTTTTGGGCGCCATACCGTTGGCGAGCGGTTTCCCCCTTCTCGGCGATTACGTCTGATACCGCCACCAGATCCGTGCGATCACACGCCACAGCTGCAGCTGCGTGGGAGTAGGGGATCCAGAGAAAACTTTCCGGGCGCCCTTCCATTTCGTCGTCAATTGTGGCACCCATTCGGCCGCATCCAACTAAACAGGCACGATATTGCTTTGCCATTACGGACTCCTTTCATAGAACAATCTTATGGTTGTATAATTACTCCACTATTCGCAATTGCTGTGTAGCAGCTTCATCTATCTCCCACGTCTGCGGGTTGATGACCACACCGTAGGTATCGCGGGCGTGTGCGAGCGTAACTTTTTCTTCGAGAACATCTGCCAAAACCGCTTGTGGATTCCGTGCAAAAGGATTTCCCTAGCCGCCTGCACCCGCGGCGATGTGACGGAAAACATCACCACGCTGGATAGTCAACGTAGGTTTGGGAGGCAGTTCGGAAGCCTCGCCTTCAGGGTTCAAGATATTTTGTGACGGAGCACCCGCGCCTCCTCCTTGCAGACCGTAGGGTTGATATTTTGTGCGGTCTGCGCGAATCTGTAGCGTCGCTTCTTGAGCCAGTAAACGAAAGTCGCGGACCAGGCTTAGCCCCCCACGATAGATCCCCGCACCACCTGTATCAGGAAGATAGCTGTAGCTCTCAATCCGAAGTGGCAGCTCGGCTTCTAACACCTCGGCGGGATTGTTGGAAAAGTTGACCACGCTGCTCGCTACACCGTCGATCCCATCTTGATTGAAACGTCCTCCCCATGAGCCGTAGAGAAACTCAAGAAACACAAACCCGTGCAGTTCCGTCTTTCCATCTTGTACGACGTGTTCGTAGCCGCCGATGCTGACACCGGTATCGCCTCCGATTTCACAAGCGGGTACTCGGTCGGGTGCTGCTTGGGCGAGGGCACCGAAGACCACATTGGCGATGCGAAAACCGGTCAAACCGCGTGCAGCGACGGGACCCGGTGCTAACGGATTGACGATCGTGCCCTCTGGTGCTATGACAGTAATTGGACGGAAGTAGCCACCATTGTTCGGAACATCTGCGCCCATCAGGCAGCGCACACAGGCATAGGCGGTCGATTGTGTAAATGAGAGGGGACAATTGATGCCGCCTCTGACCTGTGGCGATGAGCCTGTGAAGTCAACGGTCATGTGGTCGCCGTTAATAGTAATGGTAACCGCAATCGGGATTGGATCAGGATCAATACCGTCGTCGTCCAGGTAGTCCGTAAACGAATAAGTGCCATCAGGTAGCGCAGCAATCTCCGCCTTTGCGGTTCGCTCTGCATAGTTGAGCAACTCTGCGAAATAGGCTGAGAGTTGCGCTACGCCATATTTCTCAAATAGCCCCCGTACACCCTCTTGACCGACATGCAAACACGCCAATTCTGCGCGTAAATCGCCGAGAACCTGACGTGGAATGCGTACGTTACGAGCGATAAAGTCAAAGACCGTCTGATTCGCTTCTCCCTCGTCATAAAGCCTAAGCAGCGGGATACACAAACCTTCCTGATAAAGTTCTGTTGCATCACAGCCGTTGCCGCCCGGCGTTTTGCCTCCGATGTCGGTGTGATGCGCAATACAAACAACGAAGGCGATAGGAGACGGATCGTCGAGAAAGGTGGGTTTGCACAGATACATATCAGGCAGATGTGAGCCGCCTTCGTATGGGTCGTTGGTGATGTATATGTCGCCGTCACGCATTTGCCCACCAAACTTAGCGATGACCGCCCGCATAAATTCCGGCACAGAACCGAGGTGCAGCGGCAATGTCAATCCTTGTGCGATCAGTTGCCCTTCTGCGTCACACACAGCTGCAGACAGATCCATCGCGTTCTTCAGATTGGATGAATATGCCGTGCGTACCAACGTCAGCGCCATCTCATCTACCAGCGCGTCCAGTGCATTTTTAATCAGTTCCGATGTAATGGGATCAAGGGAGTTTGTGGTGTCGTTCATCATCTGTTCTTTCGACTGTGGATTCGGGATAAGTCTGAGACTTGATGCGGGTTACCTACTCCGTTGGGATCGGCAATCCAACAGAAACGGGGAATCTTTCTCTATTGACATGCCACCCTGATGGTGCTACACTTTACCGCAAAACCGGAGAAAAATCAAGACGAAAATCGGATTGACCGGAGGGAAGTTTCAGTTAGGGCATTATGGAGTTAGTTTTACGATTCGTTGACGGGTATCAACCCGTTCAGAATTTTGGGATATGAGGAGAATTGAGAATGAAATACATCCTTGCAATTTGCCTGATTGGGGCAACTGTTTTTCTCATTTCCTGTCATGATGAGGAAGTGGCAGCACATTATAATCGGGGAAATGCATATCAAGAAGAAGGTAAATTTAATGAAGCGATATTGGCATACAAAAAGGCGATTGAGATTGATTCCGATTTTGCAGAAGCGCATTATAACTTGGGAAATGCCTATTATCGCCAAGGGCAGATTGATGAAGCGGAAATGGCGTACAAGAACGCAATCGGTATCCAACCCGATTTTGTGGAGGCGCGTAACAGTTTAGGACTCGTTTATCGTATAAAGGACAACAATGCGGCTGCGATAGAAGAACTTAAAGCGGTGATCAGCATTTCTCCAGACAATGTGCAAGCGCATCACAATCTGGGGCGCTCCTACATGGAACAGGGCAAATTTGAGGACGCTATTGTCGCCTTTGAGGAGGCGATTCATCTCAATCCGGACAGTGCATACGCTTACTACTATCTCGGAAACTGCTACAAAGAACAGGGCAGGTTCGACCAAGCGGTGGAGACTTTCAAAAAAGCTGTCGCGATAAGCCCTCACGACGCTCTATCGCATCATAACATGGGAATCTCACTTTATAATCTGAACCGGTTCGACGAAGCTGTAACCCACTTTGAAGCAGCTACCCGCATCAGTCCCACCTTGGCAAATCTACACAACAATCTGGGAAATGCCTACAAGGCGCAAGGCAGGTTCAACGAAGCCGTTGATGCATTTGAGAGGGCGGTGCGCGTCAATCCGAGCGATGCAATGGCGTACTACAATTTGGCAATCATCTATGCCGAACGAGGGGATAATGGAGATGCCGTGACTCAGTACAGGCAGGCGCTCCATCTCGCCCGTACCAATCCCGACCTGCAGGAACTTATACCTGAGATAGAAGCTCGTATTAAAGCGTTAAAATGAAGCTAAACCCTTTCAGTCGTATCGGAGGAAAGTATGCGTGTTATCGTAGTTGGCTGTGAGTACACCGGCGTTACAACCTTAATTGAAGGCATTCTGGACTGGGGACATGAGCGGGATATCAACCATCACCTTGATGACCACTTTACCATTCCAGACCGGCAACATCTCGCCCCCGAAGATATGGAGACAATGGTTAATCTCTCTCCCGCCCTCAAAGAGCGGTTCCAGCGGATGCAACTCGTTTATCATATCCGCCTGTTGCACCACTTTGATCACATCTTGTTGGGTGGTTTCCATATTGAGGAAGCGATTTATGGTCCCCTCTACTACTATCCCGGTGGCGTAGCGAGTGAGATACGCGAGTACGAGGAAGAGATGCCGAAAAACGCAATCCTGGTGCATTTGACAGCTAGGCCCGAAGTGATTGAAAAACGTATGGAGACAGATCCTCACGAGTATTCCCTCATCAAGAAAGAGGATATTCCGACGCTTCTGGATGGTTTCCAAGAAGAATTCGATGCGTCTCTGATTCCAAACAAGATCCAGATTGACACCTCTGACTTGGCACCGAAAGGGCTGCTTCAGACTTTTCTAAGCCAATCCGCTCAATTTACAGAATGAAACCGTAGCAAGACAGCGCGAGCAGGACTACGCTCGATTCTGTGTGCGTGTGAGCATCTTCTCTTTTTGCCCAAGTCAGTTTTCATCCAGTGCTCCTTTTTGACGCTACACCGCTGCCGCTTTTACGATGCACTTCCTCTCCACCGTCCCGATAAATTGATGAGAAGAATTTCGAAGAAACACCCGACATCTGGATTTAACGCATTATATTTGATCGCGGAAAGGAAACGATATGCACGAAACACAAGACACCATGGCAACTGTCCCAACGCGAGCGTTCCTGGTTGGGGTAAAGTTGAAAGATGAATTGCAGAGTGACGCGGAAAGTTCGCTGGAAGAACTGAGACGGCTCGCAGAGACGGCGGGGATGGAGGTGCTTGCTGAGATCATACAGCCAAAAGAAACACCCGATCCCGCCTATTTCATCGGACGTGGAAAGCTGGAAGAGTTAGAGGCGCTGGTTGGTGAACTCAGGGTGGAAGCAGTAATTTTTGATAACGACCTTACACCGGCACAAACTCGTAATTTAGAAAAGGTTCTTGATAGCGTCGTTGTCGATCGAACAAGCCTGATTCTGCAGATCTTCGCACAACGTGCACAGACCAACGCCGCCAAGTTACAGGTTGACCTTGCCCAGCTACAATATGCGTTGCCGCGTTTGACACGAATGTGGACGCACCTCTCTCGACTCGGTACGGGTGCGGGCGGCACAGCAGGAGTGGCTGCCGGACGGGCTGGTGGTGCGGTACGGGGACCCGGTGAAACCCAGCTTCAGATAGACCGCCGGTTGGTTCGCACCCAAATTTCGCGTGTCAAGAAAGCACTCCAAAAAGTTGAGAAGCATCGGCGGGTGCAGCGCAAGCAACGTCAGGAGATGATTAATGTATCACTTGTCGGCTACACCAATGCGGGGAAATCAACGCTCTTTAACGCTTTGACGAGTGAAGATCGGTTGGCTGAAGATAAGCTGTTTGCGACGTTGGATCCAACAACCCGCTTACTCGATTTGCCGGATAATAAACACGTTCTACTGAGCGATACGGTCGGTTTTCTGAAAAAACTGCCACACCACTTGGTCGCTTCATTTAAAGCAACGCTGGAGGAAGTTGTGGAGGCGGACTTGCTGCTCCATGTCGTTGATGCGTCCCATCCCGAGGCGGAAAGCCAGATCAATGCTGTCGATGAGGTGCTTAAGGAGTTGGGTGCCTTTGAAAGACCAACGCTCATGCTGTTCAACAAGATTGATCTGCTGGAGGAGGAAGGGTATGCCCAGCTATTCCGGAGCAAATATCCCGATAGCCTCTCAATATCGGCGCAGAACGGTACGGGATTGGAAGCCCTAAAAGACCTGCTCGCTGAACGCTTCTCAACGCACGATGTGGATATGTCACTTGCGCTCTCTTATCAGGATGGAAAGGCGTTGGACTATCTGTATAAGCACGGCGAAGTATTCGATACGGACTATCAGGGTGAATCAATCCGGGTCAAAGCGAAACTCCCACAACGTCACTTGAAGGCTTTAGAACGCCTCACAACGAATTCGACGCTATCATATTAAATCCCCAAGTTCAGTTCATAGGGTAGTATAAGAGATGCTCCGACACCTATATGGTAATGTCTACTGTTGGAAAGAGCGTCACGGTAAGCCTGAGACGCCTTACGATTGGAACAGCTACGCAATTCGTATAGATCGGGCAAATGTCTTGGCATTGGTGGATCCACTCTCTTTGACCGATGCAGAGATCCGACAGATTGAGGCGATCGGTACGCCAACCCATATCCTCTTGACCTGCAATTGGCATCTCAGAGAAGGGGAGATTTTCCGAGAACGATGGGGCTGTAAGATCTACCTCAACGCATTTGGATTGTCAGAAGCCGAGACGACGATAGACGGCACTTTTGAGGACGGTGATCGGTTGTGGGACACTATCGAAGTGATTCATATTCCGCATGCCGGTTGGACAGAAGAGACCGCATTTTTAGTGGAACAAGAGAAGGGGCTTCTCATCGTCGGAGATGCGGTATGTGGCGGACGGGCAGATATTGGTATTCCCAAAGGTGAAGTTGGCATCTTTACCAATCAACTCGAAGCTATCTCGGATCGTGGGAAAGCGCGAAAATCGTTGATGGGTCTGATGGAATATCCTTTTGATGCCATCTGTTTTGCACACGGCACTCCGATTCGGCATCAAGCGAAAGCGGCGTTGCAGCGATTTCTCGACACGAACTTGTAAAACCACCATCAATTTCCATGAAGCGAGTGAAGACAAAAGGATTAACGATGCAGCCAACATGGAGACGCTATCAAGAACTTCGTCCTGACGAACTGGCGGACTGTATCGAAGCAACGCCAATCGCCTTCTGGCCCCTGGGTCTTATCGAACATCACGGGTGGCATCTGCCTGTCGGATATGATGGAATTAAAGCGGAACGCATCTGCATTCGGATTGCCGAAAACACGGGCGGAATCATCCTACCGACGATGTGGTGGGGCGCAAATGGCGGTCACGGGGATTTTCTCTGGACGCACTATCAGCCGGAGGAAGCAACGGCTTCTATTCTGGTCAAGACTACCGAACAATTAATCAAATTTGGGTTTCGGATTATCGTGCTGCTCGCAGGGCACTATCCTTGGCAAGGGATACTGGAGAAACATATCCCGCCGATTCAACAGGCGCATCCCAACACCTCTATTTTCTGGGGCACGGAGATGTCGATCTGCGGGGAAGCGGTGAAACTGCCCGGTGATCACGCCGCGCGGGAGGAGACCTCCTACGGGCTCTGTTTATTCCCGGAGCTCATCGATATAAATGCTCTGCATTCGGGGCGGGATACATCAGTTTGGCCCAGGGGCGAAGTTCCTCCGGGCGAGAATCGCCATCCCGGCGTGTGCTTTGACCCAAATGACCCGTCGTTTGGGCAGATGGGTGAGGATGCACGGACCGCCTCTGCAGAGAGAGGAGAGGAAGGTATTTCGCGTCTGGTCGCTCATCTGTTGGAGATCATAGGCTCCTTAGATAAACGGGGGTAGGAGTGCAGTTGTAAATGCTTCCCCTATTTCTTCGTGCGCTGCCCACCCTCAATAGCGAGGAGAAATGCCTTCCCATCTTCCGACATCTCCGCCTCTTCAGGCGGCTCACCTTCAACTTGTTTCTTTAGTGCGGGGTAAGCGACGACGGTGGGGATTTCATCAAGCTCTGTGAGCGGTGGGATACGAGACTCGGCAGCCTCGATGATGGGGGCGATTCTTTCAAGTTTCTGTTTCCTGTGTAACTCGTCACGCTCTTTGAATTCGGGCATGACACGCGATGCGAGCAGTTCAAGGGCTTCGCAGATATGTTCATGCTGATTACGGCCTGCCTGCTGAATGAAGACCACCTGATCGACACCCATCGCCTCGTATTTCAGCAGATGCTCGCGGAGTTGGTCCGGCGTACCGATTCCGCCTCTCGCCTCACGGGGTGGTTCTGGAGTCTCGCTAAACGACTTCCAAACGTCTGTATGGCCGGGGACATGGGACCCTCCGACATAATAGTGTGAGAGCCCGTGCGTGAAAAACCGTAACCCATCAAGTCCCCGTTCGACCGCGGTATCTTCATCCTCATGGCACGAAAAACCGCTTACCATTGCAACACTCAGATTCACCGCCTGACCGATCGGTTGGCACTCCTTCTCGGCGATTTCGTAATACTCCTCAACCCAAAACTTAGCATCGTCCGGATGGACGAACGCAAAGGTTAAAGCGCCCATACCGTTCCGCGCTGCATATCGCATGGTGTCCCGACTTGGACAGGCGACCCAGATGGGTGGGTGTGGCTTCTGAACCGGTTTTGGTAGAACGTTGCGAGGCGGCATCGAAAAATACTTGCCCTCAAAACCTGCGTAAGGCGTTTGCACCATCATTTTGGCAGTCTCACGGGTGCACTCCTCCCACATCTCACGTTTCTGTTCAGGCTCAACCCTGAAGCCACCGAGTTCTATGTGTGAAGCGGATTCGCCGGTGCCCCACTCCACACGTCCATTTGAAACGAGATCGAGCGTCGCGATCCGTTCAGCGACACGGGCGGGATGGTTGTACGCAGGCGGCATCAACACAATGCCGTGGCCGAGCCGGATCTGCTTGGTCCGCTGACTGCACGCGGCGAGGAACACTTCGGGGGCGGAGGAGTGGGAGTATTCCTCAAGGAAATGGTGTTCAACCTCCCACACGTAGTCGTAACCGAGCCGATCTGCGAGTTCGACCTGATCGAGCGCGTCTTGAAATAGCTTCAGCTCGTCGCCATCGTTCCATGGACGCGGGATCTGGTGTTCGTAGAATATACCAAATTGCACAGACCACAACCTCCGCTATAATGATTTATGGTGAATTAGAGAGATAGGTAAACATTCGCGCTGCGTCCCAAGTCCCCTGCAACTCCCCTCTTATCGAAGGGGTTGCGGGAGCTTGCGGGTTCCGTATCAAGTCCCCTTGATAAGGGGGATTTAGGGGGTTGTCCGTGTAATTGGGAGTGTCTAATCGGCGGGCGTTGAGCCTTCGCCGTGCCAGATCCCGATCTCTTTGTAGTAACGAATCGCGCCGGGATGGAACGGCGTCCCGGTATCCTTCACAACATTCTTAGGGTTAATCGCCTTGCCCGCAGGGTGTATCTTCACAACTTCGGTGCGCTGCTCGTAGAGAACCTTGGTGAATTGGTAGACCGTCTCCGTGTCCAAATTCGCAGCGGTGATCAGGTGCATGGCACCGACATTCATGCCGTGGAAGGGTTCATCTTGCCCCCGATATGTCCCCGAAGGGATGACAACAGCGTTAAAAAACGGGTAGTTTTCAAACAAACTCTGTTTTGCCGCGTCATCAAATGGGATGAAAAAGATGTTCTGAGACGCACTGGCTCGCGTGATCGATGCGGTCGGAACAGCCCCGCCCAAGAACGCAGCGGCAGCGGAACCGTCAGCGAGCATATCAACGGCACCCGCTTGGGTGTTGTGGAGTGGCGTAAAGTCTTCGTAACTCACGCCATGTGCACCCAGAATTGGCTGCAGAAAATACTCAAATCCCGCACCTGCGGGACCCACTACAGCGCGTTTCCCCTTTAGATCCGAAAGTGTCCTTACCCCGGAGGATTGTGAGGTGATAAAAAGGGCAACATTGGGCGCGAGGGTCATCACCGTCCGAATCGGTTGCTCCCCTTTCCACGCACCTTCCCCACGAACTGCAAAGTAAGAGATAGCGGCGTTGGCGAGGGCAAATTCCAACTCACCCTTGGCGAGACGCCGGATATTTTCCTGTGTCCCTTTGGTCGCTTCCGCGGAAACCTCCCACTTCATGTCTTTTGTGTGGCTGCTGACGACCTGCGCAATCGCACCACCGACAACGAAAAACGCCCCACCCGGCGGCGCGGTGCCCACGCTGAGGAATTTACGTTTTTGACCAGTAGCGTTGGAGGCAACTAAACTCAATGAAACAGTAAGCCCGATAATCACAAGGCAAATCAAGTTAATTCGTTTGCTTTTTCTGATTAAGTTCATTTGTTTGTCCCTTTGATGAGAATAGGTTAGTCTACATTGATAGGCTTTGTGGATATTTGAAAGTCTGTAGGCTAGGTTGAACGGAACCGATGAAAAAATCTCACACATCACAGGGTGGAGGAGCGATTCCAGTTGAAAGTTCAGACGCAAAGTGATACCCAACATTTGATCTAAACTATTTCGGAGCGGAGAATGTTGCTTCATGTTTATAGCGTTCTAGCTCATTGTCGGTGATTTTCAAGATTGGCATAGCAATACCAGGGTCTAAAAGAGTCTCGCGAGGATCGTAAGAAAAAACGATTTTAAGTCCTTGCATTTCATTCAAAGTGTTAATTGATTTCAGCACTTTGTTGGTGTAGAAACCGCATAAAATCGTAAGGCCTTCTTGGAGGACCTCTGGGTTAAATCGTCTGTCATCATGTGCTATATACTGGTCTCTTATTTCAGATAGTCGCGAATCAATTTCACATATTTCCGATTTACTCTCTTGTTCATGATAGTGTTCTAGGTAGCGATCACTGTATGTTTGGTATGAATTGGTATGTGTGTGTGAAGATTTATCCATAAGTCGATCAATCCTTACGATACAACTATCAAAATAGGTGCTCACGTAGTCTTCCCAAAAAACCGGGCTGCTATACTCAACCAAATCCTTGATCGAGTTGTTTAATCCCGAATTCAGTGAACCAAGGCGATATCCAAGCTGGTGAGTTAAAAAAAGATTAAACAATCCCAGCTTTAGATTTAAGCTAATTGTATCATGACATAATTTGTAATAATCTTTGGCTAAGGATTCTAATTCGCCTCCCATTCTTTGATTTGGGTCAATATTCGCTTTTATATACGATTGAAGAAACAGATCTTCTTCCTTCTGCTGGCACTTGGTAAAATATATCTCATTGTTATTGGCATATCTGGAAGGGGCCGGATTACATAGGTACCAATCTTTAAATGTCATGATGGTGCTACCTCTCTCTAAAGGTAGCCATAAACCTTTTGAACAATTGCATAGTAAGTATACTTGCGGTAGTTCAGAGACCTCATTGTTATCCAAAAGGTAATCTGTTTTATATTCTATGGGTGTCCGGCATTCACAGCAAAATATTGGTAGGTGCTCTAAGTTAGGCTTCACACACTCCCTACAATATCGTTTCATATATGGGTATATTATTGTTTTGCAATCTTCGCATGCGTAACTTTGAGTTCCTTCGAGATCTTCCGTATATGATAGTGAAGACATTTTCTTTACATCGCGTTCCAAAAATTCCATACTATTTCCTCGCAGTATAATCTATCACTATCAAAACCTAAGCGAATCTTGAAATGTCCTGTTTCGTCTTCCATAATCCGTATTTCTTGAGGGGGAATGATAACATCTCTGGTGAACAGGTATCAATTGAGTTCAGAAGCATTTACCCTTGATCGAACACACATGTCGCCCCGCTGGGGCTAAACACACCAAAAATTCAGGATGCAGCAGCCATCGTAGGGGCTTGGTTTCCAAGCCCAGCGGGTTAGGGAACCCAACCCCTACGCCTTTCGTTTTTCCGTCTTCCCCGTTTTCCTCCATGTTCTTCGCGTAGTCTTCTCTATTCGCGATTCAAACAGATGAACTTTCAGGAGCTAGGGCGTGTTGACATTTTGCTTTTGCTACCGTGAGAAACGCTAAATCAATGGAAAAATGTTCGGAAACCGAGTTTTTTCTTCAAAACTCGGTTTCTTTTTTCGGCTTTCCCGGTTAGTGAACCGGTTTAGGTCCCTCTATTATCTGGTTGTGATGAAATGTCAACAGAACCTAGCAATCTGCGTTATGCTAACCAACCCGATACCGTTCAACCGCATCCATATCGAGCCCCACACCCAGTCCCGGTCTGTCCGGAACCTTCGCCTGTCCATCTCGAATATCCAACGGTTCAGCGAGAAGCGAGTGCTCAAGCAGTATGTAAAGCGAGACATGACTCAACGACGCATTCGGCAGCGCGGCGGCGAGATGTACCATAAAGATCGCGGAGACACCTGTAAACCCCATCTGGAGCCAGAACGGCATGTTCGCAGCGGAGGCGATATTAGCACATCGTAGAATGCCAGCGAGCCAGCCACCCACCACATAGTAGTCATAAGCGGGCGAAGGCAGCGAAACCGTGGGGTCCGGTGAGCCAAAGTGGATTGCCAGTGGGATACCGAGTTCCTTCTTGATCCGCAGATACCCCTCAACATCGTCCTGAACGATGGGCGATTCCAAGCACTTGACTTGAGGATATTCTTTTAATCGCCGTCCGAAGGAGACGGTGCGCTCCACAGTCCCAAAGGTGGTGTTGGCATCAATCGTCAGTTCATAATTCTCTGGTGCGACCTCTGCGATGGCTTGGACCTGTTCCACCACATCGGTATGGGCGCGGCGTTTGAACTTATGCACACAGAAACCGCCTTCTAAAGCGATTTTTACCTCCTCCTGCATTGCCTCCGGTGGGAAACATTGCGACCAATATGCGATTGGGGCAGTTGGCTGAGCAGGACCAAACATCCGTGCCATCGGCAGCCCAACCGCCTGACCCATCAGGTCGTAAAAAGCGATCTGAAGGGGACCTGCGCTATCGTCCATGATAAACTCAAAGGGACTTCTACCAAGATACGTCTGGAGTTTCTCTTCGGCGATACCCGCACCTTCGCCGATTCCCACAAGTCCTTCGTCCGTATGTACGCAATAGATCGATGTTTCCACGGTAGGCGGCGACGACTCGCGCCACTGTCTTTCATGCTCACTTCTGTTTGCGTTCAACTCATCATCTGTTGCGCGGTTCCCAAAGTTCCAACCTTTCTGAAGGTGATCTCGGACACGCTCCATATAGGGGATTTCCACAGGGATCTGCTCAATTTGGGTAATTTTCACAGTCTTTCCTTTCGCCTAGTAATTTTTATAATCTTTAGTGCGAGTTGGTGAGGAGATTGAATTTATTAGTTCATTGGTTCATTCATGACCCAATAACCCGATGAACAAATTATTTTCACGTTTCACGTATCACGTTTCACTTCCAGTCTTATCCCGCCAATGCGCTAACTGATCTTCATCCAACTCCACTCCCAGTCCAGGCCCTTCGGGGACGCGAGCAACTTCGGGTCCAAGGGTAAGTGAGGTTTGCAGCAGATCTGCCTCATGATAAAGCGGACCGATGAGGTCTGCGGGATAGGTTTCGCTGTCGATGGTGGGCATGGCAGCTGCGACGTGCGCCATTGCAGCACTCCCAACCCCCAACTCCAAGTTACTGCCGATACTTCCAACTGCGCCAGCAGCTTTTGCAACGTGCATGATTTCGAGGGTAGCACTCAGTCCGCCGTGCTTGCCGGGATACACGCTGAAGATATCAGCGGCGCGTGCATTGGCAATCAGCCACGCATCCGCAAGTGTGAAGACGCTCTCGTCCGCCATGATTGGAATCTGCGTCGCTTCCCTGAGTTGTGCGAGCGATGTCGGATCATCGGGAGAGATGGGCTGCTCCGCGAAGAGCATATCATAGGGTTCAAGTTTGGGGAGCATCCGACGGGCGGTGTCCAAGCTCCAGCCACAATTGACATCAATGCCGATCGGGATTGTCGGACCGGCGACCTCCCGCACCGCTTTAACGCGCTGCAGATCCATTTCTGGATCGAGTCCGACCTTGACCTTCAGGCAACGTACCCCCCAATCCAAGAATCGTTCCGCCAGGCTGACCGCTTGGGGAACATCGAACGCACCAACCACCATCTTAATCGGGATTTCGTCGCGCACCTGCCCGCCGAGCAGTTGGTAGACTGGAACGCCCGCCGCTTTTCCTGCCAGATCCCACAATCCCATCTCTACCGCTGCCTTTGTGAACGGGTTGAGCTTAATCTCTTTGTCCATGATAGCCCGCAGTGAATTAATCTGGGTGGGGTCAGCACCAATGAGTGCAGGCGCGATCAGTTCCTCAATGGCAGCGACGCAACCGCGACTGGTTTCACCGCTCCAACGGGGTGCGACCGTTGCTTCGCCCAGACCAACTAAATCTGTATCGGTGTGGATACGAACGATGACGTAAGGCGAGTCGATATGTTCGCCGTGGGCGGTCTTCGTTGTCAATCCCGCCTTTAGGGGAACGCGGACGGGGATCGGTTCAATCTGTGTAATTCTCATGAGAAGCCTTTGTTTGCGTAGGGCGTGGCTATATTGAATACGGAGTGTGCAGTAGATAGGCTATACAAAGCCCACAGCCAGTTTATCTTCCGTCCGACATCAATCGATCTGAATGAACTGTTTCCAATTCTCGTAGATAATGTTGTGAATTGCTTCTTCGGGAAACTTTGGGAAGTTCGTTCCCTCGACGATATCGTTCACCTTATGCTGCCCAGCGATTACCTGTTCTGGGGTGGCGGAGGGGAAATCGGAACCGAAAATCAGTTTATGTTCTACCCCGTACTCAAGCGCTGCCATGAACGCCTGATAGTGCCGTAACGGACGATAGTGGAGTGCAGAGATGTCTGCGTACAGGTTGGGGTGTTTGCGGATCAGCACCACACAATCGGTCTCCCACGGATGCCCCATGTGCGCGATAATCATGCGAAGATCCGGGCACGCGACTGCGATGTCTTCCAAGAAAATTGGGTTGGAGTATTTCAGCGGTCCAGGACGAACAAACGAGGTGCCCTGATGCCAAATCGTCGGGATGTCCAACGCTTCAGCTTTTTTGAAAAGCGGCAGATGTTTCGGATCCTGTGGGTCAAAGTTCTGGTAGATAGGTGCAACTTTCAGTCCGCGAAGCCCAAGTGTCTCGACGTTGTAGACAAGTTGGTCCACACAGTCCTCATCGTTTGGATCGACCGAACACCAACCGATAAAACGATCTGAATGCTGGTTGACAAAATCTGCGACCATTTCCTGTGGGATATCGATACCACAGAAAGGTGCTTTCAACCCGAACACAACAACCTTATCGCAATCCTTGGTTGCTTCGAGTAGGGTTTCAGGCGTGGAATCGAAGGCGTTCTTCTCCTCTTCCTCCTCACCGGCGAAGTAGACGTCCGGCGTAATCCGCATCTTCGCCTTCTTGGCAGCGAGCGCGAATTCGACAAATTCGTCGGAATAGTGATCGGGATACCAACCGAGGTTCGTGTGGATGTCAACAAGCATTAACAATAACTCCTTCTACTTTGTTTTTTTCAGTCACTTCTGCATAGTATGATAATCGGGCAGATTAGGAAGATATGCTATCATACCTCTGTGGGGAAGTCAATTCGCCAAGTCGGGATTCGCTCTCCCTACTGCACTGGCAGAGCAAACAATCAAACGAACTTGGCTCATGTAAAAACAGAGTGCAGTTACGGTGAAAGCGTTAAGAGCGGGGCAAGTCGCTTTGGATCCCGATTTATCGGGGATGCCCCGCCTACGGTTGTTGGGGCAAGTCGGTGCTGTTGCACTAATTCTTAACATGAGCGACGAACTTACCTATCCCGGTCACTCCGGCTCCAAGCGTTCTCAAAGTGATTCGACTAAATGCCCCTTCAGCACGTCCTCATCCAGCTCGACCCCTAACCCCGGTCCCGTCGGTGGAATGATGTAGCCGTTCTCGAACACGATCGGTTCTTTGAAAATTTTCTTGTGAAACGGTCCCTGGTCCGCTTCTTGGATGAGGAAGTTCGGAGAACAGGTATCGACCTGAATCGCGGAGGCAGCTGCTATGGGACCACAAGCCATGTGGGGCGCGATGACCGCATAGTGCGCCTCAGCGATGATCGCGATCTTCTTCGCTTCCAAGATCCCACCACACTGTCCGACATCCAACTGAATAATCTGCGCGGCTCGCTTTTCAAGCAGTTGCGAAAACTCATACTTGGTAACCAGTCGTTCCCCCGTCGCTATTGGAATACTAGTGTGGGCAGCCACTCTTGCCATCTCATCGATGTTTTCGGGTGGAACCGGCTCTTCAAACCAGAAGGGACGGTACGGCTCAAGATAATCGGCGACGCGGAGTGCGCTATAGGTTGTCAGCTGCCCGTGGGTTCCGATTCCGACCTCTATCTTATTGCCGACGGTGTTCCGGATGCTTTCAAAGATCTTCGCTGCGTGTTCAATTTCCCACAATGGGATATCCCGCGGTATGGGATACTCCGGCATGAATGGATCGAGTTTGCATGCGGTGTTGCCCGCTTCGAGTAGTTGTGCTGCAACCTCGCCTGCCTGTTCGGGATTATCTCGAAACCCGCCGCCGGGCATGTATGCGTACGCACGGAGCTTGTCATGGTATTTGCCGCCCAGAAGATTGTAGATTGGCTGGTTCGTCGCCTTACCAACGATGTCCCATAGTGCCATCTCGATCGCACTTATCACCGGTGTCGCGTGGAGGCTTGGGTGTCGGAAGTCGTGACGAGAAGCGTACATCTGATCCCAAAGCCTCTCGATATTGAACGGATCCTCTCCGATGATGAATTCCCGCCCCATCTCCTCTATAAGATGGATCTGCGACTTAAGATCCACCAGATTGCGGGAGTAGGTATTCCCGGTAATGCGCTCGCCCAGTCCGGATATACCCTCGTCCGTTATGAGTTCCAGAAACAGCAGGTATCTGCCACCGCTATAGGGTGGCTCGTTCTCAACAACCATTATTTTTAGATCTATAACTTTCAATGTATGCTCCTATCTGAATCGTGGGTAGTTAAATCATAGGCGTGCTACCCAGCGGCGTAATTGTAACTCTAAATCGTCCGCAACTTCCTCATAGTCTGATGCCACATCATGCTGGTCGTACGGATCTGCCCCTCGATCATACAGTTCGGCGGTTGCCTCCCCTTCCAACGGGACGTGCAACCGCCACGCCGTATCCTGAATTGACCATGAACGACCGTGATGCCCTGTGTAGGCGTAGTCGCGAACACGGTCTGTCTCACCGCGAATCAACGGCACGAGACTATGGCCGTGCAGGGTAACCGTCTCTGTCCCAAGTTGCATGTCTTGTGGGAAGAGTTGCTCGGTTGGGCGCGGTCCCGTGCGAGACAAGGTCAGGTTTGTGCCGACATCCAGCATGTCTAAGATGGTGGGAAATAGATCGGTCGGCTGAACAAGTGCGTCAATCACACCGTCATTGGATCGATCTATCGAGTCCGGGGGACGAAATACCATCGGGATCCTCACCAACTCTTCGTAGTTCCACGGCCTCGCCTTACGGATAATTCCATGCTCCCCGAACGGTTCGCCGTGATCACTTAGCCAGACGATCAGTGTATTTTCGAGCAGACCCAAATCTCGCACATAGTCCACCAATACCCCCGCCCATTTGTCGGTAAAGGTGACCTCCCCTGCGTAGAGCGAGCGGACACGGACGATTTCATCAGGCGTGAGATAGTCGTGTTCACTCTGGGCTTGCGGTTTCCCGGTCGAGGGGCTGCCGATCTTCGTACAGGTACCTGCCACCGGATCGATGATGTCTTGTCCGGAATAGTCGGCGGCTTTGTACATAGACCAGAACGGTTCGGGCGGATCCCACGGTTCGTGTGGGTCGAAGTAATCCACCCAGAGGAAGAGCTTATCGTTTTTGCCTTGTTGGTTCACCATATCGTCGAGCCAACGGATCGCTTCATGGGTCACACGCGGGGCAAAAAAGTCCTCCTCGGTCTGGAATGTGGAACGGTTCTTCATGTACTGCTCGAATCGGGGTACCCAGAGCGCATCGGTATCGTCTCCCCGTAGACGATGCCAGATATCCGTGTCAACCGCGCGGTCGTCGATAACCCACGGGTCATATTCCTGTCCGCGCACAAAGACGGTTGTATCGAAACCGCGCCCGATGTTATAGACCGGTTTGTGCCCGTGGTATACATCGGTAACTAAGGCACTTGTGTATCCGTGACTCCAAAGGACTTCAGCGAGCAGATAATCCGATTCCTGAAAAGGCTGCCAAGGTTTGAACGGAAAGCCGACACGTCCCGTCCACCATGTGGTGCGGGTCGGTATCGTGGGCAGGCTCTCGGTATAGCAGTGCGAAAAGAGTACGCCTTCCGCCGCAAGTCGGTCGAGATTAGGGGTGGTTGTCTTCTTTATCCCTTCAGCCGTATCATATTGAACCGCATTGATACCCCCCACGCCATCGTAGCAACCGCAGTGATCTGCGCGTAACGAATCGTTGACAATGCAAATGACGTTCATGTCTGCCTCCTATACATATCCGATGATGCTGTCTATAGATAGGGCGGCCACTGCCAACCCCTCTTTGTGGCGAACCAAAGTTCTTCCGGGTCCGGCTTCGGTCTTGCCCGTAGCTCCCTGAGAACATCTTCGTCGTATTCGATCCCGAAGCCGGGTTTCTTCGGAGGCGAGATCTCACCGTTTTTCGGAAGAATCGGGTCTATGACAGCCGACGAACCTTTGGGAGGTGGTGCGAATCTGAAACACTCAACGAACAACCCGTTTGGGACAGCCGCTACCAGCGATGACGCGATCTCCGTGGTCGCATGGGGGCACATAGGCAAACCGTATGAATCGGCGATGGCGGCGATCTTCACCCACTCGGTGACGCCACCAGTCCGGACGATGTCTGCTTGGACGAATTGCACCGCTCCCTGCTCCATCAATTCTCTGAATTCCCACTTCGTTGCGTGAGTTTCACCGAGGGCTATCGGGATGCTTATTTCCGCGGCGAGTTTAACGTGATTGTCTAACTCATCGGGAGGCAGCGGCTCCTCAAGCCAGTAAATGTTGTACTTCTCCAGCTTCCCCGCCATTCGTATTGCCGCATTGAGGCTCCAGCCAGAGTTGACGTCCAGCGCAAGATCTACGTTGGGACCAATGGTCTCCCTCACTAGCTTGACGCGCTCCACGTCTTCGTTCGAATTTCTTCTCCCGACCTTCATCTTCACCATCTTGAACCCTGCCTCGACGAACCCGGAATAGATCTCAACGAGTTCTTCCTCGCTGGCGAGGAGACTGACGCTGCTTCCGTACGCCGCTACCGTGTCCCTGTGGGCGCCAAGCAGTTTGTGGACAGGTTGATTGAGAATCTTGCCTTTCAGATCCCACAGGGCGATGTCTATCCCCCCAATTACCGATAGGGTCACACCCCTTCTACCCCACCGTACGCTGCCCCAGTACAGCTTGTCCCAAATCCGCTCGGTATCAAGCGGGTCCTCACCGACAACTAACGGCTTGAACATGTACTCAATGAGGAGCTTGTTCAGTGATACACCTTCGGGACCGATTTGCGGTTCGCCAAGCGAAGCGAATCCTGTCACGCCTTCGTCAGTGGATATTTCCACGAGTGAACTTGCACGAGTCGCGGGGTTCACCACCGTAGCGTCGGTACTTTGCTTGACGTTGGTGTATACGGGGTCGGATAGTGTTACATCTGTGATTTTCATCTGATTCTCCTTCTGGTCTGGTTTCTGCGGTTGGCATCTCGTGATCCCGGACGCTGACTGAACCATTTCTACGCGCTTATCTTCGTCTCGTTTACCACGTATACGCTCTGGAATATGTCTTCATCGACCTCTAATCCCAGCCCCGGTGCCTCGGCAACGGTGTACGAACCGTTCTCAAACGTAAAGTCGTCGGGCTTGTAGACGCTCGGTGCACAGCGCTCATCCTCAATGGTGATGAACGAATCGGAAGCCGCTCCCCAGATCAGGGACGCGCGGGTGCCGAATACGCCGTTATGGAAGCAGTGCGGCTGTGACCTGACACCATACCTGTCTAACTGCTCCTCGATTTCGTTCCAACGGGAGAAACCGTGTCTAACGATGTCCGGTTGGTAACCATCCATCAAGCCATCTTCCATCATGTCCACATACACATCGCTGATTGGATCGGGATCTACTTCACCGCACACCAACAGCGCCTCCGAACCAACCTTCTCCTGGATGTTCCTGATTGCTCGATAGTCTTCGACGCTCGGAGGAACCATCTCCTCAAGCCAGTACACGTCCGCAGGCTGCGTCTCTCGAATGAAAGTCTCCAGCAGGTCCAAGCGACCTCTGTATCCGAAATTACCGTCCGTCAATATCTTTGCGTCCGACCCAATGGCTTCCCGTACGGCATGGATAACCTCAATATCGCGCCGAGCTCCCGCCTCCGGGTTCATCCAGCGACCACACCGACCGGTCTTAATCTTGAACTGTCTCCACCCGGCGTGAAATCCCTCTCTGGCTTGCTCGGCGACCATCGCTGCACCTTTTTCAGGGAAGTTCAGGTCGCTGAAGTAAAGGGTCGTGTCATAGGCATCTACGCGGTCACGCTTCTTGCCGCCAAGCAGGTCGACACAAGAAACATCTAATGCTCTGCCAACCAAATCGTAGGCGAGAATGCTCATCCAGCCTTGCCCCCGAAATGCCCGTTTTGCCTCCTTTGTCGGTCCCGTAACGCGTCCATCGGATACGTGCAGAAGTTCCTCCAACCGTTTGCCGAGAAAGACCGCTTCGAGCAGGTTCATAGCATCTGCCACCGATCCGTCTCTGCCGATTGCTCCGAGGTGTCCCTTGTTGATTGCTATGCCCTCAACTCCACCATCCGTCCGAGCTCGGACAAGCCACTCGATTCCTATTGATCCGTGGCCCCAGTTGTAAGCGTTCCTGGCAATTTCGTGGGGGTAGCGAGCGGGGATCGGGGTGACACTAATTTCGGTAATACGTTGCGATAGCATCTTAAATACACCTCACCTTTCATGACAAACCGGCTGCTAAACAGGTGAACACGAATTCCAACATCTTATATTGTAGAGGGAGGTGTGATTTCAGTCAACCCAAAAGCCAATGCAGACAAGAATCCGTGCAATCGGTGTCAACCGCACTCTAGGTTTGACACAGTTCTTTGTGTTCAGTATAATAATTCAAGTTGTCACAAAGTAGTAGGCATACTCCGCCCCGATAAATCGGGATTCAAGGTCATATGCCGTAACCTCTGCAAATTAGCATATCAGGAGACATTTTTTTATGTTTAAGTGTTACTTAATGACTGGTAAGCGGCATCATTTCATCACATTAATCGGTCTATTAATTCTCATCTTTGGTTTTCAAGATGTACATTCCCAACAACAGATTGCCCAAGATGCTTATGCTATCTTTCAACAGAGTTGTCTCATCTGCCACGGTCCTGATGGTGCTTATAAAGAGACACTCTTAATGGAACACAACGCACTCATCGAAAAGGGTTCGGTTGTGCCGGGAAACCCTGATGCCTCCGAACTGTATAACCGATTACTGACCACTGACGCAGCCAAACGGATGCCTCTCGGACAACCCCAACTACCTGTCCAAGCGATTGACACCATCCGTAACTGGATATTAGCCGGTGCTCCCGATTGGGCAGCAGCCCCTACGACCGATGGCGATTTCATCTCTCCTGTTGAAATACTCAATGCCATTGAGACTCACGTTATGTCCCTTGCGCCCTTTGATCGTGCCTTTGCCCGATACTTTACAATGACACATCTCTATAACGCGGGTGAGACGGCGGAGGTCCTCAAAGCCTATCGTAACGGACTATCCAAATTGGTCAACAGTCTATCGTGGGGCGGTACGGTCACCAACCCACAACCCATCGATCCACAAGAAACCATATTCTACATTGACCTACGACACTATGAGTGGGACGTCAATAACGCTTGGACGCAGATAGAAGCGGCATATCCCTATCACATTGGGTTTGATGCACCGACACAGAGTGCACTAAAGGAACAACTGAGGCGATTACAGACGGAGACGACGAGCGAGATACCATCGGTTCATGTTGATTGGTTCGTGGCAACGGCCTCCACCCCACCGCTGTACCACGATTTGTTATCTCTGCCATTGACGGATAGAGAGTTAGAGACCCGATTGGGTGTTGATGTGGGTCGCAATCTCCGTGATGCGCCGGGAGTGCGTGTCTGGCGGGCGGGTTTCAACAACTCCGGTGTCTCCAATCACAACCGGGTGGTGGAGCGACACGCCTTTCGAGATGGTGCGTATTGGAAGAGTTACGACTTTGCTGGCAGTGTTGGGACGCAGAACATCTTTAACCACCCCCTCGCTTTCACCCATGATGGCGGAGAGGTTATCTTCAATCTGCCTAACGGATTACAAGGCTACTACTTGGTCAATGCGTCGGGTTCCCGGTTGGACGCTGCACCGATAGACATTGTCTCCAACCCCGCAGCGAGTGACCCGACGGTGCGGAATGGGTTATCCTGTTTCGGTTGCCACACGGAAGGTATGAAGACGTTTGAGGATCAGGTGCGTTCTGTGATAGAGAGTAATACCAACCCGGCTTATGACAAAGCGCAGGCGTTGCGGCTCTATGTCGAGCAGGCAGAGATGGATGTGCTTTTACAGGAGGATATGGAGAGGTACAAGGTGGCATTGGCAGCGACGGGCGGTGCGGTTGACGACATTGAGCCGATTGCGCGTTTCCATGAGGCGTTTCAGGGCGATGTGGACGCTGCGTACGCTGCTGCGGTGGTTGGGTTAGAAACGGAAGTATTTTTGGAAAAGATACGTGAGAATGTGGGGCTGCAGAACGCAGGCTTGCTGGTGTTAGACAGTGCAAATGGGAGTATGAAACTGGACGCATGGAGGTCTAATTTCAATGGGATGATTTACGCTTTGGACTTCCCAGAGGTGGAGGTTGACAGTCCGTCGCAGCCGGAGGTGTTACCGGGGGCGGTTGTTCATATCCCTGATCCCAACCTCCATGCTGCGATTGCAGAGGAACTGGGCAAAAGTCCCAATGCTCCGATTACTGTGGAGGAGATGGAAAGATTGAGAAAACTTGATGCACGGAATAGGGGTATCCAGGATTTGACTGGACTTCAGTTTGCAATCAATCTGAACGAGTTAAATCTCAGGGTCAATCAGGTATCTGACTTCTCACCGATAGCAGGATTAATAGAACTGCACGAGCTATGGATTAGCGATAACCTCGTATTCGATCTCTCACCGATAGCAGGATTAATCAATCTACGTCATATCAGCTTTAGCAACAACCCTATATCGGATATATCGCCCCTAAGAGACCTAATCAATTTGGAAAGGTTATGGTTTGGCAAGACCTCTGTATCCGACCTCTCACCACTGGCAGACTTAATCAATTTGAAGGAGTTATGGTTTGGTGGTAAAATCACAAATCTATCCGACCTTGAGCCCCTTACGGGATTGATTAACCTAGAACGTATTCACGGGTGGGGCAACCCCATATCTGATTTATCACCCCTTGTAGGGTTAACAAAATTGCGGCATATATATCTTCCTATTGGGAAAATATCGGATCTAACACCTTTGGCGAACTTAACGGGACTACAGGAACTTTATCTTTCCAGCAACGAAATATCGGATATATCGCCTCTCGCGGGATTAAATAGGTTAAAGCGTCTAGATCTTGAAGAGAACAACATATCGAACGCAACGCCGCTTGCGGGGTTAACAAACTTGAAATGGCTAGATCTTGGAAGAAACCAAATATCGGACGTATCACCCATTCTGCGCTTAACAAACTTAACATGGTTAAATGTCGGTAGAAACCAGATTTCTGACCTTGCGCCCTTGGAGGCATTACGCGAGAAGATAACGGTTATTTGGGCGGGGAATCCGGGGATTCCAAAAGGAGGCCCGAAGATAGAGGGACCGTGGCTATGGGCATTGTTACCGGTAGACTGGGATAACAGGACAGATCTACTGTCGAAAGCAACTGGGGGTGCGGTGACAGAGGTAGGGGTTGCAATCCGTGGAGCAATAGAGGGAGATTCCGTCGGGGATACCGTGTGGACATCCCACAGACTCCCATCCACGGGAAACAATAACATTGAAGATATGCTAAAACTTTCCAGCCCTAACAGCGTCATCTACGGCAGTGTGTCGTTGTATTCGCCACGGGAACAAGACACAACGATGTATGTCGGCAACAATAACGGGCTAAAAGTTTGGCTAAACGGAGTTGTGATTTACGAAGTGTTTGGGCACTTTGGGCGGGTCGGGGATTACAATGATTTTTCCTCGGTCACATTGCAGCAGGGGAGAAATGTTCTATTAGTTGCGGTTGTCATGGGTTATGGGACTAGTGCCTTTTTTGGATTTGAAGCAGGCACCGAATATACAATTGCAAACCCCGGTGTCAGCTACACTTTTTCCCAGACGCCAATTCATACGGGCGACACCTTTACCCTCGACATCGGCGCAAAAGATGTCTACGACTTGGCGGGGTGGCAGTTTGATATCGCCTTTGACCCTACTGCGCTTGAAGCTATTGATGTAAGCGAAGGCAATTTCCTAAAAACAGGCAGCACAACCCTCTTTCAGAGTGGAACTATTGATAACGCAGCAGGGAAAATTACAGGACTCAGCGCTATACGACTATCTACTCAAGGTGTGAGTGGCACGGGTACTTTGCTTCAGGTGAAGTTCAAGGCAAAATCCGTCGGTGAAACAGAGTTAGCATTGCAGAACTTTCAATTCGGCTCCACCACAGGAGTAGCTATCTCCGCAGGACCACATCAAATCCGTATCACTGTGGGCGCACAACTTGCCACAGGGGATGTCAATCGAGACGGTGTGGTTAGCATTTTGGATCTCATTCTTATCGCACAGCAGTTGGGTAGACGGGTGGCAGCAGGCTCGCCGGTGGATCTCAATGGCGATGGTGTCGTCAGTATCCTCGACCTCATCCTCACGGCACGAAGTCTCGGCAACACCACAGCGTCCGCCGCACCATCGGCGGGGACAGAAAGCGTAGATGCTGCGATGATAGAGGCATGGATAGCACAAGCACGGTTGGAAGATGACGGTTCGCTCGCCTTCAAGCAAGGTATCGAAATTCTTGAAAAACTACTAGCCTCATTGATTCCTAAAGAAACCGCACTGCTCCATAACTATCCGAATCCATTTAACCCAGAGACGTGGATACCGTATCAGCTAGCAGAGTCGGCAGCGGTGACGTTGGCGATTTATGATATGAACGGGGAGATGGTTCGACGATTGGCGGTGGGATATCAGGCAGCGGGTATGTATCGGAGTCGGAGTCGTGCAGCCTATTGGGACGGCCGTAACCAGCTTGGTGAATCTGTCGCCAGCGGCCTCTATTTCTATACCCTAACAGCAGGGGAATTCACAGCGACGCGGCGGCTGTTGATATTGAAGTAAAAGTTACCCCATTTTGGGCGTATGGGATAATATTCAACTCAAGCTGTTGCTTGCCTGATAATACTCCACACATGTCGCCCCTCTGGGGCTTGAGTTGTGGGAATATACTCTTTTCTATATACATGTCGCTCCTCTGGGGCTAAAATACTTGAAGAATTCCCAGACTATACACATTGTATTCCTTCGAGATCTTATCAGGGCGGAGCGTAATGTATACCGTTCATTAATTCAATAAACCAATGAACTCATGAACAAATGAACTACCTGCGGAAGGAGGGCAAGCCAGAATGTACACAAAACAGTATCCCGGGCCCAATGCGGATGTCGAGGAAGCCTTGGCGAGGGTTTGCACCGGCCCCCACCAGACCCGGCCGCTGGGCGCGAAGCCGGATGATCCGATCAGACCATCAGCGATCCTTGAGATCATTCTGAGGTCGGTCAAAGGGAAGTTTCCCGAAGATCAAGCGGTCTCAGAGGCACAGCTGGGGGCATTTTTCGCCGCGATGACGATTCGGAAGGGCTTCCCAAAAAAGACGCAGTGGAGCGAAGCCGAGATCGCGGCTTTCGATAAATATCGTCCAGATCTGGAACGACTGATGCCTCCAGAGATCCGGTTTATCATGCAACCAGAGTTGGGGCATACCAGTGCAAATCCTGATGAGGCGATTGTCGTAGGCGCACTTGAAAAGATCTTGAGGGGCGGTCACCTAAGCTACGATGAAACGCGCCGGATGGGGAAAGCTATCCTGAACGGGGATGTGAAGGGAGCACTGAAGGGCGCAGCGCTTATCGGTCAGCGTATGAACCTCGAAAGCTACGATGAAGTGCGCGGCTACCTCGATGCAACTTTCGGTCCAGAGGGGGTTCGCAACGTTTCCGTCGAGTCGCTGACGCATTTTGGTCAACCTTTCGATGGCGCGACACGGTACTTCAGACCGACACTATTCATCGCAGCGGTGCGAGCGGCACTCGGTGAACCGACGGTCCTACACGGCGTTGATGAGATGCCGCCGAAAAACGGAATCACAGAGGAGAAGATTCTACAGGCAATCGGTGCCCGAACGGATCTCTCCCTTGACGAAGCGGCGAGGTGTATCGAAGATCCTGAGGTCGGATTTGCTTACGTGAGTCAGCGCGAATATTCGCCCGGCGCCTACAATGTCCGAGAATTACGGGTCCATATAAAAAAACGGCCCCCTTGGGCCGCGACGGAGAAAGCGCAGCAACTGTTCACCACTGCCGGTGCAAACTATATGGTGATTGGGTACTACCACGTTGGGTATGAAACGCCGTTGCTGCAATTAATATGGGAACGTGGTTTTCGTGCAGGGCTTGTGGTCAAAGGTGAAGAGGGGACGAGCCACTACGCCTTACGTTTGGGCAGTCCTTCAACGGAGGAGCGGCAAGCGATAAATTATTCCCAAGGGTTCCGGCGCGTCGGGGAACGGCGTGAGGACTTTTCGTTGGACATCGACCCATCGGAGTTCGGGTTCAACTACGAGAAAAACCCGCGCATAGAAACGGTCAGTCCTGAAGCGTTTGCATCAGCGGGGATGGAGGCGTTGTCCGGTGAGGAAGGGCAGATATATGATCGGCTGGTACTGAATACAGCGATGACCGACTATCTGTTGGGCATCTGCTCGGATCCGCACGAGGCTATCGAGAGGACAAGGGAAGCGATTGATAGCGGACGCGCCTTAGCACATCTGAAAGCGTATATCGCCAAAAACGACCTTTAAGCCTGATGCCGGGGCGCATTGGTTTGATACTGAATCCTATTGTTGCGTCGTAGCGACTTCAGTCGCTCTTTCTTTGCGGTATGCAACACAATGATTCAAGAATTTTATAAAATTTATTCGGTGTCAAAAGCACCAAGAAGGCGCGGCAGAAACTTCTAAGTCATTGATCGGACCCCACGTCCCAAAGTTTGCGGGGTTATTGCAGATTTCAGGATGTTTTGCCACTAAAAACCTTGAGATAAATCTAATGCAACGGCAAGCGCGGTATCAAGTTCGAGAATTTTTTCAGGCGAGAGCGTTCCGACAAAATTGACCAAGTCAGACTTGAGAATGCTAATTAGTTCGTCACAATGAATACTACTGTCATGCTTGAAACCTTCGTCAATGCCTACGGATACTTGAGTCGGCAACCCATGATGTATCGAGTAAATTGGGGCACAGATCACAGTCGAGAAACGGGAATCGATAAGAAGCTGGCGACTTACGACAACAAACATACGTGACCGTCTTGGATCCCGTGGGCTGGGCTTGAACACGCGATACAACTCTCCTCGTTTCACCACTTCACCTGATAGGATAGAGTATCATTAGCTTCCTCGTTCAATTCGTCGGCAAATTGGTTTAGAATCTCAAGTTCTTTCGTCGCATTGAACCTTTGTGCTTTTGCAGCTAAAAAATCGCGCAGAACCTGCTCCACAAACGCTGACCGATTCCCAGATTGACCCAATAATGTATCAATTTCTTTAATTAAGTCCTCAGATAAAGTGATTGATGTTTTGACTTTCATGTAGTCAGTATAACTGATCAACCTTTGTATTGTCAAATGGTGGTTAAAGCCGTAATCACTTTTAAAACGGTCATCGAATTTCGTAGCACACTTGTCGTTGCGGTTGGCTCATGTTAAGAAATCATGCCGCTCGGACTAAGTCGCTGTAGATCAAGGATTTACGTAGGGGCAGTGATCGTTGTTCCCTATGACTTTGGTCTTAGCTCGAAAGGAATTTTTCGATAAAAATTGGCGATAATCTTAACACCGGTTGGAACTTGGGTTATTTAGTAAGAGCGTATCTGTTTGTTTACACCTCAACAACCCAGCGTGTGGGTTCTGGATTGACTCCGTAGTGTGTTGCCCAATCTCTCAAGCCTTGCGGCGGTGTGTCGACGTTCTTGTGTGCACCTAAAAGCTGTTTATCGATCTCGTTGTCCACTCGTGCGATTACCCGTTCGTCCGGCGGATCAAGATTGATATCAACCTTCATCCATCGATAGGAATAGCCGTAGATTATCACCTTTGAAATGGAGTTGCCCAGATTGGGTGCTGCGGTATGGTAAATCCGATTTTCAAAAAAGATGGCATCGCCGGCGCGTAAACACGGATCGACCACTGTCGGCGGATCGGGTTCGCCCTTACGAATAGCCAACGGTTCGGGGCTCTGATGGCTCCCACGTGCCATCAACGTCATGCCGGAGTTGGGCTCAAGAAAGTCTGTTAGGCAGTAGCACACCTTTATCCCAACCCGCGGCAAGCCTTTATGTCCGAGGTCCTCTGCAATACCGATGTCGCGGTGCCAGCCACGGTCAGGAGGCGTCGTGTCAGGAGGTTGGGGCTTCTTGTAGATGAGCGAAGCGGTGTGGAGATGGATGTTGGGGCTGAGCAACTGAACGATTCGTGAAACGGTGCTTGAGTTAGAGACAAGCGAGTCGAAGGCTTCCTCCTGCACGATACCGTCACGGCGCTGTAGATAGATGCTTTCTGGGTCCGCCGTGAATGGTGCCATCAATCGGTCTCCCGCTTCAGTCACACGGGCAACGGTTTCGGGGTCAATCGCTTCCGGTATGATAAGAAAACCGTCTGCATCAATGTCCCGGCGTTGTGCCTCAGTCAGTTGAAAGAAATCCATGCAGTTATAAACCTCCTCGAACTATGATATGTATCCCAGATTCCGTACTGCACCTAAAAACAGGATTTTTCGAATCTTATCACCATACGCCAATTTTGTCAACCGTACTCTAGCAGCGACCCAATAACTGGAAACCCCTGTGACTCTCTATTGGTCTCACGAAAGTGTTGACTTTTCTGTTAATCTTTGCTATGCTAGTATCTAACGTGGCTTAATGCGCATGAAGTTCCTTCTCAGATCGTGCAGATCAACGTCTGCTTTACTCATAATAATATGTAATCAGGATTTGCTTTGGCGAACGATGAGTTAGAATCCGTGTCCTTAACAATGAGGAAAGGGGTAGTGATGCGAAAACGTATTCTGCTTACCACTTCCATATTTGCTACATTAGTCCTACTATCCGCTTGGATCGGTTGCGCTGCTTCAAGTGGAGGTGGTGAAATGATGGCGGAAGAGGAGCAGGTCGCTGTGATAACAACGGATAAAGGAAAAATTGTAATTGAATTGTATTCGGACTCAGCACCTGCCACTGTTGATAACTTTAGAAAGTTGATTAAGAAAAAGTTCTACGACTGGCTAACGTTTCATCGTAGAGTGGATAAACCGGGCCTGAATATTATTCAGGGAGGTGATCCGAATGGGGATGGGACGGGTGGTCCTGGGTATACTATCATTGATGAACATACTAACCCGAACCAAGTTCCTCATCAACGAGGGACCATTGCCATGGCAAATACAGGTAATCCCAATTCGGCGGGAAGTCAGTTTTATATCTGTCTAATAGCGCAACCGCATTTAGACGGCCGGTACACAACGTTTGGTCAAGTTATTCAGGGTATGGAGGTCGTAGACCTGTTAAGGGTCGGCGACGTAATGAAAAAAGTTCGATTGGAGGCGAAGTCAAAATATGTTATTTCAGAATAAAAACCGACGAAGCTACATTGAACGTTTTACTGTGATGCTGCTCGCAGCATTGTTTACCGTATACCTTGTAAGCTGTTCGCAGGAACAGAAGGGTCCACCAAAGCCGAAAGCACGTCCGACAGTATCGGCTGACACGACGCAAACAACCAAAACAAAAATTGACATCCACAGCGCTATGGCTGTCATTGAGACAGACAAGGGGGCAATTGAGGTCGAGTTTTTTGCGGACGTTGCTCCCAATACTGTAGAAAACTTTCTAAAGAATGCGCGATTGGAATATTATAATCATGCGACATTCCATCGCGTTGAAGCCGGAAAACTGATTCAAGCCGGGTCGCGTTTCCCGACCGAAGATACGATAGCGATTGAGACAAGTGATCGCGAACCGGTGAGAGGGATCATCGCTATGGCAAAAGCCGAGGGCGCGACTGTTGCAGATGCCACCCAATTCTTCATCTGTCTCGACACAATCGTATTAGACAGCGATTACACCCTATTTGGGCAGGTCACGAAAGGTCTAGATGTGATCGACACTATTGCAGTAGGCGACCAGATCATGACGGTCAAGATTCGTGAAAAAGGGGAATAGTAATCGAAGAGCGCACATGAGCGATGAGGTCAGGGCATCAACTGGCTTTCTCGCTCATTTTCATTTTTACAGATTTGCCTATTTCTTCCCGAAATCTACGTTAATTATGGTGAATTCTAAAAACAGATAGACACTTTCGTCCCTCGGTTTCGATCCCGATTTATCGGGTCCGGTAGGTGCGGTTAAAAACCGCACCGCATCGGCACTGTTAGAAACAGTGCCTACCAAACGGGAGAACGGTAGGGGCAGCTCCCTAACCGCCCCGGTTTGGAGGGTCCAATTAATTCTAAACTTTACTATAAAAGAAAGGATTTTTCATGGCATTAACCCTTATCCATACTGCCCGACCGAGCCCGGTTTGGCAAGAGACGTATGTTAGCGTTAAAAAAGGGCAGCGCATGGTCATCGACGCACAGGGTGCATGGTCTCCAGATACGCAGAATCGCATCTGCTGGTGTGGTGCTGACGGCATCCCCAATCTACTCGCTGAAGAAGGGTTCCTGATGCCCGGTGCTAACGTCGGCGCGCTCATCGCAAAAATCGGCGATATGGTGTTCGCTGTTGGTTCGCGATACGACAATGCTGCACCGGCTGAAGGCGTAATTTTTCTCGCAATGAATGAGAATCCAGAGCACAACAATCAAGCCGGATCGCTACCTGCACAAATCATTATCTTCGACGAATAAGCATTACTTGTCAGTATCGGGGCTTACCTAACCGTAGGCGGGGCATCCCCGATACATCCCCGATGAATCGGGACAGGCGGGATTCAGAGCAACTTGCCCCGCGCCAACTGTGCTGAAATGGGTAAGTCTGTAGGCGGAACCCCTTGTCCCATGCCGAAGCACGTAAGACCTAATTGCATTTATAAAGTAGTGATTAAAGAGGTACAAAGATGGCAGAGACCTCAACCGAACAGGATCGACCTAAACTGCCGCCTATTGATTTTTCAGCCTTCATTGCAGAGCTTGGGATGGCTGCGGTTACTTACCTCGGTGGTTATCAAAATCCGGGGACAAAAGAGGTGCTGGTAGATCTCGAAATGGCGAAGCGGACAATCGACACAATCGAGCTCCTCAAAGAGAAAACAACGGGCAACTTAACAGCGCCCGAAAGCAATCTGTTGGATAATACCCTCCATAACCTCCGGATGACCTATATACGGTTAGCGAATAATCCTCCACCTCCCCCGCAGCCGGGATCCTCAGAATCTACAACCGAAGGACCATCGGAAGAAACAGAGCCAGAAACTGAATAGCAGGAGAAGACGGATGGGTATCAGTTGGAAAAGGAAGACTACTCAGGCTGAGACCGTTCGCTCCCCCGCTGTCGCTGGCACTTTCTATCCAGATTCACCGGGAGCACTATCCGCACAGGTGGGGAAATTCATTGACGATGCGGAATTGAAAGAAACTGATGGCGAACTCATCGGGCTTATCGCGCCCCATGCCGGCTACGTCTACTCCGGTCATGTCGCGGGATACGCCTACAAGCAGTTGGTGGGGCACTCCTTCGACACGGTGGTGCTCCTCGGATTAAGCCACCGCCACCCAATCGGCACGGCAGCGATTTATGCGCGTGGTGCGTTCCGTACACCGCTTGGCGATATCCCAATCGATGAAGACCTCGCATCTCAGATGATGCGCTTGAATACCGACCTCCTTGACCTGCCACCGGCTCATGCAGAAGAGCATAGCCTCGAAGTACAGCTACCCTTCCTCCAGTACCTCCTCCCCGACCTCCGTATCGTTCCTATCCTGTTGCAAGACGACTCCCCCAAAAATGTCATATCCTTGAGTCAAGCCATCGCCGAAGCTATAGGTGATCGATCCTGCCTACTGATTGGGAGCACCGATCTCTGTCACTATCCAACCTACGAAGCAGCACAAAAATCTGATGGGGTCCTCATTGAGGCGATTGAGCGTTTTGATCCCGATTACTTGCGCCGGCAGATGGATGGATACATGCAGCACCACCCTACCCAGAATTTTCACTGCATGATGTGCAGCACCGGCGCGATCTATACCACAATGAGAGTTGCGAAAGCGTTGGGCGGGAACCGGATTGAGACCCTCAAAGCAGCGAACTCCGGCGATGTCCCCATCGGCGGACGCGATCAGGTGGTTGGATATATGGCGGCGGGAATTTATGGGTAATATAGAATAAACGTACTTTTTTGGCAGGCTTAGGAGTTGCGCCCTTCAGTCGGGAACAACGATCGTTGTTCCTTACAAACTCCTTGATGGAGTTCCTGCTTTGAATCCTGATCTCCGTATAGGGACTTTAAGCTTTCAACTGTGTAAGTCCTACCTACGGCTGAGATAAACCACTGAAGTTCAAGTAAGACTCCGGCAGTCAAGCAACCAGAAGTGCAATCGCCATAGTTTGTTGTACTGGCTGGGAAGAAAGACAGAGATACAAATGCGGAATGAGGACACAATCACGGTCTATATAGCGGATATATTACGAGAGCGCGGACACACTTGGAACATTGAACCTCAAGAAACACTGCTACGCGAAGGTCAACCCGATATGACCGTAACGGAAACCGGCAAAGAGCCGGTGATCATAGAGGTAAAGGTAGACCATCGTAATGCACCAAACTTGGAGGGTGAAGAACAAGCGAAACAGCGACTCGGAGAACGCTTGGCATCGTTTGAGACGGTTAAAACCGCCATGGCGTTACGGGTGCCCTATCGGTTTCGACAACTCAGTAGCGCCGAGATCACTGACGCCCTCCAACGTGCCGATGACCTCCATTACGCTCTCTTCAGTATTGATGATCTCCACTCTATTGATGAGCCCCATCGTTTTCCCAATAGCGGTTGGATTAGAGGCAATATCAGTGACGTTACGACTGCCCTCCGAATCGGTGCCATCCCCATTTCTAAGGTTGCCCGAGCCGCAGAAGATTTAGAGCACGGCGTAAATGAAGCTGCAATCCTCCTTGCTGCTGCCATAGAGACACGCTCCCACATCAAAGAAACCATTGAGAAAATTCTCTATCAAGAAGCGGGCGTACAGACCTATCGGATGGCGATGTTGATTATCACAAACGCCTTCGTTTTTCAAAGTGCCCTTGCTGGAACCCCGGAAATGGAAGCCGTGCCATCCCTCGGTCAACTTCAAACGGTGGGCGAACAACTTAACGTCAATGAAGTTTTGAGCGCGTGGGATAGTATTCGACAGATCAACTACCGTCCAATCTTTGATGTTGCGTATCGTCTGACGAAAGAGGTACTGGCGACAGATGATAGGTTGGTCGGGCACGTATTGTGGACCCTGCGTAATACCGCCCAGAAACTGATTGTGCAAGGACTGGCACAGGTACACGAGTTAGCGGGTGTTGTCTTTCAGCGGTTGATTGTCGACCGCAGGTTCATCAAGGCAAACTATACGCGCCCCGAATCTGTTGCACTACTCTCTGCTCTTGTTTTACCCAACGCGCAGCCTACCCTAGGAGAAGGACTATCTGCCTTCCCAAAAGTTGCCGATTTTGCCTGTGGCACCGGCGCACTGCTAAACGGACTTTACCAGCAGATAGTGGCACTGCATGAACAAGCGGGTGGGAGTGGGAAAGACATTCACCGGCAAATGGTGGAAAATAACCTCGTTGGAGCTGATATCATGCCCAATGCCAGTCACCCCACCGCTTCAATTATTGCGAGTACCTATCCCGATGTCAAAATCGGAAAAACCCGCATTCATACGATGGCATACGGCACACAACGACCGGATGGAAAATATGCAATAGGGGCTTTGGATTTACTTGAGAATCCGGAGGCAACGCTGCCGTTAGGATTAATAAACACCGAGAAAGTTCAGGGTGATGACAGCCAAGTTGCTTTGAATCCCGATCTTATCGGGGACGATACCCAAAGATCGGAATTTCGGCATGGTGAGTTTGATATCGTCGTCGATAATCCGCCCTTCACACGGATGGGAGCGGACAACAGTTCCGATAATCCTGATGTTCCAAAGACTGTGTTTGGAGATAGGACTGAAGACGTCGCTGAGGAAATGAAAGCATCGCTCAAAAGTATAGATACCTCCATCGCAAATGGCAACGCCGGCCTCGGTTCCTACTTCGTTGACCTCGCGGATCGGATGCTAAAAGATAGCCGTAGGGACGCCTCTGCCGTTCCGAGCATTCCGATAAATCGGAACCTGTATCCACCTACGATGGGGTTCGTACTTCCCCTGACTGTACTGACTTCTCCGAACTGGCAAAAAGTGCGAAATCTGTGGGCAGAGGAGTACCACAATGTAACCGTTGTCACCATTGCCGATGTTGAAACGGAAAACTGCGCTTTCTCCGCCGATACAAACATGGCGGAGTGTATCGTCGTTGCGCTCAAAGGCAGAACCGAAAACACGGGTCGCGGCACCTTTGTCTGTCTACACCGCAGGCCGAATAGCCATTTAGAGGCAGTAGAAATAGCCAAGTGGATTCAGCGTCTCCGAGAGGTCAGAAAGCTTGAGGACCCACCGATCGGTGGGAACCCCATCAAGGTAGGGGAGGAGACGGTAGGGGCTGCCTTAAATTGTCCATTAGAAAAGATATGGAGCACCTCACGTATTAGAGAGCTCGCGTTGATTCAATCCACCTCTCACTTAGCGAATGGGTGTGTCTGGTTACCGGGCCTGCGTGACCCCCTTGAAATTCCGATAAGCCCTGTCGGTAAGATTGCGACAATCGGTTTTAACCACCGAACTATCAAAGACCCATCATGGGGTGCCTTTGATATAGAAATGGGGTGCTCCGATGCAGATTTGTATCCGGGGCTATGGCATCTCGATGCAGATAATCAACGCGCTATGGTTGTGCAACCGGATTGCCACGGCATTATTCGGCCCAACTACTATGACAAAGCCCAAAAAATATTGGAAAGAAACGGACGGGTCCATTACAATTTAGATTTACGGTTTAACTCAAATTCCCTATCGGTACTCTTCACGGAGAAGGCCGCGATCGGTATCGGCTTACCCAATGTTGTATTTACCAATCTATTGCATGACTACATCTTTTCCTTGTGGGGAAACTCAACCTTAGGATTGTTATGTCATTGGATGCACTGTAACAAGCAGCACGCGGGGCGTGGAAGGGTTAGTTTAGTGGCTCTAGAGTCAATGCCAACGTTGGAGGTGCGCCAACTGGATCAGACCGCGTTGCAAAACGCCGAGCGCATCTTTGAAGAAATGAAACATAAGCGGCTGCTTCCGTTCAATCAGATGTCCGAGGACGCGGTGCGTCAGGAGTTGGATCAGCGGCTCTTATCGGAAGTGCTTGGCATATCTGAGGAGACACATCCAGATGTTCATGCGGGTTTGGGTCGCCTCCGTGAGCGGTTGTGTGCGGAGCCAAGCATCCAAGGCGGGAAGCAGTCGCGGGTAGTATTGTAGAAGCCTCCTTGTTAGAGCCCCTTAAAAAGAGAATCTTAACCTCACTTTGAATGTTCAACCCATTAAGGAGAATTATTGTGGCAGACCGAATAGATGTTCATCCTGACATTTGCAATGGACGACCCGTGATTGCTGGAACTCGCATCCCCGTTCAAACCATCATGGAGTTTTTGGGTGCAGGCGATTCCATAGACGGGGTGCTTGAAGCGTATCCTACTCTCAAAAGAGAGGACGTTTATGCCTGTATCCAATTCGCTGTCAGAGATCGAAGTATTAATAGTGGATCGCAAGCTGATTGATGTATATCAGGATCGAATTGAGGCGATTAGATAGCTAAGGTCCTGTTGACATTTAATTGAAACAAACCAAATAAATGAAATCTACCTTGAGAACCCAAGGCTCGCTGATATCAACGACAATGCGAGCGGCGAAGGCGTTGGGCGGGAATCGAATTGAGGTGTTGAAAGCAGCGAACTCCGGTGATGTTCCCATCGGGGGGCGGGATCAGGTGGTTGGATATATGGCGGCGGGGATTTATGGGTAATATAGAATAAACATACTTTTTGGTGCTGCGTAGATATAAGCTTTTGATTGCTATTGGATTTTCTCGTTGAGTTCTTCTATCTTTCTTTCTATCTCATCTTGTTTTTCATGGGCCTCCTTGTTTTTTATTATAATTTCTCTGAGTTCATGGTGGTAGTCGATGTTTATTTTATAATCGCGGCTTATGAGGCGGTCGTAGGGTTCAATTTGCTTTTTTAGGGTTTTGTTTAGGATTCTGAGTATTTCTGTATTCAGGTCTTTTTGTTTGCTTGTTATTTCAATAATTTCTTCCAGTATTTGTAGCGTTTCCTCCCTATTCATTGAGGCTTTTTTGTGAAGGTTGATCTTTAGGTTTTTCCACTGGTTCCTTGTGTATGATATTGTGCCGTTGTATGCTTGTCTTGCAATTCTTGCAGTTGGTCTTGATATTTTTACTAGGAAATATCCGACTATTGGGGTTAGTATTGCCCCTATGATTATGGCTACGCCTATGTTCTCGTTGAGGTATTTTATTATGTTGTCTATTATGATTGTTTCCTTTCTGCGGATCATTTGATCGTCAACTGGCAGTACACCCCTTCCCTATACAGAACACAATCATTCTCACGTAAATGCTTCTTGAGTTTCCGTAGATTCATATAAATCAATAGTGACTGGGACCGGTTCAAATCCGGGACGAACATCACGATAGCGCGGAGCCTTATTTAATTCCAACATTATAGGGAGCACCTCCCTTATCGAGTCAAGCAGTTCTTCCCTTGTCCTTTCTTGACAATTAACACCTCGAACACCCTGGACCCAACCGACCCACCAGCCATCCTAAAGTGGCCCCCTTGTCGAGGCCAAAATGATGTAAAAATAAGTAAGATAATTGAGAGTTGCTGTGTACTTCTTTAGCTCAGATACACCTCAGCCGGTGTCGCATAATTGAGACTCTGGTGAGGTCGTTTGTAATT